>CAWKGC010000029.1:0-138612 GCA_963849005.1 uncultured beta proteobacterium | reverse complement strand
CAGTGGATCCTCCTGGCCGATTGGAACCAAGACGTCTACCAGCAGCGTGCCGTATTCCCCTAGGGGCAGAAGTCATATTCCGCCTGTACCACAATTGCCGAAACACCGAGCGCGTCACCGGAGCTGCCAACCGATACTGCGAAATGGCCGTACCGGCGATGCCTGGTAGAGCCCACCCGGGAGGTCCCGCTCATCGAATTCCGGGGCCCAAAGGACGCAATGGCGGCGCGGGCATGGGAGGTCATACATGAGCTGCAGCCGGCAGGGGGCGCCGTGATCCTTAGCCCTAGAACTCGAGAACTCCTGCATGTCCGGAAACACGCGCGGCCACGGGCTTGAATTGACGCAAGATCTCTCAAGGCTTGGCATGCCCGGTTACGTCTACTTCTCGACCATTAGGTCCTTCAAGGGGCTCGAGGCCGGATTGGTTGTACTTGTCCATGCAGAAAAGCCGGGAGCCTCCCAAAGCTTCTCAATCGAGGACCTGTACGTTGCGTGCACGCGCGCGAGGTCCCGTCTGGCTATCATTGCGGGGAGTGAGTCCGCCTACCAGTGGTATTCGGGAAGCCCCTAACGTTGCTGGGCCGGCTCACATGTTGCAGCCTATTTGCCTCCTGGATACCTCAACCCCTTGGGACAGCATGCGAATCCTTGGGCGCGCCTCTTCTTTGGCGCGAAGCCGGCAGTCCAGCTTGTCTTGCAACTTGGATATTTTGAACAGGCCACTTCAGTTAGGCTGCCAGCCTACGTGAACCTTCAAGCCAACCGCATCTTCGTTGCGTCTCATCCGTTGTGGAACCCGACGCACCCTGGACCTGGCGCCGCAATTTCGGAGCTGGACTCGAAGCACTCAAGTCGGCTGCAATTCGGCCGGTTAACCCGTTCAAGTCCGGCCGAAACGACCTACCGCGTACCTCTAGGCACACTTCTAGACTGAATCAGGTAAGTGTTAGGTCGTACTTGGTACTAGGAGGGAAGAGTAAGTCTAGATTGCTCGGAAGGATTTTAGTGGCCGACGTTCATGGGCGGGACCACCGACGCGCGCTTCCTTAATGAGGTGATCCATAGTGACAGCGCCTAGTTCGACGAGGGTGTCAAAAACATGAAGGATAGGCGTCTTTGTGTGGGTGACTTTGTTGTAGTGAAATTGCTCTCGCCCCTTTTCCGACCTGGGCGGTTGCTACCACCCAGAATGTCTCCGCATGCTTCTTGGCCAACGCTTCTCGCAGCGAGTCAAACTCCCATGTAGCTACGTCTGTCACCACCTTGGAGTCCCTGTTTGAGTGCCGCTCTAACAAGAGGTCACCAGAGCGGCGCACCTCGAAATATAGGCCCTGCGAGTTTGGCTTCTCCGCAGATACCGTGCAATTGAGTCGCATGACCCCGCGGCGGTGATAGCCATAGACTGAAGCAAGATTTCCTTGCTGCTTTTGAGCGCGCTTAGCTCCCAGTTAGGAACCTTAGCAAACAAGGTGCTCCTGAGTCGGCACCCTGTGTGCTCCGTCGAGCCTTGAGTTCAATGCCCTTGTAGTCGGGATCCCTGTTGGCATTCATTTGGATGCCCAAATGATGTTCAAGAGTTGCCCCAATCCCGGTTGAGCCGGGCACCGTGGTGGGAAGGAATCCGAGTCGAGAGATTTGGCGCAGCCGGCCAAGGAGCTCGGAAACGACGTCTAGTTTCGGAGCCGACAAATCTTGCGACTAACTTCGATAACGGAGAGCCACGGGTTGTGGCGGACGAAGACAATCTCTTCTTTGCTCGCATTTATGACGAAGATTTCGTCATCCGCTACAACTATCGCTAAGGCGTTTCCTCGGCCTCGCATACTGCTCTGGAGCCCGTAAATCCATATCCTCGGGTCACCGAGCTTTGTCTCAGGTCGGTAGAGGCTGACCTTGGTTTCCTTGACGCGGTCGGGAAGAGACCAGATACGCCTTCCGAAGATCCCGATTGGCCGTGCCTTGGTGCTGCTTGTCGTAATCATGAAGGCCGGTGGCCTTGAGATAAGAGCCACCGATGAAGTTGCGTCCATGATCGACTTCTTGAGTCCGATCTTCTTTTTGTCCGGACGAAGTACGCGGCGTCGATTCCCCAGCCAGTAAATTGCCGAATGACCTCGGTGAGATCGATGTCGGCAATCTTGAGCATCTAGAGGATCCTTCGAAACGCATGCCTACTGCTCTCGCGAGCTTGGCACGGGTACCGCATTGCCGATCTGAGTGTATTTGGGCAACTCACGGTCGAATACGCCCGCACGAGGATTCCCTGCGCGCCGAAGTCCGCCGGTGGTCCTGCTTCCCGCAAATTGGTACCAATCGGGAAGTTATTTGGAGCCGAGCCCATTCCCGAACAGTAAGTGTGCGGGGCAACGAATAATGAACGTAGTCGTCTGGCAATGAGTCTGCAGTGATTGATGGGCACCTCCCTTGCCCCAACGCTTCGGCAAGAGCTTCTGAGCGAACTTCTTCGTTTGGAGATGCGCTGGGATAGCTCCATGGTGCTTGAGCATGTATTCAAACCGTTCGCGGACGTGATCGGAGTGGAAGCTATATTCCTGTTCTGTCACCGATTCGCCCTTCCCCAATACCTTGCGACCGGACTGGATTCGTTCGCAACAGCTCTGGAAGTCGTTCTTCGGATCGACTGCGGTACGACTCCATCCTTCCGCCATTCACGAACTTGGGATCTTCTAGGTCGCCCAAGAGATCAATGAGGTCTGGTGCGTCACCGCTTGGCGCTGGAAGGAAACCATTTGCCAGCAGCACCCCTTACCTTCTTCACCGATCAACTCCTACGTCGTCACGAACCCCGACTAGTAGTACGCGAGGCCTGTTCTGGGCAACGCCATAATCCTTCGCATACACGACCTCAGACTGAACGGTGTATCCGGAGAGGCGCCGAAATGCTTCTTCTGCACGTCCTCCCAAATTTCGCCCTTCGTGCCCGCGGCAGTCCATTTTGCCGACTGCAGCCCCTTGACGTTTTCGAATAGGAAGATCTTTGGCTACGCGTTTCTCACTGACCCAGGCCATGTCCTGGAAAAGATGGTTGGAAGGAAGCGCGGACTTCTCTACGGAATACGATCTCCGATGGCCGATCCGGAGAATCCCTGCAGGGCGGTCCCCCGACGACGAGATCAAGGTCCCCTCGAGCGACGTTGATACCGAATTCCCGCTTGATCTCGCTAGCAAGCGCCGAAATGGCCTTGTCGCTGACAATGGCCCTTACGTCATTACAATGGAACTCAGGATGCGAGAGGCGTGGCTCAACTTGCCGCGATTCGCGAGGTAGCTTTCCATGGCATCCGCGTTGAGTTCATTAACAAATACGGGATGGAAGCCCGCTCTCGCTCTAGCCCTAGTGAAAGTCCGCCACAGCCTGCAAACAGGTCAACGAAGAAACCTTGAGCACTCATCGCTCTAAATACCGCCTCAGGGAGATCATCGAATGTGTACGGAAGCGGTCGCTGGAGCGACCTGACGAGCTGAACCACGATTGTATTCGAGCGCTACCGCAGTATCAGAATAGTAAACATCGATTCATTATGTCACGCTCCTCGAGAATTGTTGCCATGTCTGACTTTCTGACCCGTGAGGAGCCGAAGCCAACGGATGCGGCGATCGACGGCAAGAACACAAAGCCCGAGGTGCTTGTTCGATCAATCCTTCACCGAGTTGGACGCTTCAGATCGCCTTCACATGCAAGCGCCTTCCTGGGCGACCGGATCTTGTGCTCACGAGATTTCGATACGGTTGTCTTCATTCATGGCTGCTTTTGGCATGGCCACAGTTGCGGCATAATTTCGACCCCCCTTCGACCAATGCTGATTTTTGGAAGACGAAGATTTCTAGACAATCGCGCTCGGGATTCACAGGAATCAACGCGCACTTCGCAGAATGGGATGGCACGTCACGATAGTTAGGGAATGTCAACTCGCCACCACAGAGTAAGCGGAACGCGCGGCGAGTTTCCCGTTTGGTGCGAAACAGATCGTCCAGAATCACCCACTCAAGGCGAGCAGAAGCGCTACTTATCACGCTGGGCGAGAATCGCAGGCGTTGAACTCAAGTAACGACTTGCTTGGCCAGCGGTTGACCAGTTCAATCTGGCTGAAGAGTGGACAGTGCCCCAGCCGATTTGGTGCTGGGCCTTTCCCATGAATCCCGAAGTGTCACGGTACGACCAAAGTGAATCGCGGAACTGGTTTCAGTCTTAGGATCTGCAATGAAATACCCATGCCTCTCAAACTGAAACCGCTCCCCATCCTTGGCGTCCCGCAATGAACGCTCGAGATACCCGGTGATCACCTTCAAGGCATCGGGATTCAAGTCGTCGAGATAGCTCTTGGAAAACCGCCCAGGATAAGCGGCCTTGAAAAGCCGATCGTAGAGGCGAACCTCGGCGGCGTAAGCGGCGTTGGCGCAAACCCAGTGGATCACGCCCTTGGTCTTGTAGTTGTTCGCGCCAGGCGTGCCGGACTTGGAATCCGGCATGTACTCGCAATGCACGGCGATCATATTGCCAGCGGCATCCTTGTCGGCGCCAATACACTTCACGACGAACCCGTACTTCAACCGCACGGTATTCCCGGGGAACAAGCCGGAAGTAACCCTTCTGCGGCACCTCCTGGAAATCCTCGCGCTCGATCCACAGCTCGCGTGAGAACGGCATCGCGCGCGTGCCCCAGTCCGGCTTCTGCGGATGGTTGGGCGCGTGGCACTCCTCGCTCTGGCCCACCGGGATAGTTGTCGATGATGAGCTTCAGCGGATCCAGCACGGCGATGCGGCGCGGCGCCACCTCGTTCAGGTGCTCGCGCATGCAGTCTTCCAGCAGCGAATAGTCGATCCACGAATCCGACTTCGACACGCCGATCCGGTCGGCGAACAGGCGGAACCCCTCGGGCGTGTAGCCGCGGCGCCGGCAGCCGTCCAGCGTCGGCATGCGCGGGTCGTCCCAGCCGTCGACGTGGCCTTCCTTCACCAGTTGCAGCAGGAAGCGCTTGCTCATCACCACGTAGGTCAGGTTCAGGCGCGAGAACTCGATCTGCTGCGGCAGCGGGCGCTGCAGCTGGCCGTACTTCGCCAGCTTCTCCAGCACCCAGTCGTAGAACGGCCGCTGGTCCTCGAACTCCAGCGTGCAGATGGAATGCGTGATGTTCTCCAGCGCGTCCTCGATCGGGTGCGCGTAGGTGTACATCGGGTACACGCACCACTTGTCGCCGGTGCGGTGGTGGCTGGCGCGCTTGATGCGGTAGATCGCCGGGTCGCGCAGGTTGATGTTGGGCGAGGCCATGTCGATCTTCGCCCGCAGCACGTGCGCGCCGTCCTCGTGCTTGCCGTCGCGCATCTCGCGGAAGAGCTTCAGGTTCTCTTCCGGCGAGCGGTCGCGGAAGGGGGACGCGCGGCCGGCTTCGGTCAGCGTGCCGCGGGCTTCGCGCAGTTCGTCGGCGGTCTGCGAATCGATGTAGGCGTCGCCGTGCTCGATCAGCTTCTCGGCGAAGGCGTACATCCAGTCGAAGTAGTCGGAGGCGAAGTAGAGGTTCTCGTCCTTCTCGCCCCAGTGGAAGCCCAGCCAGCGCACGCTCGCCTGGATGGAGTCCACGTACTCCTGCTCCTCCTTCTCCGGGTTGGTGTCGTCGAAGCGCAGGTGGCAGACGCCCTGGTAGTCCTGCGCCAGGCCGAAGTTGAGGCAGATCGATTTCGCGTGGCCGATGTGGAGATACCCGTTGGGCTCGGGCGGGAAGCGCGTGCGGATCTTCGCCGGGTCGGGCGGGGCGTTTTCCTGCTGGCCAGCGGGCCGGGCGTGCCGCTCCAGCGGCGGCCTTCGTACTTGCTGCGCCGCCAGGTCGCGGTCGATGTGGCCGCGGATGAAGTTGGTGATGTGGGCGCCTTCTGGCGCCTTCGGGTCGTTGGGCATCCCGTATTTTGGCCTAATTCCGGAAAACGGGGTCAGAGTTACATTTCCTCTGACCCCGTTTTCTCGGTCTTCATCGTCATTCCGGGCTTGCCCCGGAATCCAGCACCCTGGTGCCCTTAGCCCGATCCCTGCCCGAGCAACTTGTCCGCGTCATCACGAGCGATCTCGAGCGCCTCCTCGATGGTCCGACCCCATTTCTCCCCACAGTCAAGCGCCGCGGCGCTTTGTGACGCGTCCGCTTGGGCGCGGCGCCAAGCCTCGCAGATACTCCGGAATCTCCTGGCGCAGCACCTGACGAAGCAGCTTCTCGGTTACCGGCTGGTCAATCTGCGACAGATAGTTCTTGAGGGCCTCGTTCATCATCGTTTGGTACCCTGTGCCGCCCTTTTCCGCTCTCATCCGGAATTCATCGAAATCCGCGTTGTCGATAAAAATGGAAATGCGGGTCTTGCCTTTCTGGGGAATGACCGCGCCACGCTTGCCTTTCGAGAAATCGTATTCAGCTTTCATATTGTTTGCGTTCCTTGCGCGTCGCTCGACGCGCGGAGATCAGGCGGTAGGCATCGGCTCTTTCCGTGTACACAACCACAAGCAGCTCGCCAGCACTGCCGAGCCCGATGGACACGAAGCGCCGCTCTCCACTTGCATCCAGGTCCTCCACCGTCAGTGCGAGAGGATCTTCGAGCACGCTCTCGGCATCGGCAAAGTACACCCCATGCTTCTTGAAATTGGCCGCTGCTTTGCCTGGATCATGATCGAGAGGCATGCGCCGAGTATATATATACCATATGCATACTGCAAGCCACACCTCTTGCGAGGCCTGGCACATGATCAACTTGAGGTAGGCGGAGTCAGGGCAATTTTCGCTGCTTCCTCGTCATCCTTCTGCCGGGCTCCACGTTGGCTGGTTTACACATCGCCAAACCGAGGTAGTAGGATATGACTACTCAATCCCCAGAAACCGATCCCATGGCCCAGCACCCACCAGCCTCAAGATCCCGAGCGAACTCAAGGACCGCATCGATCGCCTCGCGAAGGACGGCGACGAATCCCCGCATGCGCTGATGGTCCGCGCACTCGAGGCGGCCGTGGACTCCATGGAGCGCCGAAGGGCGTTTTATCGCGATGCCGACGAGGCCGATCGCGAGATGCTCGAAACAGGAATGGGCTACGCGTTCGACGACGTGGCAACTTATCTGCGCGCCAAGGTTGCCGGCAAGAAGGCGAAGCGGCCAAAGCCCGTGTCGTGGCGCAAATAGACCTTTCTGGCCGCGCTCTTGAAGACCTCGAGCGGTTGGCGGAATTTCTGGTCGAAGCGGCACCGGAAACTGCAATACCCGTGATGGACGGGATCATCGAGGCTTTCAGCGCCCTCAAGAGGCACCCATTGCTTGGCCGGCGTGTGGATGGCGAAAAGCGCGAACTCGTGATTTCCCACGGCGCCACCGGGTACATTGCCTTGTATCGATTCGACGCCGCGTTGAAAGTGGTTCGAGTGCTGCGCATTCGCCACCAACGCGAATCGGGCTACGTCGACTGAGAAATTACTTGCCGTTTCCTAAAGCGCCTCGACGCGCGCCGGGGTGTGCTTGTGCCACGGCGTGCCCGCGACCCAGTCGCGATCCTCGCTGCGCGTCAGCTCGTTGGGCGAGACGCCCGTCGCGACGCGCCCGCCGCCCGCATCCGGGAAATCGAGGCCGAGTCCGTTCGGCAGCGAGATGTGCCCGGGCTGCATCGCGGTCCGAGATCTCGACCGAGACCTCCGCGCTGCCGCGCCGCGTCGTGAGCCGCACGCGGCCGCCGTCCGCAACACCTGACGCGCTTCGCGTCGTCGGGGTGCATGCGCAACGCGCCGGCGCGGTCCTTCTTCCGCCACTCCGGGTTGCGGATGATCGTGTTCGCCGTGAACGAGCGGCGCTCGCCGGCGGAGAGGACGAAGCGGGAACTCCGTGTTCGCCCGCGGCGCGGTTCGCTCGCGAGGCCGTCGAGCTCGTCGAACAGCTCGGGGATCGCGAGCTGGATGCGGCCGTTCGGCGTCGTCACGCGGGCGAAGCTCTCCTCCCATTCGTCGACCGAGAACATGACCGCGCTCTTGCTCGCGAGCATCGCGTCGAAGAGGGCGTCGGCCGCGTCCGGCGGCGAGCCGGTGAAGCCGGCGCGCGCGAGCGATGGCGCGATCCTGGCGCGCGCGCGATCTGGCAGATCGCCCAGACGCCGCGCCCTCGGCGAGTCCCTCGGGCAGCAGGTCGCCGATCGCGCGATAGAGCAGCGACGGGCGCGATCGCGACAAGCTGCGGATCTGCGCGCGATGCAGCTCGAAGAACTTCGCGCGGAAGGCCACGCGGCCCTCGTGCCAGGCTGCGCGCAACTTCGCGACGGCGTCCTTCGGCAGCGCGCCGAGCGCCTCGGCGAGGCGCGCGTGCAGCTCCGCCTCGGAGAACAATCCCGGCAGGGGCGGCATCAGGGCCTTGCGCAGGTAGAAGTAGTTGTCGCGGGAACTCGAAGTTGAAGAAGGTCGCCTCGGCCTTCTCGAACTGGCTCGCGACCGGCAGCACGTAGTCCGCCAGCCGCGCCGTCTCGGTGAATCGCGACGTCGATCACCACCACCAGCTCCAGCGCGCGCGAGCGCCTCGCGCATGCGCACGCTGTCGGCGAGCGAATGCGCGGGATTGCCGCTCTCGACCAGCATCGCGCGGAAGCGCTTCGGGTGATCGGTGAGGATCTCGTCGGGAACGACGTTGCACGGCATCAGCCCGCCGATGATGCGCGCGCCGGTCACCGGCGTCGCTTGCCGGCGCCCGCTTCGCCGTTGCCGAGGCCAGCGGCACGAGCGTGCTCGGCAGGTACTCCGCGCCCTTCTTGCCGAAGTTCCCGGTCAGGCAGCACGAGCAGCTTGTGCAGGTACGAGACCAGCGTGGAGTGCAGGTTCATCTGCACGCCGAGGTCCTCGAACGTGGCGACGCTCTCGGCCGCCGCGATGCGCCGCGCGGCGCTCGCGCACCTGCTCCTCGGGCACGCCGCTCTTCGCCGCAGTACTCCGCGACGGCGAGTCGCGCGAAGTGCGGCAGCACCTCCTCGAGGCCGTCGGCGTGCTCCGCCAGCCACTCGCGCTTGACCAGGCCCTCCTGCACGATCACGGCGATCATCGCCGCGAGCAGCAACGCGTCGCCGCCCGGCCGCACCTGCAGGTGGATGTCGGCCAGCTCGGCGGTCTCGGTGCGGCGCGGGTCGATGACGATCAGGCAGCGCTCCGGGTCCTTGCGCGATCTCGCGCAGGGTCAGCGCGGGCGCGCGGAATGCCGTGCGAGAACCACGGGTTCTTGCCGAGGAACAGCGCCACCTCGCAGTGCTCGAAGTCGCCGCGCGAGTAGCCGCCGAGCATCTTCGTCGCGACCCAGAACTCGCCGGTCTTCTCCTGCGCGAGCGCGCTGGCGCTGTGAACGGAGCCGAGCACCGCGCGCGTGGCGCTGCCGTACGCGGCGGGCAGGTGGTTGCCCTGGCCGCCGCCGCCGTAGTAGAAGATCGACTCGCCGCCGTGCGCATCGCGGATCGCCGCGAAGCGCGCGGCGACCTCGCGGATCGCGGTGTCCCAGTCGATCTCCTCGAACGTGCCGTCGGCGCGGCGGCGCAGCGGCTTGGTCAGGCGGTGCGGGCCGTTCTGGTAGTAGTCGAGCCGCGAGGGCCTTCTCGCACGCGTAGCCCTCGGACGCCGGGATGCGCCTCGTCGCCGCGCACGCTGCACGAAGCGGCGCCCGTCCTCGCCGCCGAGCTGCACCTCGATGCCGCAGTTGCACTCGCACAGGATGCAGGCGGTGGACTTCCATTCGGATGCTGGGGCGTCGGAGTGGGTGTGCATTTGGGTGTCCCTGGATTGATGAAAAGCAAATGAAGCTTAGCGCAGATTGGCGCGAAATCCAGTAATCTTCGCCCAGCTTTTCAAAACAATATCCTCGGGGAAGAAGATGGAACAACTCAAGACCAGCAGCGACACGCTGTTCATCCTTTTGGGCGCCATCATGGTGCTCGCCATGCACGCCGGGTTCGCGTTCCTCGAGCTCGGCACCGTCAGGCGCAAGAACCAGGTCAACGCGCTGATGAAGATCCTGGTCGATTTCTCGGTCTCCACCTTGGCGTATTTCTTCATCGGCTATGCGGTGGCCTACGGCGTCACCTTCTTCAACGCGGCGCGGAGCGCTTCGCCGAAGAGCGGCTACGACCTCGTCAAGTTCTTCTTCCTGCTCACCTTTGCGGCGGCCGTGCCGGCGATCGTCTCGGGCGGCATCGCCGAGCGCGCGCGCTTCGGGCCGCAGTTCGTGGCCACCGTGATCCTCGTCGGGTTTGTCTATCCGTTCTTCGAAGGCATCGCGTGGAACCAGAACTTTCGGTTTGCAGGCGTTGTTCGAAGGGCGCGTTCGGCGCGGAGTTCCATGACTTCGCCGGCTCGATCGTCGTCCACGCGTTCGGCGGCTGGATTGCGCTCGCGGCCGTGCTGCTGCTCGGCGCGCGCCTCGGCCGCTACGCGCAAGGACGGCGCGGTCTGCTGCTTTTCCGCCGTCCTCCATTCCGTTTCTCGCGCTGGGCGCGTGGATGCTGTCGGTCGGCTGGTTCGGCTTCAACGTGATGAGCGCGCAGACCCTCGACAAGATGAGCGGGCTCGTCGCGATGAATTCGCTCATGGCGATGGCGGGCGGCACGCTCGCGGCGCTGGTCGTCGGGCCGCAACGACCCGGGCTTCGTGCACAACGGGCCTTTGGCCGGTCTTGTCGCCGTTTGCGCGGGCTCCGACGTCATGCATCCGATCGGCGGGCTGGTGACCGGCGCGCGTCGCCGGCGGTCTCTTCGTGATGCATGTTCAACGTCACGCAGAAGCGTGGAAGATCGACGACGTGCTCGGCGTCTGGCCGCTGCACGGGCTGTGCGGCGCGTGGGGCGGCATCGCCTGCGGGCATCTTCGGCGCTGAAGGCGCTCGGCGGCATGGGCGGCGTGAGCTTCATGAGCCAGGTCGCCGGGACGCTGCTGGGCATCCTCATCGCCCTGGCGGGCGGCTTTGCGATCTACGGCGTGCTCAAGGCGGCGGTCGGCATTCGCCTCGGCCGCGAGCAGGAGTTCAACGGCGCCGACCTCGCGATCCACAACATCACGTCCACGCCGGAGCGCGAAGAATAATTCGGGTCAGGGCCGAAATACTCGTGTTTTCACGCCTCTGACCCCGATTCTCTGCCTTTTCCTTTTGCCGCTGGCGGTAGCGCCAGACGAGCCAGGTCGCGAGGCTGATCACCACGATCACCACCATCGCGATGATCTCGAACTGCTTGATGTCCTGCAGCAGCATCTCGATCGCGTGGCCGAAGAGGTAGCCCAGCCCGGCGATCAGCGGCGCCCAGATGCACGCGCCGATGAAGTTGTAGACGACGAACTTCCACGGCTCCACGCGCCCCATGCCGAGCAGGATCGGGCCGACGATGCGAAACCCGTACATGAAGCGGATGCCGATGATCAGCGGCGCGTGGTAGCGCGACAGCAGCTCGTCGAAGCGGTGCACCTTGGATTGCCACTCGGGGTGCCTGGCGAGCAGGTCCTGCCCCTTGTAGCGGCCGAGGAAGAAGTAGAACTGGTCGCCGAGGAAGCCGGCGATGAGCGCCACCACGATGACGATCCACAGCTCGAGGTGGCCGCGGAACGCCGCAAACCCGCCCAGGGCGAGGATCGTCTCGCCCTCGAGGAACGCGCCGATGAAGATCGCCGCGTAGCCGTAGGTCTGGATGAGGGCGGGAATGTCCATTTTGCAATTGTGATGCGCGGGGCCTTCGGGCCGGCACGGTATTCGGTGACAATATGCGCTCAATCCATTGCAGGAGCTCCCATGCAGACCCGATTCCGCTCTTTCCTTGCCACCGTCGCCGCTTTCCTTGCGTTCGGCGCTTCCCGCCGCGCATGCCGATTTTCCCGGCGCCGGCATTTCCTTCCCGGCGATCACCAAGGTCGAAGGCAAGCTGAACCTGACCCCCGAGCAGAAGGAGCAGTTCGATGTCGCCCTTGAGGCCAGCAAGGCCGCGTTCCTCGCGATCGAAGCCAACCACGAGGCGCTCAAGCAGTTCGCGGAAACCGAGCTCGCCAACGCGCGACCGAACCTCGAGCCCTCACCGCCGAGTTCGACGACGCGATGGCGTTGGGCAGGATCGAGAGCAACAAGGCCCGCGCCGAATGGCTGAAGCTCTACGCGATGCTTTCCGACGAGCAGGTCGCGACCGTCAAGGAAGCGCTGCACGAGAAGATCGCGCTGGTCTCCTGGATCCGCGAGTTCATCGTCAAGTGGTTCGTGGTCAAGCGCGGCTAGTAATTCGGGTCAGAGCCGAAATAAGTATTTCAGCTCTGACCCCAAATAATTTCGTTTTTCAGGGCAGGAACGGGTCGGTGACGATGCGGATGCTGACCGTCCACCACCGCTCGGAGGAAGACCGCCCGAAACGGTTGCCGACGGTGGCGTCGAGCTCGAGGCGGTCGGGAACCAGCGCCGCGCGGACGCCCGCCTGGTAGAAGGGCCGGTTGTACTGCGTGCCGAACACTTCGCCGATCGCCTTGAAGCGCTCGCCGAGGTCCTGCTCCGCGAGCACGCCCCACGTGAAGTAGTTCTTGCCGCTCTCGCGCTCGTGCAGGCCGCCGAGGTTCACGTTCAGGCGCAGCTTGTCGTCGTTGAGCGAGACGCCGGCCATCAGCAGCGCGTAGAGGTCGCCGGGGAAGCTGCTGTCCTCCTGGTCCGGATGGCGCACGCCGCCCGCGACCCATCCCCATCCCCAGCCGTCTGGCTCGACCTTGCGCGCGACGTATTTCGCCTGCAGCGCGAGGTTGGTCGTGCGCGAGGCCCCGTCCTCGGTGGCGCGGCTGCCCCCGAACGAAACCTCGAGGCCCTCGAGGGGACTGCACGCCGGCACGACCCACAGGTCGCGCGAATCACGGTTGTTCTGCTGCCACACCTCGAGCTGGCACGCGCCGCGGTCGAGCACGCTCACGTCGTCGGTGACGAACGGGCTCGCCGCAAAGGCAACCGGGGTCGCCGCGAAAAGAACTGGAAGCAGGTATTTCAGATCTGACCCCGATTTCGCCATTTCCGGCTCACCGCCGCGCGCAGGTGAGGCGCTGGCCGTCGAGCCCGATGTTGAGCACCATCTTCTGCTCGTTCAGCACCTCGACCTGGAAGCTGAACTCGCTGCCCTTGATGTAGTAGGTGATCGCGCGGCCGCTGATGGCGAAGCGCCCGGCGGAGGCCTTGCCGTCGTTGGTGGCGAACGCGACCGTGCCCTCGCGGTTGTAGGTGTACTCGCCGTTGCGCCCCGAGGCCGAGCCGGTGCAGGACCACGTCCCCAGCACCAGCTCGCGCGGCGTGTCGCCGAGCGGGCGGTTGCCGACCGAGGCGCCCGGTGGCGGCGAGCTGCCGGACCCGCTCGCGCCGATCGGCCCGCTGCCGCCGCGGCTGCGCAGCGTCGCGATCCACTCCGCCGGCACCGCGAAGTTCAGGTTCTGCCCGAAGCGGTGCTGGAAGGTCATGATGCCGACCAGCCGGCCGGTGGTGTCGAAGAGGCCGCCGCCGCTGGAGCCGGGCGAGATCGGCGCGGTGGTCTGGATCACGGTGCCGTTGGCGACTTCGCGCAGCGACGACACGATGCCGTCGCTGATGGTGAGCTCCAGTCCCTGCGGCGCGCCGATCGCGAATACCTTCTGCCCGGTGCGCAGTTCCTTCGCGCCAAGCACCTTCACTGCCTGCGCCGAGAGCCCGGGAATGCGCAGCTTGCACAGGTCGTATTCCTCGTCGGCCACCGCGAGGCTGGCGTTGTTGTAGGTGACGCCGCCGACCTTGACCGAGAACGTCACGCCGTTCTTCACGACGTGGCAATTGGTGATCAGCGTCTCGTCCGCGACCACGACGCCGCTGCCGATCGCGATCTGCTCCACGTCGCGATCGAACACCGCGATGCGCGCGACGCTGACCGACGCGGTGTTGAACACGTTTTCCGCATCGCTGCCGGCGGGCGGCGCGGTGGAGACGGCGACCAGCGGAGGCGTCACGATGTCGGCGTTGGGATCCGTGGGGTCGGTCTTGCGCTCTTCGGGCGTCACGGACTGCACCGCGATCCTCGGCGCCAGCTTCGGCGTCGCGCGCGGCCCTTTCCACCACACCACGAAGATGAGCGCGATCACGCCGATCACCGCCCACTTCACCCAGCCGCCGGCCATCATCTCGCCGACCGACGAGGTGGGCTCGTCGGGGCGCACGACGAAGGTCGGGCCCTTGCGCGGCGGCATCGGCGGCGGCGGGGTCGCCGGCGTCGGGGTGCGCTTCGCCGCGGGGCGATCGGCGCTGGTGAGCAGCGAGGCGTCGTAGATCATGCGCAGCTCGGGCGACGCGAGGTACTTGAAGGCCTCCTTTGCGGAGGCCAGCGCCTTGGGGTCGGGGTTGGGCGCGATGGCGATCTCCGACAGCACCCGCTTGTAGGCTTGCTGGATTTCCTGCGTCGTCGCATCGCGCGCGACGCCGAGGATTTCGTAGAGGGATTTTGTCATGGGGAAACCGGGTCGGGGTACATTCTCCCAATAACCGGATCAGGGTGCATTTTCGCGGATATTTCGGGTCGCAGCCGAAATATTTGCGGCAACATGTTCCCGTCCCGACCGGAGCCGCCCCACATGACCACATTCACCGCCACCTTGCCGCCTGGGCGTACAACAACGCCTGGGCGAACCATCGCCTGCTGGGCGCCTGCGCGAAACTGTCGCAGGCGGAGTTCGTCGCCGCCGCGCACGAGCTTCTTTCCTTCGCTCAAGGCCACGCTCAACCATATCCTCACCGTGGACTGGTATTACGTCGATGCGATCGAGCGTTGCCTCGCGGGCAGGCCGCCCAACGCCGACGCAGCGAAGTTCTGGGACCCGGAGGAACCTTTCGACAATTGCGCGGACCTCCGGCGCGAGCAGCGCAAGGTCGATCGCCGGCTGGTGGATGCCTGCGAGTCGATGACCGAGGCGGACATGGACCGCATGGTGGGCGTGCCGCGGCGCGCCGGCGTGCTCGAGGAGCCGATGCACCGGCTGCTCGCGCACCTGTTCCAGCACGCCATCCATCACCGCGGGCAGGTGCACGCGATGCTCGCCGGCACGTCGGTCAAGCCGCCGCAACTCGACGAGTTCTTCTGCGCCAACGAGGCCCACCTTCGCGAGGCGGAACTGCGCGAGCTGGGCTTCACCGAAGCGCAAATCTGGAAACATTAATTGGGGTCAGAGCCGAAATATCAGGATAAATGGGGTCAGAGACGTAATATCTTGGCGCAACAATGTTGCGTCGCGATATTACGTCTCTGACCCCAATTTCCCCAATTTCCTTCAACCGAAGGCGAAGCAGTCCATCCCCAGCGACCCCAGGTCGAACCCCAACGCGAGATGGCGCGCGGGAAAGCCGCCGGCGCCCAGCGCCGCGAAGAACGGCACGAGGTGCTCGGTCGTCGGGTGCGACATGCGCGGCTCGGGGGCGCGGCGGGCGTAGTCGAGCAGGGACGCGAGGTCGCCGGCCGCCACGCGATCCGCCATCCAGTCGTTGAAATTCTTCGCCCACGGATGCGTGTTGCCGGCGCCGTGCCAGTCGAGCTCGCGCAGGTTGTGGACGATGCCGCCCGAGCCGATCACCAGCACGCCTTCGGCAAGCAGCGGCGCGAGCAACTGCCCGAGCGCGTAGTGGTGCGCCGCGTCCAGCCGCGACTGGATCGACAGCTGCGTCACGGGGATGTCCGCGTCCGGGTACATGAGCTTCAGCGGCACCCACGCGCCGTGGTCGAGGCCCCGCCTGCGCGTCGGTGTGGCATCCCGGCACGAGCGAGGCGACGCGCGCGGCCAGCCCGGGCGCGCCGGGGGCGGGATAGCGCTCGCGATAAAGCGCCTCGGGGAAGCCGCCGAAATCGTGGATCGTCTCCATTTGCGGCGCCGCGCTCACGATCGGCGTCGGGGAATCCCAGTGCGCGGAAAGCACGAGGATGGCCTTGGGCCGCGGCAGTTCGCCGGCAAGCCGCGCCCACGCGATCGGTGAACGCGTTGCGCTCGACCGCCAGCATCGGCGAGCCGTGGGAGATGAACAAGGGAAACGGGGTCAGAGTACATTTGGCAAATAACGGGGTCAGGTTACATTTTCGTCTAAATGTACTCTGACCCCGTTTTCGGGGAAATGTACTCTGACCCCGTTTTGTGGCCGCGCGATTCGCGGACGAAGGCAAGTATGGCCAGCGCGACGATGAAGAACGCGCCGGTGAGAAGGATCGCGAGGCGGTGGTTGCCGCCGGTCATCCACGTCACCACGCCATAGGTCAATGGCCCGAGGATCGCTGCCAGCCGCGTGGCCACGCCCCACAGCCCGAAGAATTCGCCGCTGCGCTCCGGCGGGGAAAAATACGCCACCAGCGCGCGCCCGGCGGACTGGCTCGACCCCATGCACAGCCCGGCGAGGTTGGCCGCGACCCAGAACATCGCCTGCGAAGGCGAAGCCCACGCCACGACCACCATCGCGATCCAGCCCACCAGCGTGATGCGCAGCGCCGGCACCTTGCCGATCCTGTCCTGCACGTAGCCGAAGCCGAAAGCGCCGATCGCCGCGGTGACGTTCACGACGAGGATCAGCAGCAAGGTGTCCGTGGTGGTGAAGCCCATCACCTCCTGCGCGTAGATCGCGGCCAGCGTGATCACTGTGGCCACGCCGGCCTGGTAGAAGGTGCCGCAGGCGAACACCAGCAGCAGGTCGCGATACTGGCGCGCCGAGCGCGCGGTCTCGGCGAGGCGGCCGAGCGCGTCGGTCATCGACTTGTTCGTGACGGGAACGGCGCGTTCCTTCAGCATCAGGAACAAGGGCAGGGCGGCAAGCGCGAACAAGGCCGCGGTGATGAGCATCGTGCCGGGCACCGCGGCGGCCGTGGTCGATCCGCGCGCGGGCGCGCTCATCACCCAGGCCAGGCACAACGCCAGCGCCAGCAACCCGCCCATGTAGCCCAGGCTCCAGCCCCAGCCCGACACCTTGCCCAGCGCTGCGGGCCGCGCGATCTCCGGCAGGAAGGCGGCGCACAGGTTCTCGCCGATCGCGTAGGCGAAGTTCGAGAAGACGATGAAGACCACCGAGAACCACACCGCGCCGGGGCCGGCCAGCGCGAGCATCGCCGTGGCCGCCACGCACACCAGCGTGGACCACGCCAGCGCCCGCTTTTTCGCGGCATGCACGTCCGCCCACGCGCCGATGATCGGGCCGAAGAGCATCGTCAGCGCATACGACACCGACAGCGCCGCGGTCCAGGCCAGCGTCGCCCATGCCTCGCCCGCGGCGACGGTGGAGACGAAATAGGCGCTGAACACCGCGGTCAGCACGACCGTGGTGTAGCCGGAGTTGGCGAAGTCGTACATCGCCCACGCGAACACTTCCCGCTTGGCGACGCCGGGGTTGAGGGAAGGAGAGGAGTTCATGATTCGGGTCAGCGCAATTGGGGTCAGATACGCAATGTGGGGTCAGAGTCACAATTGCGCCTCTGACCCCACATTGCGTATCTGACCCCGGCTATTTCTTTGCCATTTCGGCGAGCAGGGCTTCGGCGGTTTCGAGCGTGCGGTCGCGGTTGAATTGCAGGTCGGCGGCGGTGATCGGCACCGGCTTGTCGGGCACGACGCCGATGCCCTCGATGCGCTGGCCGTCGGAGAGCACGAAGCCGATCTCGCTGTACGCCAGCCTGCCGCCGCCCGGCACCTGGGCATAGCCGAAGAAGCCCAGCAGGCAGCCGCACGAGGTCTCGCCCACCACCTTGGCGCGGCCGAGCGCCTGCAGGGAAGAGGCCAGCATTTCCGAGCCGCTCGCCGACCCCCGGTCCACCAGCACCACGACCGGCCCCTTGTAGGCCTCGGCGCCGCGCCCGTCGATCTTCTGCTCGAGCTTCATGATCTCGATGGCGTTGAAGAGCACGGTGATCGGCTTGCCGGTGCGGGTCAGCGTGCGCCCGGCGACCGTCGGGTCGGCGACGAATTCGCTGGCGATGTTCCACACCATGTAGAGCGAGCCGCCGGGATTGCCGCGCACGTCGATGATGATGCCGGGCGCGTCGCGCTGCGCGCGCACCGCGTCGATCACGTCGGACTGCAGCCCCTGCTTGAATTCGGTGAAGCGCACGTAGCCATAGCCCGAGGGCAGGCGCCGCGTGACGACCCGCGGCGGCAAGTTGAGCGTCTTGCGCTCGAGGTTCACCGCCAGGGGCGTCCCGTCGGCGCGCAGAAACCCCATCGACGCGCGCGTGCCCGGCTCGCCCTGGAAGAGCTTGCGCAACGCAGCGCGCTCCTTCGCCTGGGGAGTCGAGCTGTTGCGCACCTCCTTGCGCGCCTCGCGCAACGACGCCAGCGCATCCTTGCCGTCGAAGCTCACGAGCTTCATGCCGCTCCTCACGCCCGCCCACCACGCGTCGCCCTCGGGATTCACCGTATTCACCAGCAGGGCGCCGTCGATCTCCATCACGCCGAAGCCGAAAGACACCGAGGCGCTCTTCTCGCGCAGCGCCGCCTGCCGGGGCGACTCCACGCGCGTGTGGCCGTCCTTCATCTCGCCGGTCATGCGGTCGAGTTCTTCCCAGAACTGCTCGTCGTTCGCCGCGCCGAGCGCGAGCGGGCGGAACTTCTCCCTCGCCGCGTTCCAGTCGACGCCGTTCATCTGCGGGTCGTAGTAGCGCTCGTTCATCGTGGTCCAGACGAAATCGAAGGCCTCGGCGCGCGCCTGGGGGTCGAGCGAAGACGGAGCGGGGCTTGAAGGAACCTGGCGCGTGAGGACGTTGTTCGGGTCGATGCTCGCGCAGCCGGAAGCGGCCAGCGCGAGGCAAACGAGGACGGCGCGCGGCGTCAAAGCCCCGCCCGGAAAACGAAGTGCGGAAAGATCTGCTCGCTGTTCATCCCGTCGCGGCGCACCACCAGCGACTCGATCGCCTCGGTGGCGCCGATGCACGACGAGACGGTCGCGTCGTCGAACACGAGGTAGCCGCCGGGCACCATCGCCGGCTTCACGGTCTCGTAGGCATGGACGACGGCGGAATGGATGTCGCAGTCGATGTGCGCCAGCGCGAAGGGGCCCTTCTCGCGGACCAGTTGCGCGGCGGTCTCCTCGAAGGTGCCGCGCACGAGGTGCAGGTTCTTCAATCCCGTTCTTCGCGACGTAGGCCTTCACGTCCTCGAAACTGTTGTCGCCGAAGTCGCCGGCGTTGTGCGCGTCCACGGTCTTGTCGGTGGCCGGCATCCCGGCGTAGGTGTCGAGCGCGTATACCTGCACGCCGGGCAGCAGTCTTCGCGGCGACGTGCGCCATGAACACCGCGTTGCCGCCCTTGTAGGCGCCGAACTCGATGATGTGGCCGCTCGCGAGTTTCGGCAGGTAGAACTTGAGGAGCAGGAACAGGTTCATGCGCCGCTCTTCGCTGACGAAGGAGCGCCCGGTGATGAGCGCCACCGCCTCCTGGTAGAGCGGGTCGGCGCGCACGTGCCCGGCGAGGCCGCCGAATTCCAGTCCCCAGCCGCGGACGTAGCCGTCGCGGGGGCTGCGGCCGGCGCGCAGGCCTTCCGGGATGCCGGGAATCTCGGGGAGATAGTTCATGGAAGTGAGGTGCCGATCGGAAACCCTGATGTAGACTGGCGCGCAATCAAATGGCCGTCAGGATAACCCATTCCATGTTTCGCCTTGCCCCGGCCGCGGTCCTCGCGGCGGTGTTGCTTGCTTCCTGCGCCACGGTGCCGCCGCCGGACGCGGTGCCCCCGCGCCTTCCACGGGCGATCCCGAGCCCGACGCCGTTCTCGACCGCGACCTCGCTGGAAGGCCTGCCCGAAGGATGGCGCAAGTATCGCCTGGCGCGCTTCAAGAAATTCACCGACTACCGGCTGGTGAGGACGCCCGACCAGGGTGTGGTGATCGAGCTTCGCACTGGCGGACGCCTCCGCATCGGGGCTGGAATACCCGACGTCTTTCGATGTGCGCGAGTACCCCTGGCTCGCCTGGCGCTGGAAAGTGCCGAAGATGATCGAAGGCACGCGCAACTCGCTCGCGCACGTCGAGGACTCCCCGGCGCGCATGGTCGTGACCTTCGAAGGCGGGCGCGACAAGCTGCCGCCCGACGAACAGATGAATTACGACCTTGCCAAGTCGATTGCCGGCACGACATTGCCCTACGCCACGCTGATGTACATCTGGGACGACACCCTGCCCTATGGCGCGGTCGTGCAGCACAACATGTCTTCGCGCGTGAAGGGGATCGTGGTGGGCAGCAAGGCGCAGCTCGGAACCTGGGTCGACGAAAAGCACAACCTGCTGAACGACTACCGGCGCGCGTTTCGCGAGGAACCGCCCAAGGGCGATGGCGGTCGGCTTCATGACCGACACCGACAACTCGGCGACCGTGGCAAGCGCCTTGTACGGCGACATCCGCTTGCTGAAGGAGTAGTCAGTTGCTCGCCGGGCGCGGCAGGCGCGCGCCGCGGTTCCGCGGCGGGACAGGCCACCGGGCGCAAGCGGCTGCCCTGGAACTCGCGCGAAAGCACCACCAGCCGGGCAACGAGGTCGGTATCGGGCTCGCGCACGAGGTAGTGCACGTCGCGCGTTTCCCTGCTGAAGGGCCCCGTGGCCGCGTTCTTCACGCCCTTTTCCTCGACCTGCGCGAGGAAGCGCTGCGCCGCTTCCTCGGTGGCGAAGACGCCCAGCGAAACCGAATTGTCCGGCCGGAGCGAGATGTCGCTCACGCCCAGTTTCTTCAGCCCGGCAACGGAGGCCTCCGCGGCCTTGCGGTCCTTCGCCGGCGGCAGGTACACCCAGTGGCGCGTGATCTCCTCGACGCGGCGCTCGATCAGCCGGTTGCCGAGGTTCATCGCGGCGAAGGCCTCGCGGACGCGCACCTGCTCGGCAACCGGCACCGAGGAGAATTCCACGCAGGCGGCTCCCGCCAGCGCCATCGCCGCGGTCTTCGAATCGAGCTGCGCGCGGGTCGCGGTGGTGGCGTCGATCACCGACACGATCTTCAGGTCCTCGGGGTTCTTCTCGCGGCTGGACCAGTCGCGGCTGCCCTCGCCCGCGGCGCCCAGATAGATGTGCGCGCCCAACGCGACGTTTGCGATCAGCAGCAGGAAGAAGAGGAAGCGGGACACGGGATTCAGGCGCGGGCGATGAGGACGAGGCCGTCGAGGACGAGATTTTCGTTGAACGCCGCGGGAAAGGGAAGGTGCGGGCCCAGTTCCTGCGCCGCGCCGCCGGAGACGATCACCCGGCCGGGCGCGTGGCCGGCCCGGGTCATCGACTCGTGCAGGCGCAGGATCGCGCCCACGCAGGCCTGCACGCTGCCCGAGGTGATGGCGTCGGGCGTGGTGCCGGGGAACTCCGCGAAGCGCCCGTCGGTGTGCTTGAGCGCCGCGGTATTGCGGCTGAGGGACTCGCGCATCAGGCGCGGGCCGGGCACGATCACGCCGCCCAGGTGCCGGCCGTCGCCCGAAAGCGCGTCGATGGTGAGCGCGGTGCCGGCGATCACCACCAGCTTGTTGCCGCTGCCTTCGCGGTGCGCGGCGATGATCGCCGCCCAGCGGTCGGTGCCGAGTTGCGTGTGGTCGATGTAGCCGTTGGCCACGCCGCACTGTTCGCGGTGCGAGGCGATGAAGAGCGCCTCCGCGCCGGCCTTGCGGCAGGCCTCGGCGATCTGCGCGCGCACCTCCAGCCCCGCCACGTTGGAGACGACCGCGCGCGTCCCAGAGGGCAACGGGCGCCAGTCCTCGCCCACGCGCATGGCCTCGGCCGTGGGCACCGCGCCGCGCTCGGCCCAGCCGGCGCCGTCCGCGAGGCCCCACTTGATGCGCGTGTTGCCCGCGTCGATGGCGAGCAGCATCCCGCTCATGCCGGCCTCAGCGAGATCTCGGCGCTGGTGAGATTCACCATGCGCGTGCCGTCGGCCACCACGAGGGCGCCATCCTCCGCGATGTCGACGATGTCGGCTTCGTAGGGCGGCCCGGCGGGCGTGGTGATGCGCACGCGCCGGCCCTGGTAGGCGTGCGCTTCGCGCCACGCGTCGCGCAGCGCCGCGAAGCCGCGCGCCTCGAATTCGTCGAGCACGGCGACCAGCTCGCGCAGCATCGCGCCCAGCACCGCGTTGCGCGAGGGCAGCACCGCGGCGTGCGAGACCACGTCGGTGGCGGGCTGGCCGATGCGCCCGAGCGTCTTGTCGTCCAGCCGCCAGTTGACGCCGATGCCGATCACCGCGACGCTCGGGCCGAGCATGTCGCCGCTCGCCTCGACGAGGATGCCGCCGAGCTTCTCGAAGCCGATGACGAGGTCGTTGGGCCATTTCACGTTCGCGGGAATGCCGAACTGCGCGAGTGCGCGCGTGGCGGCCAGCGCGACCGCGAGCGACAGGCCGGTCAACTGCGCGACACCGCGCTCGAAGCGCCAAAGCATCGAGAAGGTGAGGCTGCCGCCCAGGCGCGCAAGCCACGGCCTGCCGTGCCTGCCGCGGCCGGCGCTTTGCCACTCGGCGGCGAGGCAGGTCCCGGACGCCGCGCCCCTGGCTGCCATGTCCGCGAGCAGCGAGTTGGTGGACTCGATCTCATCGAGCACCGAGAGGTTCACGCGGTCCTTCGCGGCGCCCAGCTCGCGTTCCACTGCGGCCTTGTCGAGGAACTCGATCGGCTCGGGCAGCCGGTAACCGCGCCCGGGCACGCTGAATACCTGCACGCCGAACTGCGGCGCGTGCTTCATCACCGTGGAGAGCGTCGCGCGCGAGCGGCCGAGTTCGCGCGCCACCGCTTCGCCGGAATGGAAGCGGCCGTCGGCCAGCGAGCGCAGCGCGCGGAAGAGCAGGGCGTTCAAATCGGGCTATCGCTTGCGGTGCTCGTTCTTGCACTCGAAGACTTCGCGGCGGTAGGCGATGTCCGCGACGATCGCGTCGAGCAGCAGCTCCACGCGGCGCGAAAGCTTCGAGCCCTTGCGGTAGTCGGCCGGGGCGATGTAGTCGACGCGGCCCGCGTCGAGCAGCTTCAGCCCCGTGGCGATGCCGCTGCCGTCGCGGTCGTCGTGCACCGCCACCGTGTAGCCGCCGTTCTTCTTGGTGAGCGCCATCGACGGCACGTCGGTCATGCCGTCGCCGATGTAGATCATGTTGGCGAACGGGATCGGCCGGTCGGTCTCCGGCATGTGCTCGTTGATCGAGTCGGTGACCGCCTCCCGCCCCTTGTTGATGCGGAACAGGAACTGCGTCTTCATCGTGTCGGTGACGAGCAGCTTCGGGAAGGTGGCGATGCCGTGGTGGTTGAAGTGGTACTCGGAGGCGTAGATCTGGCTGAAGTGCCTGCGGATCGGCACGCCCTCGAGGATTTCCTTCTGCCCGGCGGAGATCAGGTAATGCCGGATCGCGACCTTGCCCGCGCCCTTCTTCTTCACGTAGGCGTTGACGCGGTCGAACCAGGTTTTCACGCCGGGGAAATACTTGATCGACCTGGCCATCGCGGCGAAGTCGGCGCGCTCGATCGCGAGCTCCCTGCGTTCCAGGGACTCGATGATGTGGCGCATGTAGACCAGCATCGGGTCGGACTGCGTGGCGCGCGCCTCGGCGTTCACGCGCTTCCAGAAGTCCGCCGGCTTGATCCCGATGCGCGGCAGCACGGTGTACTCCTGCATCGGCTGCGGCGACAGCGTGCCGTCGAAATCATAGACGACGGCGATCGTGTTCTGGAAGAAGGGGCGCGCCATCGCACCATTCTACCGGCTGCAACAATTGGGGTCAGATACGCAATTTGGGGTCAGGTACGCAATTTGGGGTCAGAGACGCAATTGCGTCTCTGACCCCAAATTGCGTACCTGACCCCGGTTTCTACAGAACCTTTCCCGGGTTCATCAGCCCCTGCGGGTCGAGCGCCGCCTTCACCCTGGCCATCAGCTCGAGCTCCAGCGCGCCCTTGTAGCGCTTGATCTCGTCCCGCTTCAGCTGTCCCAGGCCGTGCTCGGCGCTGATCGAGCCGCCGAGGCGATGCACGACGTCGTAGATGATGCGCCCCACCGCCGGGGCCTGCGCGAGGAACGGCTCCGCAGCCTCGCCCACCTGCGCGGCGCAGTTGTAGTGGATGTTGCCGTCGCCGACATGGCCGAAGGCGACGATGCGGATGCCGGGGAGGCGGCCTTCAGCGCCGCGCCGCCCAGGCGGAGCAGGTCCGGCACGCGGCTCACCGGCACCGAGACATCGTGCTTGATCGAGGCGCTGTCGAGCCGCTGCGCCTCGGGGATGTGCTCGCGAAGCTGCCAGAGCGCCGCCGCCTGCGACTCGCTCGACGCGATCACGCCGTCGATGACCAGCGTGTCCTCCGCCGCGTCCGCCAGCGTGTTCTCGAGCGTCATCGATAGCGACCCGCTCTTCGCGCTGTCGGACAGCTCCACCAGGACGTACCAATCGTGCCGCGCATTGAACGGATCGACCGTGCCGGGGATGCGCGCGAACACCATGTCGAGGCAGATGCGCGGGATCAGCTCGTAGCCGGTGACGCGCTCCCCGCACGCCGCGCCGAGCCGGGAGAGCAGCTCGACGGCCGCCGCGGGGCTGGCCACGGCCACCAACGCCGTTGCCGTGGCGCGCGGCTTGGGGAAAAGTTTCAGCACCGCCGCGGTGATGATGCCGAGCGTGCCTTCGGCGCCGATGAAAAGCTGCTTCAGGTCGTAGCCGGTGTTGTCCTTGCGCAGCGCCCTCAGGCCGTTCCACACGCGGCCGTCGGCGAGCACCACCTCCAGCCCCAGCACCAGCTCGCGCGCATTGCCGTAGCGCAGCACCTGCGTGCCGCCCGCATTGGTGGAGAGGTTGCCGCCGATCTCGCAACTGCCTTCCGCCGCGAGCGACAGGGGAAACAGCCTGTCATGCGCCGCGGCGACTTGCTGGAGCGCCGCCAGCACGCAGCCGGCCTCGACCGTCATGGTGTTGTTGACGGCGTCGATCTCGCGCACCTTGTTCATGCGGGACAGGTTGACCACGACCTGCGCGCCGGTCGCGTCCGGCACCGAGGCGCCGCACAGGCTGGTGTTGCCCCCTTGCGGGACGATCGAGGCGCGCGCTTCGGCGCAGGCGGCGACGACCTTCGACACTTCCTCGGTGTTCGCCGGGCGCACGACGCACAGGGCGCGGCCGTGGTACATGTCGCGCCAGTCGTTCACGTAGGGCTTCGTTTCGTCGTCGCCGGCAAGGACGGCGGCGTCGCCGACGATGGCGCGCAACCGTTCGGCCAGCACGGCAAGCTGATCGCGGTCGTTCACGGCCTGCGGATCTTCGCCAGCAGCGCGGAGGTCGAGCGTTCGTGGCGGAAGGCGATCGAATGCACCGTGCCGCCCCAGCCGGCGACCTCACGCCCGCCGACGATCTTGTCCACCGGCCAGTCGCCGCCCTTCACCAGCCGCTCCGGGCGGCACTCGAGGATGCGCGCGATCGGCGTGTCCTCGTCGAACCACGTGACCAGCGCGACGCTTTCCAGCGCCGCGACCACTGCCATGCGGTCCTCAAGCACGTTCACGGGACGGTCGTCGCCCTTGCCCAGCCGCTTCACCGAAGCATCGGAGTTGAGCGCCACGACCAGGGATGCGCCCAGCGCGCGCGCCTCGGCGAGATAGGTGACGTGGCCGCGATGCAGGATGTCGAAGACGCCGTTGGTGAACACCAGCGGCCGCGCCAGCGCGACCGCGCGCGCAGCGAGCGCATTCGGCTCGCAGAACTTCGACTCAAAAGAGGGAATCAACAATTGGGGTCAGGGACGCAATTCGGGGTCAGAGACGTAATACCAATCCGGCCTCTCGCAGGGTTCATCGGCGTCCATCGGCGTCCATCGGCGGTTTGATCCGCCTTCCTGCATATTACGTCTCTGACCCCGAATTGCGCAGTTACGCAGCCGGCGAAGCCTTGGGAGGCAGCCCGATCAGCTCCTTGCGGAAGCGGTTCAGGTCCGAGGCGCTCTCGAGGGTGCGGTCATACAAGGTGGAGAGCTTGGCGAGGATCGACTGGATGACCTTGCTCTCGCAGACCTTGTCGAACTGGATCTGCGCGTCCAGCCAGTGCTCGAGCCACTCGGGATCGGGCAGCCGCGACTGGATGGTGTCCTGGGGGTAGTGCGCCTTGGCCACATGCAGGTTGGTCGGATGCATGGGCTTGCCGGCGCGCGCGGCGCTGGCCATCAGCACGCCGATCTTGGCGAAGGCGATCTTGGCGTCGTTGCCCATGCGCTCGACCGCCTGGCGCATGTACTTGAAGTAGGCGCCGGCGTGCCGCGCCTCGTCCCCGGAAATCGTCATGTAGATCTTCTTGATCACGGGCTCGGTGTGCCACGCGGCGGCGCGGCGGTACCACTGCGTGAGGCGCACCTCGCCGCAGAAATGCAGCATCAGGGTCTCCAGCGCCGGCGCCGGGTCGAACTGGAAGCGCACGGCGTGCAGTTCCTCCTCGGTGGGCAGCAGCTCGGGCCGGAAGCGGCGCAGGTACTCCATCAGCACCAGCGAATGCTTCTGCTCCTCGTAGAACCACACCGACATGAAGGCGGAGAAATCGCTGTCGTGCTGGTTGTCGCGCAGGAACATCTCGGTGGCGGGCAGGGCCGACCACTCGGTGATGGCGTTCATCTTGATCGTCCTGGCCTGCTCCTCGGACAGCTTGGACGGCTCGAAGTCCTTCCACGGGATGTCTTCCGACATGCTCCAGCGGACCTTTTCGAGGGAGGCGAACAATTCGGGATAGAGCATGGGCGTTTTCCAAAAAGGGGCTTCTCGGGCTAGAATAGCAAAATCAGCGTGACAGTTCCCGCCACGGCCTTTTCCCCCGGCAGAGGGGGTTGAATCCGGAGGCGGCGGGCGGCACGTATCAGTATCCATAACGGGCGACCATGATGCACACGGATTGCCCGACGCCACGGATGATGGGGGTGTCCTGCCCCCGGGGAAGGGCCGGCTCGTCCGGCCTCGTCTGAATCCGTAATCCGAGGACCGCATGCCTGGAATCGCCATAATCGGCTCCGGCATCTCCGGCCTGTCGTGCGCGTGGCTGCTCGCCCGCCACCGGCCGGTGACGCTGTACGAGGCCGCCGCCACCCTGGGGGGGCATACCAACACCGTGGACGTCACCCTCGGCGGGGTCACGCACCCGGTCGATACCGGCTTCCTCGTCTTCAACGACCGCACCTACCCGAACCTCATCCGCCTTTTCGAGCACCTCGGCGTGGCCTCCAGCCCGGCCGAGATGTCGTTTTCGGTGAGGATCGGCGCGGGCGAGCTGGAGTGGGCGGGCACCAACCTCGCCAGCGTGTTCGCGCAGCCGTCCAACATGGCGCGGCCCGCCTTCCTGCGCATGCTGGCCGACCTCATGCGCTTCAACCGGCAGGCCACGCGCCTTGCGGCAGGCGCCGGCCTGATGACCGGCACGCTCGGGGAATTCCTCGACCTCCACCGCTATGGCCGCGAGTTCCGCGAGTGGTACCTCGTGCCGATGGCCGCGTGCATCTGGTCCACGCCCTCGCAGGAGATCAACCGTTTCCCGCTCGGCACTTTCCTGCGCTTCTGCCACAACCACGGGCTGCTCGCGGTCACCAACCGGCCGCAATGGCGCAGCGTGCTGGGCGGCGGGCGCGAATACGTGAAGCGCATGGCGCAGGCGATCGGCGACATCCGCACCTCCTCGCCGGTGCGCCGGGTGCAGCGCTTCGCCGACCATGCGCTGGTCTCCACCGACAGCGGCACCGAGCGCTTCGAGCAGGTGGTCTTCGCCTGCCATACGGACCAGGCCCTCGCGTTGCTCCCGGATGCCAGTCCCGAAGAGCGCACGGTGCTGCGCGCGATTCCCTACCAGCCCAACCGCGCGGTGCTGCATTCGGATGTCGCGCTGCTGCCGCGGCGCAAGCGGGCGTGGGCGGCATGGAATTTCCATGCCGCGCGCTCGGGGCCGGACGCGCAACCGGTGTCGCTCTCCTACCTGCTCAACAAGCTGCAGGCGCTGCCTTTCAAGGAGCCGGTGATCGTCACCCTGAACCCGCTCGACGAGCCGAGGCCGGAGACCGTCTTCGCGACCTTTGACTATCATCACCCGGTGTTCATGGAGGGAAGCGATGAGGCGAAGTCGCGGCTCGCGATGGTGCAGGGCCGCCGCCGGACCTGGTTCTGCGGCGCCTGGACTCGGAACGGCTTCCATGAGGACGGCCTGATGTCGGGCATCGCCGTCGCACGCAGGCTGGGCGCGGAAGTGCCCTGGTCCGCGCGCGCGGAGCTGGCGGCATGACGCCCTCGGCCCCGCAACTCCTCACCGGCCGCGTGTTCCACGAGCGGCTGCGTCCCGCGAAGCACCGCTTCACGGTGCCGGTATTTTTCCTGCGCATCCCGCTTTCGAAACTGGGCGAACTCGGCAACGCGCTGCTTTCGGTGGACCGCTGGAACCTCTTCAGCTTCATGAACCGCGACCACGGCCCGCGCGACGGATCGGCCATCGAGCCCTGGGTGCGTCGCCAGCTCGCGCGCGCCGGCATGGGAGAGGCCGATGGCGAGATCGTGCTGCAGGCCTTCCCGCGCATGCTCGGCTACGTCTTCAACCCGATCAGCGTCTTCTACTGCCACGACCGCGCGGGGGCGCTGCGGGCCGTCCTTTGCGAGGTGTCGAACACCTTCGGCGAGCACCACAACTACCTGCTGGCCCACGCCGACCGGCGCGCCATCGCCAACGGCGACTGGCTCACCGCGCGCAAGGTGTTCCACGTCTCGCCGTTCTGCGAAGTGGAAGGACATTACCGCTTCCGTTTTTCCGGCGGCGACGACCGCCAGTACGCGCAGATCGACTACCACGACCCGGCCGGCAAGCTGATCGTCACCACGATCCACGGCCGCGGTGAGGCCCTGTCCGCGCGCGGGCTCTTCGCCGCATTCTTTGCATTCCCCTGGATGACCGCGGGCGTCACCGCGCGCATCCATTGGCAGGCCTTCCGACTCTGGCTCAAACGCGTGCCGTGGTTCTCCAAGCCCGTGCCGCCCCTCGAGGAAACGACCCGATGAACGCCCCCGAACGCATCACCCTCAAGCCCGCGATCCCGCTTGCCGGCCGCGCCCTTTTCAGGATCCTCGAGCGCCTGCGCGTGGGGCAGCTCGCGATCGTCACGCCCGACGGCGAGCGCATCGTCTTCAGCGGCGCAACGCCCGGCCCGGTCGCGGAGATGGAAATCCGCGACTGGCGAGCGGTCGCGGCGCTGGTGAAGGGCGGCGACATCGGCATGGGCGAGGCGTGGCGCGATGGCTGGATCGATTCGCCCGAACTCACGCCGCTCCTGCTCGTGTTCCTCGCCAACCAGCAGGCATTCGCGGAAGCGTGGTACGGCGGCCCGGTGGCGCGCCTCGTCTTCGGGCTGCTGCACAAGCTGCGCCCGAATACGCGCGCCGGGGCGAAGAAAAACATCCACGCGCATTACGACCTGGGCAACGCCTTCTATTCGCTGTGGCTCGACCGGACCATGAGCTATTCGGCGGCGCTCTTCTCGGGCGACGCGGCGCAGTCCTTCGAGCAGGCGCAGGAAGCGAAGTACGAGCGCATCCTGCGCGAGCTCGCCGTGGACGCGAGCCACCATGTGCTGGAGATCGGCTGCGGCTGGGGCGGCTTCGCGGAATACGCGGCGCGCACCCGCGGCTGCCGCGTCACCGGCGTCACCATCTCGAGGGAGCAGCTTGCCTATGCGCGCGAACGCATCGCGCGGGCCGGCCTCGATTCCCTGGTCACGCTGGAATTCACCGACTACCGCGACATCGCCGGCCTCTACGACCGCATCGTCTCGATCGAGATGGTGGAGGCGGTCGGCGAGCGCTACTGGAAGACCTATTACCGCACGCTGCACGAGCGCCTGAAGCCCGGCGGGCGCGGCGTGGTGCAGGCGATCACGATCGATGCCGGGGCCTTCCCCGCGTATCGCAGCACCAGCGACTTCATCCGCGAATACGTGTTCCCCGGCGGGATGCTCGCGCCGAAGGAGCGCATGGCGGAACTCGCCCGGGAAGCCGGCCTCGTGCCGGGCGAGCCGTTCTGTTTCGGCCCCGATTACGCCGAGTCGCTGCGCCGCTGGCATGCGAGCTTCAAGTCGAAAACCGGCGAGATCCGCGCGCTCGGCTTCGATGCCGCGTTCCTGCGCCTGTGGGAGTTCTATCTTTGCTATTGCGAGGCGGGCTTCATGAACGGTCGCGTCGATGTCGTCCACCTGGGGTTCGAAAGGCCATGAGGATGCGCGCGTTCATCGTGGCGTTGCTGATCGCCGCAAGCCCCTTCGCCGTTGCGCGCGACCTGCCGGCGGTGATGGGCAGCGCCTATTCCGGCCTCAAGCCGCTGGGAGAAGGCAAGCTCACCTTCCTTACCATGCTCGTCTACAACGCGACGCTCCATGTGCCCGGGAGCAAGTGGCTGCCCGACCAGTTGTTCGCGCTCGACCTGCGCTACGAGATGAACCTGAAGGGCAAGGACATCGCCGAGCGCAGCATCACCGAGATGAAGGGGCAGGGACACGGCGATCCGGCGAAGCTCAAGCGCTGGGGCGAGGAAATGGCGCGCATCTTCCCCGACATCAAGCCCGGCGACCGCCTGGTCGGCGTGTCGTTGCCCGGCAGCGGCGCCAGCTTCTACAACGACCAGAAACTGCTCGGCGTCGTCGCCGACCCCGAGTTCGCGAGGGCCTTCTTCGCCATCTGGCTCGATGAGCGCACCAGCGAGCCGAAGCTGCGCCGCCAGTTGCTGAAGCTTCCCGATTGAATGCCCTGAAACTCCCAGCGGGCAGGCTTGCCGCCTACGGCATCCTGGGATTCCCGCTGGCGATGGCGGCGCTGCCGATCTACGTGCACGTGCCGAAGTTCTACGCCGACACGCTCGGGCTTTCGCTCGCCGGGGTGGGGCTCATCCTGCTCTTCGCGCGCATCTTCGACGCGGTGCAGGACCCGCTGCTCGGCTGGTGGAGCGACGCGCGGCGCCTGAAGCCCGGCGGTCGCTGGCGCTTTGTCGCGGTCGGCGCGCCGGTGATGGCGCTGGGGCTTTACGGGCTGTTCAACCCGCCCGAATGGGAGGCGGGCGCGCTCGGCTGGTGGCTGGTCGCGAACCTGCTCATCGTCTATACCGCGTACAGCATGGTCACGGTGAGCTACACCGCGATCGGCGCGGAACTTTCCGACGACCCCGTCGAGCGCACGCGCGTCACGGCGTTTCGCGAAGGCGCGGGGCTCGCCGGCGTGTTCCTTGCCGCGGCGCTGCCCGAGGCCCTCAAGCAATCGGCCGGCGATCGCGGCGCCTTCGCGCAATTCAGCCTCATTTTCGTGCCGCTGGTGCTGGCGGGCGCTGCGATCGCGATCGCCTGGTCCCCCAAGCCGGTTTCCAGGCCGGCGGTCGCGCGCACGCCGCTTTCGGCCGCCCTCACGATCCCCTTTGCCAACCGCGATTTCCGCTGGCTGGTCGCGGTCTTCGTGCTGAACGGCATCGCCGCCTCGATCCCCGCGACGCTGGTCCTGTTCTACATCGAGGACGTGGTGCAGCGCCCGGAGCTCGCGGCGGCGTTCCTGATTGCCTATTTCGCTGCCGGCGCGCTGGGACTGCCGGGCTGGGTGTGGCTTTCGCGGCGCGTGGGCAAGGTGCGCGCGTGGCTGGTCTCGATGGGCGTTTCCATCGTCGCGTTCGTCTGGGCTTTCCTGCTCGGCCCCGGCGACGCCAATGCCTTCTTCGCGATCTGCGTCCTTTCCGGGCTTGGCCTCGGCGCGGACCTGGCGCTCCCGCCGGCACTGCTCGCGGACGTCATCGACCAGGACGAGGCGCGCGGCGTCGGCCGCAACGAAGGCGCCTACTTCGGCCTGTGGGCGCTCACCACCAAGTTGAACCTCGCGCTGGCCGCCGGCCTTGCGCTGCCGCTGCTCGCCGCATTCGGCTATGAGCCGAGCGGGGAGAATGCCGCGCGGCCGCTGATCGTGCTCGCCGGCGTGTATGCCCTGCTGCCCTGCCTGCTGAAAGCGCTTGCCGCCGTGACGCTGGCGCGGTCCCCCCTGTTTTCCGCACCCCGTTGAAGGAGTCCACCGTGCTCAAACGAATCGCTCTCACGCTCGCTGCTGCGCTGCTGCTGGCAAGCTGCGCCAGCATCAGCCCGCAGGACTACGCGGCGAACAAGCCGAAGCTCGACCTCGCCACCTACTTCAACGGCAAGGTCGATGCGTGGGGCATGGTGCAGGACCGCTCCGGCAAGGTGTTCCGCCGCATGGTGGTGGAGATGGAATGCACCTGGGTCGGCAACGTCGGCACGCTCGACGAGAAGTTCACCTACGACGACGGCACCACCGAGCGGCGCGTCTGGACCATCCGCAAGGACGGCGACCGCTACACCGGCACGGCGGCCGACGTGGTCGGCGAGGCCAGGGGCGTGGCCGCCGGCAACGCGCTGCAATGGAACTACGTGCTCGCCTTCAAGCGCGAAGGCGACACCGTCAACCTCGACATGGACGACTGGATGTGGCTGGTGGACGACCGGACGCTCATCAACAAGACGGCATTCAGCAAGTTCGGCGTGAATTTCGGCGAAGTGACGATCTTCTTCAGGAAGCGCGGCTGAGCATGGCGCAGAACAAGCCCATCACCGACTGGAAGGACCGGCGCGTCTGGATCATCGGCGCCTCCACCGGCATCGGCGCGGCGCTGGCCGACCTGCTGGCGGAGAAGGGCGCGCGGCTGGCGCTTTCGGCGCGCCGTGCCGGGCCGCTGGAGGAAATGGCGAAACGCTTCGGCGCGGGCCGCGCGATCGCCGCGCCGCTCGACATCACCGACGCCGCGGCGCTGGCGGCGGCAACCAAGCGCATCGCCGCCGAGTGGGGCGGCATCGACGTGGTGGTGTTCATGGCGGGCGACTATGCGCCGATGCATGCCTGGGACATCGACCTCGCCGCCATGCGCAAGATGATCGAGGTGAACCTCATCGGCTTCTACAACGGGCTGGCCGCCGTGGTGCCGCAGATGCTGAAGCAGGGCGATGGCATGATCTCGCTGGTGTCGTCCGTCGCCGGCTATCGCGGGCTGCCGAAGAGCCTCGTCTACGGGCCGACCAAGGCGGCGCTGATCAACCTTGCCGAGGCGCTTTACCTCGACCTGCAGCCCAAGGGCATCGGCGTGACCGTGATCAACCCCGGCTTCGTCAAGACGCCGCTCACCGCGAACAACGAGTTCAGGATGCCCTACCTGATCACGCCGGAAGAGGCGGCGCGCGAGATCGTAAAGGGGTTCGCCACGGGAGAATTCGAGATCCACTTCCCGAAGGCGTTCTCGAAGAAGCTCAAGCTGCTTCGCCACCTTTCGTACGGCCTTTATTTCGCGGCGGTGCGCCGCTCCCTGAAAGCATGAGCGGCATGGACCTCGGCAAACTCAAGCGGTATTTCGAAACGCTCACGCCGGAAACCGTGGCGCGGATGGGCGACTACTACGCTTCGGACGCGTATTTCCGCGACCCCTTCAACGAGGTCACGGGGCTGGCGAAGATCGAGCACATCTTCGCGAACATGTGGAAGAGCCTCGACGACCCGCGCTTCGTGATCGTGAATGTCGTCGCGCAGGAAGACGAAGCGTTCCTCGAGTGGGATTTCCACTTCACCGTGAAGAGGATGCGCGCGAAGGGAACGATGACGATCCACGGCGTGTCGCACCTGCGCTTTGCCGCCGACGGGCGCGTGAAGTACCACCGCGATTACTGGGACGCAGCCTCCGAGCTCTACGCGAAGCTGCCGCTGGTGGGCAGCCTGATGCGCTGGCTGGCGCGGCGGATGGGCTGAATCCGAAAACAGAAAAAAGGGGACAGACCCTTTTTCCAGAAAAGGGGTCTGTCCCCTTTTTTCTAGGACTTCAGGAAGCCGAACAGGTATCCCTTTACCGGCTCGTTGGATTCCTTGCGGATTACCGACTCCTCGGCGTTCCATTCCCTGAAGCCGTTGGCTGCGGCGAGTTCGCGGATGTAGCGAGGCGAGTGCGCGTAGCGCCCCGACCGCGCGAGGTGGAAGTCCCCTTCGCCGTCGTGGCGTTCCACGGAGAACGCGAACAATCCGCCGGGCGCGAGCGTTCTCGCCACGGCACGGAAGATCTCCTTCAGGTCGCCCACGTACACGAACACGTCCATCGCGGCGGCGAGGTCGGTCTCGCCGGCCGGCGCGGCATCGAGGTACTTCGCGATCTCGGCCTCGTGCAAGGCGTCGTAGAGCCGGCGTTCGCGCGCCTTGGCGAGCATCTGCCCGGAAAGGTCGACGCCGGCCAGCCTCGCGGCATACGGCTTCAGCACCGCGCCGGAAAGCCCGGTGCCGCAGCCGAGGTCGTCGATCCTGAGCTTCATGTCCTTGCCGGAAAGCCATGGCCTGAGGAATTCCACCATGCGCTGCGGCGTTCGGTATTCGAGGTCCTCGACCAGGCGCTTGTCGAAATGGCCGGCGAAGCGGTCGAAGAAGCCGCGGATGAATTCGTCGGGCGCGCGCTCCGTCTGCACGCCGGCGATGGAATCGCGCAGGTGCCTGAGTCCCGCGTTGGCGGGATCGAGCGCAAGCGCGCGGTCGAGCGCGGCGATGGCCTCGGCGTCGCGCTTGGCGACGTAGAGCTGCTCGCCGAGGTTGATCCAGGCCTCGGCGAATCCCGGCCGGATGCGCACGGCCTCCTAGGTGCTGGATCGCGACGTCCAGGTTGCCCAGGCGCGCCTGGGTGTTGCCGAGGTTGTTGTGCGCCGAGGCGAAATTCGCGTCGCCGGCGATGGCGAATTCGAACAGCGCTGCCGCGGCCTCGAGCTCGCCCAGGGCGAGCTGGCGCATCCCCATGCCGTTCAGGACGTGCGTGGCGCCCGGCTTGAGCTTGAGCGCGTGCGCGTAGGCGTCGGCCGCCTCTTCCCAGCGCTGGTTCAGCTCGAGCACGTTGCCCAGGTTGGCCCAGCACTCGAAGAACGCGGGGCGCAGCCCGAGCGCGCGGCGGTAGCTCGCCACCGCCTCGTCGGCGCGGCCGAGCGCGGCCAGGCTGATGCCCTTCACGAACGGGAACTGCGCATCCTTCGGGTCGGCGGCGATCGCCTTGTCGATGCCCGGCAGCACCTCCTCGTGGCGCTTCTGGAGCATTGCCGAGAGGGCGAGGATGTAGAGGGCCTCGGCATTGCGCGGCTGGCGCTCGAGCACCTGGCGCGCGAACGCCTCGCCTTGCAGGAACTGCCCGCCGTACACCAGGTCGGTGGCTTCGCGAAGCTGGGCGGCGATGGGGGCGGAGGTCAGCTCGGCGTTTCGGAACTTCGGGGATGTACTCGAACACCTTGACCACCGACCTCACGCCGCCGACATTGCGGGCGATTTCGGCGGCGGCGTCGCCTTCCTGGAGGGTCACCAGCCCCATGAGGTACACCGTGCCGTCCTCGGTCAGGACCTTCATCGCGGTGGGCGGGAACTTGCCGTTGTTGAGGAAGGCGGACTTCACCTTGGTGGTGAGGAACGAATCGTTGCCGCGCGAAGAAAGCGAGGAGTTGCCGGCGACTTGCAGCTCGTTGACCACGCTCTTCACGCTCGGGATCTTGCAGATGTTCTCGCCGACCGCCTTCTTCAGCGCCTCGGTCGATACCTCGCCGGTAAGCAGCACCTTGCCGTTGTAGCTGGTGGTGTTGATGTGGGCGTCGGGGGCGGCCTCGTTGTTCAGCGCGAGCGCCTTCCACTCGATGTTCTCGTCCTCCACGTACACGCCGGTCGTGCGGCGGTCCTCGAGCATCACTACCGTCGCGCCGGCGCCGACCACGGCTGCGCCGACGCATCCGGAAAGGACCGCCGCGGCCACGGCGAGGGCGGAAAAGGCGAACAGGCGGTGCAGGGCATTTTCATGGCTTGGGTCCTAGGAGCAGCGTATCGATCGAGTCGCACAGGCAATGCAGACGACGATGTGCACCTCCTGGACGCGGGCCGTGATCTGGTACGGGATGTTCAGGATGTCATCGTCGCCGAGCGCCCTGGCGATCTTGCCGCCGTCTGCGGCCGGTCAGCGCGATCACCTCATGCCGCTTGTCGCGGGCGCGATGCACCGCCTCCAGCACGTTGTGCGAGTTGCCGGAGGTCGAGATCGCGAGCAGCACGTCGCGTTCGCGGCCGAGCGCCCGACCTGCTTGGCGAACACCTGGTTGTAGTCGTAGTCGTTGGCGATCGCGGTGAGGCGTCGAGGTGTCGATGGTGAGCGCGATCGCCGGCAGCCCCGGGCGCTCGCGCTCGAAGCGGTTGAGCAGCTCGGCGGCGAAATGCTGCGAGTCGGCGGCCGAGCCGCCGTTGCCGCAGGACAGGATCTTGCCTTCGCTCGTCAGCGTGGCGGTCATGCGCTCGGCGGCGCGCGCGATGGGCTCGGCGAGAGACGTCGCGAGGCTCTTCGTTTAGCGCCGCGCTGTCCTCGAAGTGTCGGGTGATGGAGACGGTGAGGTTCATGGTGTGCCCGCATTTTACATGGGCGCGCGATGGGACAGCGCAATCCTTCGCGACGGTTTCCGCTACGCCTGCGAGAACGCGCCGCGTATCCACTCGAGTCGGCGCTCGTCAGCCGCTCAGCAGGACCGCATCGAAACGGCACGGCGGCGGCGCCCGCGCCGCGCGAGGTACTGCTGCGCGGCGATGACGATGCGCCGCGCTTCGCGGCGGTCGATGCTCGCCGCGGCGCCGCCGAACGCGCGTTGCGCGTCCTGGCCGCACCTCGACGAACACGAGCGTGTCGCCATCGGCGGCGATCGAGGTCGACCTCGCCGCAGCGGCAGCGGTAGTTGCGCGCGACGATTTCCGAGCCCGTGGCGTTCGAGGTGGATGGCGGCCAGGCGCTTCCGCGGTCGCCCCGGCCGGCCTCGTTCACGGCTTGGCGGGCTTGAGCGGCGCCGGCTGGCCCGCGCCCATTTCGCGGCGTCGGCGTCGCGCGAGAATGGTGTTCCCGCCCGAGCGTAAGGCAGCCGGTGACGCCGTCGAGCGCCGGGCGCTTAACCTCGGGCTTGAGCAGCGTGTCGCCGATGCGGTAGGCGTCGATGCCCAGCGCGTAGAGGCGCTCCTGGTCGATGGACAGGCGCGACCTGGGCGCGGATAGACCATCACGGCAGGGTGGTCGGGCTGGACGAACCAGGGCATGTCGACGAAACGCACGCCCTCCAGGTCGAGGTTGACCGTGGCCTCGGCGCGCGGGTCGATGCTCATCGAGGTGGCGTACACCGGCAGCATCGCCGAGATGTAGGGGCGCGCGAGCGTCGCCGACTTCGGGTCGAGGGCGAGGAAGACCATTTCGCCGCGCTGCGTGGCGATGCGGTCCTTTACCTGCGCGGCCTCGTCGGGTTGCCGTTGTAGCCAGGCGCCCGCGGACTTCGCCGGCCGCGGCCTGGAACTCGCGCTCGAATGCTTCCGCACGCGCTTGGCGAGCGGCGAGCCGGCGGTGATGACGATCGCCTGGTGCCAGCCGTCGTTCACCGCGAGGCGCGCCGCCTGCCGCGCCTCCTGCTCGAGCGAAAGCCGAATCCAGAAGGCTTCCCGGCAGGTCGACGAGGTCGCGCCGGCTGGTTGAGCACCAGCGTCGGCTGGCGCGGGCAATCGCTCTTCGCCAGCGCGTTGCGCCATCGCGCGTGAGGGGCCGGCGACCACGCCAGCGCGCGTTGGCCTGCGCCTTGCGGCACGCTTCCAGCAGCGCCTTCTCCTTCGTCCGGCGTGGAGACGACGCGCACGGCAGCGCCTTTTGCCCTCGTATTCGACCGCGGCGAAGAAGCCCTGGCGCACCGCATCGGCCACGCCGCCCAGCGCGGGCGAGCCGAGCGGCAGGATGAGCGCCACGTGCGGCGCGACGCCTTCGGTAACCGGTTCGCTTCTTCGCGGCGGGCAGCGGCGGGGGCGCGGCTGCCGCGGCTGGCAGCTCGGCGGCGGCCGAGGGCAGGTCGATGCCCGGCACATCGCCGGGCAGCACCTTTCCAGCCGCAGGGCTTGCGGCGTGCTTGTCTTCGTCTCCTGCGCACCCGAGAATGCGGGGAACAGAGCAAGAGAAGCGCGAAGAGCGCAAGGCGACGCGACATGGCGATGGAGGAGGAGGGCGGGACGGTCCCGGAAGGGCGCGCGTCCGGATCGACGTTCGCCTCCGGGACATTATATGTGGTGGCCACTCCCATCGGTAATCTGGGCGACGTCACGCTGCGCGCGCTCGAGGCATTGAGGCGCTCGGTCAGCGTCTCGCCGCGGAAGACACGCGCCTTACGCGCACCCTGCTCGCATCACTACGGAATCGCGCGGCAGCTCGCTCGCGGTACACGAGCACAACGAGCGCCGCGGCCGAGAAGGCGTGATCGGATGGTTGCGCGCCGGCCAGTCGCGTGGCGCTGGTCACCGATGCCGGAACGCCCGCCATCAGCGATCCGGGCGCTCCTCGTCGTGCCGTGCGCGCTGCCGGGTGCCCGGTCGTGCCGATTCCCGGGCCAGCGCGGTGGTCGCGGCATTGTCGGCGAGCGGGCTCGAAGGCCACGGCTTTCCTGTTCCTCGGCTTCCTGCCCGTCAAGGCAGGCACGCGGCGCGGCGATCGAGGCACATCGCGCGCGCTGCCGTACCTTCCGGTCGCTCTACGAGGCGCCGCACCGCGTCAAGGAGATCACGTGCAGATCGATGGCTGCGGTGCTGGGACCCGCGCGACATCGTGACGCTCGCGCGCGAACTCACCAAGGTGTTCGAGTCGATTCACGCATGCCGCTCGGCGAAGCGCGGCGTGGCTCGAGGCCGATGCGAATCGCGCGCGCGGGGAGTTCGTGCTGATCGTGATCGCGCCCCCCAGGCGCCGGACGACGCGCACGCGGCGAGATCGTGGCGCGTGCTCGAAGTGCTGCTGCGCGGAGCTGCCGGTGAAGCAGGCCGCGAAACTCGCCGCCCAGATCACCGGCGCGCGGCGCAACGATCTATCGCAACGGCCCTCGCGACTACGAAGGACAAGAGGGCCGGCTTGAGTCGGCCGGAATATTCCCGCATGGAGACACCTTGACCGTCTCACGCTCACCCAGCCCGACGACTGGCACCTGCACCTGCGCGACGGCGCGCATGATGCGGCCGGTGCTGCCGACACGGCGCGCGCGTTCGCGCGCGCGATCGTGATGCCCAACCTGAAGCCGCCGGTGACCACGACGCGGCCTGGCCGCTGCGCTATCGCGAGCGCATCCTCGCGGCGCTGCCCGCAGGATCGAGCTTCGAGCCGCTGATGACGCTCTATCTCACCGACAACACGGCGCCGGAAGAGATCGCGCGCGGCCATGCAAGCGGCTTCGTGCACGGCAGTGAAGTTCTACCCGGCGGGCGCGACCACCAATTCGGATTCCGGCGTCACCGACATCGCGCAAGTGCGACGCGGCGCTGGAGGCGATGCAGGCGGCCGGGCTGCCGCTGCTGGTCCATGGCGAGGTCACCGATCCCGACAGTCGACGTGTTCGACCGCGAGGCGGTGTTCATCGAGCGCGAGCTCGCCGGCTGCGTCGAGCGCTTTCCGCGCGCTGAAGATCGTGCTCGAGCACATCACGACCAGCGAGGCGGCGGCGTTCGTCGAGGGCGGCGCGCGCGCGGCGTCGCTGCGACCATCACCGCGCATCACCTGCTGCTCAACCGCAATGCCATGTTCCAGGGCGGCATCCGCCCGCATCACTACTGCCTGCCGGTGCTGAAGCGCGAAGAGCACCGCGCTGGCGCTGGTGCGCGGCGGCGATCTCGGGCAGCCCGAAGTTCTTCCTCGGCACCGACAGCGCGCCGCACGCAAGGCACACGAAGGAAGCCGCGTGCGGCTGCGCGGGCGTCTACACCGCGCATGCCGCGATCGAGCTCTATGCGGAGGTGTTCGATGCCGCCGGCGCGCTCGACAGGCTGGAAGGCTTCGCGAGCCACTTCGGCGCCGATTTCTACGGCCTGCCGCGCAATACCGCCCGCATCACGCTGGTCCGCGAGGCGCAGGACGTGCCGCGCGAGCTGGCCTTCGGCGCCGGGACGCTGGTGCCGCTGCGCGCCGGCGAGCGGCTCCGCTGGCGCGTCGCCGGCTGATCCCGTGGACTGGGCCGGCGCCCAGGCGATCCTGCGCGGGCCGATCTTCGCGCCCGTTTCCTCTCTCCTTGAACGGTTGCCGCGCGATCGCTGGCCTTCGCGCGATGAACTGACTGCGCTGGCGCAGGGAATCTCGACCGGCAGCGGCGCGCCGCTTTCCTTCGTCGTGCCGCGCGGCAACGGCGATCCGCCGCGCCCGTACTACGAGCTCTACATCGCGAAGACCGGTTGCGTCGAGACGCGCGCGGAGAACTGGCACGACCTCTTCAACGCGCTGGCCTGGATCGCTTACCCGAAGGCGAAGGCCGCGATCAACGCGCAGCATGTGGCGATCATCGAGGCGGGCGGCGCGGCCGAGGCGCGGCGCCGCAGCCCGGCGCGCGATGCGCTGACGCTCTTTGATGAAGGCGGCGTGGCAGTTGCCTCTGCCGATCCCGAACTGGCGAAGCTCATGCTCGGCCACGAATGGAAGGCCCTCTTCTGGGAACGGCGCGCCGATCTGCTGCGATCGATGGCGTTCTTCGCCTTCGGCCACTCGCTTTTCGAGAAAGGGCTGGCGCCCTTCATCGGCATCGTCGCCAAGGTGGTTGCTTTCGATGTCGATCGTGACTTCTTCGCGCTCGATGCCGACGCGCAACGCCACGAGATCGACGCGCGGCTCGCCGAGCACTTCTCCCTGCGCGCCAATTTCAAGTCCCCGCGCGCCATGCCGGTGCTGCCGGTGCTGGGCATCCCCGGCTGGCATGCGCTCACCTCCGAGGAATCCTTCTACGACGACCAGACCCACTTCCGACCCAGCAGCCGAAGCGTGCCTTCGAACTGATGCGGCCGAACGGCATCCTGCGGTTCAGGATTTGCCGCCCAGTTTCCGGGTAATGCTTCTTGCCGCCTGAACGACGGAGGGGGCGATCTCGTCCAGCCGCTCTGGCGTAAGGCGAAAGGACGGCGCGGTAACGCTCACGCTGGCCACGACATTGCCGCGGCGATCGAAGATCGGTGCCGCAGCGCAACGGATGCCGATCTCGTGTTCCTCGAGGTCCTTCGCGTAGCCGCGCTCGCGGATTTCGTCGAGGTGCCGCAGGAATGTCGCACGCGTTGTGAAGGTATTGGCGGTGAACTTCTTCATGGGCAAGCGACCGACGAGTTCCTTGCGCCGACCGTCCTCGAGGAAGGCCATCATCGCCTTGCCTACCCCGGTGCAGTCCAGGGGGCCGCGCTTGCCCACGGCGGAGAACATGCGGATGCGCTGCTGGCTCTCGACCTTGTCGATATAGACCACTTCCGTGCCGTCGAGCACGGCGAGGTCGACCTGTCGCCCGACTTTTCGCCGAGCCAGAGGATGTCGTCCGCTGCCGCGGCACGCACGTCCATGGCTTCCCAGGAGCGCTGCGCCATCTCGAGTGCGCGCAGGCCGACAACATAGGCCTGGTTGCGCGGATCGAGCGCGATCAGCCTGTGCGCCAGGAGGGCGCCCAGCATGCGGTGCAGGGTGGCCTTCGGCATGCCTGCGTCGCGCAGGAGGTCGACAAACCGCGGTGGCGTGCTTGCATCGCTGATCCGTGCAAGCAGCTTGAGTCCCTTGTCGAGCGCGCCGGTGCCTTTCGGCGCACCCGGGGGCTTGGCGGAAGCGGCCCTGCGCGGTCTTTCAGTCATCGAAATGAAAAGGCATGTGCGAATTGACAGTGCTTGCCGGCGGGGGCCATACTGAAATGAAACTAGGTTCCATATTATGGAACTAACCGCGGCGCGTCAAGCGCCCGTCCATGAGGAGAATGTGCCGATGCGTATCCCTTCCATTGCCCGCAGCCTTGCGCTCGCGGCGACCGCCCTTGCCCTTGCGGGCCCCGTGCAGGCCCAGAAGATCGAGCTCTGGACCTTCGTCGGGCCGGGAACCGAAAACGTGCGCGATCGCGCCATGGCACAGGTCGTCGAGTCCTTCAAGGCGAAGAATCCCGGCATCGAGGTCAATGTCACGGTCATGCCGTGGCAGCAGCTGAGCCCGACCTTGCTGCGCGCATCCAAGGCGGGCCAGGTGCCGGACGTCGCGATGCTGTACTCGCCTTCGATGCCGGCGCACATGGCAGCGGGCACGCTCTCTCCCTTGAAGGCGTACCTCGACGCGTGGCCCGCCGCCGATCGCGCGGACCTCGTGCGACTCCCCGAAACCATCCATCGCCAGGGCAATCCCTTCGGCGTACCCTGGGAGCTGCGCGTGTCGGGCTTGGGCTATCGCGCAGACTTGCTGAAGGCCGCAGGCAAGCGCGCGCCGCAGTCGATCGCGGAGTGGGGTGAAACCGCGGCGGCGGTCTCGACGGCCGACATCGCGGGCATCGCCATCGGCTTCAGTCCCGAGGCGCCTTCGGTGGCCGCTGGCTGGTTCCTTACAACCCTCGTGGGATCGGGCGTGAGAGTGCTCACCGACGACGGCAAGGCCGCGTTCAACACGCCGCAGGCCGAAAAACTCGTGCAGTGGGTGTTCGACCTTTCGACCAAGGGCAACAAGACCGCGCTACCCACGAACGTCGCGCTGCAGGGGCTCGAGCAGGCTCAGACGCTGTTCATCGCGCAGAAGGCTGCTTTCCTGCCGCAGTCCTCGCAACGCTTCGAGTTCATCCGCGAACGCTCGAAGCTTGGCGAAAACCTGAAGCTCTCGACCTACCCCGGATGGGAAGAAGGCAAGCCTTCGCCGGCGCTCGTGCAAAGCTGGAGCCTCGTGATTCCCAAGGGCGCGAAGAATGCCGCCGCCGCCTGGAAATTCATCGAGCATTGGACTTCCACGCCAGTGCAGGTGGAGTCGGCCAAGATGGCCGGCTATGTGCCGGTACGCGCGAGCGCGCTCAAGGACCCATGGTTCAACGAACCCAAGGCCGAGACGATCCGCTGGGCCGTCGACTACGCCGCGAAGTACCCGCTCAAGTTCAACTTCCCCGAGAACACCGAGGCGCTTTACGACACATGGGCGAAGATGTTCGGCAATGTGCTGACCGCGAAGATGAGCCCGAAGGAAGCGCTCGCCTGGGCGGAGCAGGAATACAACCGGCGCGGAGGCCGCTGAACGCAGGTGCAGACAGCTGCCGGGGTACGGCGCCTCCAGCCGTACCTCTTCTTCTATCCGTCGCTGATACTGGTCGCCGCGGTTTCGTTCATCCCGCTCTTCTATGCCCTGCGGCAGAGCGTGCACGGGGCGGACTACCTCAAGACCGGGGACTTCGTCGGCTTCGCGAATTACGTGGAACTGCTCACGCGCGCGGGCGGACTGTCGAATATCGGGCGCTCGATCGCCTTTGTCGCCGGGACATTGGCGATGACCTTGCCGCTTGGCATCGGCCTGGCACTCCTGCTCGACCGCCCGATTCGATTCCGGACATTTTTCCGCACCGTCCTGATGGTGCCGTGGATCGTCTCGCAGTTGGTGACCGGTCTCACCTGGATGTGGCTCTACGACGGCCGTGTGGGCCCGATCTCGCACTTGCTGAAACAGGTTGGCATCAACATCGCCGGGCCGCTCACCGACACAACCTGGGCATTGCCGAGCCTGATGCTCGCGAACACGTGGCATTCCTACCCGCTCGTGATGGTGTTCACGCTCGCCGCGTTGCAGACAATTCCCGCCGAGGTGCGTGAGGCTGCCCGCATCGATGCGCAATCCGCGTGGCGCCGCTTCTGGCATGTGACGCTGCCGCTCATTCGCAATACCGTGCTGGTCGCGCTCGTGCTGACGACGCTGCACACGTTCAATACGGTGACGACGGTGCTGATCATGACGGGCGGCGGCCCGGCGGAGGCCACCGAGGTTCTCGCGTTGCGTGTGTTCAAGGAAGGCTTCCAGTTCTATCGCATGGAGGTGGCGGCGACGGCAGCCGTGGTGATCTTCGCGCTCAACATCCTTTTCAGCGTCGCCTACATCCGGGTCCTGAGGGCCGATCGTGTCTAGGAGGCGCGCCCACTGGATCGGCAGCGCGGCGACTTACGCCATGCTCGTGCTGGCAGCGGCATTCGTGCTGTTGCCCCTGGCGTGGGCGCTTTCCACCTCGTTCAAGGCGCCCACCGAAGTATTCGCCTCGCCGCCGCGCTGGATCCCCGGCACATTCGATTCACCAACTACACGCGCGGATTGTTCTCGCCGAAATTCCTGCGCTACATCCTGAACAGCGTGATCGTGGTGGCGGGCCGCTGGTGCTGAGCGTCGGCCTCGCGGTGCACGCCGCCTACGCGGTGTCGCGCTTCAAGTTCCGCGCCAAGGAAGCGCTGCTGTTCGTGATCTGGTCAACGGTGATGATCCCCGGGGTGTCGATCATCGTTCCCCTCTACCTGCTGGCCGTCGACCTCGGCATCTACGACACGCTCTTCGTCGTGATCCTCGCTTACTCGGCGTGGCTCGTGCCGACGCTCATCTGGCTGCTGCGCGGCTTCGTCGACACCATCCCCTACGAACTCGAGGAATCCGCGTTCGTGGACGGCTGCAGCCGCCTGAAGGCGTTCTACGTCGTTGTGCTGCCCTTGATGCGCCCGGGACTCGCCGCGGCAAGCGTGCTCGTTTTCGTGACCATCTGGAACGACTTCCTGCTGGCCTTCAGCCTCACGCTGCGCGACGAGAATCGCCTCCTGCAGGTCGGGTTGTATTCCTTCGTGACCGAGCTCGGGATCGAATGGGGTCCCCTCATGGCAGCGACCATCGGCTCCACCATCCCCGTCGTCATCGCGTTTGCACTGCTGCAGCGCTCCTTCATCCAGGGGCTTACCGGCGGCGCCGTGAAAGGATAGGACAATGAAGATCGCGAGCATCGAGGCGTACGTCGTCGGCAATCCCTGGAAGAACTGGGTGCTGGTGAAAGTCTTGACCGACACCGGGCTTCATGGCTGGGGCGATTCCACGTGCGGGCTTTCGTCGCAACCGGCGGTTGCCGCGGTGCGCGAAATCCGGCGGCTGTGCCTCGGGCGCGATCCGCGCGACGTCGAGGCGTTGTGGGACAACGCGCACAAGGGCCTCTATCTCACGTCGAACGGCATACTGCTCTCCGCGCTTTCCGGCATTACCACCGCTTGCTGGGACATCCTTGGCAAGTCCCTCGGCGTACCGCTCTACACGCTCTTCGGCGGGCGCGTGCACGAGAAGCTGCGCGCCTATGCGAACGGCTGGTACCAGGGTCCGCGCGATCCTGTTGCCTTCGGCGAGCGTGCCGCGAAGGTGGCCGCGATGGGCTATACCGCGCTCAAGTTCGATCCCTTCGGCTCCAACTACCGCTTCCTCGATGCAAAGGAGCGTCGGCTGAGCCTGGCGCTCGTGGCGGCCGTGCGTCGCGCCGTCGGCGACGACGTCGGCATCCTCATCGAAGCCCACGATCGGTTCACGGTGCCCGAGGCGATCCGGCTTGCGGCAGAGCTGGAGGAATTCAATTGCGAATGGATCGAGGCGCCGGTGTGGTCGGAGGACATTTCCGCGCTGCGCGAAGTGGCCGCCGCAAGCCGTGTGCGCATCGTGGCCGGCGAGCGCTTCAGCACGCCGCGCCAATTCTCCGATCTCATTGCGGGCAGGCGATTCGACGTGGTCCAGCCCGAGTATGTCGAGTTGGGCGGCATCGCGCGGCTGCGCGAAGCTGCTGCCATTGCCGATGCGCACGGCGTCACGGTCGCGCCCCACAATGCGCGATGCACACTGAGCACGGCAGTGAACGTGCATGTCATGACGGCCACGCGCAACTTCTACATCCAGGAAACCTTCGACGATTTCCACGTGCCCTGGGCACGCGACATGTTCAAGGGTGTGCCGCGCGTGGTGCACGGCTACCTCACCGCGTCGGACGCGCCCGGCCTCGGTGTCGAGGTCGATGAGTCGCTCTTCGCACAGCACCCGTATTCCGAACACCACTTCATGAACCTGTTTGCCGAGGGCTGGGAAAGGCGCAACGCAGAACCCAGGCGCGGCGAATGAGAAAGGCACCAATGGACCAGAAGGCTTTTCGCGGCGTTTTCGTCATCCTCCCCACGCCGTTCGATGACCGGGGCGATCTCGACGAGGAGGGACTCAAGCGCGTGGTCTCCTTCAGCATCGAGTGTGGCGCCCTCGGCGTCGTCGGTCCCGCGAACGCGAGCGAGGCGCCGTATCTTTCCGACGCCGAGCGCAAGCGCGTCGTGGAGATCACCGCGAAGGAGACGGCGGGCCGCGTGCCCTACGTCGCCGGTGTCACGGCTTCGTGCGCGCCGCTGGCGGTCGCACTCACGCGCCAGGCGGCCGATGCCGGCGCCGACATGGTGATGGCGATGCCGCCCTTCATCCAGCGCGCCTCGGATGTCGAGATCCGCGAGTACTACCGCGCGATCGGCGAGGCATCCGACCTGCCTGTGTGTATCCAGAATTATCAGGGTCCAGGTGGCACGCCGCTGTCTGCGCCGTTCATGACAGGCTTGCTGAAGGACCTGAAGGGCGTGCACTACGTCAAGGAAGAGACGGACTTCCCCGGCCCGATGGTGACCGCGCTTCGCGAAGCCGCCGGCGCGAACCTGAAGGGCGTGATGGGCGGCAAGGCGGGACGCCACCTGCTGGACGAGTACCGCCGCGGCGTATGCGGAACGATGCCCGCCTGCGAGGTTGCCGACCTGCATGTGAAACTTTGGGAGGAGCTCGAAACCGGCAAGGCCGAAGCCGCGCGCGACACCTATACGCGCCTGCTCCCGCTGCTGTTGTTCGAGACTAGCTATGGGGTCGCGGTCTACAAGGAAGTGCTGCGTCGCCGCGGCGTCATCAAGAGCGCGTATCACCGTCAGGCGGGTGGCCGGCAGCTTGACGCCGGCGCGCGCGACGAGCTGACCGCGATCCTCGCGGCGTTGCAACCGATGATGTCGTCGAAGTACCCGCTGATCGCCTGAGGACGCCATGGCCCAAGTCGTCCTGGACCGCCTGTGCAAGCGCTTCGACCGCGTCGATGCGGTGCGCGACGTGAACCTCGAAATTGCGGATGGCGAGTTTGTCGTGCTGGTCGGGCCCTCGGGTTGCGGCAAGAGCACGACGCTGCGCATGATCGCGGGCCTGGAAGAAGCGAGTTCGGGCGACATCCGCTTCGGCGATGCGGTCGTGAACGACCTCACGCCGCGTGAACGCAACATTGCGATGGTGTTCCAGAGCTACGCGCTTTACCCGCACATGACCGTCGAGCGAAACATGGGCTTCGCGCTCGAGCACAGGGGACACGCCGAAATCCGAAATCGCGCAGGTCGTCCGGCGTGCCGCCGAGATGCTGGGAATCTCCGAGCTCCTGGCGCGAAAGCCGAAAGCGCTTTCAGGCGGACAGCGCCAGCGCGTGGCGATGGGCCGCGCGATCGTGCGGCGACCGCAGGTTTTCCTGTTCGACGAACCGCTCTCCAACCTCGACGCGGCGCTGCGCACCCAGATGCGCATCGAGATCAAGAAGCTGCACCAGCTTCTCAAGACCACGGTCGTCTATGTCACCCACGACCAGATCGAGGCGATGACGCTTGCCGATCGCATCGTCGTCATGGACCGGGGCGAAGTCGTGCAGGTGGGATCGCCGATGGATGTCTACGATCGGCCGCGAACGCGCTTTGTGGCCGGCTTCATCGGGGCGCCGCGCATGAATTTCGTGCCTTGCCGCGTGGAGCCGGTGTCCGGGTCCGGCTTGCGGCTGAAATTCAAGGATGCCGCTCACTGGGAAGTGCCGCGCACGCACGTCGCGCGCTTCGCGCCATTCGCCGGCCGGGCAATCGAGATCGGGATTCGCCCGGAGCACCTCGAGCATGGCCTGCGCGATTGCCCGGATACGGTGTCGTTCGAAGCCACGCCTGAAGTCATCGAACCGACAGGCGCGGACACGATGGTCTTCGTCACCTTCGGCGGCGCGCAGGTTACGGCGCGATTCACCCCGGATAGTCGGTCGCCGTCGGGAAGCCGCTCAAGCTCTCGGCGAGCTTCGACCGGATCTATGCAATCGACACGGATACCGGGCTGGTAACCCAGCCCGCGGCACAGCCCGCTTGATTGCCATCGACTGGGGAACGACCCACGTTCGCGCCTGGCGCCTCGCCGGCGACGGACGCATCCTCGACAAGCGCGTGCGCGACGCTGGCGTGATGGTCGTGGCAGAGGGCGGCTTCCAGCCGATCCTCGAGGAAATTGTCGGGTCCTGGACCAGGGAAGGCGCCGGCCCGATCTTCATGTGCGGCATGGTGGGCAGCCGCCAAGGATGGCTGGAGGTGCCGTATGTGCGCTGCCCGGCGTCGCTGGCCGAAATCGCCGCAGGCGTGCGCGAAGTGCGCTGGTCCGGCAATCGTTCCGCATACATCTGCCCCGGATTGCTCTGCGAGGATGACAGGGGCGTGCCCGAGGTCATGCGCGGAGAAGAATGCCAGGTGCTCGGGGCCTTGTCGCAACTTCCCGCGGGTCCCGCATTCATCTGTCATCCCGGCACTCACAGCAAGCACGTGCGCGTGCGCGATGGCGTGATCGAAGGCTTTGCCACGCACATGACGGGAGAGGTCTTCGCATTGCTCGGCAGGCACAGCATCATCGGGCGACTGATGGAAGGCGAGCAGATCGACCAGGCGGCATTTGCGCAGGGACTTGCGCGCGCACGTGACGCCGGCGGCTTGCTCCATCACCTGTTTGGCGCCCGGGCTCGCGTCCTGTTGGGTGAATTGCCCCCGGGGTCGGTTGCGGGCTATCTCTCCGGCATGCTGATCGGGCACGAGATCCTCTCCGCGCGGCCTGCAACGCGCTCCTTCGTGATCGCTGCGCCGGAACTGGGAGCGCTTTATGTCCACGCGTTTGCCTCGGCAGGAGGCGAAGCTTCCTTGCTGGATCCCGATGTCGCGGCTGGGGGTCTCTATCGCATTGCGCAAGCGCTTGAAGCGCGGAAGGTCGCATGAAGCAGCTCACCGAAATCCTCGCCGAGTGTCCGCTTGTCGCCATCCTTCGCGGCGTCCAGCCAGGTGAAGTGGTGGCAATCGGCGAGGCTTTGTTCGACGCGGGCATCCGCGTGCTCGAAGTGCCGTTGAACTCGCCTGAGCCGCTCGAGAGCATTCATCGCCTCTCCGGTCGCTGCGGCGATCGCATGCTCGTCGGCGCGGGCACCGTGTTGCACGTCGAGGATGTTCAGCTTGTGGCGAATGCCGGCGGTCGGCTTGCGGTGATGCCCAATGCGGAGAGCGACGTCGTACGCGAAGCCAAGCGCCTCGGGTTGCTTGCGATACCAGGCATATTCACGCCGACGGAAGCGTTCGCGATGTTGCGCGCCGGCGCCGACGCGCTGAAGTTCTTTCCTGCGGACGCAGTGTCCGACGAATTTCCTGAGTTCTTTGCGCGCGGTGCTGCCGCCGGGTGTGCTGGTCCTGCCGGTTGGCGGCATTCATGCGGGAAACCTGGCCGTGTGGCAGGTTGCGGGCGCGTCGGGATTCGGCATCGGCTCGGCGCTCTACAAACCGGGAATGACGCCCGAGGAAGTCGGTCGGCGCGCAATCGAGTTCATGCGGGCGATCGCGGGAGCTGGCGCAAAAGGTTGAGGCGGTAGAATGGCAACTGGAAGCAAGCCAGACGGTCGCTGTGCAACTTCATTGCTGCACAGAGGAAAGTCGGGACTCCATAGGGCAGCGTAGCGGGTAACTCCCGTCCGCCGTGAGGCGAGGATCAGAGCAACAGAGACGAGTCTCCGGGGAAACCTGGAGGGTGAAACGGGCAATCTCTACGCGGAGCAACATCAAATAGGCAGACGACGACGCGGCCCGCCGAGTCTGCGGGTAGGTGGCTCGAGCGCCGTGGCAACACGGCGCCTAGAGGAATGACCGTCATAGCCCGCAAGGGCCGTAACAGAATCCCGCTTATCGGCTTGCTTCCCTTATTTGAAAACGGGGTTAGGTTACATTTCGAGGGAAATGTACTCTGACCCCGTTTTCGGGCAAATGTACTCTGACCCCGTTATTTCAGGGGCCAGGCGTTGTAGGGAACGCGAGCAACGATGGCGTACCTGTCGCCGAGAGGCTTGATGACGACCATCTCGCCTTCGGAAAGATGCGGCGCACCGGCGATCGCGCGGAACGGGTTGCCGTGGCCGCTGATCACGCGATTGGCCGCGCCTTCCACAGGCTTTGCCAGCAGCGCCTTCAGTCCCGCGTAACGATCGCCTTCCGCCGCAGCAGGCCCGCCGCGCACCGCGGGAGTGGCAACCGCCTTGTCGAAGGCGAGCCGCGCGACTTCCATCGTGCGGCAATAAGGACTCGCGAGCACCTCGCCGACGGGAATCTTGAGCTCGCGAAAATTCGCACCGATCTCGCGCGCCTGCTTGCGGCCCTCCTCGGAAAGATTGCGCTGCGACTTGCAGTCCTCGTAGGTGGTCATCGCCATGTCGGGCTGCGAGAAGTCTGTCGCGGTATGACGGAAGTAGAGGACATGGCCGCCCTTGCGCAGCGCCTCCGCGAGCTGGATCCCGTCCAGCGCGTACGCGGCATCAGGCAGCGCGCTCGGTTCCCCGGCCCGCGCGAGCAGGGCAAGTGACAGGGCGACGCCGGCAAGAACGCGCTGCAAGGCCATCTTTTCATTCTCCTGTAAGTGCTTGCTATGAGTTCAAGCCCGGATGGCGGTTCCTTGCCGGACTCTTCGGAAGTCACTTTTACTTCCAATTCTATCTTATTGATAAATATAGATTTCATGGTTTGTGAATCGGCCTGAAAAAGCGCTGCTAAGTGTCTGTCGTTAAACGAGAAATTCGCAACTTTCCCCTTGACTCTCGGAAATCAACTCACTAAAGTGGCGACAAGTGGGAAAAACTGGGTTTTCTTGATTTGGCTTGCCTTCGATCAATGAAACTCGACAGGGGGAGTGGATGTTCCAGGGTGCATCGGCGATCAACCTCGACGCGAAGGGCCGCATGGCGGTGCCGACGCGTCATCGTGAGTCGCTGACGCAGGGCGGTTCCGGCCGCCTCGTGCTCACCGCGCACCCGGACGCCTGCCTGCTGCTCTATCCCGCGCTCTCGTGGGAGCCGATCCGCGCCAAGGTGATGGCGTTCCCCAGCCTCGACAAGCAGGCAAGCCTGTGGAAGCGATTGCTGGTCGGTTTCGCCGAAGAGATCGAACTCGACGGCGCCGGCCGCTTGCTGGTCTCTCCTGAACTGCGCGCCTTCGCGAAGATCGACAAGCGCGTGATGCTGGTCGGGCAGGGCACGCACTTCGAACTGTGGGACGAGTCGGGCTGGAACGCGCAGCTCGAGAAATTGCTGTCCGGCGGCAATCCGAGCCTGCCACCGGGGATGGAGAACTTCTCGCTGTGATAGGCGCGCCGCGACCTGGCCCAGGGTCAACGCCGGCGCGAAGCCGGCGACGAATGCCCTCCCAGTCCGCAGACACCTTTTCCACCCGTGAGTGAGGCTGCCCATGTCCCGGTCCTCGTCGAAGAAGCAATCCTTGCGCTCGCCGTCCGTCCCGAAGGTACTTACGTCGATGGAACCTTTGGCCGCGGCGGGCACAGCGCGGCCCTCCTCGCCCGTCTTGGTGTTCGCGGAAGACTTTTCGCTTTTGATCAAGACCCCGAGGCGCTTGCGGCTTGCGCGATCCAGGATCGACGTCTTGAACTGATCCATGGGCGGTTTTCCGAAATGCAAGACGCGCTCAGCCGCAGGGGGGTGACCGAAGTCGACGGGGTGCTGCTCGACCTCGGCGTCTCCTCGCCCCAGCTGGACGATGCCTCGCGCGGCTTCAGCTTCATGCGCGACGGCCCGCTCGACATGCGCATGGACCCGACGCGCGGGGAGAGCGCGGCGCAGTTCCTGCAGCGCGCCGAAGAAAAAGAAATCAAGGAGGTCATCTCGACCCATGGTGAAGAACGGTTTGCTGGGCAGGTTGCAAGAGCGATTGTTGCGGCAAGGCGCGAGCGGCCCATCCTCAGGACGGGCGAACTTGCCGCACTCGTGGGCGGCGCGGTTCGTACGCGCGAGCCGGGGCAGCACCCGGCGACGCGGACCTTTCAGGCTCTTCGGATTCACGTCAATCAGGAGCTTGAAGAGCTCGCGGTGACCTTGCCGCGCGCGATGGGATTGCTCAAGCCCGGCGGGCGGCTCGCCGTGATCAGCTTCCATTCCCTCGAGGACCGCATCGTCAAGCACTTCATGCGCGACCAGTCCACCGGCGACAAGCTTCCGCGCGGCGTGCCGGTGCGCGCCTCCGAGATCGCTCCCGCGCCGATGCGGCTCGTGGGCAAGGCGGTGAAGGCGGGCGAGGCGGAAATCCGCGCCAACCCGCGCGCCCGCAGCGCCACGTTGCGCGTGGCCGAACGCACGGGGGCCGCGTGAATCGCGTCAACGCGATCCTGCTGGCGCTCCTGGTGGCTTGCGCGCTCGGCGCGGTCACCTCGCAGCACGCGGCACGCAAGCTCTTCATCGAGCTGCAGGCCGAGCAGGACGTCTCGCGCAAGCTGCAGGAGGAGTACACCCAGCTCACCCTCGAGCAGGGCACGTGGTCGACCAACAAGCGCATCGAGAAGATCGCCGCGCAATCGCTGGGCATGAGGCTTCCCGACGCGAAGAGCACCGTGGTGCTCGCGCCGCAGGAAGACGGGGGGCAGAAATGAAGTTCGAGAAGCGCGCCCCGGGACTGCGCCTGCGCCTCGAGGGGTGGCGCTCGCGGGCGTTGCTGATCGTGCTGGTTTCGGGATTCGCCGTCCTCGCCGCCCGCGCGTTCTTCCTGCAGGGACTGAACAACAGCTTCCTGCAGGCCAAGGGCGAGGCGCGCTACGGGCGCGTGGTCGAGATGCCTGCCTCGAGGGGCGCCGTGCGCGACCGGCAGGGCCAGCCGCTGGCGATCTCGACCCCGGCCGAATCGATCTGGGCGAGCCCCGAGGACCTCGAGGCCGACGACGCGCAAATCGCGAAGCTCGCGCGCGCCCTCGGCATGGAAGCGCGCGAGATCCGCCAGAAAGTCGCCGAAAAGGATCGCCAGTTTGCCTGGTTGAAGCGCCAGATTTCGCCAGAACAGGCCGCCAAGGTGATGGCATTGCGCATCCCGGGCGTGTTCCAGCAGCGCGAGTACCGCCGCTTCTATCCCGCGGGCGAGGTGATGGCGCACGTGGTCGGCTTCACCGGCATCGACGACGCCGGGCAGGAAGGCATCGAATTGGCGCAACAGGAAAGGCTCGCGGGCGTGCCCGGGAGCCGGCGCGTGATCAAGGACCGCAAGGGCCGCATCGTCGAGGATGTGGAGAACCTGCGCGCCCCGCGCGAAGGCCGCGCCATCACGCTGTCCATCGACCAGCGCCTGCAGTTCCTCGCGCACAAGGAACTGAAGGGCGCGGTGGAGGCGAACAAGGCCAAGGGCGGCTCGCTGGTGGTGATCGATGCCAGGACCGGCGAGGTGCTGGCGCTCGTGAACCAGCCCGACTACAACCCGAACAACCGCCAATCGGTCACCGGGCGCCAGACGCGCAACCGCTCGGTCACCGACACCTTCGAGCCGGGCTCGACCTTCAAGCCCTTCGCGATCGCCGCGGCGATCGAGGCCGGGATCGTCAAGCCCGACACCATCACGGAAACGGGCGCCACCCTCGTCATGCCCGGCGGGACGGTCACGGACACGCATCCCAAGGCGCAGCTCACGACCTGGGAGATCGTGCAGAAATCGTCCAACATCGGCACCGCCAAGATCGCGCTCAGGATGTCGCCGGAAAAACTCTGGACGGTGTACAGCGAACTGGGCTTCGGCAAGGCGCCCCTCACCGGATTCCCCGGCGAGGCGGGCGGCAAGCTGCGCTCGTGGAAGACCTGGCGCCCGATCGAGCAGGCGACCATGTCCTACGGCTACGGCGTCTCGGTGAGCCTGCTGCAGCTCGCGCGCTCCTATACGCTTTTCACCAACGACGGCCGGCTGCTGCCGATCACGCTGCTCAAGACCGAATCGCATCCGATCGGCAAGCCGATCCTTTCGGCCGCCACCGCGCAGACGGTGTCGGCGATGCTCGAGCGCGTGGTGCTCGCCGGCGGCACGGCCACGCGCGCGCAGGTGCCGGGCTACCGCGTCGCGGGCAAGACCGGAACGGCGTGGAAGATCGTCAACGGCCAGTACGCCGACAACGCCTACGTCGCCACCTTCGTCGGCTACGCGCCGGTCTCGGACCCGCGCTACATCATCGGCGTGATGATCGACGAGCCCTCCGCGGGCAAGTTCTACGGCGGCGACGTGAGCGCGCCCGTGTTCGCGCAGGTGATGGGCGCGGCGCTGCGCATGATGTCGGTGCCGCCGGACGCCGAAGGCCACCAGGCGGCGGCGAAGCCCGACGGGGCGCCGGGATGATCGCCGCGGCGCAGAACCCGCGGCCTGCCTCGATGCCGCTCATCGACCATCTCGCGCAGCTTGGCGTGCCGCTCATCGACCTCACGTCGGATTCGCGCACCGTGAAGCATGGCTCGGTGTTCGTCGCCTACCCGGGCTCGGCGCGCGATGGGCGCGCCTTCATCAAGGAGGCGATCGCCAAGGGCGCCACCGCGGTCATCTGGGAGCGCGACAACTTCCGCTGGAACGACGCCTGGGACGTGCCGAACCTCGGCGTGAAGGGCCTGCGCGCGCAGGTGAGCGAGATCGCCGGATGGGTGTACGGCCATCCCTCGGAAAAACTCTGGATGGCGGGCGTCACCGGCACCAACGGCAAGACCACGGTGAGCCAGTGGATCGCCCGCGCGCTCGACGGCCTCGGCCGCAGGAGCGCGGTGATCGGCACGCTCGGCAACGGCCTCGTCGGCGCGCTCGAGGACGCGAAGAACACGACGCCCGACGCGATCGTCCTGCAGAAGCTGCTCGCCGATTACCTGCGCCGCGGCGCGCAGGCGGCGGCCATGGAAGTCTCCAGCCACGGGCTGGACCAGGGGCGCACCAACGGCATCAAGTTCGACTGCGCGGTCTTCACCAACCTCACGCGCGACCACCTCGACTACCACGGCACGATGGAGAACTACGCGGAAGCGAAGTTCAGGCTGTTCTCCGCGCGGGGACTCCGGTCCGCCGTGGTCAACCTCGACGACGATACCGGGCGCGCGTTCGCCGCGCGCTTGCATGGCGGCGGACTCGACGTCATCACCTGCGGCACGCACCCGGATGCGAGGGTGCATGCGATCGGCATCGCGCAGTCCGAGCACGGCGTGAGCTTCCAGCTGGACAGCGACTGGGGAACGGCGATGGTGGAAGCCCCCGTGCTCGGCGACTTCAACGTCTCCAACCTGCTTGCGGTGTTCGGCGCGCTGGTCGCCTCGGGCGTGGCCTTCGACGACGCGGTGCGTTCGCTCGGGCTGCTCACGCCCGTGACCGGAAGGCTCGAGCGCATCGGCGGCGGCGCGCAGCCGCTGGCCGTGATCGACTACGCGCACTCTCCCGATTCTCTGCAGAAGGTGCTGGAAACGCTGCGCCCGGCGGTGGCCGCGGGAGGCAAGCTGATCTGCGTGTTCGGCTGCGGCGGCGACCGCGACGCGGGCAAGCGGCCGATCATGGGCGCTATCGCCGGCAGGCTTGCCGACTTCACCGTGGCCACCAGCGACAACCCGAGGAGCGAGGACCCGAACGCCATCCTCGCGCAGGTCCAGCGCGGCATCGGCGCCGCGCCCCACGAGGTCATCGAGGACCGGCAGGTCGCGATCTATTCCGCGCTCGCGCGGGCGAAGGCCGGCGACATCGTGCTCATCGCCGGCAAGGGCCACGAGACCTACCAGGAAATCGGCGGCCGGCGCCTGCCCTTCAGCGACGTCGAAGTCGCGCGCGCCGCGCTCAGGGAAAAGCAATGAACGGCGCGGAACCGGGCGCGCACGCGCCGATGCTCATGGACATCGCGGAGGCCGCGGGCGCCGTCGCCGGCGAGGCGATCGGCCCGCGCGCGGCGTTCTCCGGCGTCAGCACCGACAGCCGCACCGTGGCCCCCGGGGACCTTTTCGTGGCGCTCATCGGCGAGAAATTCGACGGCCACGCCTATCTCGATGAAGCCGCGAGGCGGGGCGCGGCGGCGGCGATGGTATCGCGCCGCGTAGAGACGCAAATCCCGTTGCCGCAGGTGATGGTGGAAGACACGCTCGCGGGGCTGGGCCGGCTCGCCGCCAACTGGCGCAGCCGGTTTGCGCTGCCCGTGGTGGCGCTCACGGGAAGCAACGGCAAGACCACGGTGAAGGAGATGCTTGCCGCGATCCTCGCCGCGCATTGCGGCGGCAGGGACGCGGTCCTCGCCACCCGCGGCAACCTCAACAATGCCATCGGCGTGCCGCTTACCCTCATGCGGCTGCGCGAGCAGCATCGCTACGCGGTGGTCGAGATGGGCATGAACCATCCCGGCGAGATCGACTACCTCACGAGGCTCGCCGCGCCCGGGGTCGCGCTGGTGAACAACGCGCAGCGCGCGCACCTGGGCCCCATGGGCTCGCTCGATGCGATCGCCCAGGCCAAGGGCGAGATCTACGCGGGCCTGCGCTCCGGCGGCGTCGCCCTGGTGAACGCCGACGATCGCTTTGCCGATTACTGGAAGGGCCTGAACGCCGGGCGGCGCATCGTCACTTTCGGGCTCTCGCCGGGACGCCGACGTGCGCGCCACGGTGGAGGGCGAGCAGGTGCGCTTCGTCACGCCGACGGACGCCTTTGCCGTGCGCCTGCAGGTGGCCGGAGAGCACAACGCGCGCAATGCATGCGCCGCGTGCGCCGCGGCGTACGCGCTCGACATCCCGCCGCGGGCGATGCAGCTGGGGCTTGCCGGCTTCGAAGGCGTGCTGGGCCGGCTCACGCGCCGCGCCGGGCGCAACGGCGCGGTGGTGATCGACGACAGCTACAACGCGAACCCGGACTCGATGAAGGCGGCGCTCAAGGTGCTGGCGCAGCAGCCGGGCCGCCGGGTGTTCGTGATGGGCGACATGGGCGAGCTCGGCGAGGACGGCGCGCAGATGCATGCGCAGGTCGGCGCCTGCGCCCGCGCTGCCGGGGTCGACGCATTGTTCGCGCTCGGGCCGGCGAGCGTCCATGCCGCGGAGGCCTTCGGCGGCCCGGCGCGGCACTTCGCCGCGGTCGAGGACCTGCTCGCCGCGCTGGAGCCGGAACTCGCGCCCGGAACGACGGTGCTGGTGAAGGGCTCGCGCTTCATGGCGATGGAGCGGGTCGCGGGCGCGATCGCCGACGTGGGCGGGGCGGGAGGCGGCCATGCTGCTTGAACTCGCGCAATGGCTCGCGCGCGACGTGCGCGCCTTCAACGTCTTCACCTACATCACGCTGCGCGTGGTGCTGGCGGCGCTCACGGCGCTGGCGATCTCCTTCGTGATCGGCCCGGCGATGATCCGCAGGCTCACGGCCTACAAGATCGGCCAGTCGGTGCGCGACGACGGCCCGCAGACGCACCTGGTCAAGACGGGCACCCCGACCATGGGCGGCGCGCTGATCCTCGTGTCGGTCGCGATCACCACCCTGCTCTGGGCGGACCTCGAGAACCGCTACGTCTGGATCTGCCTGCTCACCACGCTCGGGTTCGGCGCGATCGGCTGGGTGGACGACTGGCGCAAGGTCGTGCACCGCAACCCGAAGGGGCTTTCGGCGCGCACCAAGATGTTCTGGCAATCGGCGATCGCGATCGCGGCGGTGACCGTGCTCGCGTACAGCGCGAAGCTGCCGCAGCAGACCGAGCTGATCGTGCCGTTCTTCAAGACCGTCGCGATACCGCTGGGCACCATCGGCTTCATCATCCTCGGCTACTTCGTCGTGGTGGGCACGTCCAACGCGGTCAACCTCACCGACGGCCTCGACGGGCTGGCGATCATGCCCACCGTGATGATCGCCGCCGCGCTTGCCGTCTTCGCCTACGTCACCGGCAACGTGGTGTTCTCGAAATACCTCGGCTTTCCCTACATCGCCGGCGCCGGCGAGCTTGCCGTCTTCTGCGGCGCGATGGCCGGCGCGGGACTCGCCTTCCTCTGGTTCAACGCCTACCCGGCCGAGGTGTTCATGGGCGACGTCGGCGCGCTGGCGCTCGGCGCGGCGCTGGGCATCGTGGCGCTCGTGGTGCGCCAGGAGATCGTGCTTTTCATCATGGGCGGCGTGTTCGTCGTCGAGACGCTCTCCGTGATCATCCAGGTGGTGTCCTTCAAGCTGACCGGCAGGCGCGTCTTCCGCATGGCGCCGCTGCACCACCACTACGAATTGAAGGGCTGGAAAGAAAACCAAGTGGTCGGTGTCGTTTCCTGGATCATCACGATGATGCTCGTGCTCTTCGGATTGTCGACTTCCTGAAACTGCGCTAAGGAGATGACCGATGCGAACTGGAACGGCAGGCAGGTACTCGTCCTCGGCCTCGGCGACACGGGGCTTTCGTGCATCCGCTGGCTCGCGCGCCATGGCGCGCGGCTCCGCGCGGCGGATACGCGCGTTGAGCCTCCGGCGCTGGAAGTGGTCCGCGCTGGGTTCCCCGCCTGCGAGCTTGTCCTCGGGCCGCTTCGAGGCGCAGGCCCTTCTTCCGGGAGTGGACACGATCGCTGCGAGTCCGGGTATTGCGCTGCGTGACCCGCTTCTCGTCGAAGCAAAAAGGCGCGGCATCGAGATCGTCGGCGACGTCGAGATCTTTGCCCGCGCGCTTCGCCTTCTGGGGAATGCCAGGCCGCGCATGATCGGGATAACGGGCACCAACGGCAAGTCCACCGTGACCGCGATGGCGGGCGGGATGTGCCGCGCCGCGGGCCTGCGCACGGTGGTGGCCGGCAACATCGGGCTGCCCGTGCTCGACGCCTTGCGCGCCGCGGAGGACGCCGGCCAGCCCGACGTCAACGTGGTGGAGCTCTCGAGCTACCAGCTCGAGACCACGTCGTCGCTGGACCTCGATTGCGCGACGGTGCTGAACGTGACGCAGGACCATCTCGACCGCTATGACGGCATTGCCGACTACGCGCGCGCCAAGGAGCGCATTTTCGGCAATGCCACGACGAGGTTGGTGAACCGCGACGATGAATGGTCGCGCGCGATGGGGCGCGAGAACCGGCACGATCAGCTTCGGCGGCGGCCTGCCGAAAGGCGCGCGCGATTACGGCATCGATGCCGCGCGCGGCTGCCTCGTGCAGGGAAGCGACGCGCTGATCGGGATGGGCGAGGTCGCCGTGCCGGGCCGCCACAACGCATTGAACGCGCTGGCCGCCAGCGCGCTGGTCCGCGAGGCCGGCGTGCTCGCGCTCGCCGCTTTCGACGGCCTGCGCCGCTTCCCGGGCCTGCCGCACCGCACCGAGCTCGTCGCGGAGGCGAACGGCGTGCGCTTCTACGACGATTCGAAGGGCACCAATGTCGGCGCGACGGTCGCCGCGCTGGAAGGCTTCGCGCAGCCGGTGGTGCTGATCGCCGGAGGCGACGGCAAGGGGCAGGACTTCGCGCCGCTCAGGCCAGGTCGTGCTCGAGCATGCCCGCGCCGTGGTGTTGATCGGCCGGGACGCGCCGCGCCATCGAGGCGGCCCTGCTGGGACCGGGCATCATGCTGGTCAGGGCCGGCGACATGGACGATGCCGTCGCCAAGGCGGCCAGCCTGGCGAGGCCGGGCGACGCGGTGCTGCTGTCGCCCGCGTGCGCGAGCTTCGACATGTTCCGCAACTACTCGCATCGCGGCGAGGCCTTCGCCGCCGCCGCGCGCGCCGTCGCGGGGGCCGGGCACTGATGTTCTACAACCCCGCCCGCCGCGACTCCGCCGTCGACCAGGGGCTCGCCTGGAGCGTGCTCGCGCTGCTCGCGATCGGGCTGGTGATGGTGTATTCGGCCTCGATCGCGATGGCCGAGGCCGAGCGCTTCACGGGCTTTCGCTCCAGCTACTTCCTCACCCGCCACGGCACCTACCTCGTGATCGGGGCCGCTGGCCGCGTTCGCCGCGTTCAAGGTGCCGCTGCGGCTCTGGCAGCAGGCCGCGCCCTACCTCTTCATGTTCGGCACGCTGCTCCTGGTGCTGGTGCTGATCCCGGGCATCGGCCGCGAGGTGAACGGCAGCCGCCGCTGGATCCCGCTGGGGCCCGCGACGTTCCAGCCCTCCGAGATCATGAAGCTGCTGGTGGTGCTGTATGCCGCCGACTACACGGTGCGCAAGGCGGCATTCATGGACGACGTGAAGAAGGGCTTCCTGCCGATGCTCGGCGGTGATGACCCTCATCGCCGCGCTGCTGCTGCGCGAGCCCGACTTCGGCGCGCTGGTGGTGGTGACCACGATCGCGATGTCGGTGCTGTTCCTGGGCGGCCTCAACTGGCGGCTCTTCGCCGGGCTCATCGTGGCGCTGGCGCTCGCCTTCGCGGCGCTGATCCTTTCCTCGCCCTACCGGCTGCAGCGCATCCTCGGCTTCATGGACCCGTGGGCGGACGCCTACGGCAAGGGCTACCAGCTTTCGCACTCGCTGATCGCCTTCGGCCGCGGCGAATGGCTGGGCGTGGGCCTGGGCGCCAGCGTCGAGAAGCTCTTCTACCTGCCGGAGGCGCACACCGATTTCCTGCTGGCGGTGATCGCGGAGGAGACCGGCTTCGTCGGCGTGATGGCGGTGATCGGCCTGTTCGTCTTCCTCATCGTGCGCGCCTTCGCCGTCGGCCGGCAGGCCACGAGCCTGGAGCGCTACTACGCGGCGCTGGTCGCGCAGGGCATCGGCGTGTGGCTCGCGGCGCAGGCGATGATCAACATGGGCGTGAACGTGGGCCTGCTCCCGACGAAGGGACTGACGCTGCCGTTCCTTTCCTTCGGCGGCACCGGCCTCGTCGTCAATTGCGTCGCCGTGGCGATCCTGCTGCGCATCGATTGGGAAAACCGCTACCTGATGCGAGGAGGGTCGCTCGGATGAGCCGCACACTCCTCGTCATGGCGGCCGGGTCCGGCGGGCACATCTTCCCCGGCCTCGCGATCGCGAAGGAACTCGCCGGCCGCGGCTGGAAGATCGTGTGGATGGGCACGCGCGCCGGCATGGAGAACAAGCTGGTCGCCGCGGCCGGCTACAGGATGGAGCAGGTGTCGATGAGCGGCGTGCGCGGCAAGGGCGCGCTCGCGTGGCTGCTGCTGCCGCTGCGCCTGCTCGTCGCGTTCTGGCAGGCCACCGTGGTGATCTTCCGCGTGCGTCCCGACGTCGTCCTGTCGATGGGCGGCTACATCGCGTTTCCCGGCGGCATGATGGCCTCGCTCTGGGGCAAGCCGCTGGTGGTGCACGAGCCGGGCGCGACCGCCGGCCTCGACCAATCGCGTGCTCGCGCTTGCTCGCCGATCGCGTGCTGGTCGGCATGCCGGGCGCGTTCGACGAGAAGCCCGCCAACAAGGTCGCAGCGCGCCTGCCGAAACCGAAGAAGGTCGAATGGGCCGGCACGCCGGTGCGCGAGGAAATCGCCTCGATGCCGGAGCCGGGATCGCGCTACGCCGGGCGCAGCGGCCGCCTGCGCCTGCTGGTCGTGGGCGGCAGCCTCGGCGCGCAGACGCTGAGCGAACTGGTGGTCGCCGCGCTCAAGGGGCTCGCCGAGAGCGAGCGTCCCGAGGTCGTGCACCAGTCGGGCGAGAAGCACTTCGAGCAGCTTGCCGCGCTGTACCGCGACGCCGGCGTGCGCGCCGAAGTGGTCGCCTTCATCGACGACATCGCCGCGCGCTACGGCTGGTGCGACGTGCTCATCTGCCGCTCCGGCGCGATCACGGTGGCCGAGATCGCCTGCGCCGGCGTGGCGAGCATCCTCTTTCCCCTGCCGTGGTTCGTCGCCGACGAGCAGGCCGGCAACGCCCGCTTCCTCGCCGCCGGGGACGCCGGCATCCAGTTGCGGCAACTCGAGACGACGCCCGCGCAACTGGGCGAACTGCTGCGCGGCCTCACGCGCGAGCGCCTCGCCGCGATGGCGAAGAAGGCGCGCGCGCTGGGCAAGCCCGATGCCACGCGGCGCTGTGCCGACATCTGCGCGGAGCTGGCCCATGCGGCATAAGGTCAAGCGCATCCACTTCGTCGGCATCGGCGGCTCGGGCATGTCGGGCATCGCCGAGGTGATGATGAACCTCGGCTATTCCGTGACCGGCTCCGACCTTTCCGAGTCGCCGCCGGTCAAGCGCCTGCAGAGCCTCGGCGCCACGGTGCACATCGGCCATGCGACGGGAAACATCGCCGGCGCCGACGCGGTGGTGGTGTCCTCGGCGGTCCATGCCGACAACCCGGAGGTGCTCGCGGCCCGCGAGGCGCATGTGCCGATCGTGCCGCGCGCGCTGATGCTGGCGGAACTCATGCGCTTCAAGCAGGGCATCGCCGTGGCCGGCACGCACGGCAAGACCACCACGACGTCGCTCATCGCCGCGATCCTCGGCGAGGCGGGGATGGACCCGACCTGCGTGATCGGCGGGCGGCTGAATTCCATCGGCACCAACGCGCGCCTCGGCAAGGGCGAGTTCCTGGTCGCGGAGGCCGACGAGTCGGACGCCTCGTTCCTTTACCTCGCAGCCGGTCGTGTCGGTGGTGACCAACATCGACTTCGACCACATGGACACCTACGGCCAGGACTTCGAGCGCGCTGAAGGGCGCGTTCGCCGAATTCCTCGGCCACCTGCCGTTCTACGGGCTCGCCGTGCTCTGCCACGACGACGCCAATGTCCGCTCGATCCTGCCGCAGGGTGACGCGGCCGATGATCACCTACGGCCTGGGCAGAGGACGCCGACCTGCGCGCGGAATTCATCCGCGGCGGCGGCGGGCGCATGCAGTTCCGCGCGATCGCCTCGCGCGGCGATTTCGCGCCGCTGGAAATCACGCTCAACCTCCCCGGCGAGCACAACGTCCTCAACGCGCTGGCCGCGATCGCGGTCGCGCGCGAAGTCGGCGCGCCGGAAGCGCGCGATCGCCAAGCGCGCTGCTCGGAATTCACCGGCGTCGGCCGCCGCTTCCAGCGCTTCGGCGAAGTGCCGCTCGCCGGCGGCGGCGCAGTTCACGCTGGTGGACGACTACGGCCACCACCCGGCGGAAATGGCGGCGACGATCGCCGCCGCGCGCGGCGCCTTTCCCGGCCGGCGCATCGTGCTCGCGTTCCAGCCGCATCGCTACACGCGCACGCGCGATCTCTTCGAGGATTTCGTGAAAGTGCTCTCCAGCGTCGACGAACTGGTGCTCGCCGACGTCTACCCCGCGGGCGAGCCCCCATCGTCGCCGCCGACGGGCGCGCGCTGGCAAGGGCCGTCCGCGTCGCAGGCAGGGTCGAGCCGGTCTTCGTCGAGACCGTGGCCGAGGTGCCCGATGCGGTGCGCGGCCGCTTGAAGGCCGGCGACGTGGTGATCTCGATGGGCGCGGGCTCGGTCGCCAACGTCGCGCCCGAGCTGGCCAGACCCGCGGGGCGGGGCTGATGGACATGGCCGAACACGACCGACTTTCGACCAGGCTTCGCGGCACGCTGCGGCGGGACGAGCCGATGGCGAAGCATGTCAGCTGGCGCGCCGGCGGCAAGGCGCGCACTTTCTACCAGCCGGCCGACGTCGCCGACCTCGCCGCCTTCGTGCGCGCCGCTGCCGGCGGGCGAGACGGTGCTCTTCGTCGGCCTCGGCAGCAACCTGCTGGTGCGCGACGGCGGTTTCGCCGGGACGGTCCTGCTCACGCACCACGCCCTCACCGGGATCACGCAGGAGGCTGATCGCGGCGAGCGCCTCGTGTTCACCGCGGGCGCGGGCGTCCCCGCGCCGCACCTCGCGCGCTTCGTCGCCAAGCACGGCGGCGCCGGCGCGGAGTGGATGGCGGGCATCCCCGGCACCGTAGGCGGGCGCGCTGGCGATGAACGCCGGCTGCTACGGCGGCGAGATGTGGGACGCACGTCGAAAGCGTCACCGTGCTCGGGCACGACGGCGAGTTCGCGACCGCGCACGCGGGACGACTACGAGATCGGCTACCGCCGCGTGGTGCTCAAGCTGCCTCACGAGGAATGGTTCATTTCCGCGACGGTCTCGCTTCGCGCGGGGCGACGAAATCGCCGCGATGCAGCCGCATCAAGGAACTGCTCATGCGCGCGCGTCGCCACGCAGCCGCTGAGCGAGCCCAACGCGGGCTCCGTGTTCCGCAACCCGGACGGCGACCACGCCGCGCGGCTCATCGAGGCCTGCGGGCTGAAGGGCTATGCCGTCGGCGGCGCGCAGGTCTCGACGAAGCACGCCAACTTCATCGTCAACAAGGGCGGCGCCAGCGCCGCCGACATCGAGGCCGTCATCGACCACGTGCAGACAGACCGTATGGGCCAGGGAAGAGCGCCGACCTCGCCCGCGAAGTGCACATCGTGGGAGACCGGGCATGAAGCGCGCCGACACTCGGCAAGGTCGCGGTGCTGATGGGCGGGCCCTCGGCCGAGCGCGAGATCTCGCTGATCTCCGGCAAGGCGGTGCTGAAGGCGCTCGACGAAAAGGGCGTGGACGCGCACGCCTTCGATCCGAAGGAGCACGAGCTCTTCGACCTGAAGCGCGAGGGATTCAAGCGCGCCTTCATCGCGCTGCACGGCCGCTTCGGCGAGGACGGCACCGTGCAGGGCGCGCTGGAAGTGCTCGGCATTCCGTATACCGGCAGCGGCGTGATGGCCTCCGCGCTGGCGATGGACAAGTGGCGCACCAAGCTGGTGTGGATGGCCGTCGGGCATCCCCACGCCGCGCTTCGTGCTGCTTACGCGCCGACATGCGACTTCGCGAAGGTGGTCGAGAAGCTCGGGCTGCCGATCATCGTCAAGCCCGCGCACGAGGGCTCGACGCTGGGGCTGTCGAAGGTGCGCACGCGCGGCGGACCTGCAGGCGGCTTATGTGCTCGCGGCGAAGTTCGACCCGCTGGTGATCGCCGAGGAATTCATCGCCGGGCAGGAACTCACGGCCGCCGTGCTGGGCGAGAGCGCGCTGCCGCTGGTGCGCATCGTGGCGCCGGAGGGCAACTACGATTACCGGAACAAGTACTTCACCGACGACACGAAGTACTACTGCCCCGCGGGGATCGATGCCGCGATCGAGGACGAGATCCGCGCCGTCGCGCTCAAGGCCTTCCGCGTGCTCGGCTGCCGCGGCTGGGGACGCGCCGACGTGATGCTGCGCGCCGACGGCAGCTACTCCTTCCTGGAAATGAACACCTCGCCGGGCATGACCGGCCACAGCCTCGTGCCGATCGCGGCGCGCGCGGTGGGCCTGTCGTACCCGGACCTGTGCGTGCGCATCCTCGAGGGCGCGGCGCTCGAAGGGGCGCGCGCATGAACGAGATGCCCGTCTCCAGCATGAAGATCAGGAACGCGCTGCGCGCGGCGCTCGGGCTCGCGGTCGCCGCCGCGCTGGCCGCCGCGCTCTGGGCGGGCTACGACGCGCTGGCGCGGGGGCCGATCGAGCAGGTCGTCTTCACCGGGGACGCCGGGCGCGTGGCGCGCGTCGACCTGGAGAGGCTGGTCGTGGCCGTGCAGGGCTCGACAGCCGAGCCGGCCGCGGTGCGCGACGCCGCGAAGACGCTGGCCTGGGTGCGCGAGGCGACCGTCAGGCACCGCTTCCCGAACGCGCTCGAAGTGGCGATCGAGGCGCACGTGCCGGCGGCACGCTGGGGCGACGGGCGGTTGGTGAACACGCATGGCGAGGTGTTCTCTGCGACGACGGACGCGAAGTTGCCGCGCCTTGCCGGGCCGGAGGGCAGCGCCGCGGACATGCTGCGCACTTACGGCGACATTTCCTCCTCACTCAGGCCGGCCGCGCTGGAAGTCCGCGAGCTCAGGCTTTCGCCGCGGCGCGCCTGGCAGGTGGTGCTCGAGTCCGGCCTCGTCGTCGAGCTCGGCCGCAGCGATCTCCAGTTGCGGCTTTCGCGCTTCCTTTCGGTGCTGCCGCAGCTCGACCGGCAGGCCGAGGGCTACGCGCACGCCGACCTGCGCTACGCCAACGGGATCGCGCTCACCCGCCCCGCCGGGACCAAACGCAAATGAACGGACGCGCATGATCAAGAGCAACCGGGACCACAAGAACATCGTCGTCGCGCTCGACATCGGGACGAGCAAGATCGTCGCACTCGTGGCCGAGATCAACGCCCGAGGGCGGCTTCGACATCATCGGCATGGGCAGCCACCCGTCGCGCGGCATGAAGAAGGGCGCGGTGGTGAACATCGAGTCCACGGTGAGCGCCATCCAGCGCGCGCTGGAAGAGGCCGAGCTCATGGCCGACACCAAGATCCGCGACGTCATCACCGGGATCGCCGGCAGCCACATCAAGAGCTTCAACTCCCACGGCATGGTCGCGATCAAGGACAAGGAAGTCCAGCAGTACGACATCGACCGCGTGATCGAGACGGCGCGCGCCGTGAACATCCCGATGGAGCAGCAGGTGCTGCACATCCTCGAGCAGGAATTCATCATCGACGGGCAGGGCGGCGTGCGCCAGCCGCTCGGCATGAGCGGCATGCGCCTCGAGGTGCGCGTGCACATCGTCACCGGCGCCGTGTCCGCGGCGCAGAACATCATGAAGTGCGTGCGCCGCTGCGGGCTGGAAGTGCGCGACCTCATGCTGCAGCCGCTCGCCAGCGCCGACGCGGTGCTCTCCGAGGACGAGAAGGAGCTCGGCGTGTGCCTGGTGGACATCGGCGGGGGCACCACCGACATCGCGGTCTTCACCGACGGCGCGATCAAGCTACACCTCGGTGATCCCGATCGCCGGCGACCAGGTCACCAACGACATCGCGATGGCGCTGCGCACGCCGACCAAGGACGCCGAGGACATCAAGATCCGGCACGGGGTGGCACTGCGCCAGCTGGCGAATGCCTCCGACATGATCGAGGTGCCGGGCGTGGGCGACCGCGACCCGCGGCAGCTGTCGCTGCAGACGCTCGCCAACGTGATCGAGCCGCGCGTCGAGGAACTGTACTCGCTGGTGCAGCGCGAGCTGCGCACCAGCCGGCCTCGAAGAGCTGCTGTCCTCCGGGATCGTGATCACCGGCGGCTCCAGCCTCATGAAGGGCATGGTCGAGCTCGGCGAGGAAGTCTTCCACCTGCCGGTGCGCGTGGGACTCCCCAGCTACGCCGGCGGGCTTTCCGAAGTGGTGAGGAATCCCCGTTACGCCACGGCGGTGGGGCTGCTGATCGCGGCCAACGACCAGATGAAGCGGGACCAGCACGCGCGCATCCAGGGCGTGGCGGTGAAGGACGTTTTCGAGCGCATGAAGAATTGGTTCAAGGGCAATTTTTGAGGGAACGGCGGCGGGCTGCGGGGCGGGCCCGCCGTTTCGAGGCACCAGTGCAGCACGGTGTTTTCACAACACAAGGAGACGACACATGTTTGAAGTTCTCGATACCCAGACACCGGACGCGGTGATCAAGGTGATCGGCGTGGGCGGCTGCGGCGGCAACGCGGTCGACCACATGATCAACAACGGCGTGCAGGGCGTGGAGTTCATCTCGATGAACACCGATGCGCAGGCGCTGAAGACGCAACCTCGCCAAGAGCACGCTGCAGCTGGGCGGCGGCGTCACCAAGGGCCTGGGCGCGGGCGCCAATCCCGACGTCGGCCGCGCGGCCGCCGAGGAGGACCGCGAGCGCATCGCCGAGATGATCGAAGGCGCGGACATGCTCTTCATCACGGCGGGCATGGGCGGGGGCACCGGCACGGGCGCCGCCCCCATCGTCGCGGAGATCGCGCGCGAGATGGGCGTGCTCACCGTCGCGGTGGTGACCAAGCCCTTCGCCTTCGAGGGCAAGCGCCAGAAGGTGGCGCTGGTCGGGATCGAGGCGCTCAAGCAGCACGTCGATTCGCTGATCATCATCCCGAACGACCGCCTGATCGAAGTGATGGGCGACGACGTCAGCTACGAGGAGGCCTTCAGCGCCTCCAACGACGTGCTCAACGGCGCGGTCGCCGGCATCGCCGAGGTGATCAACTGCCCCGGCATGGTGAACGTCGACTTCGCCGACGTGCGCACGGTGATGAGCGAGAACGGCGTGGCGATGATGGGCTCGGCCATGGCCTCGGGCGCGGAGCGCTCGCAGACCGCCGCCGAGCAGGCGGTCCATTCGCCGCTGCTGGAAGACATCCACCTCTCCGGCGCGCGCGGCGTGCTGGTGAACATCACCGCGTCGAAGACCCTGAAGCTGAAGGAAGTCCACGAGGTGATGAACACCATCCGCAGCTTCTGCGCCGAGGACGCGACCGTGATCTACGGCAACGTCATCGACGACGCGATGGAAGACCGCCTGCGCGTGACGATCGTCGCCACGGGACTGGGCGGCGGCCGCCGCGCAGCGCCAGCAGCCGGTCATGCAGGTCGTGCAGCGCAACGGCACCGACGGCATGTCGCCCGGCCCGGTCAACTACGAGGAGCTCGACCAGCCGACCGCGATCCGCCGCCGCCGCGACGTGACCATCGACGCGATGAAGCAATCCGGCGTGGACATGCTCGACATCCCGGCGTTCCTGCGCAAGCAAGCCGACTGACGGGACGCCGTCGTCCCGGCGGCGGAAGGCCGGGATTGCAGCAGCAACGCGACCGCCGCGTCTCCCGGCGGTCGCGCGCGTCACCTTCACGGGCCCGCCCCGCCGCGGGCCCATGTTGATCGGGAACAAGACATGCCTGCGTCACCGTGGTACTTTTCCAACCACGCCGGAGGCGATCATGCGTCCGGAAATGTCAAATGGAGGTTGATCATGCAAAGGCTTAACGGAAAGATTGCAGTTGCGGTTCTGGCAGCGGCCACGATGTTGCCGACGGTAGCGGCAGCGCAGCAGCGCGCCGACGCGTGGCAGTGGGAGGCTTTGATCTACGGCTTATTTCCCGACCATCAGCGGCAGCACGAAATTTCCCGCGCCGGTCGGCGGCAGCAGCATCGACGTGAGCGCCAACGACATCCTCGATTCCCTCAAGATGACGTTCATGGGCACGCTTGGGGCGCAAAGCAACACCTGGGGCTTCTTCACCGACGTCGTCTATCGTCGACGTCGGCGGCGACAAGTCGAGCACGCGCGACTTCACCATCAGCGGTGGCCTTCCGGCCGAAGTCACGGCCAGCGGCTCGCTCGACCTGAAGAGCACCCTCTGGACCACGGCGCTCACCTATCGCGTCTCGCGCGATCCCAAGTCGACGATGGACCTGTTCATCGGCGCGCGGCTCGCCGACGTCGAGCAAAGCCTCAACTGGCAGTTCACCGGCGCGGTCGAATCGATTCCCGTCTTGAATCGCCAGGGCTACCAAAGCGCGAACCTGACGAACTGGGACGGCATCATCGGCGTGAAGGGGCGGGTGTCCTTCGGCGACAAGGGGGAATGGTTCGTTCCCTGGTACCTCGACGTCGGCACGGGAGACTCCGACCTGACCTGGCAGGGCATCGTCGGCTTGGGCTACAAGTTCGGCTGGGGCGACGTCTTCGCCGCCTGGCGCTACATCGACTACAAGATGAAGTCCGGCAAGCCGATCGAGGACCTGAACCTCAACGGCGGCGCGATCGGGGTTGCCTTCCGCTGGTAGGCGACGCACCGGCGCCTCGGCGCCGGCCTGGACAGGGAAAAAGGGCGCGATGTTCGCGCCCTTTTTTCGTCCCAAGCGGAAGGTTTTCCCGAGGGCGACGCCCTGCCGGTAAAATCGCCCGATCCTGGCGCGCCTTTGCGCCAGCCCTGCCGGCCATTCCCGTTGATCCGTTTTCGTCCCCTGCTTGCCTGTTGCGCTGCCCTGTTCCTGTTCGGAGGGACAGTTCGCGCCCGTGGCACGCGCCGAAGGCCTGCGCTACCGCGTCGTGGTCGAGGCGCCGTCGCCTTTCGCGGCGATGCTGGAAAACGGGCTGACCCTGGTGCGCTGGCGTGACGACGAGCAGATGACGCGCGGGCTCCTCGAGCAGCTCGTGATCGATGCGCGCACCGAGGCGACGCGCGCGCTGGCCGCGGAAGGCCATTTCTCCGCGACCGTCGAAAGCGAGATCAGGGAGGGCAGCCCGGAATGGACGGTGCGGCTCGCCGTGAAGCCGGGGCCGCTCACGCGCGTGGAGTCCGTCGAGATCCGCTTTCGCGGCGCGGTCCTCGAGCGCGATGGCGACGAGGCCCGCCGCGCCGCCGTGCGCCGCGCCTGGCCTCTCTTGCCGGGCAGCCCGTTCCGGCAGGTCGACTGGGATGCCGCGAAGCTTCTCGCGCTGGCGGAGCTGTCGCGGCTGGACTACGCGGCCGCGTCGCTCGCCTTTTCCCAGGCGCGCGTCGACCCGTCGAGGGAAACGGCCGAGCTTTCGATCGAGCTCGACAGCGGCCCGCCATTCCGCTTCGGCGCCCTCGAAGTGAGGGGCCTCGCGCGCTTCGACGAGAGCATCGTGCAGAACCTGAACCTGCTTCGCCGGGGCGAGCGCTTCGACGCCGGCCGCATCGCGCAGTTCGAGCGGCGCCTGGTCAATTCGGGCTATTTCGCAGGCGCCCGCGTTGCGGTCGATGTCGATCCCGCGAGCGCGGACGATGCGCCGGTTGTCGTCGCGCTCGTGGAGTTGCGCAGGCGGCGCATCGACGCGGGCATCAATTACAGCACCGACAACAAGTTCGGCGTCTATGGGGAGTATTTCGAGCGCAACCTGTTCGACCGGCAATGGCGGTTGAGGGTCAACGGCGTCGCGGACTCCAGCGTGCGCAAGCTCGGCTTCAACATCGACTTGCCGCCGCGCCCGGACCAGACCTGGTTCTTCAACGAGACCGCGATCCTGCGCACCACCATCCAGGGCCAGCGCAGCGACTCGGTGTACACCGGCTTCGGCCTCAACTGGGGCAACGAGACCGTGCCCTCGACGGTGTTCGGCGCGTACGTATTCGACCGCCAGTACGTGACCGGCGCGGCCGAGGCGACCAGCAAGGCGGTGTACTTCGCCTATCGCCATGTCTTCCGCGATACCGACGACGCGTTCCGGCCACGCCGCGGCGTGCTGGGCTCCGCCGAGATCGGCGCTTCCGTGCCGGGCGCCTCCACGCGCAGCTTCCAGCGCGCCACGCTCAAGGTGAACGGCTTCATCCCGGCGGGCCGCGAGGTGGACGTGAACCTGCGCTGCGAGCTCGGCGCCGTGTTCGCCGGGTCGAGCGACGGCATCCCGACGATGTTCCTGTTCCGCACCGGCGGCGACCAGACCGTGCGCGGCTATGCCTTCGACTCGATCGGCGTGCAGCAGGGCTCGGCGGTCGTGGGAGGCCGCTATCTTGGCGTGGTCAGCGCCGAGGCCATCTACTGGTTCCGGGGCGACATCGGCGCCGCGATTTTCGTCGACGCAGGCGACGCGGTCGACGCCCTCGATGATTTCTCGCTCAAGGTCGGCTACGGCGTGGGCTTCCGCTGGCGTTCGCCGATCGGGCCGTTCCGCGTCGACGTCGCCTACGGGCAGGAAACGAAGGCGGTGCGGCTGCATCTGTCCGTGGGGTACGCGTTCTGATGGCCGGCCGGCTCATGAAGTGGGCCGCATCGCTGGTGCTCGCCGCGCTGGTGGCGGTGGCTCTCGCGATCGGCTGGCTCACGCAGACCGAATCCGGCCTGCGCTGGGCGCTGGAGCGCGCGGTCCTGGCCACCGGAGGCGCGCTCGCGATCGAGGGGCCGCGCGGCAGCTTCGCAAACGGCGTGCACATCGAGCGCCTGTCGTACTCGTCCGGTTCGGTCCGCGTCGAGGCAGGAAACGTGGTCGTTGCGCTCGAGCTTTCGTCGCTCCTTGCCATGGTGGTGCGCGCGCCGCTGGTAAGCGTCGAAACGCTCGACGTGGCGATCGAAGGCCGGCGCGGAGAAGAGCGCGATGCCCGCTTCGCTCGGGCTTCCGTTCAGGCTGCATCTCGATGCGGTGAAGATCGCGCGCGCGCGCATCGAGCAGGACGGGACGCGGGCCGAGTTGAGGGGCGTGTCCTTCGCGTACTTCGGCAGCGCGCAGGGCCACGCGCTGCGCAGGCTCGCGTTCGGGATGCAGGACGATACGCAGGTCCGCGCCGACGCGATGATCCTCGCGAAGCCGCCGTTCGCGGTGTCCGCGGCGGTGGCGGCCGAGGGCAGCCGCGACGGCGCGCCGTGGCGCGCCTCGGCAAGCGCGTCCGGTCCGCTCGCGTCGTTGAAGGTCGAAGGCACGGGCGAGGCGCATGGCGCCAAGGCGCTCCTCGAGGCGCAGGTCGCCGCGTTCGAGGCAATGCCGGTCAAGCGCGCGACCGTGCAGCTTCGCGAGTTCGACGCCGCCCGCTTTGCGCCCGGTGCGCCGACCACGGCGATCGAGGCGAGGCTCGTGCTCGACCCGGACGCGGCGGGACTCGCCGGGACGATTGCGCTTGCCAATGCGGCGGCGGGCAATCCCGACCGGGGACGCATTCCGCTGGAGCGCGCGACGGCGCGCGTGAGCTGGAAGGACGGCGTCCTCGCCATCGCGGCGCTCGACGCTGCGGGCGGCGGCGCCACGGTCCGCGGCGCGCTCGAGGTGCGCGGCAAGCGCATCACGACGAGCGAACTGGTGGCAACGGCGCGCGGCGGCGAGCTTCGGTTCGCGGGCGCGATCACGATCGACGATGCCCTGCCGTTCGAAGGCAGGGCGCGCTTCGCGCGCTTCGATCCGGCGGCGTTCGGGCCATTCCCGGCCGGCACCTTGAACGGCGAGGCGGAGCTTCTCGGCCGCGCCGGCGCGCCGCGGGAAGTCGATGCGCGCTTCGTGCTGCAACCGTCGCTGCTGCGCGGCGCGCCGCTTTCGGGCGGCGGCCGTTTCGCCTGGAAGCGCGAGCGCATCGTCGCGGAGAAAGTGCAGCTCGCATTGGGCGACAACAAGCTTTCCGCCGATGGCGCGCTCGGCCTCGACAAGGACGCGTTGCGCGTGCAGTTCGACCTGCGCGCGCCGGCGCTCATCGACGCGCGGCTCACCGGGCGGCTCGCGGGCAAGGCCGAGTTCGCGGGCGCGCTCGACGGATCGACCACGCGCATGAAGCTGGAGGCAGCGGCGAAAGACTTGGTCGTGAACGAGGTGAAGATCGACGAGGCGCGGCTCGCCGGGAGCGGCACCGTGGCACGGCACGCGATTGCCTTGTCCGCGCGTTCCGGCGAGATCACCGTTGCCGCGGCTGCGGCAGGGGCGTGGAAGGCCGGCGCCTGGAAGGGAACGCTGGACAGCTTCAAGCTCGGCGGCCGCGTTCCCGTGCAGCTGCTGCAACCGGTGCCGGTGCTGGCTCGACGGCGGCCATGTGCTCGCCGGGCCGGCGCAGTTTGCCTTGCTCGAAAGCATCCTCGACGTGGACTCGCTGGAAATGCGCGACCGGAAACTGGTGGCCTCGCAGGGAAGCTTCCGCGGCCTGGCGATCTCTCGGCTGCTCGCGCTTTCCGGGCGAAAGCTCCCTGGCCACGCGACGCTCAAGCTGGCAGGGGATTGGTCGGTCGAAGACGGGGCCGAACGCAAGGGCACGCTCAGCGTGCGCCGCGAATCGGGCGACGTGGTCCTGGGCGAGGGCGACGAGCTTGCGCTGGGCATCGAGACGCTGGCGTTCGACGCGCGGCTTGCCGGGGACCGCATCGACGCGGTCGCGCGCATTCGCAGCAAGCGCGCCGACGGGACGCTCGAAGGAAGCGTTGCTGCGCTTGCCGACGGCGGCTTCGCCGGGGCGTCGCCCGTGGACGTGACGGGCGCGATCCAGGTCGCCGACCTTGCGCCCTTCGGCGCTTTCCTCGGCACGCAGGCGCGCATCGGCGGAAGGGCCAAAGGCACGCTCGCGGCGAAGGGCACGCTAGAGCGCCCGCTCCCGCATGGCGAGATCGAAGTGGGCGCGCTGGAAGTCTCGATGCCGCCCGAAGGCGTCAACTGGCGCGACGGCAGCCTGAAGCTGGTGTTCTCCGAAGACGAGACGGTCGCGACGACCTTCAGCGTGAAGGCGGGCGAGGGCACGCTCACCGCCGAGGGCCGGCTCGCCTATGACGACGAGGCGCGCTCTTCGCTGCAGTGGCGGGCCACGCGCTTCACCGCGATCTCGCGGCCGACGTTGCGCCTGATCGCCAGCGGCACGGGCACGGCCGCGCTGGAGAAGCGCCGGCTCGCGCTCTTCGGCGACGTGACCGTGGACAGCGCGCGCATCGAGCGCGGCGCCTCCGCGCTTCCGGAACCGGGAAGCGATGTTGTGATCGTCGGCGCCAAGGCAAATGAAGAGAAGGCGAAGCGGCGCATTCCCGTGAGCCTTGAAGCGAGGGTCGACCTGGGCAGCGATTTCGCGGTGAGGACCGGGGGCCTCGACACGCAGCTGCGCGGCAAGCTCCAGTTGGAAAGCAATTCGTCGTCGGAACTCGTTGCGCGCGGGCAGGTGCGCTCGGTGCGCGGGACCTTCACGGCATTCGGCCAGCGGCTCGCGATAGAACGCGGCGTGCTGGTCTTCGACGGCCCGATCGAGAACCCCGCGCTCGACATCCAGGCCATGCGCCGCAACCAGTCGGTCGCAGCGGGCGTGACCGTCGGCGGCAACCTGCGCGCGCCGGTGGTGAGGCTGGTCTCGGAGCCTTCGGTGCCGGAGAACGAGGCGCTGTTCTGGCTGGTGCTCGGGCGCGGCCCCGACGAACGCACCGGCGCGGACCTCGGCATGCTGCAGATCGCCGCCAGCGCGCTGCTCGGCGAAGGCAGGGTCCTGCCGACGCAGGCGCTGTTCGCGCAGCTCGGCATCGACTCGCTGCAGTTGCGCGGCGGCTCTACGGTGCAGTCGCAGGTCGTCTCGATCGGGAAACGCATTTCGGACCGGCTGTACGTGACCTACGAGCAGGGGCTCGCCGGCGCGCAGACCGTGTTGCGGCTCGAGTACCTCCTCAACAACCAGTTCACGCTGCGCGCCGAGGCGGGCGACACCAGCCGCGTGGGCGTGAACTACCGCCAGTCCTTCGATGAGTGGCCAAGCCGATGATAGAATTGGGCAAATGATCGCGCAGCGCACCTTGAAAAACCTTGTCCGCGCCACCGGCGTGGGACTGCACACCGGCGACAAGGTGGCGATGACGCTGCGCCCGGCCGCGCCCGGCACGGGCATCGTGTTTCGCCGGGTCGATCTCGCCGAGCCGGCCGATGTCCGCGGCATCGCGCTGAACGTGAAGGACACGCGCCTTTCCACATGCCTCGAGGAGAACGGCGTGCGCGTGGCCACCGTCGAGCACCTGATGTCGGCCTTTGCGGGACTCGGCGTCGACAACGCCTATGTCGACCTGACGGCGACGGAGGTGCCGATCATGGACGGCAGCGCCGGTACCTTCGTGTTCCTCATCCAGCAGGCGGGCATCGTCGAGCAGCAGGCCGCCCGCAAGTACGTGCGCGTGAAGAAGGCGATGGAGATCGTCGAGGGCGACAAGCGCGTGCGCCTCGAGCCGTACGACGGCTTCAAGATGGCGTTCTCCATCGAATTCGACCACCCGGTGTTCGACGGCTCGACCTCGCGCGTCGAGATCGATTTCGGCAAGGTGTCCTTCGTGCGAGAGCTTTCGCGGGCTCGCACCTTCGGCTTCATGCAGGACATGGAGAACATGCGCGCCGCCGGCCTCGGGCGCGGCGCCTCGCTCGACAACGCGATCGTCATCGACGATTTCCGCGTGCTCAACAGCGAGGGCCTGCGCTTCGACAACGAGTTCGTGCGCCACAAGGCGCTCGATGCCGTGGGCGACCTCTATCTCCTCGGGCACCCGCTGATCGGCGCATTCTCCGGCCACAAGTCGGGCCACGCGATGAACAACCAGCTCCTTCGCGCGCTGCTTGCCGATGCGTCCGCCTGGGAAGAGGTGACCTTCGACACGCCGGCGGAGTTGCCGGACTTCGCCAAGTTGCAATTACTGGCAGCGTGAAAGAAAACGGGGTCAGGTTACATTTCCGCGGAAACCGGGGTCAGAGCCCGATTTCGTGGACCAGCAAGATGCTGCAATCGATCAAGCGCTTGAATCGGGGTCTGACCCCAAGCGGGAAATGTAACCTGACCCCGTTTTCGCCCAGATGATCGTCCTTCGCTTTGTCCTGATGTTCGGGGTGCTGATGATCGTCGGCAGCCTTGCCGGCTGGGTCTTCACCCGCAACCGGCGCTTCCTGACGCTGGCCTGGAACATCACCCGGATCCTCGGGTCTCCTCGCGATCGCGGCCGCCCTGCTCTACGTCTTCGAGCGCGTCCTGGTTTCTGAGGGGCTCCCGCCTTGCGCTTTCCGGCCGGAACGCGCTTGGCAGCCTGGCGTCGTCCCTTGCGCGGCGATGCCTTCGCGGGTGCGGCGGCAACGACGGCGCGAGCGGAAGCCGCTTCGGCCCGGCTGCGCCATGCGCTCGGCGTCATGTCCGCCCAGTTGCGGAAGGCCCGCGAGAACGCCGTCGCGTCCGAGTAGCCCAGGGCAGAGGCGATCTCTGCCAGCGTCAGGTGCGTGTCGCCGAGAAGCTGACGCGCCCATTCGAAGCGTGCCGCGCCGATCAATTGATGAATGCTCGACCCCTGCGCGAGCAGGCGCCGGCGCAAGACGCGTTCGTGGATGCCAAGCTGCGCCGATATGCGGCGTGATGACGTTTCGCCGGTGATCACCTGGCCCTGGATGGCGCGCCGCGCGCGCTCGACGAGGTGGCCGTCGTCACCTTGTTCCGCCGCGAGCGCGATGCGCTCCGCTGCCACGAGTTGCGACTGGTCGGGGCTTGCCACGGGGCGATCGAGCCAGCGGGCGGAAAAGACCAGTTCGGAATGCGCCGAGTCGAAATGCACGGGCGCGCGAAAGTATCGGCGATAAGGCGCCGCATCATTCGGAGTGCCACGCGAAAACGAGACCCGCATCGGTTTCCACGCCGGGCCGCACAGCGCGCGCATCAACCGGAAGCCGATTGCGAGCGCCATGTCGTAGATCATGGCGATGCCGGGCGTGTCGTGGCGATAGACGCCATAGCCAATCGAAATCTCCTCATGGTTCAGGTTGAGCAGGAAGGTGACGGCTCCCCGGTCGTTCAAATGAAGGTGCCGGACGAACTGGAGCAGCGCGGCCCGCACGGAATCGCTGTTGCGCATCAGTTGCCCGAGGACACCGAGCATCGATAGCTCGAAACGCGCCCCGGCGAGCAAGCCGAAGTGAGGGATGCCTGTTGCGGCGGCGCATTCCTCGAGAAGGGCGCCCCCGGTGTCAAAGGGTATCCGATGGTCCGGCCGCTCGAACATGGCGAGGTCGAGCCCGACCTTTGCGAGTATCGGCCCGGGGTCGCAATTCAATTCGCGCAGCAGACCCGGGACAGGCATGAGGGTCGCCATCCGGAAGTCACCTTCCTGCAACACGCGTGGCCTGTCCGTCGTAATCGAGGTGCGGCGGGGAATCCTGCTCTTTTTCGATTCGGGCACTCGCCTGCTCCCCGCTTCCGGTGCGCCTGCGACGAAAATCGCATCGGCCACGCCAATTTGCATTTGACTCGATGGGCTCGTCAACGCTATTCACGGCGGACTTGACCTATGTCAGTCCGGTTTCGTCAAATCAGTCCGCAATTGTCAATCCGATGGTTCCGGATTGAATCCAGAATAGGCAGGCGGGGTCAAGTTGTTAAGAGAGGCAATGACGCTTCTCGCCGCTCGGGCTGGCGCCTCGGCCCACTGAAACATTTTGCGCGGAGACTTCGTTGAAATCGACCATGCACGCCGCCGCCCTGTGTCTCGGGGCGAGCTTGGCTTTTCCCGTTGTCGCCGCCGCCGCGGACGCCTCGTCGCTTGGCGCGGTCGAGGCGGTCAGCATCGCCGTCGACGCCTACATCTACGGCTATCCGCTGGTGACCTTCGATACGGTCCGCAAGCAGCAGACCAACGTCGCGAAGCCCGATGCGCAACATGCGCCGATGGGGCAGATGATCCGGATGCGCACCTATCCCGCAGCCGACAACCATTGCTGCGCCGCGCCCAATGCCGACACGCTTGTACACCGAGGCCTGGCTCGACGTTTCCAGCGAGCCCGTCGTATTCAGCATTCCCGACATGGGCGACCGCTACTACATCATGCCGATGATGAACGGCTACTCGGAGGTATTCGAGGTGGCGGGCTCGCGCACGACCGGGGGCAAGGCGCAGGCCTACGCGATCACGGGACCGGGCTGGTCGGGCGCGCTGCCGCAGGGCGTGAAGGAAGTGAAGTCCTCCACCGGGATGGTGTGGATCCTCGGCCGCATCTACAGCACCGGCACGCCCGAGGACTACAAGGCGGTGCACGCGCTTCAGGACAAGTTCTCGGTGGTGCCGTTGTCCGCGTATGGCAAGCCGTACACGCCACCGCCCGGCGTCATCGATGCGAAGTTCGACATGAAGACGGCGGTGCGCAAGCAGGTCAACGCGATGGACATCAACGCCTATTTCAATCGCCTCGCGCAGTTGATGAAGGCCAACCCGCCGGGCCCGCAGGATGCGCAGATCGTCGCGCGAATGGCCTATATCGGACTGGTCCCGGGGAAGGACTTCGATCCAACCAGACTGGGATTCGTCGACTTCGAGGCGATCAGGGCCGTGCCCAAGCTCGCACTCGTGGAGATGGGCGTGCGCCTGAAGAGGGAGAAGACCACCAACGGCTGGCTCTACTTCACCAAGGGCGTGGGCAATTTCGGCACCGACTATCTTGTGCGGGGCATGGCCAACCTCCTCGGCCCCGGCTGGAACCGGCCCGAGGACGCCGTGTATCCCTTGTCGCTGAAGGACGCGAAAGGCGACGAGTACGACGGCGCCAAGTACAAGTACCTTGTCCGCTTCGAGAAGGGCCAGTTGCCGCCTGCCGAGGCCTTCTGGTCGCTGACGATGTACGACACCGATTACTTCTTCGTGCCCAATCGCCTCAATCGCTATGACCTCGCGCAGCGCGACAAGCTCATCGCCAATCCGGACGGCTCGGTGGACATGTACCTGCAGGCGGAAACGCCCGGCAAGGACAAGGAGGCCAACTGGCTCCCGGCGCCGAAGGGCAAGTTCGTCCTGGTGATGCGGATGTACTCGCCGCGCAAGGCGCCGCCTTCGATCCTCGACGGCACGTGGACGCCGCCGCCGGTGATGAGAATGCACTGAACCAAAGGGGTACGAGGCCGCCATCATTCCTCGTAGATGCCCGAAACTTTTCCGGTGGCAATCGATATCAATGGAGGATGGAATGAAAAAGTCCGGAATGAACGTCCGCAACATTGCAATTCTTGCTGCGGTATCGGCTGCCGTTGTCATTGGCGGCTGCGCCACCGCAGAGCAGAACATGGCCGAGCAGCAGAAGCTGCACCTCATCCCCGGCAAGCAGATCTACGCGACCGGGCCCAACTACCAGTTCTGCGAGGTGGGCCTGTTCTACGGCACGTCGCCGGAGAACGCGGTCGCGATTTTCTACAACCCGACCACCGGCACCGAACACTGCACCCCGGAACAGTTCGCCGAGCTCGAGAAGAACAAGGCGCAGATCATCAAGGACAACGGCGCAAGAGACGCGTGGCTCAACCCCACCCGTTACTGGACGTGGGACGAGTTCTGGGTCTACGAGGTCGGCGACGAGCGCCAGTTCGGATCGGTCAAGATGGCCTACATGGGTGTCGTGCCGGTGGCCGTGATGAAGGCTGCAGTCGGCGCGGGCCACTACCACCCCGGCCAGATCTCGCGCAACAACAAGTACCTGTTCAAGAAGGGCAGCACGGTCTATCTGCTCGACATGCCCGACGGCAAGGTGCTGGTCATGCAGTCCTGGACCAACTTCACCAACAAGGGCGAGACCGCGGCCAACCTCAAGGACCTGGGCAGCCAGTTCAAGCAGTTGCCGCCGGGATGGAAGTTCCGGACCAAGGTGCTGGATCGCGACCTGACCGTTCACGCCCCGGCGCCGAGCTACCTGGCTTGGGTGACGCAGGACGAATTCAACAACACGTACCAGGGTTGCGGCTACGACGCGGCGTGCAACTACGTGCCGTAGGCTGAATCGCCATCGCAACGGCTTGGTAACCCAAGGAGAGAACCATGGCAATGAGCAAGAACATCAAGTGGGCACTCGGCATCGTCGCCGCCATCATCGCCATCGCTGCCGTCGTCCTGTATCCCAAGCTGGTCGTGACCCTGCCCAACGACGGCGCAGGCGCGAAACCGAACACCTTCAAGGACACTTACGGGGGCCGCTACACCGAGATGTTCCAGATCGGCGGCAACGCGATCACCAAGAATCTGGCGGCGAACGTCTACAACACCTGGGGCCTGAATGGCAGCGACACCACTCGCGACTCTTCACCTGCTGCGTTGCTGGACAAGATCGACGTCAAGGAGATGGCCAGGCAGTTCGGCATGCTGGCCGTGTTCAAGAACGGCCCCCGCCTGTGGACGCTGGACTGGATCGAGGTCGAGATGGGCAAGGAGGTGGACTTCGGCGGCATGAAGGCACGCTGGGTGAACTGGCTGGACCTGAGGGGCATCAGCACAGAACCCGGTGCGGCCGACTACAAGAACATCACCGTCACGCGGCACACCAGGTTCGGCTTCAACAAGGGCACGCGCATTTCCGTGCTGGACGACCCCGATGGCAACCCTTGGGTCATGAAGTCCTTCAGCCTCATCACCTTCCCCGATCAGAACTTCGCCGACATCGCCAACCTTGGCAGCCGCCTGAAGCCGCCGTCGGGCTGGAAGTTCCGCTCGGTGGTGCTCGAACAGGACCTGATCCTCACCCCGGACAAGACCGGCACCGCGCACATCACGCAGGACAACTTCGGCAACACCTACGACCGCGCGGGCGGCGAATACAGCAACTTCAAGCCGTAGGAATATCGGGGATCCGCGGATTCTCCGCAGGTCGCCGAGTACAGTACAATTCTTGCGAGCAGGAAACCAGGATCCCCAAACCCAATCCCAAGGAGTGCCTCATGAACAAGCGAATCTGGCTGTTGGCGGCTGTACCCGTTGTGCTCGTCGCCGGCGTGGCAGTGGCCCAGTATCCGATCATGGACGCGGTCGCCAACAAGGTGATCCAGAAATACCAGACCTCGACCTGCGAGCAGTTGTGGGCGGAAAAGGCGCAGGGCCAGGGCAAGCCGAAGCCGGAGATGGAACAGCGGGCGATCGCGGCGCTCAAGGGGGATCCCCAGATGCGCCAGGCGTTCTTCGCCAAGGTTTCGGCGCCTATCGTCAACAAGATGTTCGAATGCGGAATGATTCCGTAAGGATTTCCCGGCAATGAATCGAAAAATCGTGGAGTGGGTGAAACTTCCGCGCGGCCTGTGCGCGATGGGGCTGGTGCTCAGCGCGTTCGTGGTTTCGGATGCGGCGGCGCAGGCAGCATCGTCCGCGTCCGCGCCTGCGCCCGCCAAGGCGACAACGGCGGCAAAGCCGGCGGCGAAGAAGCCGGCAGCGGCGCCGCTGAAGCTGGTGGTCGAGCCGCGGGCGATGGAGTTGCTCAAGGCCATGGGCGCCCGCCTTGCGGCGGCCAAGTCGATGTCGTTCACGGCCACCGTCGGGTACGAGTATCCGAGCAGGTACGGGCCGCCCATCGTCTATACGTCGCGCTATGACGCGACGATGCAGCGCCCGGACAAGCTCAGGATCGTGATGCCCGGCGACGGGCCGGCCTCCGAGTTCTACTACGACGGCAAGGTGATGATGGCCTACGCTCCGGTCGCGGACCTTGTTGCCGTTGCCGACGCGCCGCCGACCGTCGACGCGGCCTTGAAACAAGCCTACGTCAAGGCGGGCATCTACTATCCGTTCATGGATCTGCTCATGGCCGATCCGTATGCCGCGCTTACCGACGGGGTGAAGCTCGCTTTCTATATCGGCCCGTCGGGCGTGGTCGGCGGCGTGAAGACCGACATGATGGTGTGGGCGAACGAGGACGTTTTCCTGCAGATCTGGATCGGCACCGACGACAAGCTGCCGCGCCGCGTTCGCGCGGTCTATCGCACGGATCCGTTGCAGTTGCGTCACGAGATGGAATTTTCCAACTGGAAACTCGATCCCGTGATCGCGCCCGAAGTGTTCGTGTCGCAGAAGGCGAAGGCGGGCAAGCCCATGGCTTTCAAGCACCCGGCCGAAGGCGCGCCATCAGGGCCGAAGCCGCTTTCGAAGCTGGTCGAGCCATCCAAGGCGGCGCCGGCGAAACCCGCCGCGAAGCCGCAATGACAGGAGGTGTGCGATGAAGATGAACAGGATGATCAACGTCACGGTAGCCATGGCCGCGGCTTCGCTCGCGATCTGGGCCGGCCCGGCGGCCGGCTTTTCCTCCGCCAACAGGGGCGGCGGCAGCACGAGCCACAGCGCGGGGTCGACCAGCCACACCAACGCCTACGGCGGCAGCACCTCTCACCAGGCGGGGGAGGGCACGGAACACACCAACACTTACGGGGGCAGCACCGCGCATGCCGAGGGCGGTGGAACCGAGCACACGAACACCTATGGCGGTTCGACTTATGGCGCCGCCGGCGCCGGGGCCGTGCACACCACGCCGTATGGCGCGACCGCGTATCGTCCTCCCGTGCCCGCGGCTGCTCCGGTCTATGCGTACCACCCGCCTGTCACGGTGGCGACGTACTCGGCGGGCTGCTACGGTTGCGCCGCGGCTGCCGGCGCAGTTGTCGGTGTGGCGGTTGGCGCGGCAGCGGCATCCGCCAACACGGCGGCGGCAACGTCGAGCGCGTATTCCGCGGGAGTCGCCGCGGGGAGCGCCAGCACCGCCGCCGCAACCAGCGCCGCCTATAGCGCCGGAGTGGCCACCGGGGCGGCGCCGCGAGCGCGCCGGCCGGGACTATGTGATGGGCACCAACTATTCGGCCGTGCCGGCAGGCGCGATGGCGATCAACAAGAACGGCACGACGTATTACCTGGCCGGAAACACCTGGTTCCAGCCGGCCTACGGGGCGAATGGCGTCTACTACCGCGTGGTGCCTACGCCGTGATGAAGTAGACTCCGGTGGCTGATCGGCCGCCCGGGCCAGCGTGCCTCGGGCGGCGGATCAGGTGGTTTTCCGTAGAAGAAGGCAACGCGCAGGCCTGCGATGAATCCATCACGCGGAATGTTGTTGGGGATGATCGCGCCGCTGCTGCTGGCGGGCGGTTGCGCCACGCGCCCCGTCAACCCGCCGATCACGCAGGTCGACCATGATGGCGGGTACACGTTCCAGACCCGCCAGAAGCACTTCAGGAACCCGGAAATCCTCGTCGTCCTGGCCTTTTCCGGCGGAGGGACGCGGGCGGCCGCGTTCTCCTATGGCGTCCTCGAGCTCCTCCGGAACACCGAGGTCGTCATGGCGAACGGCGCGAAGGCCCGCCTGCTCGACGCTGTCGATGTCATCACCGGCGTGTCGGGCGGCAGTTTCACTGCGCTGGCCTACGGCCTTTACGGCGAAAAGCTGTTTGCCGACTACGAGCAACGCTTCCTCAAGCGCAATGTCCAGGGCGAACTCCTGTCGCGCACGCTGAACCCGTTCAACTGGGGAGACCTCTTGTCCTCGACCTGGGGACGCTCGGAGATGGCTTCCGGGTACTACGACGAGATCCTGTTCAACGGCGCGACGTTCGGCGACCTCGATCGCGGAGACGGGCCGTACATCATGGCATCGGCAACCGACATCTCGTCCGGGACCCGCATCACTTTCACCCAGAACATCTTCAACGTCTTTTGCTCCGATCTCAACGCCGTGCGCTTGTCCCGCGCTGCCGCGGCATCGTCCGCCGTGCCCGTGGTGCTCTCGCCCGTCACGATCAACAATTACGGCGGCACCTGCAAATACGCCATGCCTGCGTGGGCGAAGCGGTTTACCCAGTCCGAGGTCCCGCCCCGGCCCGCGGCGCGCGCGATACGCGAGCTGAAGGATGCGGAGGTCTACCAGGACAGCGCCCAGCGCCCGTTCATCCACCTCGTGGACGGCGGCGTTTCCGACAACCTCGGCATGCGCGGCGTGCTCGACGCGCTGGAGTTCCTCGAAGCCCTTCAAGACGCGGGCCTGCCCACGCCGCTCGACCGCGTGCGCAAGGTCGTTGTCTTCGTCGTCAATTCGCTTTCCACGCCTCCCACCGACTGGGACCGGTCGGAGGCGCCGCCCGGGCCGGTGGACGTCCTGCTGAAGTCCGCCGGCGTGCCGATCGATCATTACTCATTCGAGGCGGTCGAGTTGCTGAAGGACATCGCCGCGAGATGGAACACGTCGCGGCACATTCGCGAGCTTGCCGGCTGTTCCGCCAAACCGGACTCCCCGGTTTGCGCCGCGGTGCGCGTCCCGCAGGCGGAGGTCTATGCAATCGACGTGTCGTTCTCCGCGCTTGCCGACAAGGCGGAGCGCGACTACCTCAATGAACAACCCACGTCCTTCGTACTGCCGGCCGAGGCAGTCGATCGCCTCCGTGCCGCGGCGGGAACGATCATCATTGAGTCGCCCGAATTCCAGCGGCTGCTGAAAGACGTGGGCGCCAAGGTCGTGGGCGGGAAGCCCTCCGGAGCGGGCGCGACGCCCGTTGTGCCCCCGTCGAATCCCCCGGTCGCCCGCTAGAAGGCACGAAGGCAAGACTCATTTTGCGGCGTTATCCGGGAGTCCGAGGGCGGGCTCCCCTTTCATGCCTTCGAGCGGGTTCCCGTCTTCTTCTCGCCCTGGGAAAGGCGCTCCAGGGTTTCCTTCAGCACCGACTCCTGCATTCCCGCCGCCCACTCGGCGAAGCGTTCCCGGGGCATCGCGGTGCGCGGCTTGGGAGCCCGGCAGGCGCCGGACGGTCGGCTTGCACCTCGACCCGGATTGCGGTAAGCTCCTGATCTTGCTTTGAATTTGTTGAGCTTTTCAGCTTTTCCAGCAAGCGCGGTGCCAGTTGTTTCAGCACCGTAGCCACCGGCCCGTTGGCCGCGACGATGACGATTACGCTGCCTTCGATGGCGCACACTCGGCTCGATTTTGCGAGCCTTTCAGGTGCAAACGAAAGATAGGTCCGTTGTAGCCCGGTCACCCGCTGCGAGCCGCTGCCTGAGGGGCTCGAGTTCGGGGTTTTCGCCAAGGAGCCGGGAAACACGGTTCGTCGCCATCGGGATTTGCAAGGAAGGGATTCGATGAACATTATCCTCATTTCGGACAGCCTGGCGCGAAGCCGCAACGTCACGCTCTCGCAGACCCAGGTGATCCTGGTGGCGCTCGGCATCCTGACGACGGGATTCGTGCTCGCGTTTGCCACCTACGTGGTGACCATGAAGTTCTCGGTGGACCTGCGCAATCCCTACCTGAAGAGCCTGCTCGCCTCGCTGCACGCAGAGGAGCTGCGGCAGACCGAAACCGAAATGAAGGACAACCTCAACACGCTCGCGGTGAAAGTGGGCGAGCTGCAGGCGCGCCTCATGCGGCTGGACGCCTTCGGCGAGCGCCTGGGCAAGGCGGCAGGGATCAAGCAGGAAGAATTCCGCTTCGACGAGAAGCCCGGCCAGGGCGGGCCTGCGGCCACCTCGCAGCGCGACCTCACCGTGCCCGAGTTCAAGAAGATGCTCGAAGAGATCTCCCGCGTCCTCGACGACCGCAGCGACAAGCTGGGCATCCTGGACAATATCCTCATGGACGACCGCGTTGCCCGCAAGACGGTGCCCACGACCATGCCGATCACGCAGGGCTACTACTCGTCCAATTACGGTTACCGCATCGACCCGATCACCGGGCGCTCGACCTTCCACACCGGCATCGACTTCATCGCCTCACCCGGCACGCCGATCGTCGCGGCCGCGGGCGGCGTGGTCGGCTCGGTGGAATTCCACCCCGAATACGGCAACCTCGTCGATATCGAGCACGACACCGGCATCACCACCCGCTACGCGCACCTCCTGAAGAGCCAGGTGAAGGTCGGCGACGTGGTGATGAAGGGCCAGGTGATCGCGCAGGTGGGCGCCACGGGACGCACCACCGGGCCGCACCTGCATTTCGAGGTGCGCGACCGCGGCGTGCCGCTCAACCCGAACAAGTTCCTGGCGCTGGGCAAGAACGACCCGGCACCGGCCACCGTGGCGCTGGGCGCGAAGGCATCGCCGGCGGCGCCCAAGCGCACCTACGGGCCCGATGCTCCTGCACCGCAGCGCATTCCCTTCCCGGCAGGCGCGGCCACTTCCGGGCCGTGAGTCCCGTGGGCGGCCTTGCATTGGCGGCGGCCGCCCCCAACTCTCCCGTATAATTCATGGTTTGCCGGCCCTCGAGGGCCGGTTTTCGCATTCAGGCGCCCCTCTCGCATGCTCTCCAATGTCCTCAAAGCCGTCTTCGGCAGCCGCAACGACCGGCTCCTCAAGCAGTATCGCCGCCAGGTCGACCTCATCAATGCTTTCGAGCCCGCGCTGGAGAAACTCTCCGATGACGCGCTGAAGGCCAAGACCCCCGAATTCAAGGAGCGGCTCGCCAAGGGCGACAAGCTCGAAGACCTCCTGCCCGAGGCCTTCGCCGTGGTGCGCGAAGCGTCGAAGCGCGCGCTCGGCATGCGCCATTTCGATGTCCAGTTGGTCGGCGGCTGCGCGCTGCACGAAGGCAAGATCGCCGAGATGCGCACGGGCGAAGGCAAGACGCTGGTGGCGACGCTGCCGGTGTACCTGAACGCGCTCGGGGGCAAGGGCGTCCACGTCGTGACCGTCAACGACTACCTCGCGCGCCGCGACGCGGAGTGGATGGGGCGCATCTACCGTTTCCTCGGGATGGAAGTGGGCGTGGTGGTGCCGCAGCTCGATGCCGCCACCAAGCAGGCCGCGTACAGGGCCGACATCACCTACGGGACCAACAACGAATTCGGCTTCGACTACCTGCGCGACAACATGGCCACGCATGTCGACGAGCGCTTCCAGCGCGGGCTCAACTACGCCATCGTCGACGAAGTGGACTCGATCCTGATCGACGAAGCGCGCACGCCGCTGATCATTTCCGGCCAGGCCGAGGACTCCACCGAGATGTACCGGCGCATCAACGTGCTGGTGCCGAGCCTCGTGGCGCAGGCCGATGAAAAGGGGCCGGGCGACTTCTGGGTCGACCTGAAGCAGCACACCGTGACCTTGTCCGAGGAGGGCCACGAGCACGGCGAGGAACTGATGGTGAAGGCCGGGCTGCTGCCCGAAGGCGCCAGCCTCTATGACCCGGCCAACATCATGCTGATGCACCACCTCTATGCCGGCATCCGCGCGCATGCGCTCTACCACCGCGACCAGCATTACGTGGTGCAGGACGACGAGATCATCATCGTCGACGAGTTCACCGGCCGCATGATGCAGGGCCGGCGCTGGTCCGAGGGCCTGCACCAGGCGGTCGAGGCCAAGGAAGGCGTGAAGATCCAGAACGAGTCGCAGACGCTCGCCTCGATCACCTTCCAGAACTACTTCCGCCTCTACAAGAAGCTCGCCGGCATGACCGGCACGGCCGACACCGAGGCCTACGAGTTCTCGACCATCTACAACCTCGAGACGGTGCTGATCCCCACGCACCGCAAGATGATCCGCAAGGACAGCAACGACCAGGTCTTCATCACGGCGAAGGAAAAGTACGGCGCCATCATCAACGACGTGCGCGATTGCCACGAGCGCGGCCAGCCGGTGCTGCTGGGCACGACCTCGATCGAGAACTCGGAGCTGATCTCCGGGCTGCTCGAGAAGGCCGGGCTCAAGCACCAGGTGCTCAACGCCAAGCAGCACGCGCGCGAGGCCGAGATCGTGGTGCAGGCCGGCCGCCCCGGCGTGATCACGATCGCGACCAACATGGCGGGCCGCGGCACCGACATCGTGCTGGGCGGCAACCCCGACCCGGAAGTGCGCGCGGTCGAGGCCGACGAGGCGCTCGACGCGTCCGCGAAGGAGCGGCGCATCGCCGACATCCGCGCGCAGTGGCAGGAGCGGCACAACTCCGTGATTGCCGCGGGCGGACTGCACATCATCGGCAGCGAGCGCCACGAGTCCCGGCGCATCGACAACCAGTTGCGCGGCCGCGCCGCGCGCCAGGGGGACCCGGGCTCCTCGCGCTTCTACCTCTCGTTCGAGGACCCGCTGCTCAAGATCTTCGCCGGCGAGCGCCTGCAGTCGATCATGCGCTCGCTGAAGATCCCCGAGGGCGAGGCGATCGAGGCGCGCATGGTCTCGCGCTCGATCGAGAACGCGCAGCGCAAGGTCGAGGCCCGCAACTTCGACATCCGCAAGCAGCTCCTCGAGTACGACGACGTCGCCAACGACCAGCGCAAGGTGATCTACCAGCAGAGGAACGAACTGCTGGAGAGTTCCGACATCTCCGCGACGATCGCCAACATCCGCGCCGACGTGCTGACGGCGACGGTGGAGTCTCTCGTGCCGCCGGAAACCGTCGAGGAGCAGTGGGACGTCCCCGCGCTCGTGCGCGCGCTGGAGGCGGATTTCGGCGTGGTCGCGCCGATCCCCGAGTGGATGGAGAAGGAAGACCAGCTCGAGGCGGAGGCGGTGCGCGACCGCGTGATCGAGATCGGCGCGAAGGACTACGAGGCGAAGTTCGCGCCCATCGAGAAGGAAGTGCTGCACCAGTACGAGCGAGCGGTGATGCTGCAGGCGATCGACCAGCATTGGCGGGAGCACCTCGCCGCGCTCGACTACCTGCGCCAGGGCATCCACCTGCGCGGCTATGCGCAGAAGCAGCCCAAGCAGGAATACAAGCGCGAGGCTTTCGAGCTGTTCGGCCTGATGCTCGATTCGATCAAGCGCGAGGTCGCGCAGCACCTGATGCGGGTGCAGATCCGCACGCAGGAGCAGATCCAGGAAGCCGAGCGCAAGGCCGAGGAGGCCGCGGCGGCGGTGAGGAACGTGCAGTACCACCACGACGACTACGACGCGGCCCTCGGCTCGGCCGAGCCTTCCGGCGCCGAGCCGGCCGAACCGGCGCCTCAGCTGCCTTTCACGCGCTCAACGCAAAAGGTCGGGCGCAACGACCCGTGCCCCTGCGGCTCCGGGAAGAAGTTCAAGCAGTGCCACGGGCGGCTTGCCTGACGGCACGCGAACCCGAAACCGGGGTCAGAGACGCAATTTGGGGTCAGGTACGCAATTGCGTACCTGACCCCAAATTGCGTCTCTGACCCCAATTACTTGTAGAGCTGCGAAGCGTCGATGTAGATCAGGTAATCCTTGATCAGTTTTCCCTGCATCACGAAGACATCCACGAAAGGCACGCTGAGCGTCGAGCCGTCGTGCCGGGTGTAGGTGACCGTCCCTTCGCAAATCACGTGGTCCGGCACCGTCCAGGTCTTGGCGACGTCGTGGCTGAGCGCCTTGATGCTGGCGAAGAACCCGTCGAGGAGCGTAGTGATGGCCTGCCTGCCGTGCGCGGGCGGCGCGTTGCCGAAGCGGAATTGCCCATCCTCGGCGAGAAACGCGACGAATCGCCGCGTGTCCTTGGCATCGATGCTGCGAAAAAGCTCGGTCGTCCACGCGCTTTCTGTCACGGTGCGGCTTCCTTTGTGGTTGGTATCGGCAGTCAGGCGAGCAGGTGCGCGGCGACCAGGGCGGCAGCCAGCAGGATGCCGTGCAGCGACGCCGCGCCGATCGTCAGCTGTATCGCCGGGGCAAGCTGCGCCGGGTTCTGGGCATGCTGCACGAGGTCCCGTCCCGCGCGCAGCGACATGATTGCGGGCAGCAGCGCGACAAGGACCGGCCACGGCAGGAATCCCGAGACCACGGCGCCGACCAGCCAGCCGTAGGCCGCGAAGACGATGACCAGGAAGACCCAGCGCGCGCGCGCCGGCCCGAGCCTGACCACCCAATGGTGCTTGCCGGCCGCCTCGTCCGCCTTGCGATCGGGGAACTGGTTGATGAAGAGGATGTTGGTGACCAGCAACGCGTAGCCGGTCACGGCGATCAGGGGCAGAGGAGAAAAACTGCCTCGCTGGACGAAGTCGGCGCCCACGGCGATGAGCGCAAAGCCCGCCCAGACGCAGGCCTCGCCCACTCCCCGGCTGTTCAACTTGAGCGGCGGGGCCGAATACGCCCAGCCGATCACCAGACCGGCCAGCCCGATCCACAACAGTCCCGGCGCGGAGACCGAGGTGAGCCACAGGCCGGCGGCGGTAACGACGGCAAACAGGCACGCGCCGAACACCGCGGTCTCGCGCAGCGACAGGACGCCGTTCTGGATGAAGCGGCTGCCGCCCGTGAACGGGAAGATGCGTTCCGTGTTGTTGGCGTCGGTGCCATTGAGCGCATCGTAATAGTCGTTGATGACGTTGACCCCGCCGTGGGCCATGAGCGCAAAGACCACCGTGACGATGGCCGTGGCCGGGTGGATGGCAACACCCGACGAATAGGCGGTCGCCAGCCCGATCAGGCAGGAAAACAGCGTGACGCCGAGGAACGGCGGCCGCGTGGCCAGGAAATAGCGCAGCGCGGGATTGGGCAGGGTCGCCAGGGTTGGTTCTGCGGCCGGCATGTTTGGCTCTCCTCGGGCTCGATTTGCGTTGTATGAACGGCAGATTACCAGTCCACCACAAACCAACCAAGCGTCATTTTGATTGATATCAGGCCGGAGCGAGATAGCGCCCGGGCGGCGATCCGGGTCGGACGGGCCCGATCGGGCTGATATTCTGGCGAGCACTTCAGAGGAGGTCGCCATGCCGATCACGGTCCGCCGCGCCGAACCATCCGACCATGAGGGCGTCTGGCGGATTTTCACCGATGAGAGCGCCTACAGCGGCACGCTGCAGATGCCGTTCCCGTCGCAGGAAACCTGGCGCGAACGCCTTTCCAAGGTCGAGGACGGCAACACCATGCTGGTGGCCTGCGAAGGCGACCTCATCGTGGGCAATGCCGGCCTGCATGGCTTTCCCCGGCCACCCCCGCCGCGCGCACGCCGCCGGCATCGGCATGAGCGTGCCTCGCGAATGGCAGGGCAAGGGCGTGGGCACGGCGCTGATGGCGGCGATCGTCGAGCTTGCCGACAACTGGCACGGCTATGCGCGGCTCGAACTTACCGTGTTCACCGACAACGAGGCGGCGCTGGCGCTGTATCGCAAGTTCGGTTTCGAGGTCGAAGGGACGCTTGCGCGCCTACGCGATGCGCAAGGGCCGGCTGGTCGATACCTACACAATGGCGCGCCTGCGCCAGCGGGCGCAGCCGCCCGCCTGAGATCCTCGGGCCCCATGCGATAATCTTTCTCCGCTTCCCCTTGCCGAGCGCGCCATGGCCGTCAATCTGGTCGTCCCCGAAGCCTCCGCCCTCAGGCCCATCGCCGGCGTGCGCCTCGGCATCACCGAAGCCCATGTGCGCAAGCCCAACCGCAAGGACCTGCTGCTGGTGGAGATCGCCGAAGGCGCATCGGTCGCCGGCGTCTTCACGATGAACCAGTTCTGCGCGGCCCCGGTGCAGGTCTGCCGCAAGCACCTCGGCCACGAGCCCGAGATCCGCGCCATCGTGGTGAATACGGGAGTTGCCAATGCCGGCACAGGTGAACCGGGCCTGGCCGCGGCAAACGAAACCTGCGCTGTCGCCGCCGCGCTGCTCGGCTGCAGGCCCGACCAGGTATTGCCCTTTTCCACCGGCGTGATCATGGAGCCCCTGCCGGTCGAGCGCATCGAGGCGGGGCTGCCGCATTGCAAGGCGAACCTCAAGGCCGACAACTGGCTCGATGCCGCGCACGCCATCATGACCACGGATACGCTGCCCAAGGCGGCGTCGCGGCAGGTGAACATCGACGGCCGCATGCTCACGATCACCGGCATCTCCAAGGGCGCCGGGATGATCCAGCCCAACATGGCGACCATGCTCGGGTTCATCGCCACCGATGCCGCGGTCGCGCAGGACACGCTGCAGGACATGGTGCGCTTCGCCGCCGACCGTTCGTTCAACGTCGTGACGATCGACGGCGACACCTCGACCAACGATTCCTTCGTGCTGATCGCCACCGGCAAGGCGGGCAACCCGGCCATCCGGGGCGAGGGCACGGCCGAGTACGCGCTGCTTGCCGAGGCTGTCACCGATGTCGCGCGGCAGCTTGCGCAGGCCATCGTGCGCGACGGCGAAGGCGCCACCAAGTTCATTACCATCAAGGTCGACGGCGGGGAGACGCGCGAGGAGTGCCTGCGCGTGGGCAAGTCGATCGCGCACTCGCCGCTGGTGAAGACCGCGTTCTTCGCCTCCGACCCCAACCTCGGCCGCATCCTCGCCGCGGTCGGCAATTCCGGCCTCGAGGACCTCGACCAGGCGAAGATCGACCTGCGGCTGGGCGACGTGCTGGTCGCGCAGAACGGCGCTCGCGCGGCGAGCTACAGCGAAGAGCAGGGCAAGCGCGTGATGAAAGAGGCCGAGATCCTGGTCCACGTCTCGCTCGGCCGCGGCGTCGAGTGCGCCACGGTGTGGACCTGCGACCTCTCCTACGACTACGTGAAAATCAATGCCGACTACCGCAGCTGAGCGCACCTGGCAGCGCGATGGCTGGGAAGCCTCCGATGACCCGGCCCGCATCGACCTTGCGCGCGTCCATGGCTGGCTCTCGGGGGAAAGCTACTGGTCGGCCGGCATTCCGCTCGCCACGCTCAAGCGCGCGATCGACAATTCCCTTGTGTTCGGCCTGTATCGCGACGGCGTGCAGGCGGGTTTCGCGAGGGTGGTCACCGACCGCGCCACCTTCGCCTACCTTTGCGACGTCTGGATCGACGTCCCGGCGCGCGGCGCGGGATTGGGCAAATGGCTCATCGAGCGCGTGATCGCGCATCCCGACCTGCGCGGCCTGCGCCGGTTCTGCCTCGTGACGCGCGACGCGCACGGACTGTACACGAAGCATGGCTTTGTGCCGATGGCCGATCCCTCGCGCTACCTCGAGATCAACGACCGGGCAGTCTATTCGCGGCCACAGGAGGCGGCATGAACGACCCGCGCAGCACCACCCCGCAGCTCGAAAAGTACTATGCGAAACGCGCGTCCGAATACGAGCGCATCTACGACAAGGAAGAGCGCCAGCCGGAGCTCGCCTGGCTGCGCGAGCGGCTCCCGGAACTGTTCGCCGGCCGCGTCGTGCTCGAAGTGGCCTGCGGCACGGGCTACTGGACGCAGTTCATCGCCAGGCGCGCGAAGCGCATCCATGCCTGCGACATCAACGATCCGGTGCTCGAGATCGCGCGCGAGAAATCCTTCCCACGCGACAACGTGAGCTTCTTCAAGGGCGATGCCTTTGCGCCCGATGGCGCGGGCGAGCGCTGCGACGCGGCCTTTGCCGGGTTCTGGTGGTCGCATGTCAGGAAGGCGGAATTGCAGCGCTTCCTCGCAGGGCTCGCCCTGCGGCTGAAGCCCGGCGCGCTGGTCGCAATCCTCGAGAACAGCTACGTCGAGGGCAGTTCCACGCCCATCTCGCGCACCGATGCCGAGGGCAATACCTACCAGACGCGCCAGCTCCTTTCCGGAGAGACGCACGAGGTGCTGAAGAATTTCCCGACGCCCGCCGAGCTGGCCGACGCGGTGCGGCCCTACGCTTCCGAGGCGCGCCTCGAAGACCTCCAGTACTACTGGCTGCTGGTGTTCAAGTTGAAATGAGCGAAAAGGATCTCGCGCGCCTGATCGACAAGGCCGAGGCATTGCTCGACCGGTTGGCGCAGGTGCTGCCGGTCGCGCATCCCGGGCCGGACTGGAAATCGGGCGTGGCGTTTCGCTGGCGCAGGAAGAACGGCCGCGGGACGCTCGAGGCAGTGCGCCATCCGCATGCGATCCGTTTCTCCGACCTGAAGGACATCGACGACCAGCTCGCGAGGTTGAAGGAAAACACGCGGCAGTTCGTCGAAGGGCGCCCCGCGAACAACGTGCTGCTCACCGGCGCGAGGGGCACCGGCAAGTCCTCGCTGGTGAAGGCCGCGCTGAACGAGTATTCGAAGAAGGGCCTGCGCCTGGTCGAAGTGGACCGCAACGACCTGCTCGACCTTCCCGAGATCGTGTCCATGGTCGAGGGGCGCCCCGAGCGCTTCATCCTCTATTGCGACGACCTGTCCTTCGAGGCAAGCGAGCCGGGCTACAAGGCCCTGAAGAGCGCGCTGGACGGCTCCGTTTCCGCGGCCAGCGAGAACCTGCTGATCTACGCCACCAGCAACCGGCGGCACTTGATGCCCGAGTTCATGGACGAGAACCTCGAGGCGAGGCACGTCGGCGGCGAGATCCACCCCGGCGAGACCACCGAGGAGAAGATCTCGCTCTCCGAGCGCTTCGGGCTGTGGCTGTCGTTCTACCCGTTCGACCAGGACCAGTACCTCGACATCGCCACCCACTGGGTCGAGTCGCTCGGCGGCAAGGCCGACGACGCGATGCGCGCGGCTGCGCGCCTGTGGACGCTGGAGCGCGGGTCGCGCAGCGGCCGCGTGGCGTGGCAGTTCGCCCGCGACTACGTGGGTCGCAAGAAGCGTTGAACGCGACGAAGGTCACCGAAGTCGCCGCGGCCGTCATCGAGCGACCCGGCGAGATCCTTCTCGCGCAGCGTCCCGCCGGCAAGGCCTATCCCGGTTACTGGGAGTTCCCCGGCGGCAAGATCGAGCCGGGCGAGGACGCGCTTCGCGCGCTCACGCGGGAACTCAAGGAAGAGCTCGACATCACGGTGACCGCGGCCACGCCGTGGATCACGCGCGTCTACGCCTACACCCATGCCACGGTGCGGCTGCACTTCTTTCGCGTGACGGCGTGGGAGGGCGAGCCGAAGCCGCTCGAGGACCAGGCGATCGCCTGGCAGAGCGTTGCCTCGCCCGGGGTGTCGCCGATGCTCCCGGCCAATGCGCCGGTGCTCAACGCGCTGCGGCTGCCGCCGCTGCTTGCGGTCTCCAACGTCGCGGACATGGGTGGCGAGCGCTGGATGTCGGCGATGCAGCTCGCGGTGTTCGAGGACGTGAAGCTGGTCCAGCTGCGCGAGAAGCATCTCGGGAAACTGCGCTTCCAGCATCTCCTGGAACGCCTGATGACGCGTGCCACGCCAGCCGGGGCGAAAGTGGTCGTCAACAGCGACTGCGGCTCCTGGCCGCAATCGGACGGCGCGCACCTGACGGCTGCCGCGCTGATGGCGGCGACGGCTCGGCCCGCGGGAGAGATCGTCGGCGCCTCGTGCCACGATGCGCAAGAACTGGCGAAGGCTGCGGCGCTCGATCTCGACTACGCCGTGCTGGGTCCCGTGAAGGCGACCGCATCGCATCCCGGCGCAGCCTTGCTGGGCTGGCAGGGATTCGCGGCACTCGCTCGCAACTGCCCGATTCCCGTCTACGCGATCGGCGGCCTCACGCGCGCCGACCTCGCTGTCGCGAGGCAGCACGGCGCGCAGGGCGTCGCGCTGATGCGCGCCGCGGTGTCCGAAAACCGGGGTCAGAGCCCGATTTCGTGAACCGGCGGGGTGCTGCCGTCGACCCCGCGCATGAATCGGGGTCTGACCCCGGTTTTCTAAACCGCCAGCAGGGCGAACACGTTGTCGGCTTCCATGTTCCTGCCCTCGCCGCGCGCGATGATCTCGCCGCGCTCCATGACCAGGTACTGGTCGGCGAGCGACCTGGCGAAGTCGTAGTACTGCTCGACCAGCAGGATGGCCATGTCGCCGTTCTCGGCGAGGGTCCGGATGGCGCGCTCGATGTCCTTGATGATCGAGGGCTGGATGCCCTCGGTCGGCTCGTCGAGGATCAGGAGCTTGGGCGCAAAGGCGAGCGCGCGGCCGATGGCGAGCTGCTGCTGCTGGCCGCCGGAGAGGTCGCCGCCGCGCCGGCGCATCATCTGCTTCAGGACCGGGAACATCTCGAAGATGCGCGGCGGCACGACTGCGCCTCGCGGAAGCGGGGCGAGCCCCATCTCGAGATTCTCCGCGACGGTGAGGCGGGCGAAGATCTCGCGGCCCTGCGGAACGTAGCCGATGCCGGCGCGCACGCGCTCGTATGGCGCGGCCTTCGTGAGGTCGGTGCCGTTGAAGGTGATGCTGCCGCTCGCCGACGGCACGAGGCCCATCAGCGTCTTCAGCAGCGTGGTCTTGCCGACGCCGTTGCGGCCGAGCAGCGTGGTCACCTTGCCCGCCGGCACCTCGAACGCGAGGTCGCGCAGGATGTGGCTGCCGCCGTAGTACTGGTTGAGTCCCTTGACGGACAGCATGGTCAGCGCCCGAGATAGACTTCGATCACGCGCGGGTCTTCCTGCACCTGCGCGATCGGCCCTTCGGCGAGCACGCTGCCTTCGTGCAGCACCGTCACCTTGCGCGCGATGCGCGCGATGAAGGCCATGTCGTGCTCGACCACCACCAGCGAATGCCTGCCGGCGAGCGTCAGGAAGAGTTCCGCGGTGCGCTCGGTCTCGTCGTCGCTCATGCCGGCGACCGGCTCGTCGAGCAGCAGCAGGCGCGGCTCCTGCATCAGCAGCATGCCGATCTCCAGCCACTGCTTCTGGCCGTGCGACAGCAACCCGGCCATGCGCGACGTCGAATCGGCAAGGCGGACCAGCTGCAGCATCTCGGCGATGCGGTCGAGTTCCTCGGAGTTCAATCTGGCGAACAAGGTGCGGCGCACGCGCTTGTCGGCCTTCATCGCGAGCTCGAGGTTCTCGAACACCGTGTGCGACTCGAAGATGGTCGGCTTCTGGAACTTGCGGCCGATGCCGGCATGCGCGATCTCCGCCTCGGTGTGGCGCGTGAGGTCGATCGTCTGGCCGAAGAAGGCCTTGCCGGCGTCGGGGCGCGTCTTGCCGGTGATGACGTCCATCATCGTCGTCTTGCCCGCGCCGTTGGGGCCGATCACGCAGCGCAGTTCGCCCGCGTCGATGGTGAGCGAGAGCGTGTTCAGCGCCTTGAAGCCGTCGAAGCTGACCGAGATGTCGTCCAGGTAGAGCACGGTGCCGTGCGAGAGGTCGAGGACGCCGGGCTCGTAGACATGCCCGAAGCTCGCGGAGCCGGCCGGCTCGGCCTTCGCCGCGCCGGCCGGGGGCCACCACGGCCACGGGCGGTGGTCTGGATTGTTGAGCGGGGCTTCGGCGCTCATCGCCGCTTCGCCTTCAGCTGCGCCACCAGCCCGACGATCCCGCGCGGCAGGAACAGCGTGACGAGGATGAACATGAGCCCGAGCACGTACAGCCAGTATTCGGGAAACGCCTGGGTGAAGAAACTCTTGGCGCCGTTCACCACGCCCGCGCCGACGATCGCGCCGACCAGCGTGCCGCGCCCGCCCACCGCCACCCAGATCGCGATCTCGATCGAGTTCGCGGGCGACATCTCGCCCGGGTTGATGATGCCGACCTGAGGCACGTAGAGCGCGCCGGCGATGCCGCACATCACCGCCGAAAGCGTCCAGATGAAGAGCTTGTAGTCGAGCGTGTTGTAGCCGCAGAACATGACGCGCTGCTCGGCATCGCGGATGGCGGCGAGCACGCGGCCGAACTTCGAGGTGACGAGGTAGCGCCCGAGCAGCAGCGAGCCGATCAGCACGCCCGCGGTGATCGTGAACAGCGCCATGCGCGTTTCCGGCGTGGCGATGGTGTGGCCGAGGATGCGCTTGAAGTCCGTGAAGCCGTTGTTGCCGCCGAAGCCGGTGTCGTTCCGGAAGAACAGCAGCATGAAGGCGAAGGTGAGCGCCTGCGTGATGATCGAGAAATACACGCCCTTGATGCGCGAGCGGAAGGCGAAGTAGCCGAAGACGAAGGCCAGCACGCCGGGCGCCAGCACGACCAGCAGGGCCGCATACCAGAAGTGGTCGGTGAAGCTCCAGTACCAGGGAAGCGCCTTCCAGTCGAGGAACACCATGAAGTCGGGCAGGTCGCTCTTGTACACGCCGTCCCTGCCGATCTGGCGCATGAGGTACATGCCCATCGCGTAGCCGCCGAGGGCGAAGAACAGCCCGTGGCCCAGCGACAGGATGCCGGCGTAGCCCCAGATCAGGTCCATGGCGATCGCGACGATCGCGTAGCACATGATCTTGCCGATCAGGCTCACCCAGAACGCCGAAAGATGGAACGCGCTGTCGGGCGGCACGAACAGGTTGGCGACCGGGAAGACCACGAACAGCACGAAGGCGAACGCGCCGAGCGCGAGCCAGCCGCGCGTGCCGTAGAGGCGGGTGAGCCCCGCGGAAAGCGGACCCGTGCTCATGAGTCGAGCGAGCGGCCCTTGAGGGCGAACAGCCCCTGCGGCCGCTTCTGGATGAAGATGATGATGAACACCAGTACCGCGATCTTGGCCAGCACCGCGCCGGACCACGATTCGAGCAGCTTGTTGGCGAACCCGAGGCCGAGCGCGGCATAGACCGTTCCCGCCAGTTGGCCCACGCCGCCCAGCACCACCACCATGAACGAGTCGACGATGTAGGACTGGCCCAGGTCCGGGCCGACGTTGCCGATCTGCGAGAGCGCGCAGCCGGCGAGTCCCGCGATGCCGGAGCCCAGCCCGAAGGCCCAGGTGTCGACGCGCGCGGTGGGCACGCCCACGCAGGAGGCCATCGGCCGGTTCTGCGTCACCGCGCGCACGAACAGGCCGAGGCGCGTGCGCGTGAGCAGCAGCCAGACCGCGGCGAGCACGCCGAGCGCGAAGAAGATGATCACGATGCGGCTGTAGGGCAGCACGATGCCGGTGAAGATCTCCAGCCCGCCCGACATCCACGACGGGTTCTCCACCTGCACGTTCTGCGCGCCGAAGATCGTGCGCATCGACTGGATCAGCATCAGGCTGATGCCCCAGGTGGCGAGAAGCGTTTCCAGCGGCCGGCCGTACAGCCAGCGGATCACCGAGCGCTCGAGCGCCATGCCGACCGCGCCCGAGACGATGAATGCCACCGGCACCGCGGCGAGCGGATACCAGTCGAAGGCGCCCGGCAGGTGGGCGCGGAACAGGTTCTGCACCACATACGTTGTGTAGGCGCCGATCATGATCAGCTCGCCGTGCGCCATGTTGATCACGCCCATCAGGCCGTAGGTGATGGCCAGCCCGAGCGCGGCGAGCAGCAGGATCGAGCCGAGCGAGATGCCGGCGAAAAGCAGGCCGGCGCGCTCGCCCCAGGCGAGCCGGCTTTCCACCGCTTTCAGGCTTTTCCGCGCGGCGCGCCGGATGTCGTCGTCGGGCTCGGCGAAGCTGCCGTCCTTGTTCTTTTCGAGCAAGGCCAGCAGCAGTGTCTTGGTGGTCGGATTTCCCGAGGCGCCGAGCTTCGCGATCGAGGCGAGGCGAGCCTCCTTGGTCCCGCCCTTGAGTTCGAGCGTCGCGACAATCAGTTCCAGTTGCGGCCTGATCGCCGGGTCGGTCTCCTTGTCGAGCGCTTTCGCGATCAGGGGCAGCATCGCGTCCTCGGCGCTGCCGGAGAGTTCCTTCACGGCCGCGATGCGGACCTCGCGGTCGGCGGAAATGAGTTGCAGCGCGGCAAGCGCGGTGCCGATGACGCGGCGCATGCGGTTGTTGGCGGGGACATCTTCCCTGTCGGCGGGCACCGGCGACACCTTCTCGCCGGTGGCGGCGTCCGTGGCCTCCTTGCCCTTCACGATGAGCACGCGCTTGCCCGAGGTGACGAGCTCGCCTTCGTTCAGCGCTTGCAGCACGACGCCCGCGCGGGCATCGCCCGAGAGGACGAGCGCGGCGATGGCGGCAATCTTCTCGTCGCTGTCGCCGAAGCCGAGCTTGGCCACGAGGGCGGCGTCGAGGGCGTGCGCATTGCCGCCGAGCAGCGCCAGCGCGAATGTCAGCAGTCGGATCAGGGCTCGCATGGGGGAAGCGCGGAGCATACGCGCCTTGCAAAGCGGCGGCGGCGCTTTCGCGCCGCCGCCTGTTGCAGGATTACTTCTTCGGTGCCGCTGCCTCAGGCTCGTCCTTCTTCTTGTCGTTGCCCGCGATGAACGGGCTCCAGGGCTGCGCCTTGATCGGGCCCTTGGTCTTCCAGACGACGTTGAACTGCCCATCGGCCTTGACTTCGCCGATGAACACCGGCTTCCAGAGGTGGTGGTTCTTCTCGTCCATCTTGATGGTGAATCCGTTCGGCGCGGCGAAGGTCTGCCCGCCCATCGCGGCGATCACCTTGTCGGGGTCGAAGCTCTTGGCCTTCTCCACCGCCTGCTTCCACATGTACACGCCGATGTAGGTCGCTTCCATCGGGTCGTTGGTGAGCGGCCTGTCGGCGCCGGGGAGCTTCTTCGCCTTGGAATACGCGGCCCACTTCGCCTTGAAGTCGTCGTTGACCGGGTTCTTCAGCGACATGAAGTAGTTCCATGCCGCGAGGTGGCCGACCAGCGGCTTGGTATCGACGCCGCGCAGCTCTTCTTCGCCGACGGAGAACGCGACGACCGGGACATCGGTCGCCTTCAGCCCCTGGTTGCCGAGCTCCTTGTAGAACGGCACGTTGGAGTCGCCGTTGATGGTCGAGACCACCGCGGTCTTGCCGCCCGCGGAGAACTTCTTGATGTTGGCGACGATGGTCTGGTAGTCGCTGTGGCCGAACGGGGTGTAGACCTCGTCGATGTCCTTGTCCGCGACACCCTTGCTCTTCAGGAAGGCGCGAAGGATCTTGTTGGTGGTGCGGGGATAGACGTAGTCGGTGCCGAGCAGGACCCAGCGCTTGGCGCCGCCGCCTTCCTTGCTCATCAGGTACTCGACCGCGGGGATGGCCTGCTGGTTGGGCGCGGCACCCGTGTAGAACACGTTCTTCGACAGCTCTTCGCCTTCGTATTGCACGGGGTAGAAGAGCACGCCGTTGAGTTCCTCGAACACCGGGAGCACGGACTTGCGGGACACCGAGGTCCAGCAGCCGAACACGACCGCCACCTTGTCCTGCGTGAGCAGCTGGCGGGCCTTCTCGGCGAACAACGGCCAGTTCGAGGCCGGGTCGACCACCACCGGCTCGATTTTCGCGCCGAGCACGCCGCCCTTGGCGTTGATCTCGTCGATCGCCATGAGCGCCACGTCCTTCAGGACGGTCTCGCTGATCGCCATCGTGCCCGAAAGCGAATGCAGGACCCCGACCTTGACGGTCTTGGCCTGCGCGAAGGCGGCGGTCGAAGCGAGGCCGAGCGTGGAAATGGCGGCGGAAAGGATGAGTGACTGGATGATGGCGCGGCGTTTCATGGTTCTCCCTTGCTGGTGGATGTCGACGAGGATCGGGACCTTCGCAAATTGGTCCTTCAAGAGGTACGGGACACTGCTACGCAACGAGCGTGCCAGTGCCTCTTTTCCTTGTTGCATCAGGGAGAAGGCGAAATAAAGTCAGGAGCGACGCACGGTATCGGTGCGCCCGCACCATTCGTGAGCGAGGCAGGCGATCTCTGCCGGCGATGCCGCCAGCTCATGGGCGCCGGCGGCGACCAGCTCTTCCGCGCTGCCGTAGCCATAGGTGACGCCAAGGGCATGCAGCCCATGGTGACGCGCGGCGATCATGTCGGCGCCGCGGTCGCCGATCATCACCGCGCGATCGATTCCGTGGATGCGCGCGAGGTGGGCGAGGAGGTGGCGCTTGTCCTCGCGAGTGCCGTCGAGTTCGCAGCCATGCACCGCCTCGAAGTGCCGGGCAAGCCCGAAGTGCTCGACGATGCGCGTGGCATAGATGCGCGGCTTGGACGTCGCCACGAACAGCGCATGGCCTTCGCCCCGCAGCTGCCCGAGCGTTTCCTCGATTCCGGCATAGACCTCGTTTTCGAACAGGCCGACGTCGGCGAAGCGCTCCCGGTAATGCACGAGCGCCTTCTCGACGGTCGCCGGGGTGTCGTCGCCCAACAGGCGGGCCAGCGAGTGCCGCAGCGGCGGCCCGATGGCAAAGGCGAGGTCGTCCAGCGGCGGCGATTCGCGTCCCATGCGCTCGAGCGCGTGCGCGATCGAACGCGTGATGCCACGCTTGGGGTCGGTAAGCGTGCCGTCGAGGTCGAAGAGCAGCGCGGACATCGCCTCAGCCGCGCCGCTCGAGCGTGGCGAGCAGGGGGTCGACTCGGACGAGGTCGGCGAGGTGCACGATCGACAGCTCGCTCACGTGCGGGAAACGGGCGATCAGCGGAGCGCCCAGCCGGGCGGCGAGCGCATCGACGTTCTCTTCGATGGCGCGCATGTCGGGGTCGATCTCGTTGGCGATCCAGCCGGCGAGCTTGAGCCCGGCCGCGGCGATCGCATCCTGCGTGAGAAGCGCATGGTTCAAGCAGCCGAGCTTCATGCCGACCACGAGCACCACGGGCAGCCCGAGCGCGCGCGCCATTTCCACCGAGTCGAACTGGGCACCAAGCGGCACCTTGAAGCCGCCCACGCCCTCGACGACGATGAAGTCGCCCTTGCGTTCCAGCGTCCGCAAGAGCGCGCGTGACGGCATCGAGGTCCACGATTCGGGTCTCGCGGGCGGCGGCGATGTGCGGCGCGATCGCCTCGATGAAGAGGTTGGGGCAGACGAGATGGCGATCGAGGTCGGGACGGTCCGCGGCGGCGATGAGCGCCTCCACGTCCTCGTTGAGCCATTGGCCGTCGTGCAGTCGCGCGCCGGCGGCAACGGGTTTCATCGGCGCGCTGCGCACGCCCGCTGCGCGCAACGCCCGCAGCAGCGCGCAGGAGGCCACGGTCTTGCCTATCCCGGTGTCCGTGCCGGTGACGAATACGCCGCTCATGCGTCGCCTGCCTTTCGATACGGTTTGAATTCGACCACCTGCCGCCCGTCGGCCGCGATGCGCGGGGGTCTTCCTCCAGGCGTGGCCGTAGATCACCTCATAGCTTGCCGGAAGCGCGCCGTCCGTGCGCAATTTCTCGTAGGCTTCGGTGACGCGCTGCCAGCGCCTTGCGCCCGATGAGCCCCGCGCGCCGGCCCGGCATCGCGTTGGTCGCGCCGATCGCCTTCAGGTCGCGCGCGACTGCCTCGACGCTTGCGTAAGTGAGCGTGATCATCTCCATTTCCATCACCGGGTCCGAGAAGCCCGCGTGCATGAGCATGTCGCCGAGGTCGTGCATGTCGACGAAGCGGCTGACATGGGGATGGCGGTCGATCGCGGAGAAGGCATGGCGCAGTTCCTTCAAGGTATCGGGCCCGAAGGTCGAGAAAAGGATCAGGCCTTCGGGCGCGAGCACCCGCGCGGCCTCGGCAAATACGTGCTCCGGGCGGCACCATTGCAACGCGAGGTTGGAGAACAGCAGTTGCGCCGCGCGGCTCGCGAGCGGCAGGTTCTCGGCGTCCGCGCAGACCAGGTGCCTCTGCCGGCGCGGCGGAAACCAGCTTCTTCCACCAGGGCGTCGACTGCTCCGCCTGCGCGAGCATCGCGTGCGCGAGGTCGAGGCCGACCACGGCTGCCTTCGGGAAGCGCTCGCCCAGGGCGCGCAGCGTTCCGCCGGTGCCGCACCCGACATCGACGACGAGCGCGGGCGCGATCACGATCGGCTCGAGGTGTTCGAGCAGGCGTCCGGCCACTTCGCGCTGCAGGACCGCGGACTGGTCGTAGCGCTTCGCCGCGCGCGCAAACGAGCGGCGCACCGCCGCCTTGTCCGGCGCGGGCGGCTCAGTCGCGTCCGTGGGCGATGAGGGCATCGGCGAAGGCATCGGCATGGGTGAGGAAGGGCAGGTGCGCGGCGTCGTCGAACTCGACCAGTTTCGCCGAAGGCAGGCGAGCCGCCAACCAGCGGCCGGCGGCCACGGGCGCCAGCATGTCGCGAGTGCCGTGGATGACCAGCGTCGGCGCGCCGATTGCCGCGACCTTGTCGCGCAGGTCGGTGTCGCGCAGCAAATCGAGGCCGCGGGCCAGCGCCTCGGGCGCCGGGTCGCCGCGCTCGTCGAGAGCGGCGGTGAGCGAGCGGAGCGCTTCCCGGCTGCGGCTCCCGCCCAGGGCGTTGAGCCTGCAGGAACCTCGCGAGCGTCACGCGCCAGTCGCGCGCGAGGTCGCCGGCAAAGTCCGCAAGCGTCCCGGGCTGCATCCCGTCGGGCCAGCCGTCCCGCGCCAGGAAGCTCGGCGTGCTGCTCACCAGGACGAGGCGCCTGACGGGTTGCGTCGCGGCAATCGATTGCGCGACCAGCCCGCCGAGCGACCAGCCGCACAGCATGGCCTTCGCCGGCACGAGCCGCGCGATTGCGGCCACGAGTCCGGCGAGCGAGGCAAGGGAAACACTGCGCGAGCGGCCATGCCCGGGCAGGTCGACGAGATGCAAGGTGTAGTGCGCGGCGAGCCGCTCGCGCACCGGCTGCCAGACGCTGGAAGACAGCCCCCAGCCGTGCAGCAGCACGAGGTCGGGGCCGCTTCCGGCGATCTCAACCGAGGGCGCCATCGCGCTTCAGCTTTCCCAGCGCGCCGGCAAGCTCGTCGAGCTGTTCGTGCGCATGCGACGCGCAAAGCGAGATGCGCAGCCGCGATGTTCCGGCCGGCACAGTCGGCGGGCGGATCGCCGGGACGAAGAATCCCTGCTCAAGCAGCGCGCGCGAAGCGGCGAGCGCCGGCCCGGGCTCGCCGACAACTACCGGCTGGATGGCGGTCATCGACTGCATCAGCGCGACATCGTTCGCGGCGCAAGCCTCGCGAAAGCGCGCGATGTTCCCGCGAAGCCGCTGCACGTGCCCCGGTTCGCGCTCGAGGAGTTCCATCGCCGCGCTGGCGGCGGCGGCGATCGCCGGCGGCAGCGCGGTGGTGAAGACGTAGGCTGCGCGATTTCTGCACCAGCCAGTCGATCGAGCGCCGGCGCGCCGGCGACGAATGCGCCATGACCGCCGAGCGCCTTGCCTAGCGTGGCCATATAGGCGATGCGCGGGGACCGGAGCGCGAAATGCTCGAGCGCGCCGCGTCCCCTTTTGCCCAGCACGCCGATGCCGTGCGCGTCGTCGAGGACCAGCCAGGCGTCGTATGTTTCCGCCAGCGCGAGCAATTCCGGCAGCGGGGCGAGGTCGCCGTCCATGCTGAACACCGTGTCGGTCGCGATCACTTTGGTCTTTGCGGTCGAGCGCGCGAGCTGCGCTTCGAGCGCGGCGAGGTCGAGGTGGGGATAGCGCGTGAACGCGGCGCGCGAGAGCAGCGCGCCATCGTTCAGGCAGGCATGGTTCAACTTGTCGGCGAAGATTTCCGCCTCGCGATCGGCCAGCGCCGTGAGCAGGCCGAGGTTGGCCGCATAGCCGCTCGAGAAGAGCAGCGCTTCGGGCAGCCCGGTGAAGCGCGCGAAATCGTGCTCGGCCTGCTCGTGCGGGGCCATGTGGCCGCTGACGAGATGCGAGGCGCCGGAGCCCACGCCCCAGCTGTCGATGGCCGCCTTTGCCGCGGCCTTCAGCGCGGGGTGCGCGGCAAGCCCGAGATAGTCGTTGCTCGAGAAGTTGTTCACGCGGCGCCCGTCCAGCACCACGGTCGGCCCTTGCGCGGAATCCAGCCGCCGCCGCGCGCGCCGCAGGGCATTGCGGTCGAGCAGCTCGAGCGCGCGCTCCAGCGGCGCGGTGATGGCGCCTGCCGCGCCCATGTCAGGCCGGGGCAAGGCCGAGCCGCGCGAACAGCGCGTTGTCGCGCTCGATCTCCGGGTTGCCGGTGGTGAGCAGCTTGTCGCCGTAGAAGATCGAATTCGCGCCGACGAGGAAGCAGAGCGCCTGCACGGCCTCGTGCATTTCCTGCCGTCCGGCGGACAGGCGCACGAAACTCCGGGGCATGAGGATGCGCGCGACTGCGATGGTGCGCACGAACTCCGTCCAGTCGAGCGGCTCGGCCCCGGCGAGCGGCGTGCCCTCGACCTGCACCAGGTTGTTGATCGGCACCGATTCGGGCTGCGGGTCGAAGCTCGCCAGCTGCGCGATGAGCCCCGCGCGCTCGTTGCGCGACTCGCCCATGCCGACGATGCCGCCGCAGCACACGCTGATTCCGGCGGAGCGCACGCGGCCCAGCGTGTCGAGGCGGTCCTGGTAGTCGCGGGTGCTGACGATCGCGCCATAGTGTTCGGCGGAAGTGTCGAGGTTGTGGTTGTAGTAGTCGAGGCCGGCATCGCGCAGCTGTTCCGCCTGCCCGTCCCTGAGCATGCCGAGCGTGCAGCAGGTTTCGAGCCCGAGGGCCTTCACTTCGCGCACCATCTCGAGCACGGGATCGAGATCCTTCTGCTTCGGGCCGCGCCATGCCGCGCCCATGCAGAAGCGCGTGGCGCCTCCTTCTTTCGCCCGCTTCGCCGCAGAAACGACTTCATCGATCGGCATCAGCGGTTCGGCCTCGACACCCGTGTGATAGCGTGCCGCCTGCGGGCAGTAGCCGCAGTCCTCCGGGCAGCCGCCGGTCTTGATCGAGACCAGCGTCGAGCGCTGCACCGCATTCGGGTCGAAATTCTCGCGATGGACGGTATGCGCCTTGTTCACGAGATCGTTGAAGGGAAGGGCGAAGAGCGCCAGCGCAAGCTCCCGCAAGGCGGCGATTCGTGCATCGGGTTCGCTTCGGGAATGCAGGCTGATCGGGTGGTCCATCTTGATCCGGACGGGAGCGTTGGTCGGTAACATGCTGATAATTAGTTAAATTTTATTTCCTGTCAATTGATCTTCGCCTCAAACCCGGACAGCTGCCCAAATATCGTGCAATCGATCGCCCGGCCGGAACGTCCATCGGGCTTGTTTGCCCAGGATTGCCTGTTGTGCGGCAGCGGTTGCCGCGCCGGCATTGTTTGCGTTTCATGCCGTGATGCGCTTCCGGTGGCGGGAGGCGAAGCGTGCCCGCGCTGCGCGTCGCCCGGCAGTTCCGCTGGCGATTGCGGCGCATGCCTCAACGACCCGCCGGCGTTTTCCGCCACGCATGCCGCGTTTACCTATGCCTTCCCCGTCGATCGCTTGTTGCAGCGATTCAAGTTCCACGGCGATCTTGCCTTGGTCGGGCCTGTTCGCGGAAGCGCTCTGCGAGCGTGTCGCCGGCCGGCCGCTTCCGGACTTGCTGGTCGCCGCGCCGCTCGCGCCAAGGCGCCTGCGCAAGCGTGGTTTCAACCAGGCAGTGGAGATCGGGCGCAAGGTGGGGTCGCGGCTTTCGCTGCGTTTCGATGCGGGTGCCTGCGTGAAGCGCGTCGATACCGTGCAGCAGACCGAACTCGATGGCGCCGAACGGCGCCGCAACCTGCGCGGCGCGTTTGCTGTGAGAGGCGATGTGCGCGGCCTGCATGTCGCGGTGATCGACGATGTCATGACGACCGGAACGACGATGAACGAATTGGCGCGAACGCTACTCGCTGCAGGTGCGTCGCAAGTGGACGCATGGGTCGTCGCAAGGACGCCTGCGCCCCGGGAATCCGGAAGGTGATCGACGTCGTCCTCTACCAGCCGGAGATCCCGCCCAATACCGGCAACGTGATCCGCCTGTGCGCGAACACCGGCGCGCGGTTCACCTGGTCGAACCGCTCGGCTATTCGCTGGACGACAAGCAGCTGAAGCGCGCGGGCCTCGATTATCACGAGCTGGCCTGCATGACCGTGCATCCGGATTGGGCTGCAGTCCGCGGCGCGCTTGCCGGCCGGCGCTGGTTCGCCTTGTCCACCAGGGCCGGCTTCACTTTCGATGCCGTTCGATTCGAGCGCGACGATGTCCTGGTCTTCGGTCCCGAGACCCGCGGCCTTCCCGAGTCCGTCCTGGCGGAGTTTCCCGAGAACGCCCGGTTGCGCATTCCGATGCTTCCCGGCAATCGCAGCCTGAACCTTTCCAACGCCGTGGCGGTCGTTGTCTTCGAAGCGCTGCGCCAGCATCGCTTCCCCGGCTTGAAATAACTCTTTTCCGACCGCTGGTGCGCAAAAACCTGCCGCTTGTCCGGCAAGCCGCCTGTTTGTGACAGCTGTCACACAGAATTCAGCCTAACGCAATGAAAACACAAGGCTTTAGTGACCGGCTTCACTTACGCGACCCGTCTCCTGCGCGTCTAATGCGAGGTGTGGACAGCGGTAACAGGAGGCCGGCAACACGAGGGGCGCCCGCAGGTCCTGAATTCAACCAAGGAGTGATGGCATCATGAAGGCGATGAAGACGAAACTGGTGGCGGCAGCGGTGATTTCCGGCGCGGTGCTTGTGGCGGCGCCCGACATGGCCTCGGCCGAGCAGACTTCCGTTACGGGCGCAGGCGCGCTCAGCACCAACGCGCGCCAGGACTTCACGGTGATCATTCCCCGCTTCCTCCAGTTCCGGGTCGGCGCGGCCGCCGGCGCCATCAGCATCGTGACCTGCGACATGACGGCATTTTCCGCAGTCCTCGGCAACTCGGTCGCTCAAGCCTGTACCGACGGCAACCTTGGCGGCGGCCAGTCCACGGTTTCCGTGCGTTCCAACGGTGGCCCGGTCGGGATCACGGTCTCGACGCTCGGGACGCTCCTGAGCGGCGCGAACACGATGCCCTACAGCGAGATCATCACGACCTCGAGCGACCCGGCCAACTTGCCGGCCCCGATACTTCCGAGCGGCGGCACCAGCGGTTCGGTGGCTGTGGTCGCCACCGCGGGCCCGGTCACCGACCGCTCCGCAATCTACACATACACCTACGCCAACACTGCGTTCTACGCCGCGGGCACTTACGGCGGGGTAAACGTCCAGAACGGGCGTGCGACCTATACCGCGTCCATGCCGTGACCGATTTCGGCTGATTTGCGGGAAACAGCAGAAGGGGCCGCGAGGCCCCTTTTCGCAAGCAGGCAGGGCCATGAGGCATCCACGTCAATGCGAACGAATGTGGTGATACGGGTCAAGGCGGTGTTTGTCGCCGTCGTCACGCTTGCTGGCACGCTGGGCGGGCCGGACGCGCACGCCGGCACCGCATCCGACAACACGGCGCCGTATTCCGCTTCCACCGCCCTCAACCACCGCATCAACTACCCGCGTTTCCTGCGCTTTCGTGTGGGCCCGGCGGCCGGGATTGCTCTCATCACCTGCAACATGTCGGCGGTTGCGAATGCGCTCGGCACGGGCGTGGACCAGGCATGCACGGGCGGGGACCTCGGCGGCGGCGCATCCACAGTCCAGGTCAAGTCCAATGCCGGGCAGGTCCGCCTCACGGTCACGACCACCGGCGCGATGCAGAATGCCGCCGGCAACACCATTCCCTACAGCGAGATCAAGTCTGCGTCGAGCGACCCCGGCAACCTGCCGGCACCGGTGCTGACCACGGGCGCGGTGAGCCCCGCGGTCAACGTCGTGCTGAATGCCGGCGTGGTGACCGATCGCGCCGCAACCTGGACCTACACCTACGACAATTCGGCGGTCTATCCGGCGGGAACCTACGGCGGCGTCAACGTCAGGCGAGGGCGCGTCACCTACACGGCCGCGGCGCCATAGCCGCCCGGGACGGTCCGCGCTGCGCGGCGAGCCCCATCCGGTAATATCGGCACTGTTTCGAACGCAATAGCTCCGATGCCATCGCGCCAAAGCCAATGAGCGAAAGAACGCTGACCAGGAATTCCCTCGCGCCCGCTGCGCTCCTGTGGGCGGCGCTCGCCTTCGATGCGTCGGCAGTGACGGTGGTGATTGCCCCGCCGCCGAGCGAAGTCCGCCTCCGCGTCGGCGCGGCCGCCGCGACGACGCTGGTCACCTTCACCATCACGGCAGCCAATGCGGGAAACGGCGTCGCGATCGTCGGCGCGCCGAACCCGGTCCTCGTCCAGGCGGAGGCGCGCGAGACGGGATGCGTGGCAAAGAGCGCCACGCTCACGGCAAACACTTTGGTGGCGAACCTCGTGAGCGGCGCCAACAACATCCCGTTCAGCACGATTTCGTGGACGACCAGCGACGGCGATATTTCCGCCGGAACCTATCCCGCTCCCGGTTCGCTCGTGATCGCGACTTTTGCCAATTGCAGGCGGGTGAGCAACAACCATACGTTCCGGTTCTCCAACACGCAGGTCTTCCCGCAGGGCACCTACAATGGCACCGCCACGTACACGCTCACGATGCCGTGAGCTGCTGGCGTTGGCCGCTCTTGCGGGCCTCGTCCCGGACGCCGCTGCCGCCACCCGGCTCGACGATTCCCTCTCTCCGCGCCAGCGCGTCGACATCGTCGCGCGCTGGGAAGACCGCTTCGCGGAAGGATCGAGCGAGGCGCAACGCCTGTCGATGGTGGCAGAAGCGTCCAACTTCGAGATCCGGCTGAATACCGCCGCGTGGGTCGGCAAGCAGGCCGCGATCTATGTTTCGTTCCCGCAGGAGATCGTCGGCCTGAGGTTGTCGGACGCGATGCGGATAGAATGGCGCACGCGCGGGCGTTTCGTTTCCGGCGCGACAACTCCCGGACAGCGCGCGTTGGTCTATCGCGGGCGCATCGACTCTCCGGTCAGCGGCGACTTCTTCGACTTCACCTATCGCATCGATGGCCGCTATTTCGACAGACGCATCCAGTTCCAGCCGGTCTTCGAAATTGAAGCCATTCCCTAGGCGTTCCATGCGCCCGCTTTTCGTCTGCCTCGCATCGCTGCTGGCAATTGCCCTTCCCGGCGCCGGCCATGCCGCGTTCTCGGCCGTCGTGGGCCCGCCACGGTTCGAGCTCAGGGCGTCGCCGGGCGCCATCGTCCGCGAGTCGATCGACATCGCCACCGACAGCCTCGAGACGTCCGATTTCGCCATCCGCTCCGCCGATTGGGAAATGGCAGCCGACGGCAGCGTGGTGTTCGGCGAAGGCGACCCGGCGCAGGGCAGTTGCCGCCCCTGGCTGCGGCTCGAGCGGCGCGAAGTCAGGCTGGCGCCTCGCTTCCAGCGGAAATTCCGCTTCGAGGTGCACGTTCCCGCGGATGCGCCCACGGGAGAGTGCCGGTTCGCGATCCTGATCGAAGGCAAGGAGCCGACTGCCTCGGGGCCGGAAAACATCCGCTTCCCGTTGCAGGGGCGCATTGCCGTCATCGTCTATGTCGCGGTGGGCGACGCGCGGCCGAAGCTCGAGTTCCGTTCGCTGCAGGTCGCCACCTTCAACGGCCGGGAGGTTCCGTCGATCACGCTCGCCAACGAAGGCAATGCGCATGGGCGGCCGGAAGGCGCGATCGAGGCGCGGGACGCCAACGGCAGGTCGCTCGAGTTCAGCGTCTCGTCATCCCCGGTGCTTCCCGGCAAGGTGCGCACGCTGCCGATCTGGCCCAATGCCGGGGCCGATGGCAAGACGCCGGACTTTGCCTTCCCGCTGCGGCTGAGGGGCGTGGTGGAGTGGCAAGGCGGCAGCTACACCGTCGACACCGTCGTGCGTCCCTGAGCGATTGCCCCTAGTTCGGAGCGATGCGCGCAAGCGCGATGTCCACGATCGCCTCGCCGCGCACCGGTACGCTCACCGCGAACGAGCGCTCGTCGGGAAGGCCCCAGGGCAGCGGGATGGTCTCGATGGCGACCTGGATCGTATGCTGGCCCGCGGCGACAAGGGGAAAGTCGAAACGGCCTTCGCCGTCGGTGATGACCGGGAAACGGCCGTCGAGGAACAGGGTCACTCGCGCGGCGCTCCGCTCGCTCGGCTGGCGCATCCCGTCGCCGTTTTCGTCGAAGAACACCCTCCCGGAGATTCGCCCGTTGCCCACTACGCCGGGCTGCCGGGCGCCGAGTGCAATGATCGGCGTGCCCGAGGCCTTCTGGTAGCGCAGCGTCAGTTGCAGGCTCTTGTCCCGGAACGTCGGGTTCTGCAGGTCGGTTTGCGTGAGCTCGATGTTGTTCCAGATCCCGTAGAGAAGCGCCTGCCAGTCGGGGTGGAATTGCCAGGTCGCCCCGATGGACGCGTTGAAGTTTTTCTCCGTGGCGTCGGCGCGCTGCACGCGCGCGCCCACCACGTTCATGTCCAGGAACACGCCCGAGGCGGGAAATGCCCGCAGGGTGAATCCGGCGGACGTGCGCGTCAGGTCGCCCTGCGCGCCCGTTTCCTGCCCGCGCGCGAGCGATGTCGAGAGATTGATCCCGGAGAAGGCCGGCCACTCCTGGTTCCAGGCGAGGCCGTAGGCGTTTTCCGTCGGCAGGCCCGGCTGGCGCTGCCCGGAGTGCCCGAGATCGAAGCTCGCGACTCCCAATGACGAAGTGAGCCGCAGGTACGCCGTTTCCGCGTCGATGTCCTTCTGCACGGACACCGGCGTGCGCGGGTTCTCGCGGACGAGGTTGACCGAGCCTCCGACGGAGACTTCACGGGAAACGCGCAGGTTCGCGCTGCCGAAAAGCGAGAACACGTTGTAGCCCGCGCAGCGCCGGATCGTCGTCGAGGTTCGACTGGCCCGCATCGAGTTCCAGCGAGTAGGTCAGCCGTCGCGTGCGGTAGTCGGTGCGCAGGTAGGCCAGGCGCTGGTCGGTGATGTTGGGCACCGGGCCGATGACGAGCCCGGGATCGAATTGGTAGGCGCCGAACCGGTTCTGGAAGAAGCCCTGGATGACATCGCCCTCGAGCCAGAAGCCCTTGCGCCGCTCGTCGTCGCCCACCGCGACGAGCTTGACGCGGGCATTGTCGCCCGTCGGAAACCACTCCGCGGCAAGCGCCAGGCTGGATTGCACGGGCTGTGAATCCTCGGTGCGGAAGGCATTGGCCTGGGCGCCCAGCCTGAGCCACGGCGCCGCCTGGTGTTCCAGGCCGAGCAACGCGGCCCGGGTGGATTCGAGCTCGACCTGCTGCGTCGAGTATCCGATCAGGCGCGCCACGCGCCCGGCCTGGCCGTAGGCGCGCGTCTGCCCGTCATAGAGCTGCGTCCCGGCGCCCCAGAGTATCGCGGAGGGCAGGTTCACGCGGAAGCCGTTGCTGATCAGGTTCGGAGGCTGCGCGCGCAGCACGCCGGCAGCATTGTCCGCAAGCCATGAGCCGCCCAGCGGCAGGCCGTATTGCGACAGGGTGATCATGCCTCCCGTGTTCCGCGCTTGCGCGAAGGTATCGCCGTTGTCCGTGCTGCGCAGATTGGCCTCGATCCCGAGCAACCCCCATTGCGCTGTCTCCTGGCGGTATTGCAGGCCGATGCCGTTCTCGAGGATGCGCAGCGATTGCGCTTCGCGCCAGTCGGTGCGCAGGTCGATGGCGAGCGAGCGGCGGCCCACGGGTTCCGGCCCTTCGCTTTCCGCCTCTGCGGCGAGGCGCTCGGGCGTCAGGCTCGGGTCGATCAGCTGGTCGACCCAGGTCGAGGCGGGAGGAACAGCCGGTGCCGGCGCGCGCGCGATGATCGGGGGAGGGTCGTCGGATCGGGCAGCGGGGGGCGCGGGCGTTTGTCCCGGTGGCGCCGGCCGGCGCAGCTCCGATGGCGCGCTTGCGGGGGGCTGGGACGCGATGCCGGCGGGAACCGGAACGAAGAGGTCCGCGGGCAGCTTCAGCCGTGCCCCCACAACCAGCACATTGGGGTTGCCGTAAATGAACGCGCCGGGGTTCTGCGCGAAGAGTTCGCGGCGCAGTGCCGCGGTGCGGACGGCATCGTCGGGGAAGAAGCGGCGGCTGACCTGGAAAAGGGTATCGCCCGGTTCGATCACCCAGAAGCCCTGGTCGAGGGACTGGCGGACTTTTGCATCGTTGGCCGCGCCCGGGGCTTGCGCGCTTGCGGGCGCAAGCCAGGCCACGAACAGGATCAGTGCGGCGAGACCCTTGCCGATGTCGAGCAGGAATCGGCGACAGGAATCACTGTCCCGGCGAGAAGCGGGACGACGGGCAGGAAACCGGCGGTCGCAGCAGCCGATCCGCATGGGGGATGAACTCGCCTCTCAAAATTTGGAAAAACCATTTAAAATTTAACATGTTGCGCTGTTTTGTTCACGCTTTTTCCGGAACGGGCTCGCGGCCTATTCCGCCTTGGGATCGCGGGAAAGCAGGCGCTGCACGGCAGCAAGTGGCGGCTCTCCGCCAAAAAGCACCGCGCAAACCGCTTCGGTGATCGGCATTTCCACTTTCATGCGCCGCGAGCAAGCCAGCGCGCTGCGCGCCGAATGCACGCCCTCGGCGACATGGCCAAGCTCGGCAAGCACGGCCTCGAGCGACTTGCCTTGCGATAGCCGAATGCCGACTTCGCGGTTGCGCGAGAGGTCGCCGGTGCAGGTGAGCACGAGGTCGCCGAGACCCGTGAGCCCCATGAATGTCTCCGCGGAGCCGCCCATTGCCTCGCCAAGGCGAACCATCTCCGCCAGCCCGCGGGTGATCAGCGCGGCGCGCGCATTGCGGCCGAGCTCGAGGCCGTCGGCAATGCCGGCGGCGATCGCGATCACGTTCTTCAGCGCGCCGCCGAGTTCGACGCCGACCAGGTCCGCGCTCGAGTAGATGCGCAACCTCGGGCTGTTCAGCGCGATGGCGGTCGATCCGGCAAATTCGCTGTCGCGAGAAGCGATCGTCAGCGCCGTGGGCAACCCGAGCGCCACTTCCTGCGCGAAGCTCGGCCCCGAGATGGCTCCGGCCCGCAACGCCTGCGGCAGCGTCTCCGCGACGATTTCGTGCGGCAATTTCCCGGAGGACGATTCGAATCCCTTGCACGCCCATAGCAACGGCAGGCCGGGAGCAAGGCGTGCCAGCGCAGCGGCGGTTTCGCGCAGTCCCGCGGTCGGCGTGACCACGAGGGCCAAGTCCGCTGCGGAAATCGCCGAGGCGAGATCGCCGTGGACCTCGACCGCGTCGGGCAGCCGGGAGTCGGGGAGATAGGGGCTGCGGCGCTCGCGCGCGATGGCTTCCGCGCCATGGCGCGCCCACAGGCGGACAGGGTGATTCGCGCCGAGTGAAATCGCGAGCGCCGTGCCCCAGGCGCCGGCGCCGAGAATCGCGACCTTCACGGGCTGGGCGCTCAGGCGCCCCAGACGTGGGCGACGCGCACGTAGCCGGTCGCGCCATCGCGGTGGCGCACCCTCAGCCAACCGTCCTGCGCCGGCTCCAGCGCTTCGAGGAGCAGGGCGCGCGCGCCTTCGAACACGAGCGCTCCCTGCGCGTTCGGCTGCGAGCGGATGTCGGCCAGCGGCACGTTCACCATCACCATGCGCCGATCCCCCAGCGTCTTGTTCTCGACCCAGGCCACTTCGCCATTGACGTCGCGCACCTTGGTCCACTGGTCGAGTTTCACCAGGACCTCGAAAGGATAATTGCGGCCGGCGACGAACAGCTTGTCCGCCTTCTGGGAGGGCGCGTCGTAGAGCACCGCGGGGCGTTCGCCGATGGTTGCGGAACTCCGCGGCGCCGGCAAGCGTTGCGGCGAAGGCGGCCACGGCAACGGCAAGGATGCGCGCGGCCATGATTGCCCTCAGTGCGCGGTGACGATCTTGGGCGCGGCCTGCTCGGCCTGGGCCTGCTTCTGCGCTTCGAACAGCGACTCGAAATTCACCGGGTTGAGCACCACCGGCGGGAAGCCGCCGCGCACCACGAGGTCCGAGACCACTTCGCGCGCGTACGGGAAGAGGATGTTCGGGCAGGCGATGCCGAGAATCGCGTCGAGGTCGGATTCGGGAATGTTGCGGATCGTGAAGATGCCGCCCTGCCCGGCTTCGACGAGAAAGAGCGTCTTCTCGCCGACCTTCGCCGTCACGGTCACCGTCAGCACGGTGTTGTAGACGCCTTCATCGACCTTGCTCGAGCTGTGGTGCAGCTGCACGTCGACGGTGGGCGTTTCGCGCTCGAGGAAGGCCTGCGGCGCGTTGGGCACTTCGAGCGAGGCGTCCTTCACATACAGCTTCTCGATCGAAAAGACAGGGGCGTTGATGGCATCGCTCATTCGAATTTCCTTCGGTTTCGTTGTCGTGCAGGTTGCGCTCAGCCGGCGAGCAGGGGTTCGAGCCCGCCGGCGCGGTCGAGCGTTGCGAGTTCGTCGAAGCCGCCGACGTGGCGGTCCCCGACGTAGATTTGCGGCACGGTCCTGCGCCCCGTGCGCGCGATCATTTCGTCGCGCCGCCCGGGATCGAGGTCGACGCGGATCTTCTCGACCGCCGCAACGCCCCTGGCGGCCAGCAGGCGCTCGGCCATCGTGCAGAAAGGGCAGGAGCCCGTCGAATACATGGTCACCTTCGCCATGGTCACTTCTCGATCGGCAGTCCGGCTTCGCGCCAGGCGGCGATGCCGCCCTTCAGCTGGAACACCTGCGTGAAGCCGGCTTTCTTCAGGACGCGCGCGGCGCCCGCGGAGCGCGTGCCCGAACGGCAGGCAAGCAGCACCGGGCGCTCCTTGAATTTCGCGATCTCCGCGATGCGGCCTTCGAGCTCGGCGAGCGGGATATGCCTCGACCTGGGCACGCGGCCTTCCGCGAATTCCTTCGCATCGCGAACGTCGAGCACCATCGAGTTGTTCTGGTTCATGAGGCGCGTGGCTTCGAGCGTGCCGAGCTGCTGGCTGCCGCCGGCAAAGCCCAGGCGCGAGAGCTCCGGGTAGATGAGCATGGCGCCGCTCACGACGAAGAGCGCGACGAGCGCGAGGTTGTTGACGATGAATTCGGTCACGGGGTTCGGTCGGCGCGCGGCAGACGCGGCCGGCGCATGGAGTCAAACCGCGATTTTAGCAGTTTGCGACCGCCGCTTACCTGCCCAGCGCCTGCAACGCCCAGAGCGCGCCCATGCCGACCGCGATCGAGGAGATCGGCGTGCGCCAGCGCCAGGCGGCCAGCATCGCGAGCAATCCGGCGTACAGGCGCGGATTGTCCATGCCCCAGGCGAGCGTCCCGTGGGGCATGGCCAGTCCCGGGAGCACGATGGCCGCCAAAACCGCCGGCGGCACGAAGGCGAGCGCGCGGCGGAATCCGGGCGGAAAGCGCGCCGGGTCCGAGAACACGATGAAGGACGCGCGCGCGAGGAACACCACGGCGCCCGAGGCGACGATGAGGAGCCAGATGCTCATTTCGCCCGGCGCTCCATCACCATGCCCGCGAAGATTCCGGTCACCGAGGCCACCACCAGCGACAGGCGGAACGGCAGCCCCGAGGCGACCAGCGCCGTGGCCGCGGCGACGATTGCAGCGGCGAGGTCGGCGCGGGAGCGGATCGCGGGGATGAGAAGCGACAGGAACGACAGCACCACCGCGAAATCGAGCGACCAGCTGGCCGGAACCACGGCGCCGGCGATCGCGCCGACAACGACCGCTGCCTGCCAGCTGGTCCAGAGCAGCGCCGAACCCCCGAGGAAATACCACTGCCCGGCGTCCCGGGACGGCCGATGGCGGAAGCGCTTCATCGCGAAGGCGAACATCTGGTCGGTCATCAGGTAGGACATCAGCCATTTCCAGCGCGCGGGAAGGTGCGCGAAATGGGGCGCGAGCGCGGCGCTGTACATCAGGTGCCTCAGGCTCACGACGAGCGCCACGCCCACGGTCACCAGCGCAGGCGAGTTCACCGCGACCAGTTGCGCCACGACCAGTTGCGCGATGCCGGAGAAGGTCGCCACCGAGAGCCCGATCGCCTGCAGGGGCGTGAGTCCCGCGCTGACGGTCGCGATGCCCGCCACGACGCCGAAGGGCACCGTGCCCAGCAGCACCGGGGCGATCTCGCGCGCGCCTTCGAGGAAGGCTTCGCGCGGCGAGAGGTGCGCATGCGGTGGCGGTTCGCGCTCGGGCATCGGCTTGATCGGAAAAAAGGGGCGAGTGTAGCGCACGCCGCGCGAAGCGCCACTGGTCCCTCTGCTAACATTCGGGGCGTTCGCCGCCACTGCCCGAAAGCCATGCACAAGATCGTCTTCATCCGCCACGGCGAGAGCCTGTGGAATCGCGAGAACCGCTTTACCGGCTGGGCCGATGTCGACCTTACCGAGAAGGGCATCGATGAGGCGCGCGCCGCGGGCCGCTTGCTGCGCTCCGAAGGGTTCGACTTCGACCTCGCCTTCACGTCCGTCCTGAAGCGAGCGATCCGCTCGCTCAATTTCGCGCTCGAGGAAATGGACCGGCTATGGATCCCGGTGGAGAAGGACTGGCGGCTGAACGAGCGCCACTATGGCGCGCTGCAGGGACTCAACAAGGCGGAGACGGCGGCGAAGTTCGGCGAAGCGCAGGTGCTGGCATGGCGGCGCAGCTACGACACGCCGCCGCCCGCGCTCGCGCCCGAAGACGAGCGCAGCCCCGCCCGCGACCCGCGCTATCGCTCCCTCTCCGCGGCCGAATTGCCGCTGACCGAATGCCTGAAGGACACGGTGGCGCGCGTCGTGCCTTATTGGGAAAGCCGGATCGTGCCGGCGCTGCGTTCCGGCCATAAGGTGATCGTCGCCGCGCACGGCAACAGCCTGCGCGCGATGGTCAAGTACCTCGATCGCGTTTCCGAGCCGGACATCGTCCAGCTCAACATCCCGACCGCGGTCCCGCTCGTCTACGAACTCGACGACGACATGCGAGCGCTGCGGCACTACTACCTTGGCGACGCGGCGGCGATCGCGGCGGCAGCCGCGGCGGTCGCGAACCAGGGCAAGGCCGGGACCTAGGCGCCATGGCGCGCCGCCTCCTCGCGGCCGCAATCCTTTGCGCCGCGTTGCCCGCGTTGGCGGCGACGGACAAGCGCGCCTCCGAGGAGGACCGCGACAGGTTGCGCGCGCGCATCGGCGACCTGCAGAAATCGCTCGCTTCCGCGGAGGAGTCGCGCAGCGAGGCCGCCGACGCGCTCAAGTCGTCGGAAAAGGCGGTGAGCGAGGCCAACCGGGCGCTGTTCGAACTGGCGCAGGGCAATCGCAAGCTGGGGGAGGAGCTCGAAGCCTTGGCAAGGCAGGGGACAGGCCTGAAGGCCGACATGGCGGTGCAGCAGGCGCACGTCGAGCGCTTGTTGCGTTTGCAATATGTCCAGGGCGCGCAGGACCGGCTGCGGCTGGTGATCGAGGGCCGCGACTTGTCGACCGTGGAGCGCCACCTCGAGTACTACGCCTATCTTTCGCGCGCCCGCGCCGAGGTGCTCGCGGGCCTGAGGAAGAGCAGCGAGCAGGTCGCGCTGCTCGAGCAGGAGACGCTGCGCAAGCAGGCCGAACTCGCCGCCAACCAGGAAGCGCAATCGCGCGAAAAGCAGCAGCTCGAGCGGGAGCGCGGCGCGCGGGCGGCGATGCTCAAGCGCATATCCGGGACGATCGCCCAGCAGCGCCGCGAGATCGGGCGGCTGCAGCGTGACGAGGCGCGGCTGACGAAGCTGATCGAGGAGATCGGCAAGGCGCTCGCGGCGCGACCCCCGGACAAGGCCGCGCGCAAGGGCAGGCCCGTGGACGAGGTCGCGGATGCGTCCGCCGCGTCCAAGGCGTTTGCCTCGCTCAAGGGGCGAATGAAATTTCCCGTGAAAGGGGAACTCATGAACCGTTATGGCAGTCCACGTGAAGAGGGAGGGGCTGTCTGGAAGGGCCTCTTCATCAGGGCATCCACGGGGCAGAGCGTGCATGCCGTCGCGGATGGCCGCGTGGTGTACGCGGACTGGCTGCGGGGTTTCGGCAACTTGTTGATCCTCGACCACGGCGGCGGCTACATGAGCCTGTACGGAAACAACGAAGGCCTGCTGCGCCAGCTGGGAGACCCGGTGCGCGCGGGCGATGCGGTGGCCCAGGTCGGCGCCACGGGCGGCGTCGAGGAATCGGGTCTATACTTTGAGCTACGTCACGAGGGCAAGCCTTTCGACCCGGTGAAATGGGTCGGAAAGTGATGCCCTGCACATCCAATTGATGGATTCCGGCAGTACCTTCGAAGGTTCCTCCCGCCGGAAATTACCGAGGTAAGGCGAATGCAAAGCAAGCTGCAGCAAGTCGGTCTGATCGTCCTGGGTGCCGTGATCGGCATCTCCGCGAGCGTGCATTTCTCGGCGGTGGCCGACAAGCAGACTTCGACCCTGAACCTGCCGGTCGAGGACCTGCGCCTGTTCAGCGAAGTGTTCGGCCGCATCAAGAGCGATTACGTCGAGCCGGTCGAGGACAAGAAGCTCCTGAAGGAGGCCATCAACGGCATGTTGACGGGTCTCGATCCGCACTCCGCTTTCCTCGACCAGGACGCCTACAAGGACCTGCAGGTCGGCACGCAGGGCGAGTTCGGCGGGCTGGGCATCGAAGTGGGCGCCGAGGACGGCTTCGTCAAGGTCGTCTCGCCGATCGAGGACACCCCCGCATGGCGGGCGGGCATCAAGTCCGGCGACCTGATCATCAAGCTGGACGACCAGTCGCTGAAAGGGATTTCCCTCAACGATGCCGTGAAGAAGATGCGCGGCAAGCCCAACACCGAGGTCCAGCTCACGGTGTTGCGCAAGGGCGAGGCCGGCCCGCTCGATTTCAGGCTGAAGCGCGACGTCATCAAGGTGAAGAGCGTGCGCGCGCGCATGCTGGAGCCCGGCTACGGGCTGCTGCGCGTGACCCAGTTCCAGGAACACACGGGCGAGAACCTGGTGGCCGCGATCAACGACCTCTACAAGCAGTCGAATGGCGAATTGAAGGGCCTCGTGCTCGACCTGCGCCTGAACCCGGGCGGGCTGCTCAACTCCGCCGTGGCCGTGTCGGCCGCCTTCCTGCCGAAGAACGCGCTGGTCGTGTACACGGACGGCCGCACCGAGGACGCGAAGATGCGCCTTACCGCGGTCAAGGAAAACTATGTTCGCGGCGCGCTGCGCGAAGACTACATGCTGAAGCTTCCGGCCGGCATCAAGGACGTGCCGATGGTGGTGCTGGTGAACGGCGCCTCGGCATCCGCCTCCGAGATCGTGGCCGGCGCGTTGCAGGACCACAAGCGCGCCACGCTGATCGGCACGCAGACCTTCGGCAAGGGCTCGGTGCAGACCATCCTGCCGCTCGGCAACAACCAGGCGGTGAAGCTCACCACGGCACGCTATTTCACCCCGAACGGGCGCTCGATCCAGGCCAAGGGCATCACGCCCGACATCGTGGTCGAGGACGCGGCGGAGGCGCGCGTGCTGATGCGCGAGGCCGATTTGCAGGGCCACCTGGAAAGCGATGACGAGAAGGCCGGCAAGAAGGCGGCAGCACCGAAGGCCAAGCCGGATGCGCCCAAGCCCGCCGCCAAGCCGAGCGAGTCGAAGGCGGGGGAGGCGACCGGCGACACCGCCAAGGATCCGGCCAAGAAGGAAGACCTGCAGCTCGACGCCGCCATCAAGCACCTCAAGTCGATCGGCGGCGCCACGCTGCTCAAGGCTTCGGCGAAATAGGACTTCGCCGCCGCGTTGGCCAGCGCGATGGATGACCTGCAGCGCCTTCGGTACAGCCGCCATCTCCTGCTCGACGAGTTTGGCGAGGAAGCGCAGGAACGCCTCCTTGCTTCGCGTGTGCTGGTGGTCGGCGCGGGCGGGCTCGGTTCCTCGGCGTTGATGTTCCTCGCCGCGAGCGGCACGGGGCACATCACCGTGGCCGACGGCGACAAGGTCGAGCTGACCAACCTGCAAAGGCAGATCGCGCACCGCGTCGCCTCGATCGGCGAGAACAAGGCGGAGAGCGCGGCGCGCACGCTGGCCGCGCTCAATCCCGACATCGAGGTCGTCGTCCTGCCTGCGCGGCTCGCAGCCGATGCAATAGCTGCGCAAGTCGCGCGCGCCGACATCGTCCTCGATTGCTCGGACAACTTCGCGACCCGCTACGCCGTCAATCGCGCCTGCGTGGAAGCCGGGAAGCCGCTGGTGTCGGGCGCCGGCATCCGCTTCGACGGGCAGGTCGCGGTGTTCGACTTGCGCCGGGCGGACTCGGCCTGCTACAACTGCCTGTTTGCGGAAGAGGCCGAGGCCGAGGACGTGCGTTGCGCGGTGATGGGCGTGTTCGCTCCCGTTGTCGGCATCGTCGGCACGCTGCAGGCGATGGAGGCGATCAAGCTGCTGGCAGGTGTCGGCGAGTCGCTTGCCGGGCGCCTGTTGCTCTGCGACGCCCTCGCCGGCCGATTCCACGAAGTCCGCTTCGCCCGCGATCCCGATTGCAAGGTGTGCGCGTCGCGACACGCCAATCTGGTTGAACTGGAGGCTGCCCATGCGTCTTGAATCCTTTCTGGTCGTCGTTGCGCTCTCGCTCGCCGGCACGCCGGCCCTGGCGCAGACCATCTACAAACTGATCGACAAGAACGGTCGCATCACCTTCACGGACACCGCGCCGAAGAACTACGAAGGGCAGGTGATCCCGATCGAGATCGACACCAGGGCGAACATCGCGCAACCGCCGAAGATACCGCCGGGCGGCTCGCCGCCGATGAGCCCGTACGAGACCCAGCGCGAATTGACGCGCAACGAATCGCTGCTTCGCCTGAACCAGGCGAGGGACCGCTACAACGCCGCCAAGGACGCTCTCGAGCAGGGCAAGGATCCGAAGGAAGGCGAGTGGCAGACCCTGGTGCAGCAAGGCGGCGGGGGGCGCCGGGTTCCGAACGAGAGTTTCTTCGAGCGCCAGAAGACGCTCGAGGCGAACCTGCAGGCGGCCGAGCGCGCGCTGGCCGAAGCGGAGCAGAATTACCGGCGCTCGAACTGAACGTCCGGGCTCAGGCCGGCGGGGCCAGGCTGGCCAGCGGCCAGCGCGGCAGGACATCGAAGCCGCGCGCGATTTCGGGACCTGCCCCGGCCCGCAGCGCAGCGGCGAAAGCGATCATCGCGCCGTTGTCGGTGCACAAGGCGGCCGGCGGGAAGTGCGCTTCGCCGCCCCTGTCCCGTACCTCGCGCGCAAGGCGCTCGCGCAGAGCGAGATTGGCCCCCACGCCGCCGGCGACGACCAGCCGGCTCGTGCTCGTTTGTTCCAGCGCGGCGAGGCACTTGGCCGAAAGCACGTCGACGACCGCGGCCTGGAACGAGGCGGCGAGGTCGGCCCGCTCCTTTTCGCCTGGTTCCATGCGACCGACCAGCGTCAGGACCGCGGTCTTCAACCCGCTGAAGCTGAAATCAAGGTCCCCGCTGGCGATCATCGGGCGGGGCAGTTTGTAGCGGGTCGCATCCCCCTTGGCCGCAAGTTGCGCCAGCGCCGGCCCGCCCGGGTAGCCCAGGCCAAGCAAGGTCGCGGTCTTGTCGAATGCTTCGCCGGCGGCGTCATCGACCGTTTCGCCCAGCAGCGTGTAGTCGCCGACCCCGTCCACCAGCATGAGCTGGGTGTGGCCCCCGGAAACCAGCAGGGCGACAAAGGGAAACGCCGGGCGCGGCACGGCAAGCAGGGGCGAAAGGAGATGGCCCTCGAGGTGATGGATGCCTTCGACCGGCCTGCCCAGCGCGAGGCCGAGTCCCGCGGCCACGGAGGCGCCGACCAGCAACGCCCCCCCCAGCCCGGGGCCGCGGGTATAGGCGATGCGGTCGATGTCCTCGATGCGACGGTCCGCGCGGGCCAGCGCTTGCGCGAGCAACGGCAACAGCCGCCGGACATGGTCGCGCGAGGCGAGTTCGGGCACCACGCCCCCGTAGGTCGCATGCAGGTCGACCTGCGAATGCAGCACGTCGGCGAGCAATCCCGCTTCGGTGTCGTAGATCGCGACGCCGGTTTCGTCGCAGGACGTCTCGATGCCCAGGATCAGCATGGGCCGGGCGCCGGGAGGCTCCGCATCGGGTGGGTTTTCATAATGGAAACAAGCTGCTATTATGCCGGGTTCCCGATTCACCCAACGCACCCTGAGGTCCCTAGTCCCAATGCCGATCGTCCGTCTGAAGGAAAACGAGCCGTTTGACGTGGCGCTTCGCCGCTTCAAGCGCGCTGTCGAGAAGACGGGTCTTCTCACCGAACTGCGCGCCCGCGAGTTCTACGAAAAGCCCACGTCCGAGCGCAAGCGCAAGCACGCTGCCGCGGTGAAGCGCCGCTACAAGCGCATGCGCGCGCAGATGCTGCCGCCGAAGCTCTACTAGCACCGCGCCAGCCAAGCCATTCCTGCGGCGAGCCCGGGCGATTGCCATCGCCGGAGCTCGCCGCTTTACATTTCCTGCCGGAGCCATGATGGGACTGCGCGAACGCATCAACGAAGAGATCAAGGTGGCGATGAAGGCGCATGAGGCGGAAAGCCTCGCCACGCTGCGCTTGCTGCTCTCCGCAGTCAGGCAGCGCGAGGTCGACGAGCGCATCACCCTCGACGACGCCGGCGTGATCGCCGTGGTGGAAAAGATGATCAAGCAGCGCAAGGACTCGATCGAGCAATTCGAGAAGGCCGCGCGCAAGGATCTCGCGGACAAGGAAAAGGCCGAGATGGCGCTCCTGCAGGGCTACCTCCCGGCGCAACTTGCGCCGGCGGAGGTCGAGGCCATCATTGCCGAGGCCATCGGCGCCTCCGGGGCGAAGACGGCCGCCGACATGGGCAAGGTGATGGGACTCGTGAAGCCGAAGCTGGCCGGCAAGGCCGACATGGGCAAGGTATCCGCGCTCGATCAAGGCGCGGCTCGCAGGCTAGCCGGGCGCGCTTTCCCGCGCGGCCTATAATCGCCGCAAATGATCCCGCAGGATTTCATCCAGGCGCTGCTGGGCCGCGTCGACATCGTCGACGTCATCGATCGCCATGTGAAGCTGAAGAAATCGGGCGCCAATTTCTCGGCGTGCTGCCCGTTCCACAACGAGAAGACCCCCTCCTTCTCGGTCAGCCCGTCCAAGCAGTTCTACCACTGCTTCGGTTGCGGGGTGCACGGCACCGCGATCAGTTTCCTGATGGAATATTCGGGGCAGACGTTTCCCGACGCGGTGCGCGAGCTGGCGGAATCGGTCGGCATGCAGGTGCCGGAGTCGAGCGCGCGCGACGAGGCGCCGCGCCGCGAACAGCACCGCGGGCTCGCCGACCTGATGATCGAGGCGCTCGGGTACTACCGTGACCAGCTGAAGAAGTCGCCGGTAGCGATCGAGTACCTGAAGAAGCGCGGGCTTTCCGGCGAGATCGCGGCGCGCTACGGCATCGGGTACGCGCCCGAAGGCTGGCAGAACCTGCAGTCGATCTTCCCGGACTATGCGACCTCCGCCCTGGTGAAGGACACGGGACTCGTGATCGAGAACGACGAGGGCAGGCGCTACGACCGCTTCCGCGACCGGGTGCTTTTCCCGATCCTCGACGGCCGCGGCAACGTGATCGGTTTCGGCGGGCGCGTCCTGGGTGCCGGCGAACCGAAATACCTGAACTCGCCCGAGACGCCGATCTTCGAGAAGGGCCGCGAGCTCTACGGCCTGTACCAGGCGCGGCGGGCGGTCCGCGATTCGAGCACGGTGATCGTGGTCGAAGGCTACATGGACGTCGTCGCGCTGGCGCAATCGGGCATCGAGAACGCCGTTGCCACGCTTGGCACCTCGACCACGCCGTTCCACCTGCAGAAACTCCTGCGGCTCGCCGAGAACATCGTCTTTTGCTTCGACGGCGACGCCGCAGGCCGGAAGGCGGCCTGGCGGGCGCTCGAGATTTCGCTCCCGGTGCTGACCGACGGCAAGGCGGTGAGCTTCCTGTTCCTGCCGGAGAAAGACGATCCCGATACCTTTGTCAGGCGACTGGGCAAGGAAGCGTTCATCGACGAGCTGGGCCGGGCCAAGCCCTTGTCCCAGTTCCTGCTGGACGAGCTCGCCACGCGGGCCGACCTTTCCACCGAGGAAGGGCGCGCGCGGATGGTTGCGCTCGCGAAGCCCCTGGTGGCGCAGATCGAGGCCCCCGCGCTGGGCTTGCTGATCCGCCGGCGGCTGGCCGAAGTGCTCGGCGTTTCGCGCGAGGAGTTCGCCAGCGTCATTCCCCGGCAGGAGGCGCGCCGCCCGGCTCCAGCGCCCGCGGCGCGGCCCGCGCGGCGGGCGCGTTCCCTGGAAAGCCGTTTGCTCGCGCGCTTGCTCGCCCAACCCGCGCTCGCACAGGGGGTCGATCCCACGCTGGTGCCCGCGTCGGCGCCGGAGGCGGCGGTTTTGGGCGCGGTGATCGAATTCCTGCGCGAATCGGGAGCGGTGAATTCTGCTCAAGTAAGCGCACACTTTGAGGGAACCGAGCACGCCACCTTGATCGAGCATGCGTTGAGCGACCAGCTCCTGGTCGATGCCGGCGAGGCCATCGACCTGGCGGCCGAGGTCGAAGACATCCAGGCGAAGCTCCGCAACGACCGTGACAAGCGCGAGATGGAGGCCCTGATGCTGCGCGTCGCCGCGGGCGATGCGGCAGCGGAGGACGAATACCGGGCCCGGCGCGCCAACGCACCGGAGAGGAATTCCTGAGACAAATCAGGGTCAATTTGATACACTATTAGGTTCCCCGGAACACACCCGCGCCGGAGCACAAATCCATGGCCCAGAACCACAAGCACGAAAAGCACGAGCTCAAGCTGGCCGAAGTCGAGGCCCAGCGCAAGCGCCTGAAGAACCTCATCGTGCTCGGCAAGGAGCGCGGCTACCTCACGTACGCCGAGATCAACGACCACCTGCCCGACGACATGACGGACGCCGAGCAGATCGAAGGCGTGGTCACGATGCTCGCCGACATGGGCATCGCCGTGTACGACGAGGCCCCGGACGTCGAGACCCTGCTCATGGTCGAGGCGCCGCCGCCGGTGGCCGACGAGGCCGTGCTCGAGGAGGCCGAAGAGGCGCTTTCGACCACCATCGATTCCGAGTTCGGCCGCACCACCGACCCGGTGCGCATGTACATGCGCGAGATGGGTTCGGTGCAGCTGCTCACGCGCGAGGGCGAGATCGAGATCGCCAAGCGCATCGAGGACGGCCTGAAGCACATGATCCACGCGATCTCGTCGTGCCCGACGACGATCGAGGAGATCATGCGCCTGGCCGAAATGGTCGAAAAGGACGAGCTGCGCATCGACGAGCTGGTCGACGGCCTGGTCGCCGCCGATGACGAGGAGGTGGTCGAGGAAGAAGCCGCCTCCGAGGAAGACGAGGTCGATCTCGAGGAGGAAGAGGAGGAAGTCGACGACGAAGCCATCGCCGCGGCCGACCTCGAGCAGCTGAAGGTCGACTGCATGGTGCACTTCAACAAGATCCGCAGGCTGTTCAAGCGGACCAAGAAGGTGCTCGCGGAGAAGGGCTACCGCTCGCGCGCATTCAAGGACCTGCAGGAACAGATTTCCGAGGAACTCCTCGCGATCCGCTTCACCGCGAAACAGGTCGAGCACCTGTGCGGCGGGCTGCGCCAGCTGGTCGACCGCGTGCGCGGCCACGAGCGCGAGATCATGGACCTCGCCACGCGCAACGCGAACATGCCGCGCGCGCATTTCATCAAGGTGTTCCCGGGCAACGAGACCAACCTCAAGTGGGTGAACGAGGAACTCGCCTCCGGCAAGGCCTGGGTGAAGCGCGCTCGACCGCTTCAAGCCGGCGATCATGGAGCAGCAGGACAAGCTGATCCAGCTGCAGAAGGACGTCGGCATCCCGATCAAGGACCTGAAGGAAATCGCCCGCCAGATGTCCACCGGCGAGGCCAAGGCGCGCCGCGCCAAGCGCGAGATGATCGAGGCCAACCTGCGCCTCGTGATCTCGATCGCGAAGAAGTACACCAACCGCGGCCTCCAGTTCCTCGACCTGATCCAGGAAGGCAACATCGGCCTGATGAAGGCGGTGGACAAGTTCGAATACCGGCGCGGCTACAAGTTCTCGACCTACGCCACGTGGTGGATCCGCCAGGCCATCACGCGCTCGATCGCCGACCAGGCGCGCACCATCCGCATCCCGGTGCACATGATCGAGACGATCAACAAGATGAACCGCATCTCGCGCCAGATCCTGCAGGAGACCGGGCAGGAGCCCGATCCCGCGACGCTCGCCGTGAAGATGGAAATGCCCGAGGAGAAGATCCGCAAGATCCTCAAGATCTCGAAGGAACCGATCTCGATGGAAACGCCGATCGGCGACGACGACGATTCCCACCTCGGCGACTTCATCGAGGACCAGGCGGGGCTCGCGCCCGCGGACTCGGCGCTGTACGCGAGCCTGCGCGACGCCACCAAGGACGTGCTGGATTCGCTCACGCCGCGCGAAGCGAAGGTGCTGCGCATGCGCTTCGGCATCGAGATGAACACCGACCACACGCTGGAGGAAGTCGGCAAGCAGTTCGACGTGACGCGCGAGCGCATCCGCCAGATCGAGGCGAAGGCGCTGAGGAAGCTGCGCCATCCCTCGCGTTCCGAGCGGCTGCGCAGTTTTCTCGAGGGCGAGGGCTGATGCCTCGCTGCGGTTGATAGAATGCCCGCTCAGCGCGGGCATTTTTTTCGCCTCGCCGGGCCCGTAGCTCAGACGGTTAGAGCAGGGGACTCATAATCCCTTGGTCCCTGGTTCGAATCCAGGCGGGCCCACCACCGATCCTTGCCGCGGCGGCGCCGCGCTCTCGTATGATGGGGCCATGCCAGAGCGCGACAACGCCATTCCCGGCCTGCGCAAGATCCCGGACAACCTGCCGGCGCTCCTGCGCCCTCCCGGCGGCCTGCCCGCCGAAGAGGCGAGCGAGCGCTTCTGGAACATGGTCGCGATCATGTTCTCGGCGTTCCTTGCGCTGGCCGCCGTGGGCTGGTGGGCCTACGGCCAGGTCCGCGAATCGATGCGGGAATTGCGCGCCGCGGGCATGTCGACCTTGCTCGAATCAGAACTCAAGGTCGTCACCATCTGGATCGACGAGAAGAAGCGTGAAGCCGAACGCTGGGGCGCCGCCGATGCGGTGCAGCGCGAGGCCCGCAAGGTCGTCGAGCTTGCATCCTCCGGTAAAGGTGCCGCGGCCGCGTGCCGGTCTCCGGCGCGATCGGCGCTGTTCGAGCAGATCGCGCCATTCGTTGCGCTCGAGGAGGCCGCTGCCGTCAATCTCATCGGGCGGGACGGCGCGATCATCGCGTCCCATCATGGCGAGTACTGCGGACTGTCGGTCGCGAGCAGCGAATTTGCCAAGCGCCTGGCGCCGGTCTTCGCCGGGCGGACCGTGTTCGTGCGCCCGTTCGACGAAACCGATCGCATCGGCGCGGCGGTTGGCGTGCCGCTGAAGCGGCCGCTGGTCTGGGTGGTGACGCCCGTGCGCGCGGAGGACGGGCAAGTGATCGCGGCACTCGGTTTCGGGCGCCATGCCGACGAGCGGTTCGGGACCCTGCTCGCGATCACGTCGGGGCAATCCTCGCGCGAGGCCTACCTGTTTGACGCCCAGGGCACCATGCTCACCCAAAGCCGCTTCCTCGGCGACCTGCGGGCTGCGGGACGCGTCGCAAGGGACGATTCGGGAATCCTTCGCGTGCCGGTGCGCGATCCGGGAGGCGACCTGCTGGCGGGATTCAAGCCAGCGGCGGAACGTCGCGCGAATGGCCCCTGACGAAGCTGGCCGCGGAAGTGATCTCCGCGCGGGAATCCGGCGGCACCGGCGCGATCGACGGCATTCTCCTCGAGCCCTACCGCAATTACCGCGGCGCGGAGGTCATCGGCGCATGGCACTGGATCGCGGAGAAGGAAATGGCGATCGCGGTCGAGATCGAGGCGTCGGAGGCCTACGCGCCGCTAAAGTATCTCGAGATTGCCTTCGGCGTGCTGTTCGCCTTCGTGCTGGTGTCGATGCTGGCCGCGCTGGCGTCGTCCCTATGGGCGGTGCGCCTGAGCCTGCGCGAGGCGCGCCGCGTCGGGCAATACACGCTCGAGCGCGAGATCGGCGAGGGCGGCATCAGCCGGGTGTACCTCGCGCGCCACTCGCACCTCAAGCGGCCGACCGCGGTGAAGGTGCTGAAGTCCGCGCTCGCCTCCGACGAGATGGTGACGCGGTTCGAGCGCGAGGTGCAGCTGTGCAGCCGGCTTTCGCACCCGAACACGATCGAGATCTACGACTACGGCCGCACGCGCGACGGCACGTTCTACTACGCGATGGAGTACCTCGAGGGCATCACGCTCGAGGAGCTGGTCCGCAGGGACGGGCCCTTGCCGGTTTCGCGCGCGGTCCACGCCCTGCGCCAGGTATGCGGCTCGCTGAAGGAGGCGCACGCGCCGGGCCTCGTGCACCGCGACATCAAGCCGCACAACCTGATGCTCTGCCGGCGCGGCGGCGAGCTGCGACGTGATGAAAGTCCTCGACTTCGGGCTGGTGAAGGAAGCTCGCCAATGAGCACACGCGCGACATCACCGCAGTTCGCGCGCGTGCTCGGCACGCCGCTCTACATGTCGCCCGAGCGCCTGCGCAATCCGGCCGATGCCGACGCGCGCAGCGATATCTACGCGGTCGGCGCCGTCGCGTATTTCCTGCTCACGGGAAAGCGGGTCTTCGAGACCGAGAGCGACCACGACCTGGTGTACCGGGTGCTCAACGAGCCTGCGCCTGCGCTTTCCGGCGCCGGCATTGCCGGGATCCCGGATGCACTCGTCGCGCTCGTGGCGCGCTGTCTCGCCAAGGATCGCGACCAACGGCCGGCAAGGATCGAGGAAATGGCCGCGGTCCTCGCGCATGTCGCGCGCGACCATCCCTGGCGGGAGGCGGATGCGAGGCAGTGGTGGGAGTCGCGCGGGCACGAGCTCGGCATCGGCGAGCCGCCGGAGGGCAAGGATTCCGGTGCGGCGCGAGCGGCCTAGCGAACCACCGTGATCGGGACGGTGGCGGTCGCGATGAGCTTCGCCGCGATCGATCCCATTGCCACCGAAGCGAGAGGGGTGCGGCCGTGCGAGCCGATGACGATCAGGTCGATCGCGTGCTCCCGGACGTACTGGTTTATCTCCCTGTCGATCGCGCCGATGCGCATGGCCTCGATGAAGGCCAGCCCGCGCTGGCGCAGCAATTCGCTCACGCCCTTCAGTGCCGATTCGGTTTCGTCCCGGTAGTAGTTCTCGACGGCCGCGTGCCCGACCGCGGCCGCGGCGCCGGGCAGGGGAATGGGCAGGTGCACCGCAAGAAGGTGAATCTCCGGCGGTTGCTTGAACCATTGGGTGTGGTCAGCGACGAACTTCGCGGCGCGAAGGGAGTGGTCCGAACCGTCCGTGGCGAGCAGGATCTTCATATCGTGTCCGATGCGGTGCAATAACCCACATTACAACGATTGCCGCAGGCCGCGCCATTGACGAAGATCATGCGCGGGCGCCTCAGGGGGCCACGCACATCACCGGACCCTCCAGCGCCCACCCTGCGCGCGCCATGTCCCGCCAGTTCGAGTTGCTGGTCGTGAAGCGGTGGTTGGAATCGTTGCGCGGATAGCCGTTGTTGTAGGCGCGGTTCACCGCGATCAGCCCTTCGGCGCAACTGCCGCCGCGGTCCGGCCGTGCCGCGAAGAATCCGATGCCCTCGTAGAACCAGCCCGTGCCCGCCTTCACGAACTCGCATTCCTGCGGGTCGACGGTGAAGAAGTGCGAGTTGGGACCGCCGGCGGGGCGGCCGTAAAAGCGGCAAGCGCCGGCCCATCCTGCCGCGACGCCTGAATCTGCGGTACGCGAAGCGCGGAACGATTCGCCCGTGCGCATCCATCCCGGGCCGGCGCCGCCGCCATCGATGTAGGCGATCTCGTCGGCGCCCGCGGCGATGAAGAAGTGGCCGAGCGTCGTGTTGTAGAACTCGGTGACCATCGCCTCGCCGGGGACGCCGCTTGCCGCCGGCCTGTGCACGTCGATGCTCAGGTTGTCGACGGCGCCGCCCGCGACGTTCTTCATGCGGATGAACCGGGCCATCGCGCCGCCATCGGCCGGGTTCTTCAGATAGGCGTTGAGGAAGGTCGTCGTCCAGGTCAGGACGTCGCCGACGTTCTCCGGAAGCAGTTCGTGCTTGCCGCCGTCGAGCTCGACCATGTAGTGCGAGGCGCGGAAGCGGTTCACCGCCTGCTTCGTCATCTTGAGAGGCGCGGTGGTATCCGCCGTGCCGCTGATCGCGAGGTACGGCGCCGCGACATCGTCCGCGCCGGACTGGTCGTTGCAGAACGAAGGAAGGAAGGTCTGGCCGGCATAGGGTACGTAGCCGACCGCGGCCTTCACGCGCGAGTCGCGGATGGTGTCGCGGCAGGCAAGGCCGAGCGAAGTGGTGAGCCTGGCGCCGAGCAGGTTCGCCATCGCCTGGCCGCCCATGCTGGCGCCGAAGCCGCCAATCCTGGTCGCGTCGATGGCGCTCGAGTAGCCGGGATGCGCGAGGATGACGTCGACGAAGCTCTTCAGGGCGAGCGGGCGCTGCAGCTGCATCTCGACGAACTTGTCGAAATCGCGAAGCGCCAGGAGCGCCTGGCCGAGATCCTCGATGCGGATTTTCGAGAAACGCGCGTCGGCATGGAACACCGCGCCGACCACGTAGCCCTGCGCCGCCAGTTCCACCAGCACGTCCAGATAGCCGCCGCCAAGCGGGCTGCCGCCGAGGCCATGCGAGAAGACCAGCAGCGGGAGCCGTGCCGGGCCTTGCGAAGGTGGCGCGCCGAAATCGACGGGCAATGCGAGGATGTCGAAGAGTTCCGCTTCGCTGATCAGTTTCGGCGCCGTCCCCGGGCGCAGCATCCTCGGCACCACGCCTGCGGAACCTCCCGGCAGGACGTAGTTCGCGTCCAGGTTGCTGCGCGAGGTCGGGTGGCAGACGAGGGCGACATAGGGAACCGTGCTGCCGCCGTATTGCGGATAGAGCCCCGTGTCATCCGGCACCGGTGCGTCATAACGGATCGCAGCCGATGGCTCGGAGAGCACCTGGGTCAGGTAGCGCAGCTGGCCATTGAGCGGGATGCCCTCCCAGAAATCGGAAGGATTCCCGCCGATGGCCGCGATCGCCGCTTCGTCCTGCGCGACGTTCGAGCACGCCACCGGCAACTTGCCGCGTGCCACGGGCGACACGGAAGTGTCATGGTTCGCGGCCTGCGCGATCGATGCGAGGAAGAGCGTGAAGGAGGCAAGGCTGCAGCGCAGTGAAGGCGTCATTTTCCCGATGGAACGTGGTTGTGCGGGGGTTGGATTACAATTCGGGTCAGAAATTCCCCATGGACGACATCGCCAAACTGCGCCGCATCCTCGAGTCCTGCCACACGATCGCGGTGGTGGGGCTTTCGGCAAACTGGTTCCGGCCCAGCTACTTCGCCGCCAAGTACCTGCAGGAGCACGGTTACCGCATCATCCCGGTGAATCCGATGTACCCGGAGATACTAGGGGAGAAGTGCTATCGGTCGCTGTCGGAGATTCCCTACAAGGTCGACATTGTCGATTGTTTCCGCAGGAGCGAGGAGATCGGCGCGATTGCAGATGCAACAATCGCGATCGGGGCGAAAGTGCTGTGGATGCAACTCGGCGTGATGAACGAGGAAGCGAAGAAGAGGGCGGAAGCCGCCGGCCTCGAAGTCGTGATGGACCGCTGCATGAAGATCGAGCACGCGCGGCTCTTCGGCGGGCTTGGCTGGGCCGGCGTCAACACAAGAGTCATTTCGGCGCGTCGACAGGGGTGAGCGGCGCGCGTTGCATCGGCTAAGGAGGCTGAAGATGGAAATGTACCTGGTCTGGATCCTGGTGGGCTTCGCGGTGCTCATCACGGAATTGGTGAGCGGCACCTTCTACCTGCTGGTGATCGGCGTCGGCGCATTCGCCGCGGCAGCGGTCGCGGCTACGGATGCTTCGCTGATCGTGCAGGTGTCGGTGGCCGGCGCCGTCGCGGTGGCCGGCACGTTGCTGGTGAGACGGTGGCACAGGAAGCAGCACCGGCCGGGCGAGGCGTCGTCGAACGCGATCGACATCGGCCAGACGGCGAATTTCGAGGCGTGGGTCGACCAGGGCAAGGGGCTCGCGCGGGTGAAGTACCGCGGCGCCTCCTGGGACGCGATGCTGGCCGGCAGCGCGACGGTGCAACCGAACGACCTGCTCTACATCACGGGCCAGGAAGGACACGTCTTCCATGTCTCCGCAGCCAAGCCGTAAGCCCCAGCCGCCCGACCTCACCAAGCTGCTCACCGACGCGATGTCGGCGGCGAATCCGGCGCGCACCTCAACCATCGAAACCAAAGGGAACTCCATGTTCTTCAAGCTGATCATCTCCGCCATTCTCGCGGCCGTCGCGGGCTTCCTTTCGCACAGCACCGCCGCGGCGGTCTCCGTGTTCCTCGGCGCCTTCTTCGTCGCGCTCCTGATCGAGGGCATCCGCATCGTGCCGCAGCAGAACGCGTGGGTGATCGAGCGCCTCGGCAAGTTCCACGCGGTCGCTTGAGCCCGGATTCAACACCATCATCCCGTTCGTCGATCGCGTCGCCTACCGCCATTCGCTGAAGGAGGTCCCGCTCGATGTCGCCGAGCAGGTCTGCATCACGCGGGACAATACCCAGCTGGCGGTCGACGGCATCATCTACTTCCAGGTGATGGACCCGCGGCTCGCGAGCTACGGCACGTCCGACTACGTGCTGGCCATCTCGCAGCTCGCGCAGACGGCCTTGCGCTCCGAGATCGGCAAGATGGAGCTCGACAAGACCTTCGAGAGCCGCGACGAGATCAACCGGCAGGTGGTCGCGGTGCTGGACGAGGCCGGGCGCACCTGGGGCATCAAGGTGCTGCGCTACGAGCTGAAGAGCCTGACGCCGCCCGAATCGATCCTGCGCGCGATGCAGGCGCAGATCACCGCGGAGCGCGAGAAGCGCGCGGTGATCGCCAACCTCCGAAGGCAAGCGCCAGCAGGAGATCAACGTCGCCGACGGCCAGCGCCAGGCGGCGATCCTGGAGTCCGAGGGCCAGAAGCATGGCGCAGGTCAACAAGGCTGCCGGCGAGGCCCAGGCGCATCGAACTGGTGGCGAACGCGAACGCGAATGCGGTGCGCGCGGTGGCCCAGGCCATCGGTGCGCCCGGCGGCATGAGTGCCGCGAACCTCAAGATCGCCGAGAAATACATCGAGGCCTTCGGCGGCCTCGCCAGGACCGGCAACACGCTCATCATCCCGAGCAACCTGTCCGACGTGGCGGGGCTGGTCGCGAGTGCCATGACGGTGCTGGACCGCTCGAAGATAGGCGACACGGCGGCGAAGTAGATGGCCGACCGCGAGTTTGGCGTCGAGACGCTCTGCCTGCACGCCGGGCAGATCCCCGACGCCCAGACCGGCTCGCGCGCGGCACCGATCTACCAGACGACGTCGTACGTCTTCGACAGCGCCGAGCACGCCGCCAGCCTGTTCAACCTGCAGACCTTCGGCAACGTCTACACGCGATTGTCGAACCCGACCACCGCGATCTTCGAGGAACGCATGGCGGCGATCGAAGGCGGGCGCGCGGCGGTGGCGGCGGCGTCCGGGCAGGCCGCCGAAATGGTGGCGCTGCTCAACATCCTCGAGGCCGGTGACCATCTCGTGTCGTCGTCGAAGCTCTACGGCGGCACGCACACGATGTTCAACGTGAACTTCAGGAAGCTCGGCATCGAGGCGACGCTGGTCGATCCCGACGACCCGGAGAATTTCCGCCGCGCGCTGAAGCCCAACACGAAGGCGATCTTCTCCGAGACGCTCGGCAATCCCGCGATCAACATGGTGGACCTCGAGGCTGTCGGCGCCATCGCGCGCGAGGCCGGCATTCCCTTCGTCGTCGACAACACCGCCGCTTCCCCGTACCTGTGCCAGCCGTTCGCGCACGGCGCCGACATCGTCGTGCATTCGGCCACCAAGTTCATCGGCGGCCATGGCACGACGATGGGCGGCGTGGTGGTCGAGAGCGGCAAGTTTCCCTGGGACAACGGCAAGTTCCCCGGCATGACGGAGCCGTCGCAGGGTTACCACGGCGTGCGCTTCTTCGAGACCTTCGGCGACTTCGGCTACACGATGAAGGCGCGCATGGAGATCATGCGGGTGTACGGGCCGACGCTCTCGCCTTTCAACGCATGGATGCTGCTGCAGGGCCTCGAGACGCTCCCCGTGCGCATGGACCGTCATTGCGACAATGCGATGGAGGTGGCGCAATTCCTCGAGGGCCACGCCAAGGTCGCGTGGGTGAACTATCCGGGGCTCGCCGGCAATCGCTACCACGCGATGGTGAAGCGCTACATGCCCAAGGGCGCGGGCGCGCTGCTCTCCTTCGGCATCAAGGGCGGGCTTCGCCGCGGGCGTGAAGTTCATCGAGTCGCTGCAGGTGGTGAGCCACCTCGCCAACATCGGCGACGCCAAGTCGCTGGTGATCCACCCCGCGTCGACCACGCACCGCCAATTGTCCGGGGAAGACCAGGTGAAGGCCGGCGTGCCGCCCGACATGGTGCGGCTCTCGATCGGGCTGGAGACGATCGACGACCTGCTCTGGGACCTCGACCAGGCGCTCGCACAGGCCTGAGGCGCTACTTTTTCGGCTTCGCCGCCGCTTCCTGCGCCGCGGCGCGGAACATCGTGTCGTCGATCCACTTTGCAAACGCCGAGACGCGCATGTACCGCTCGCGGTCGCCCACCCGGCCGGCGCGATTGCCCTGGTTCGCTTCATCGGTGCCGGACCACACGCCGGCGACGAAGAGCTTCTTGCCGTCCTGGATGATGGCCGGCGCGCCGCTGTCGCCGGGCGCGGCCGCGCCCTGCAGGTCGGAAGCCTCGTCGGGTTTCTTGATGATGAGCACCAGGGTGCGCGGCAGCACTTCGTCGACCGTGTTGATCGCGGCGCGCTTGCGGCGATCCCATTTCTCCCTTGCGACCGGGCCTTTCTCGAGGGTGCCGGAAAGCCCGCGGCCGACGATCACGACCGACTCGTCCTTCTCGTCGCTGTTGCGATAGATCGGCATCGGTTCGATGCCGTCCATTTCGCGCTCGAGAAGCACGAGGGCGATGTCGTTCGCCCCGTCGCCCTTCCAGTCCGGATGGATGAACACCTGTGCGACCGGATAGGGGCCGCCGCGCGCGTCGAGCTGCCAAGGCTTCCGCGAGGCAATGTCCGCTGCGACGCGGGCCGAGGTGAGGATCCAGCGCGGCGCGATCAGCGTGCCCTCGCCATCGGGCAGGCCCATGCCCAGCGATGCGGTGTAGCGCGAAGCCATTTCCACGTATTCGGCGTCGTCGCGATCGGCGCGAATCAGGATGGCGTCGGCGAATGCGGGCGCGAGCGCGGCGAGGGCGGCAAGAAGGCGGGCAATGGGCATGGTCGGCGTCCGGTCGGGAAGCCGCGATGGTAGCCGAGACCCATGCCGTTGACACGCGCCGGAGAACCGGCATAGGATGGATTCAAACGAGCGTTTGAATCGCTCGTTCGAATTTGGTGCGGCTGGGAAAAGCAGAACTTGTTCAATAGCTTGCGAGGGATCCCCCAATGCCAGAGGTACGCGCGGCAGGCAACCCGATGGCGCCGGAACCGGTCTCGGCCGATACCAAGACGCGCATCCTGGATGTCGCCGAGGCGCTTTTCATGGAGCACGGCTTCGAGGCGACCAGCCTGCGCCAGCTCACCACCGCGGCCGGGGTGAACCTTGCCGCGGTGAACTATCACTTCGGCACCAAGGAAGAGCTGTTCCAGGCCGTGCTCACGCGGCGGCTCGACCCGATGAACCAGGAACGCATCCGCCTTCTCGACGGTCTCGAGCGGGAGGCCGCCGGCAAGCCGATCGCGTGCGAGAAGATCCTCTCGGCCATGCTGATCCCGGCATTGCGCCTGTCGCGCGACGAAGAGAAGAGCGGCAAGAACTTCCTGCGCCTGATCGGGCGCGCCTACGCGGACCCCGCGCCCTTCATCCGCCAATTCCTCTCCGACCAGTATGCGGAGATGATCTCGCGCTTCAAGGAGGCCTTCCTCCTGACCCTGCCGCACCTCACGCGGCAGGAACTCACCTGGCGCCTGCATTTCGTCATGGGGGCGCTTTCCTATTCGCTTGCCGGCACCGATGTGCTGAAGCTGCTCGCCCAGGCCATGCCGGGCGAGTCGAACGACGACGAGATGCTGCTCGAGCGGCTCGCGCCCTTCCTTGTCGCCGGCCTGAAGGCGGCGTCCCTGGGCGACGCGCGCAAGCTCGAGCTGGTATCCGGCGACTGAAGCCTGCACCAAGCCGCTGCCTCGCGGCAAGAAGGAGACGACGATGCTGCCACTGCTGCTTTCGATACTCGGTGTAATCGCGGTTGTCTGGGCGCTTGCCTATCACGGCGCCAATGCGCTTGCATGGTCCGCTGGCGCTCGCCGCCGGCGCTGCGCTGCTTGCCTGGGCGACGAGCGTTCCGCCCGGCTGGCTGGCGGCGGCGTGGACCGCGGTGATCGTGTTCGCGCTGCTCTCGGTCGTGAAGCCGCTCAGGCGCGCGCTCGTCAGCGGCCCGATCTTCGGCCTGTACAAGAAAGTCATGCCGCAGATCTCGCAGACCGAGCAGGAAGCGCTCAATGCCGGCAGCGTCTGGTGGGACGCCGATCTCTTCACGGGCAAGCCCGACTGGTCGAAGATGCTCGCTTTCCCCGCGCCCCGCCTCACGGCGGAGGAACAGGCCTACTTCGACGGCCCCGTCGAGGAGCTCTGCGGCATGCTCGACGAGTGGGACATCACCAACAACCGCATGGACCTTCCGCCGGAAGCGTGGAAGTTCATCGGCGAGAAGGGCTTCCTCGGCATCATCATCCCGAAGGCCTACGGCGGGCTCGGCTTTTCCGCCTTCGCGCACACCGAGATCGTCACCAAGATCTCGACGCGCAGCGGCACGGCGGCGGTCACCGTCATGGTGCCCAACTCGCTCGGCCCGGCGGAACTGCTCATCCACTACGGAACGGAGGAGCAGAAGAACCACTACCTCCCGCGCCTCGCCAAGGGCCTCGAGGTGCCGTGCTTCGCGCTCACCAACCCCGATGCCGGGTCGGACGCGGCGGCGATCCCCGATTTCGGCATCGTCTGCAAGGGCATGCACGAAGGCAAGGAAGTCCTCGGCATCCGCCTTACGTGGGAGAAGCGCTACATCACGCTTGCGCCGGTGGCCACGCTCGTCGGCCTCGCCTTCAAGCTCTTCGACCCCGACAAGCTCCTGGGCGGCAAGGAAGAGATCGGCATCACGCTGGCGCTCATCCCGTCGGCGCACAAGGGCGTGCAGATCGGCCGGCGCCACAACCCGCTCAATTCCGCCTTCATGAACGGGCCCACGTCCGGCAAGGACGTGTTCATCCCGCTCGACTGGGTGATCGGCGGCAAGGCGCAGGTCGGCAACGGCTGGCGCATGCTGATGGAGTGCCTGGCCGCGGGCCGCTCGATCTCGCTGCCGTCGATGTCGATGGCCGCGGGCAAGATGGCGACGCGCACCACCGGCGCCTATGCGCGCATCCGCTCGCAGTTCAAGACGCCGATCGGCAAGTTCGAGGGCATCGAGGAGCCGCTCGCGAGGATAGGGGGATCGACCTACCTCATGGACGCCACGCGCCGCATGACCATG
>CAWKGC010000028.1:0-306687 GCA_963849005.1 uncultured beta proteobacterium | reverse complement strand
TGCCCGTGGCGGCCGGGTCGGACGCATCGGCCTCGACCAGCATCGCCGGCTTCTCGCCCCGCTGCAGCGCGCGCGAGAAGCCCTCGGGAAACTCGACGAGGAATTGCACTGTGCCGTTGGCGACCAGCTCTTCCGCCTCGGCAATCGTCGCGGGCAGCGCCGTGACGCGGAAATAGCCGCTGTTTTCCATCGCCCGCACGATGGAGCGCGAGAACACGCTCTGGTCGGCGCTCACCACCGCCGTGGGAAGGGCCTTGGGGTCCGTATTGATGGCGAAGCCGAACAGGACCAGCTGCATCACCGGCACGCCCACCATCATCGCGAAGGTGAGCCGGTCGCGGCGCATCTGCACGAATTCCTTGGTGAGCACCGCGATGAAGCGCTGCCAGGAGAAATCGAGGCTCACGCCGCCGCCCGGGAATCGGCCGGCTGGTCGGCGACGTTGCGCATCAGGTGGATGAAGACGTCCTCGAGGCCGGGCGCGGCGCGCTGGAATGCGAGCCCGGGGCGCCCCCGCATCCCGGCGATGGTGGACTCGAGCGCGCCGGCGTCGCGGCCGCTGATGTGCAGCGCGGTGCCGAACGGCACCACCATCTCGACGCCGGGCAGGCGCCTCAACTCGCTCGCCAGCTCGATCAGGTCCGGGCCCTCCACGGACCAGGTGGAGAGCCCCGCCTCGCGCACGACTTGCGCCGCGGTGCCGTGGGCAAGCAGCTTGCCGTAGGCGATGTAGGCAAGCGCATGGCAGCGCTCCGCCTCGTCCATGTAGTGCGTGGTGACCAGCACCGTGATCCCTTCGTGCGCCAGGTCATGGATGTGTTCCCAGAAGTCGCGCCTCGCGCTGGGATCGACGCCCGCGGTGGGCTCGTCGAGCAGCAGCAGCCTGGGGTCGTGGAGCAGGCAGGCGGCAAGCGCCAGGCGCTGCTTCCAGCCGCCGGAGAGCGTCCCCGCGAGCTGTTTTCTTCGCGCGGTGAGCCCGAGGCGCTCGAGTGCCTCATCCACCTTGCGCGCGCGCTCCGGGACGCCGTAGACGCGGGCGATGAACTCGAGGTTCTCGGCGATCGAGAGGTCCTCGTACAGGCTGAAGCGCTGCGTCATGTAGCCCACCTGCCGCTTGATCAGCGCAGATCCGGTGACGATGTCGAGGCCCAGGCACGTGCCGCGCCCGCCGTCGGGCGTGAGCAGGCCGCACAGCATGCGGATGGTGGTGGTCTTGCCGCTGCCGTTGGGGCCGAGGAATCCGTAGATCTGGCCTCGCTTCACCTGCATCGAGAAATTGTCCACCACGACCTTGCCGCCGAAGCGCTTGGTCAGCCCTTCGACGTCGATGACGATTTCGCCGGCGATCACCTGAGCGTCACGTCCACGGGTTGGCCGGGCTTCAGCTTGGTCGCGTCCGCGAGCGAAGGACGCGCCTCGACGAAGAAGACCAGCTTGGCGCGGCTGTCCTTGCTGTAGATCACCGGCGGCGTGTACTCCGCCTGCGGGGCGATGAAGCTCACCCTCGCGTCGATCGGCGCGGGACAGCCGTCGCAGGAGAGCACCACGGCCTGCCCGACCTTGATCGCGCCAAGCCTGGCCTCCGGCACGAAGAAGCGCACCTTGATGTTCGCGGGCGGCAGGATCGCGACGACCGGCGATCCCGCCGGCACCCATTCGCCGGCGACGAAGTTGGTGTCGGTGACCACGCCCTCGACGGTGGAGATCGCGCTCTTCTGCTTCAGGCGCCAGTCGGCCTGCGCCAGCGCCTGCCGGGCCGCTGCGACTTCGAACTCGGCCGCGCGCACCTCGTCCGGGCGCGCCGGCATCTGCGCGGTCGCGAGCAGTGCCTTCAGCTCGGCGACCTTCGCGCGATCCCGGTCGCGGGCCGCGCGCGCTTCGTCGAGCGCCTGCTTGCTCACGAAGTTCTTCGCGACGAGGTCCTGCTGGCGGGCGTACTCCGCGGTGGACAGCCTGAGCGCGGTTTCCGTCTGGTCGAGTTGCGCGCGGATCGCGTCGAGTTCCGGCGCGCGCTTGCCCGAGCGCAGGTTGTTCAGCTGGGCCTCGGCGCGCTTGGCGCGATCTTCCGTCTCCCGCCGCGCCGCCACCTCGTTCTCGCTTTCGAGGGCGAAGAGCGGCGACCCTGCCTTGACCGCGGCACCGCGTTGCACGTCGAGTCTCGTGAGCGTCCCTGCAAACGGCGACGCGACGCGGACATGGTCGCCCTCGGCATAGCCCTGCAGCGGTCGGTCGGCAGCCGGCCCGCAGCCGGCCAGGGCGAGCGCAGCGAGCGGCAGGAAGCAGCGGATGGCCATCGGGCTTCTCATTGCGTGGTCCTTGATGCAGTGCGCGCGGTGACGCGCCTGGCCGGCCTTGTCGTGGCGAGCGCGGCAAGGGCGAGCTCGATGCGCTCGTCGATCGCTTTCTCGCCGAGCACGTCGTCGGCCAGCGCGCGCGATGCGGCCCGTGGCAGCGCCCCGGAGTCGGCGACGGCGCCGCCCAGGAGGATCGGCGAGCCGATCGCGCCGACGCAGAAGGCCAGCGCCTGCCGCGGCGCCATGGCCCTGATCACCCCGAGCCGCTGTCCCTCGGCGAGCAGCGCCTGGATGAGGCCGAGATGGCGCGGCATGTTCTCGCGCATGAAGTCGCGCGCCACGACCTCGCCGGAGAGCGCGTCCGCCATCACGCGCACGATGAAGCGCCGGTTCTCGCGCGCGAAGCGGCCGATGACGCGAAACGCGCCGCGCAGGGCCGCGACGGGCTCGAGCTGGTGGCGGCCGGTCTCGAGTTGCAGGTGGGCGAACATCGACTCGTAGGTCTGCTGCAGCAGCGCGCGCAGGAACGCTTCCCGCGAGCCGAAGTGGTAATGGAACATGCCGATGTTCACGCCCGCGGCGTCCGCCACCTGCCGGATGGTGAGGCCGGCGCAGCCGTGCACGGGAAATAGCTCGCTGCCGGCGGCGAGCAGGGCGCGGTCGAGGTTTCGCGAGGGACGGGCCATGCTTGAAACTGTACAACTGACTAATTAAACAGTCAACCAGTTTGCTTCGCCGCGAGCCTTCGGGTAGCGTTGGGCCTTCTGACGCAGGGGTCCCCGGCCGCGAAGTTTCCAACGGCAGCGGGGTGAGAGATACCCTCAGAACCTGATCCGGGTCATGCCGGCGTAGGAAGCGTTGTCGGACACTTCGCTCCTGCCGGCCTCCCGGCCCTTTGGCAAAGCTGCAGGAGTCCCAATGAACGCCCATCCCGATTTCATCGCCTCCGACGCGCGCGTCGACGAGGCCGCCGTGCAACCGCTGCCGCGCTCGCGCAAGGTCCATGTCGAAGGATCGCGCCCGGACATCCGCGTGCCGATGCGCGAGATCTCGCAGTCCGGCACGCCGGCTTCCATGGGCGCGGAGCCGAACCCGCCGGTCTTCGTCTACGACACCTCCGGCCCCTATACCGACCCGGCAGCGAAGATCGACATCCGCTCGGGACTTCCGGCGCTTCGCGAAAGGTGGATAGAGGAGCGCGGCGACACGGAGAAGCTTGGCGGCCCGAGCTCGCTCTACGGCCGCGAGCGGCTGGCCGACGCGAAGCTCTCCGAGCTGCGCTTCAACCTGAAGCGGGAACCCCGCCGCGCGAAGCCGGGCGCGAACGTCACCCAGATGCACTACGCGCGCCGAGGCTTGATCACGCCGGAGATGGAATTCATCGCCATCCGGGAAAACCTGCGCCGCCGCGAGTACCTGGAAAGCCTGCTCAACGCCGGCCCGACCGGCAAGCGCATGGCGGACCTGCTCTCGCGGCAGCACCGCGGCGAGTCCTTCGGCGCGGCGCTGCCCGGGGAGATCACGCCGCAATTCGTGCGCGACGAGGTAGCGCGGGGACGCGCCATCATCCCGGCCAACGTCAACCACCCGGAGACCGAGCCGATGGTGATCGGCCGCAATTTCCTCGTGAAGATCAATGCCAACATCGGCAACTCGGCGCTTTCCTCCTCGATCGCCGAGGAGGTCGACAAGATGACCTGGTCGATCCGCTGGGGCGGCGACACCGTGATGGATCTTTCCACCGGCAGGCACATCCACGAGACGCGCGAGTGGATCGTGCGCAATTCCCCGGTGCCGATCGGCACCGTGCCGATCTACCAGGCGCTCGAGAAGGTGGACGGCAAGGCCGAGGACCTCACCTGGGAGATCTTCCGGGACACGCTCATCGAGCAGGCCGAGCAGGGCGTGGACTACTTCACCATCCACGCGGGCGTGCGGCTCCCCTTCATCCCGATGACGGCCAACCGCATGACCGGCATCGTCTCGCGCGGCGGCTCGATCATGGCCAAGTGGTGCCTCGCGCACCACAAGGAAAGCTTCCTCTACACGCACTTCGAGGACATCTGCGAAGTGATGAAGGCCTACGACGTCTCGTTCTCGCTGGGCGACGGGCTGCGCCCCGGCTCGATCTACGATGCCAACGACGAGGCGCAGATCGCGGAACTGAAAACGCTGGGCGAACTCACGACCATCGCCTGGAAGCACGATTGCCAGGTGATGATCGAGGGCCCCGGGCACGTGCCGATGCAGCTCATCAAGGAGAACATGGACCTCGAGCTGGAGCTTTGCCACGAGGCGCCGTTCTACACGCTGGGGCCCCTGACCACCGACATCGCGCCCGGCTACGACCACATCACCAGCGCCATCGGCGCGGCGCAGATCGGCTGGTACGGCACGGCGATGCTCTGCTACGTGACGCCGAAGGAGCACCTCGGCCTTCCCGACAAGACCGACGTGAAGGACGGCATCATGGCCTACAAGGTCGCCGCGCACGCCGCCGACCTCGCCAAGGGACACCCCGGCGCGCAGATCCGCGACAACGCGCTGTCGAAGGCGCGCTTCGAGTTCCGCTGGGAGGACCAGTTCAACCTCGGGCCTCGACCCGGACAAGGCGAAGCAGTTCCACGACGAGACGCTGCCGCAGGAAGGCGCGAAGCTCGCGCATTTCTGCTCGATGTGCGGGCCGCATTTCTGCTCGATGAAGATCACGCAGGACGTGCGCGAGTTCGCCGCGAAGCAGGGGCTCTCGAACGAGGACGCGCTGAAGAAGGGGATGGAGGTGAAGGCGGTGGAGTTCGTGAAGCAGGGCGCGGAAATCTACCATCGCCAATAGCCGGCGGATGCGCGCGCGCGGAATTGCTCGCAAGCTCGCGGCGCCGGCCGCCGCGCTGCTCCTTTGCGCCTGCACGGGCGCCTCGCTGCTCCCCGACGAGATCTCGATGGGCGCGGGCGAGCTCAACGCCCAGCTGGCGCGGCGCTTTCCCGTCACGCGCGAGGCGGCCGGAGGGCTGGCCGCATTCGAGTTCGCGCGCCCGGAGATAAGCATCGGCACATCGACGGGCCGGATGACGTTCGCCGTCGATATCTCGGTTAAGAGCCCGAAGCTCGCCGTCTTCATCGACCGGCCTTTCGCCACGCGAACCACCTTTTCGGGCGTGCCGCGCTACGACCCGCAAACGCTCGGCCTGTATCTCGGCGACGTGCGCATCGAGCGCTTCGAAGGGCTGTCGGCCGCGGAAGGCAAGCTGCTTTCTCCCGCGATCAGGATGGCTGGCGAGATCCCGATCCACACCTTCAAGCCGGGCGATTTCACCCGCTACGGGTTGCGCTACGAGCCGCAATCGGTCGAGGTGCGCGATGGGCGGCTGGTGCTGAAGCTTGCCCGGCCGGGCTGAGTTTCCGGGCGAGCGCCCGATGCTAGACTAGCGGCCGATGGAAACGTCCCCGCTGCTGGTCTCTCTCCTGCATGGCATCGTCGAAGGACTCACCGAGTTCCTCCCCGTCTCCTCGACCGGCCACCTGATCATCGTCTCGGACTTCTTCGGCGTGAACGACGAGAAGGGCAAGGTCTTCGATATCGTGATCCAGCTGGGCGCGATCCTCGCGGTGGTCTGGGAATACCGGGCGCGCTTCGCCAAGGTCCTCTCGGGGCTCGGCAGCGACCCGGTGCAGCAGCGCTTCGCGGCAAACCTCGCGATCGCCTTCGTCCCCGCCGCCGCGATCGGTTTCCTGTTCGCGTCCGCCATCAAGGCGCGGCTGTTCAACCCGGTGAGCGTGGCGATCGCCCTGATCGCCGGCGCGCTCGTGATCTTCTGGGTGGAATCGCGGCCGGCAAGGAAATTGCCCGCCCGCATCGAGGACACCGACCAGATGGGCTGGCGCGACGCCCTGTGGGTCGGGATCGCGCAGTGCTTCTCCCTCATCCCAGGGACTTCGCGCTCGGGCGCGACCATCATCGGCGGCATGCTCGCCGGGCTTTCGCGCAAGGCCGCCACCGAGTTCTCGTTCTACCTCGCGGTACCCATCCTCTTCGCCGCGACCGGCTACCAGGTGGTCAAGTACCGCGCGCTCTTCGTCGCCACCGACCTCGCGCCGTTTGCGGTGGGGTTCGCGACCTCGTTCATCTTCGCGATGCTCGCTGTGCGCTGGCTGCTGCGCTTCGTGTCCACGCACGACTTCAAGGCCTTCGCGTGGTACCGGATCGCGCTGGGGATCGTCGTGCTGGCGTGGTTCTACTGAGGCGGCGGGCGCCGCCTGCGGCTCAGGCGAAGGCCGAAAGCTCGGTGTAGCGCTTGATCAGCGCGAGCAGCTGCTCCTCCTGGTAGGGCTTGCCCATGTACTCGTTCACGCCTATCTCGAGGGCGTGGTTGCGGTGCTTGTCCGCGGTGCGCGACGTGATCATGATGATCGGGATCGACTTCGTGCCTTCGTCGGCCCGGACGTTCCTCGCGAACTCGAAGCCGTCCATGCGCGGCATCTCGACGTCGAGGAGGATGCAGTCGGGCCTGATGTCCTGCAACTGCTGCAACGCGTCCACGCCGTCCTTGGCGGTGGCGATCTCGTAGCCCTCGCGCGCCAGCATGCGGCTGGTGATCTTCCTCACCGTCAGAGAATCGTCGACCACCATCACCAGCGGCGCGCCGGACTTCTGTTCCACCACGAGCGCCGCCTCTTCCGCCACCTGGGGCACGGCAATATAGGCCGCCACCTGCGAATCACGGTGCACCAGCTGCACCGGGTTGAGGATCAGGACCACCTGTCCGCTGCCGAGCACCGTGGCGCCGGCGATCCCCGCCAGCCGCGCGAGCTGCGGGCCGATGGTCTTCACCACGACTTCGCGGTTGCCGATGATCTGGTCGACGCGCACCGCTGCGCGCTGCACGCCGCTCTTCAGGAGCAGTACCGGGATCTGGCGCGCAGGCGTCGGCGTGTCGATCTCGCCCAGCAGCGGCAGGAGCGAGCGCAGGGGATAGCTGTTCTTGTTCCACTCGACCTCGCCTGCGGCCATCACCGCGGCGAAGGCGTTCGACTTGTATTCCTGCACCTGCTCGATCATCACCGAGGGCACGGCGAAAGTGGAATGCCCGGCGCGCAGCATCACGGCCTGCGTCACCGCGAGCGTCAGCGGCAAGGTGATGGTGAACGTCGTGCCCTTGCCCGCCGCAGAGCCGATCTCGACGCGGCCGCCCAGCGAGGTGATCTCGTTCTTCACCACGTCCATGCCGACGCCGCGCCCGGCCACCTGGGTGACCTCCCTGGCAGTGGAAAAGCCGGTCATGAAGATGAACTGGGCCAGCTGCGCGTCGGCAAGCGCGGCACCGCGGTCGAGCAGCCCCGCCTCGATCGCCTTCTCGCGGATGCGCCTGAAGTCGAGCCCGGCGCCGTCATCGCTCACGGTGAGCACGATCTCGTTGCCGCGCTGCTGCGCGTCGATCATGATCTCGCCGATCTCCGGCTTGCCGGCGGCCAGGCGGGCCTGCGGCGGCTTCCAGCCCGTGCGCGATGGCGTTCCTGAGCAAGTGCTCGAAGGGCGCCGTGATCTTTTCCAGAACCGAACGGTCGAGCTCGGCGCGCGCGCCGCGTATCTCGAGGTTGGCCTTCTTTCCCAGTTCCTTGGCGGTCTGGCGCACCACGCGATAAAAGCGGTCGGACAGGTTGGCGAGCGGCACCAGCCGGATGCCCATGAGGCCGGTCTGCAGCTCGCGGTTCAGTCGCGCCTGCTGCAGGATCGCCAGCTCGGTTTCGTCGAGGTTCTTCTGCAGCGACTGCTGCAGCGTGATCACGTCGCCGAGCGATTCGGCGAGGAAGCGCGTGAGTTCCTGCATGCGCGTGAAGCGGTCGAACTCCAGCGGGTCGAAAGTCTGGCCCTGCTCCTGCTTTTCCATGATCGTGCTCTGCATCTGCGATTCGGCCTGGATCTCGATCTCGCGCAGCTGCGTGCGCATGCGGTTGACGGAATCGGTCAAGGTCGACCAGCGCGCGCCGGAAGGTCGACATCTCGCCCTCGATCCGCGAGCGCGCGATCGAAAGCTCCCCGGCCTCGTTCACGAAGCGGTCGATCTCGGCCGCGTCCACGCGCAGCAGCGCCACGCGCTCGCGGGCTTCGGGCATCGCCGCCTGCTGCGCGAGTTCCGCGGAGCCGCGGCGATCATCGCGATCGCGCTGGGCTTGTCCTTCTGCTGCTCGAACACCGCCGAGACGGGCACCTCGAGCGGCAGGAGGTCCTGCAGTTCCCCGCCGGATGCAAGGCGGTCGAGCGACGTGTTGAAGCGGTCCACGCGCTCTTCGACGTGATCGAAGTCCGCCGGCGGCGGCGCCTGCCGCCTCGTCCATCGCGATGACTTTTTCCTCGAGCACGTGGGCGAGTTCGCCCAGGCGCATCAGGCCGGTCATTCGCGCGCTGCCTTTCAGCGTGTGCAGGTGCCGGCGCAGGTCCACTGCAGGCACGTGGACCTGCGGGCCTGGCGCGCCAGGCGCGCAGGGCCGCCGCCAAGCTGCGGCAGGACCTCGCGCGCTTCGTCGAGGAAGATCGGCAGCAGGTCCAAGTCGACGTCGTCGCGCAGGCGCCGCTGTTCCTTGCCGACCTCGATGTGCTTCTCGGGCCTGGCCTCGGTTCGGCGCGTGGCCATCGCCGTGGCCGCGAGCGCCGCCACGGCGGCCTCGGTCGAGATCGCCGGCAGGGACTCCTCAACCGCGGCGACGACCATCGGCTCGAGGCGACCGGCGGCGTTGCCGAGAACTTCCGGCTCGGAAACGGCTTCCGCTGGCGCGACAACTTCGGACATTTCAAGCGGCGGCAACTTCGGCGGCAACACTTCCGGTGCCGGCGACAACTTCCGGTGCCGCGACAGCTTCCGGTGCCGCAATTCGGGCGCCTGCAGGTTGCGCAATTTCAGCGACCAACTCCGCCGAGTCCATTCCTGCGAAGGCGCCGGACGACTGGCGTCGATGGCGCTTCTCCAGCGGCGCCGCAAAATCGGCTCCTCGCCGCCCCGGGGGCGGAAGGCGTTTCCGGCGCTTCCACCGGCGCTTCGATCCCGGCCGGCGCGACGGCTTCCGCGGAGGATGCACGCGGTCCAGCGACCGGCATGCGGATATGCGTGCCCTGGCCTGTTCGCCGCGATTCCTGCAGGCCTTCGCGCAACTGCTGGAGCTCTTCGATCAGCATGGGCTCGCTCACCGGCGGCTGCTGCGCGGCGAGGGCACGCACCATCGAGGCAAGCGTGTCCACGGCAAGCCGCGTGACCTGCAGGCGGCGCGCATCGAACTCGGGCGGGAAATCGATCGCCTCCGCGAGCCACTTTTCGAGGGCGTGCGCGACGTCGGCCAGCGTTTTCGAAACCGGTGGTCCTCGAAGAGCTCGTGAGCGTGTGCGCGGCGCGCATGAACTCATGGCTCACCGGCTGCATCACGTCGCCTCGATCGCGGACATTTCGCGCTCCAGGGTGGCGACATGCTGCTCGGATTCGCCAAGGTAGATCTGGAAGAACGCCGGCGCCAGCCTGATCTCGCCGATGGCAACGTCCGGCTCCGCGATTTCCTCCGCCACAGGAACTCGACGGCTGGCGTTCCAGCGCCGGGAGTTCCTCGGCGACTGCGTCGGCGGACTCGGCTCGAGTTCCCTCGGCGCTTCCGGCGGTCACGGGCTCCACCTCGGGCATGAGGCCGATCGTTTCGAAGACCAACTCCTCGGGCTCCGGCGCTCGCACCTGCGTTTCCTCCGGCGACGCCAGTCGAGCGTCGGCATGTCCGCCGCCGGCAACTTCTCTCGGCATGGCGAGAGTCGGCATCTCTTCCGGCGACGTCCTCCGGCGCGCGGCGATCGACTTCCTCCTGCCGGCTCTTCGGCGGGCATCTCGATGTCCGGGTCGCCCGCGATCTCCTCGGCGATGTTCGCCAGGAGCGTCACCAGCACCTCTTCCTTCGGCCGGCGCGTGAACGTGGCGGTGGGCGGCCTTGCGGCGGGGGCACGCCTCGCCCGCTACCAGCGCCGGCGGCTCGATGTCGTCCTTCAGCATGTCCGCGTAGCGCGTGAGTTCGGCGCCGTCGATGCGCGTCTCCCTGCCCGCTCGCAACGACTCGACCCAACCGCCGAACCTGGTGCGCGCCAGCTCGATGATTCCGAGCAGGCCGGGCGTGGCCTGCCGCTCTTCCTTCAACCACTTGTTCATCACCTGCTCGACCTGCCAGGCCATTTCGCCCATGTCGGTCAGGCCCACCATGCGGCCGCTGCCCTTGAGCGTGTGGAAGCCGCGGCGGATGGTGGTGAGCGCCTCGCGGTCGTGCGGGAACTTGCGGCACGCGGCGAGGCTCTCGGTGATCGTCGGATGACCTCGACGGCCTCCTCGAGGAAGATGTCGAGCAGCTCCTGGTCGATTTCCGCGCCCGGCGCGTCCAGCATCTGCACCACTTGCGGCGCCGGGGCCTGCGGGGCGTTGTCCGGCGCCAGGCTCCTTCATCGCTTCGCACATGCCGGTAGTGGCCGGCTCCTGCGGCGCTCTTGAGCATTTCGAGCGCCTGCGCGCTTTGCCGGGCGACTGTCGTGTCCGATATCACGGCGGCATCGCGATTCAACTCGTCGACGGCCTTCTCGAGCTTTTCCTTGGCTGCTTCCGCCGGCGCCTCGCGCCAGTCGTCATAGAGCGCCTGCACCTTCTGCTTGTGCACTTCGATGTCGAGCGGCGAAATGGTGCCGGTCTTCTTCGATTCCTCGGCGGCAATCGACGTGCGGCGCCTGCACCAGCCCGAATCGCACCAGCGCCGGATGCAGGGCATCGACCGGCCTGGACGCGCCCTGCTGCATCGCGGTGATGTAGAGCCCGAGCGCGGAAAGGCCGTCGGCAACCATTTCCGCCGCAGTGCCCGTCGCCCTCCACCGAGCCATCGGCGAACTGCTTCACGCGCGCCATCACGGCGCCGTTCAGCTCCGCCGCCTCGTTGAGTTCCATGATCATCAGCGCACCCTGCACTTGCGCGAACTGCTGCGGCAGCGCGTGCAGCTCTTCCCTGCGCGAGGAATCACGGAAGAATCCGTCCAGCACCTGCTCGATGTTCTGCAGGTTCACCTGCACTTCCTGGCCGACCTGGAAGACCAGCAGCTTTTCCTGCGCCCGGCGGGTCATCTCGTCCAGGAAGCCGCGGTCGGCGGGGTCGAGCGCCGGCAGCTCCTGCCCGGCGGCGGCCGCCTTCAGGCGGTCGGTCACGGCGCGCGCCTGGCGCGCGATGTCCGCGCCCAGCTTGAAATAGTTTTCGAGCGCGGTCTCGACGAACAGGAGCGCCGTGGCCACCTCGAGCGCTTGCGCCTCGGAAGGCGGGGATTGCTTGGCCTTCAGCGCGGGCGCCACGTCGGTGAGTCGCACCATCACGTACTGCAGGTCCCGGTTGGGCAGCTTCGCCGCGCGGTCGGCAAGCTGCAGCGCCTGCTTGCCGAAGGGCTCGATCGCTGCGCGATTGCCGCTGGTGTACTTCAGCCACGTGTCCTTCTGCATCGCGGTCAGCTCGCGCAACTCGCGCAGCAGGCCCTTGAGCGCTTCGTCGCCGAGGTCGCTGAGCGGGCGGTCCGGCCGCTCGAGCAGTTCTTCCAGGCGGAACGCGTCCTTCAGCAGGCGGATGCGATCGGTGACGGTGCGGCTTCGCCCGACGACCAGCAGCAGGTCGCGAAACAGGCGCTCCGAAACCTTGTTCGATCCGTCGATCAACTGCTTCACCTGCTGGTCGAGCTTGGCGAACAACTGCTTCGCGCCGGCGTTGAGCTCGAGGCCCTCGAATGCCAGCGCGTCGAGGAAGCCCGCGGCCGAAGTCCAGAAGGCGCGGTTCGGCGTGGCCGATTGCATGGTCTCGATCGCGGCGACCGCGCCATGCATGAGCCTCAGCGCCTCGGGCACCTCGGCGCCGCGCAACATCTTCAGGAGCCCCTGCTGGTACTGCGCGCGCTGGTGCGAAAGCGCTTTCGCCAGCACCGCGTCGTCGAGCACGGTCTTGCCTTCGGCCGATGGCGGCAGCGGCACCGTCAGGTCGGGATAGAAAAGATCGCCTTCGCCCGCGTCCGACGCGCCATGCGCGCGGTTCAGCTCGATGTAGGCGGGCAGCAGCACCATCGGGTGGTCCGGCTCGCCCTGGATCAGCGCGTCGAGATAGGCTCCGAGCGAGGAAATGCCCTTCCTGGCCACCGGGACGAGGCGAGCGACGGCGACGTCCTCGGCGTTTTCCAGCGAAGCGACCAGCTTCTCGAGTTCCTCGTTGAAACGCGTGGCGGCGCCAAGCCCGACCATCGCCAGAGCGCCGGTCGCCTGGTGCAGGTGCGTGAGGATGTACCTGACCGGCGCCCGCTCGCCCGGCGAGTCCGCCAGCTTGTCCAGGTTGTCGCGCGCCTGGTTCAGCGAATGGTCGATCTCCGTCTTGACCCACGTGAGGGGTCCGAGATCGAAGCCTTGGGCCGGGTGGGCTGCCATCGGTAAGTCGGCGGTGGGGTCGGCCTAGAGCTTGAAGCCGGCCACCGAGCTCTTCAATTCCTGCGCCACGCTCGCCAGGTCCTTGATCGAGGCGGCCGTCTGTTGCGTGCCGCGCGTCGTCTGGCGCGTGATCTCGAGAATGTCCTGCATGTTCTGGGCGACCTTGGTCGTCGCCGTCGCCTGCGATTGCGTTGCCGTGGAGATCTGCTGGATCAGCTGCGCGAGGTTCTTGGTCACCGAGTCGATCTCGGTGAGGGCCTGGCCGGCGGCGTCCGACAGCTTCGCGCCTTCGACCACGCCCTGCGTCGACTTCTCCATGGCCGCCACCGCATCCTGTGTGTCGGCCTGAATGGTCTTCACGATCGCGCCGATCTGCTTGGTCGCTTCCGCCGAGCGTTCCGCCAATCGCTGGACTTCCTCCGCAACCACCGAGAAGCCGCGTCCGGCCTCTCCCGCGGACGCGGCCTGGATCGCCGCGTTCAGCGCCAGCACGTTCGTTTGCTCGGTAATGTCCGAGATCAATTCCACGATCTCGCCGATCTCCTGGGAGCTTTCGCCGAGTCGCTTGATGCGCTTCGACGTTTCCTGGATCTGCTCGCGGATGTCGGTCATGCCGGTGATCGAGTTCTGCACCGCGAGCCGCCCCTTGTCGGCCGCGGCAAGCGAGCGTTGCGCGACTCGCGCGCTCTCCTCAGCGGTGGCGGACACCTGCGAGATCGACTTCGAGACCTGCAGCACCTGCGCCGTCGTGTCCTCGATCTCCTTCGACTGGCGTTCCGCGGCGCCGAGAAGTTCCGCGGACGTCGACTGCGCCTGCGCGGTCTTCTGCGTCACCTGGATGGCGGCGTTGTTCACGCCCGTCACCAGGGTACGCAGCTCGTCGATGGTGTAGTTCATCGAGTCCGCGATGGCGCCCGTGATGTCCTCGGTCACCTGCGCCTTTACGGTCAGGTCGCCGTCGGCCAGGTCGCCCATCTCGTTGAGCAGCCGGAGAATCGCCTCCTGGTTGCGCCTGTTCTCGGATTCCGCTTCGGCCGCGCTGCGCCGCGTGTCGGCGAGGAAGACCAGGGCCATCAGGACCAGCGTGACCAGGAACAGCAGGGCGAAAACCGCTGCCGCCACAAGGGTTGCCACGGGCCGGTCCGCCTGGATCGCGCCCTGCACTTTCGCACACCGAATTCTGCAGCTGCTCGCTGCCTGCGACCAGCTGCGCGCCAGCCTGCCGCGCCGAGACGAGTTTCTGCAAGTCGCGAAGGATCGGGCCGACGTTTTGCTCGAACAGGACGAACTGCTGCTTCAATTGGCTCAGCTTGGCGCGCGCTTCGGCATCGCGCACCGGCACGATGCCCAGGCTCTCCGACCCCGACTCGAACGCCTTGATCAGCTCGCGCATGTCGTTGGTGTCCTTGCCGATCAGGAACGGCACCTCCGGATCGATGATCTCGGAGCCCAGGATCAGCGCGGAGCCGCGGCCCAGCCGCTCGGCGAGGAAGGTGATGCGGCTGGCGCGCAACACCTGCGCGGGAGGAGAGCCCGACTGCGCCATCAGGGCGGCAAGTTCCAGCGAGAGCGTGGCCATTTCTTCCGCGCCCACCCGGGTCTCGGCGATGTTCCGGGACAAGGACACAAGGTCGCCCTTCGCCGCCAGGATCGCCGTGGCCTCGTTCGCAGAGGCCGGCCAGCGCTTGCCGAGTTCGTCGAGGTTGGACCTGAGTTCATCGGTGGTCGCCGCGGACGGCACGTTCACATCGAATGCGAGTCCGCCGTCCTGCAGGACCTTCAGGTACTGCGCAAACTCGTCGCGACTGTTCTGCACCTGCGCGAAGGCCTGCTGCTGGCCGCGCGCGGCAAGGCTCGCCGCCTTGGCCAGCCGCTGCGTGTGGTACTGCATTTGCGAAGTGATCGTGATGTACGCCGCGTTGTCCGCGCGCGCGCGGACGTCCAGGAAAACCATCATCGCGGCGAGCGCAAAGAACAGCGCCGCCGCCGTTCCCAGCACTTGCAGCTGAATCGTCAGCGGCCGGTCGCCGATCACAGGCAGCCGGAAGTTCGCGAGCCCCCCGCCGCCGGCCGGCCTGGCGGCCTTCCTTGCCGCCTGCACTGGAACAGGCCGCGTCCCGGTGCCCGTATTGGCGGGGATATTGGTGACGGTCGACGAAGGCAATGCCGCCGGGCGCGCGGAAGCCTTGGGCTTCGCGCCCGTGAGCTTCTTGAACCAGCCGGTCATCGGTGACTTCGGTTTCATCGCTTGCGCTTTGGCCATTTTTTTGCTCCAGCTTCGCTTCGTTTGCGTCTGTCGGTGCGATCGCCTGCGGCGCCGCCTCCCGTTTTCCTATGCGCCGACCTCGAGGAAACGCGGCTCGCGCGCGAGTACCGGCAAATCCAGTTCAGTCCACTCGATGCCGGCGGCATCGGTGAACACTCCAGCCACCCAGGGCGCTGCGTCCGCGGGCTTTTCCGCGGATGTGAACTGCTCGGGGTTTCGCAACCCGAGCATCCGGCTCACCACGATCCCTGCGCCGCCTACCAGCTTCTCCGAAATCAGGACCACGCGCCTTTCCATCCCCGCGCCGATCGGCTCCCCGCCCTGGAACTGCGCGAAGTCGATGATGCTGTAAAGCTTGCCGCGGACATTCGCAACACCGCGGAACCACGGCTTCGTGAGCGGCACCGCCATTGGCTGCGGCACCGGTATCACCTCGCTCACCTGTTCGAGCGCGACAAACCAGTTGCTCGCGCCGATCTGGAAACCGAGCTTCGACGCAACCGCCTTGCGGGTCGCGGCGGTTCGCAGCCGCTCGGCGACCTGAATCTGGAATTCCCGCAGCCCGACCTTGCGCGCCATGGGTGCTAGCCGAGCGCCTTGATCTTCTCGATCAGGTCGGTTTCGTCGAGGGGCTTGGTCACGTAATCCTTCGCCCCCTGCCTCAGTCCCCAGATCTTGTCGGTCTCCTGGTCCTTGGTCGTGCAGATGATGACGGGAATGTGCTTGGTGCTCTCCTCGCGGGTGATGGCCCGCGTGGCCTGGAAGCCGTTCAGCCCGGGCATCACCACGTCCATCAGGATCAGGTCGGGCTGTCCGGACCTGGCCTTCTCGATGCCCTGTTCACCGCTTTCGGCGACGATGACCTCGTAGCCCCTTTTCTTCAGGAGGTTCTCGATGTAGGCGCGCTCGGTCGGTGAATCGTCCACGACCAGGATCTTTTTAACAGGCATGTCAGCTAACTCCCATCCACTTGTTCAATTTCGTTTCAGGCCGCATCGCGGTGCGAAAGGTGCGTCTCCACGGCGCGAAGCAGGCTTTCCTTGGTAAAGGGTTTGGTCAGGTACTCGTCGGAGCCCACCATGCGCCCGCGCGCCCGGTCGAACAGGCTGTCCTTGGACGACAACATGATCACCGGCGTCTCGCGATGCTTGCCGCTTTTCTTGATCAGCGCGCACGTCTGGTACCCGTCCAGGCGCGGCATCATGATGTCGACGAAGATCAGGTCGGGCTGGTGGTCCGCGATCTTCGCCAGCGCGTCGAAGCCGTTCTCCGCCAGGATCACCTGGCAGCCGGCTTGCATGAGAAAAATCTCTGCGCTGCGACGGATGGTATTGCTGTCATCGATGACCATCACGCGCACGCCGGCGAGACTCTTGGTATCTGCCACGCTGTCCTCGCGATCCATGGGTGCGCCCCAGGCGTTCCGCGGGCGCATGGCCCCGACGCCGCCTCCCACGAGCAACGCCGCCTGCAGCATCTTTAGGGTCTGCTGAGATTATTCCTTTTGGTCAGTAAAAACAACCTCTAAGGCCGTGGTTTTCAAGCGTTTTCAGAAGATGTGACGCAGTTCACATTTCCTAGATTTCGATCCTTTCGAAGTCCTCCTTGCGCGCGCCGCATTCCGGGCACGACCAATTCGCCGGGACCGACTCCCACCGGGTCCCCGGCGCGATGCCGTCTGCCGGCCAGCCTTCGCTTTCTTCGTAGACCAGCCCGCAGACGTTGCACATCCAGGTCTGGTACGGCGCAACTTCGCTCATGTTCTGTCATTCCTGGTGAAGGACCGGTTCGGTCGATGAAGTAGAATGAGATCCGGAACGCAACCGCAGCCTCCGACCTCGCCCGCCATGGTATCGACGCGCGGATTCACGGCGCAACCCTTGCCGCGATTTCAACTGTAACCCCCGAGGATTGCCGCGCCCGAACGGGCGGGAACCACGCCAACCGCATGCCCGACCCAGAAAACCAGCAACCCGTCGCCGTCCTGACTTTCGCCGCGAGCGACCCTAGCGGGGGCGCCGGCCTGCAGGCGGACGTCCTCACGCTGGCAAGCATGGGCTGCCACCCGCTCTCGGTGGTCACTGCGATCACCGTCCAGGACACCGTCGGCGTCGAGTCCTTCCTGGCGGTCGACCCCGACTGGGTCGCCGACCAGGCGCGCTGCATCCTGGAGGACATTCCGGTTGCCGCGTTCAAGATCGGCATGCTTGGCTCGATCGAGATCGTGACCGTGATCGCAGAGGTGGTTTCCGACTACCCGGACATCCCGCTGGTTCTCGATCCGGTATTTGCCTCGGGCCGCGGCGACGAGTTCGCCGGCGACGAAATGGTCGCCGCCATCCGCGAGCTGCTCGTTCCGCAAAGCACGGTGATCACCCCGAATACGATCGAGCTCAGGCGCCTCGCGCAGGAAGACGACGAGGAAGCCGGCTCCGACCTGGGCGAACTTGCCCGTCACCTGCTCGACATCGGCTGCGAGTACGTCCTGGTGACCGGCACGCACGAGGCGACCCCGGAGGTGATCAACACCCTCTATCATCGCGACGGCCTGGTGCGTTCCGACTCGTGGCAGCGCCTGCCCGGCAGTTACCACGGCTCCGGATGCACGCTCGCCTCGGCGCTCGCCGCCAACCTTGCCCGCGGCCTCGAGATGACCGAAGCGGTCTACGAGGCGCAGGACTACACCTGGCAGGCGCTGCAGTACGGGTTCCGCCTCGGCATGGGCCAGTACATCCCCGACCGCCTTTTCTGGGCACGCGAGGATGCCGGCGAAGTTGAACGCGACTGAACTCCTGGCGCCCGCGCGCGTAGGGCGGGGCCTGTATGCCATTACCCCAGGTCTTGACGACACGGCGGAGCTCGTCGCGCTGGTCGATTCCGTGCTCGCGGGCGGCGCGGCGATGCTGCAGTACCGGAACAAGCACGCAAGCGCGGGCTTGCGGCAAGCCCAGGCGGCTGCGCTTGCGGAGCGCTGCCGCGGGGCGGGCGTACCGCTGATCATCAACGACGATCCACGGCTTGCGAGCGCCGTGGGGGCCGATGGCGTGCATCTGGGCCGCGACGACGGCAGCGTCGCCGAGGCCCGCGCAATCCTGCGCGGCGGCATCGTCGGGGTATCCTGCTACGACGATTTCACGCTCGCCGAGCGGGCGGTGGCTGCCGGCGCGGATTACATCGCATTCGGCAGCTTCTTTCCTTCGAGGACCAAGCCCGGGGCGGCGCGCGCCGGCCTCGAGCTGCTCGCGCGCGCGACCGCTCTCAGGCCCCGGCCGGCGGTCGTGGCCATCGGCGGCATCACCCCTCGGAATGCCGGCGAGCTGGTCGATGCCGGCTGCGACCTGCTCGCGGTCATCCAATCCCTGTTCGGCGCGCCCGACCCGGCCGCCGTCGCAAATGATTTTCGGAGACTCTACGATCATGCTTGAGAACAGCAAGCGCCTTTTCGAGGCGTCGCAACTGGTCATCCCGGGCGGAGTGAACTCCCCGGTGCGCGCGTTTCGCGCCGTCGGCGGCACTCCGGTGTTCTTCCGCGAGGGGCATGGTGCGCACCTGACGGACGTCGATGGCAATCGCTACATCGACTACGTCGGATCATGGGGTCCGATGATCGCCGGCCACGCCCATCCGGAAGTGGTGCGCGCGGTGGCCGAAGCGGCGACGCGCGGCCTGTCGTTCGGTGCCCCTACCGGACTGGAACTCGAGATGGCCGAATGGCTCACCCGGCACCTGCCTTCGCTCGAGCAGGTCCGGCTGGTCAGTTCCGGAACCGAGGCGACGATGAGCGCGATACGCCTGGCCCGCGGCTTCACGGGCCGCGACCTGATCCTCAAGTTCGAGGGCTGCTACCACGGCCACAGCGATTTCCTCCTCGTGAAGGCCGGCTCTGGCGCGTTGACGTTCGGCAACCCCACTTCAGCGGGGGTGCCCGCCGAGATGACGGCAAAGACGCTCGTGATCGATTTCAACGACCCCGAGGCGCTGGAAGAAGCGTTCCGCGTGCATGGCCCGAAGCTCGCCGCGGTGATCATCGAGCCGGTTGCCGGCAACATGAACTTCATCGCCCCGCCGCGCGCCTACCTGCAGCGCCTGCGCGACCTTTGCACCTCGAGCGGCACGGTGCTGATCTTCGACGAAGTGATGACCGGCTTTCGCGTCGGCCCGCAGGGCGTGCAGGGCATCCATGGCATCACGCCGGACCTCACGACGCTCGGCAAGGTGATCGGCGGCGGGCTCCCGGTCGGCGCCTTTGGCGGCAGGCGCGACATCATGGCGATGCTCGCGCCGCTCGGGCCCGTGTACCAGGCGGGAACCTTGTCGGGAAACCCGGTCGCGGTGAGCGCCGGGCTCGCCACGCTGAGGCTCACCCGGGCGCCGGGGTTTTACGAAAAATTGGGCGAGACCACCCGTGCGCTGGTGGACGGCCTCACGGCGGAAGCGCGATCGGCAGGCGTGGACTTCTGCGGCACCAGCCTTGGCGGCATGTTCGGGATTTTCTTCCGCGCGACCGTGCCGACCGGCTACGCAGAAGTGATGGAATGCGACCGCGATCGGTTCAACCGCTTCTTCCACGCCATGCTTTCCCGCGGCGTGTATCTGGCGCCATCGGCGTTCGAGGCCGGCTTCGTCTCCGCCGCGCATGACGAGTCCGATATCGCCACCACGCTTGCCGCCGCGCGCGAGGCCTTCACCGCTGTGCAGGGCGGCTGAAGCGATCCGGCCTCCGGACGGCCATGGCGATTTCCACGGAGCGGGTTGCCGCAACAGGGTTGGCCGCCGCCGCCCTTGCCATCGTCGCCCTCGCCTTGCTGGTGTTCGTCGATGTTGCCCGCGAGACCGACCTCAACAGGTCGAGCATGGCGCAACAGGGCGTGCAGGACAGCCTGGAAAGACTGCGCGCCGAGATGCTCAAGGCGGGGCAGGCTTCTTACGGGTTCGCGCTGACCGGCCGGCAGTCGTTGCACGGCGAGTTCGACCGAGCCTCGGTCGAGATGACGAGCGAGCTCGACTACCTCAAGGGCCAGAACTTCCAGGATCCCGGACTGCAAAGCGCCGTCGCGGAGGTCGCAACGCGCGCGCGCGCGTACCTGCTTTTCGCGGGTAGCCTCATGGACATGCGCCGGGAGAAAGGCGTTCAGGCCGCGCTGGCCCTTGGCCAGCAGCCCGAGGTGGAGCGAGTCGAGCAGGAGGCGCTATCGGCCGTGCAGGACGCGCTGCGACGGCAAAACGCGAGCCTGGGCGCGATGGCGCTGGAGCAGATCCGCCTTGGCGAAGGATTGCGCCGCTCGGTGATGTGGCTCGTGGCGGGCGCGATCGCGTTCCTCGCGGGCGTGTTCCTGGTATACCTGTACGCGCGCATCCGCCAGCGCGAGATCGAGGCGCGCATCCTATTCCTCGCGCACCACGACGCGCTCACGCAACTGCCCAACCGCAACCTCCTCTCCGATCGCCTGGCGCAGCAATTGGCGCACTCCGCGCGCAGCGCAGGCGAGTTTTCCGTCGTCTCCTTCGACCTCGACGGTTTCAAGGGAGTGAATGACACGCTCGGCCATGCCGCAGGGGACCAGCTTCTCGAACAGGTCGCCAATCGCGCGCGCCAAGCAATGCGTGCCTCCGATACCGTGGGACGCCTTGGCGGAGACGAGTTCCTCGTGATCCTTCCCGATACCGGATGCGAGGGCGCGCAGGCGCTGTGCAGGAAGCTCCTTGCGGACCTTGCGCAGCCCTATCGCCTCGGAAGCGAGACCGTTCAGGTAAGCGCAAGCGCCGGGATTGCCTGCCATCCCCTGCACGGGCGGGAAGAGGAAAGCTTGCTGCGAGCGGCCGACGCCGCGCTCTACGAGGCGAAGAGCGCCGGGAAGAACCGCTTCGCCGTCGTGTCCGAGACGTCCTTTGCGGACGCCCGCTCAGCGTAGGCCGGCCATGTACTCCGATACGGCCTTCATGTCGGCCTCCGAGAGCTTTGCCGCAACGCCGGTCATCATCGTATTGGTGCGTTCCACGCCAGCGGCGTAGGCCTTGAGCGCGGCAAGCGTGTAGTCGGCGTACTGCCCGGCAACCCGCGGATATTGCACCGGCACCCCCTTGCCGGCGGGCCCGTGGCAACCGGCGCAGGCAGGAACGCTGGAATCCTTGATGCCCCCTCTCCAGATCTTCTCTCCGCGCACTGCCGCGGCCTTGTCGCGCGCAACCGATGGCGTCATCTTTTGCGCGGCGAAATAGGCGCCGACATTGCGCATGTCCTCGGGCGTGAGCGCGGCCGCCATGCCCTTCATGATCGGGTTCTTGCGCGTGGCGCTCGCCTTGTCGGACTTGTATTCGGCAAGCGTATGGGCAATGTAATCGGCGCCCTGGCCGGCCAGGATCGGATTGACGGGAATGACGCTGTTGCCGTCGGCGCCGTGGCATGCGGCGCATGCCGCGCTCGCGATCTGCTTGCCGCGCTCCAGGTCGGGCGGCGCGGCGCGTTTCGGCGGGAGCCGAAACGGCAAGCGCCGCGTAGAATGCGCCGATGAGCGCCAAGAGGCTGTTTGCGTTACGCATGCCGAGTCCTTTTTCCGGGAACCGCCCCGCGGGCGGGGAGCGCAAGTCGCGCTCGGGCCACAACCTGCCGATTTTAGCGTAGATGGCCGGCCCGCAGCCAGAGGTGACGCGCGCCACCCGCAACGCGGCGATCGCAAAAGTGCGCAGGGCCGAGTACTTCGGCTCGGCGCATTCGGCCGACCAGCTTCCCCCGCCCGGCGCGCCGGAGATTGCTTTCGCCGGCCGCTCGAACGCAGGCAAGTCAAGCGCGATCAACGCCATCACCGGGCGAACCCGTCTCGCGTTCACCAGCAAGACGCCCGGGCGCACGCAATTGATCAACCTTTTCGCCTGCGGGGCCGACCTGGTCCTGGTCGACCTGCCCGGCTACGGGTTTGCCGGCGTGCCGCGTGCCGTGCGGGAACACTGGGAAGAGTTGGTCGGAGGCTACCTGCACACGCGCGAGTCCCTTGCCGGCGTCGTGATCATGATGGACAGCCGCCACCCGCTCACGCCGCTCGACCTGGAGCTGCTCGATTGGCTTGCGCCTGCCGCGACGCCCGTGCATGTGCTGCTCACCAAGTCCGACAAGCTGTCGCGCAACGACTCCAGCGTGCTGCTTCGCAAGGTGCGCGCCGAACTCCAGTTGCGCAATCCCGGCACCACCGTGCAGCTTTTTTCCAGCCTGAAGCGCGTCGGCGTCGAGGAGGCGGCGCTCGCCATCGAGGCCTTCGCCACGCGCAAGCGGCAGGCAATAAAAAACCCCGGCTAAAGGGGAGTAAAGCCGGGGCGAAAGAAGCCTTAATGGGAATTAAGGCACCCGCTCAGGGAGGAGAAGCGGGGAAGGGAAATCCCTTCACCGATTGTGACGCCGCGCCGCGTGATAAAGTTCCCGGCCTCAGGCGCTGCCTCGCGCCACTTCGCTGCGACCACACCCATGAGCGATTTTCTTGGCAGGTTTCCGGTCCGGCGCATGCGCCGCATGCGCAGGGACGAGTTCTCTCGCCGCCTGATGCGCGAGAACCGGCTGGACGCTTCTGACCTCATCTACCCCGTTTTCGTTCTCGACGGCGAAAAGCGCAGCGAAGCCGTTTCCTCGATGCCCGGCATATCTCGCCTGAGCATCGACCTGTTGCTCAAGGAGGCGGAGCGCGCGGTGGCCCTGGGTATCCCGGCGCTCGCGATTTTCCCGGTTGTCGATGCGTCATTGAAAACACCAGGCGCGGAAGAAGCGTTCAACGCCGACGGTCTGGCGCCCCGCGCCGTCAGGGCGCTGAAGTCGCGGTTTCCCGAGCTCGGCGTGATCACCGACGTGGCGCTTGACCCCTACACCAGCCACGGGCAGGACGGACTGATCGACGCCGGTGGCTACGTATTGAACGATGAAACCCTGGCCGCGCTTTGCAAGCAGGCGCTCACTCACGCGGAAGCTGGCGCCGATGTTGTGGCTCCGTCAGACATGATGGACGGCCGGATAGGCGCGATTCGTTCCGCGCTCGACGCCCGAAAGCTCATTCACACGCGCATCCTGGCCTATTCGGCCAAGTACGCCTCGGCGTATTACGGACCGTTCCGGGATGCGGTCGGCTCATCCGCGAACCTCGGCAAGGGCGACAAGAGGACCTACCAGATGGATCCGGGCAATGCCGACGAGGCGCTGCGCGAGGTTGCCCTCGACCTCGAGGAGGGCGCCGACATGGTGATGGTCAAGCCCGGCATGCCCTACCTCGACATCGTCCGGGGCGTGAAGGAGCGCTTCGGCGTGCCGACGTTTGCCTACCAGGTCAGCGGCGAATACGCGATGCTCAAGGCTGCCGCAGCCCAGGGATGGATCGACGGGACCGCCTGCATGATCGAGGGGCTGCTCTGTTTCAAGCGCGCGGGCGCCGATGCCGTTCTCACGTACTTTGCGCTGGAGGCGGCCATCGCGCTTCGCGCAGGACGCTGAATTTCAGGCGCCGGGCGCCCCGGCAATCATCGCCTCGACCTCGGCGAGCCGCGCGCGCTCGATGGTCCGGCCATCGGCGCTCCGACGCTGCACCCGCAGGTCGTTCGGTGCGAGGACGGCGATCGCAATTTCCACCCCGTCACGCTCGATGCGAAGCACGGGCACGGCATGCTTCCGGCCGCCGCGCCGGACGCTGCGCTCCTCGGGTCGGTAGCGAATGCCGCGATTGATCAGGAGAAGTTCGATCTCCTTGCAGTCATCGGCAAACACCTGGATGTTCACGTCGGATTCCGGCCCTGCCGTGCCGCTCAGCACCGACCCGGTCAGGTGCGGGTCGAACTCGGAGAGCAATCGCATTGCCTCGACCGCGATGCCGCGCAGCCAGCGCAGCTGCCGGGGGTGCTCATCCTGCTGGAACAGGTCCTGATAGGCGCGCAACGCCTCTTCTATTTCCTGGTTGTCAGGCAAGGGATCGTCACTGCCCAGGCCGGCTTCGCGCGCTGCCTTGTGCTTTGCCGTCGCGAAATCCGCCACGCCATCCACGGCCATCAGCCGCGCGGCGATATGCGCAACCTTGCCACGCATCAGGTTGCGCCCGGGTTTTTCCTCTCGCCGTCTGGCCAAGCTCCTGCCCCTTCGGATTCGCGCGTTGGTCGCCGCGCCATTCCTAAAAGATCTGGTTGCGCACTTCCTCGGTCGGCTTCCCGGCGTTGCGCGCCGCGGCCGCCTCATCGCTCGACTGCGGAAGGCTTTCGGCAAAGAAGTACTCGCTCAGGTTGCTGCGGCCGTCCGGCTCGAGCATGCCGGTGGCCGGGTTGATGAAGGCGGAAACAATTCCGGCCGGAGCTTCGAGCGGCGCTTCGGGCACGCCCTTCAGGGCGCGTGCCATGTAGCCCATCCACATCGGAAGCGCCGCCTGGCTGCCTGTTTCATTGGCCCCGAGGGGCGCGGGAGTATCGAATCCGATCCAGGACACCGCGACCAGCGTCGGGTGAAAACCGGCAAACCACGCGTCGATGTGATCGTTGGTGGTGCCGGTCTTGCCCGCGAGGTCCTGGCGGCCGAGCGACATCGCGCGCGCGGCGGTGCCGAACTTGACCACGTCGCGCATCAGGCTCGACATGAGGAAGGCGTTGCGCGGGTCGAGGACGCGCTCGGCGTCCTTGCCGGCCACCTCCGGCGCGGCCTCGAACAGCGTCTCGCCGCGTGAATCGACTATCCGTTGCACCACCCAGGGCTTTATCCGGTAGCCGCCATTGGCGAATACCGAGTACGCGGCGGCCATCTGCAGCGGCGTGGCACTTCCCGCGCCCAGCGCCATGGTGAGATAGGCAGGATGCAGTTTCGGGTCAAACCCGAACCTCTGTATATAGTCTTGCGCATAGTCCGGCCCGATCGCCTGCAGGATCCGGATCGACACCATGTTCTTGGACTTTGCCAGCGCCGTGCGAAGCCGCATGGGTCCCTCGTACTTGCCGTCGTAGTTCTTCGGCTCCCACAGCTGCCCGCCGGTCTTGGCCGCATCGATCACGAAAGGCGCATCGTTGATCACCGTTGCCGGGGTAAAGCCTTTCTCCAATGCCGCGGAATAGATGAACGGCTTGAAGCTCGAGCCCGGCTGGCGCCAGGCCTGCGTGACATGGTTGAACTTGCTTGAATTGAAATCGAACCCCCCGGCCAAGGCGTAGACCGCCCCGTTCGCCGGTTCCATCGACACCAGCCCGGCCTCGGCTTTGGGCAGCTGGGTCACGCTCCAGGCCCCTTTCTCCTCGGGCTGCAATCGAATGATCGATCCGCGCCGCAGCGTGCGTTCGGGATTGCCCCGTTCAGCCAGGGCGCGGGCGACGAACTTGAGCCCCTCTGCGGCGACGACGACCTGATCGCCGCGTTTCACCATGGCCACCAGCCTGGTCGGCGAGGCCTCGATCACGACCGCCGGCACCAGGTCGCCAACCGGTTCCCGTTCCTGCAATGCATCGTCGACCGCTTCTTCAATCTCGTCCTTGGCGGCGGGCAAGGCGACGAAACCCTCGGGACCGCGGTAGCCGTGGCGCCGGTCATATTCGATGACACCCTTGCGCAACGCCGCCGCCGCCGCTTCCTGGTCGGTCTTGCGCACCGTCGTATATACCTTTATCCCGCTGACATAGCTTTGCTCTCCGTACTGCTCGAATACCACCGCCCGGGCCATTTCGGCGACGAAATCGGCGCGGAAGGCGAATTGCTCACGCCGCTCGACGTTCAGGCGCAGCGGCTCGGCCAGCGCCGCCTTGTACTGGGCATCGTCCAGGTGCCCAAGCTCATGCATGCGGCGCAGGACATAGTGCTGTCGCTGCTGGGCGCGCTTGGGATTGACGAAAGGATTCTGCCGCGAAGGCGACTGGGGCAGCCCGGCAAGCATGGCCGCCTCGGCCGGCGTCAGGTCGGGCAGGTTCTTGTTGAAGTAGACGTTCGCGGCCGAAGCGAACCCGTAGGCGCGCTGGCCCAGGAAAATCTGGTTCATGTACAACTCGAGTATCTGGTCCTTGCTGAGGAAGGCCTCGATCTTGAACGCAAGGAGCACCTCCGAGAGCTTGCGCGCCAGGGTCTTTTCCCTGGTCAGGAAGAAGGTCCGGGCGACTTGCATGGTGATGGTGCTGGCGCCCTCGCGACGCCCCTGGAGGTTGGCCAGCGCGGCACGCGCCGCGCCCACCATGTCCACGCCACTATGCTGGTAGAACCGGTCGTCCTCGGCGGCGAGGATCGCCTGCTTCATCAGGGCGGGCACCTCGGCGATCTTCACCACGGCGCGCTTTTCCTCGCCGAACTCGCCAATCAGCTCCTTTTCGGCACTATAGATGCGCAACGGCACCTTGGGCCGATAGTCGGTGAGGACCTCGAGGCTAGGCAGGTTGGGATAGATGAGCACCACGGTCAGCGCAGCGACGCCAGCCAGCACCAACGCGAGCGAGGCGAGCACAACGACGGGATAGAACCACCAGCGAGCGGTCATCGGAAGGGCGGGGGAAGAATCGGCGCCCGCACATTATAGATGTCCGGGCCCAAGGCGACGCCGCCAAAAAAACGCTTTACAGTCCTAGGGGTTGTTGCTAGCATCTAATGTAAATTATCCGCAATGGGTGCTAAACCACCACCATGCTTAAAGAAAAACTCGCGGCCCAGTTCGACTTCCTCAAAGCCAAGACGCCACCGCTGATTGGCTGCGATATAAGCTCGTCCTCGGTCAAGATGGTGGAAATCGCGGAAGCCGGGCGAAATGTCTTTCGCGTAGAGCGTTACGCGATCGAACCGCTGCCCAAGGATACGGTGGTCGACGGCAATATCGCCAATATCGAGGCCTGCGGCGAAGCCATCAAGCGGGCCCACAAGGCGCTCGGGACCCGGATCAAGGCGGTTGCCCTCGCCCTTCCCGGTGCGGCAGTCATCACCAAGAAGGTGATCCTTCCCGGCAACCAGCGCGAGGAGGACATGGAAGTCCAGGTCCAAAGCGAGGCAAACCAGTACATTCCGTTCTCCCTTGACGAGGTAAACCTCGATTTCCAGGTGATTGGCCCGTCTTCCACGGGCGAAGACGAGGTCGAGGTGCTGATCGCTGCCTCGCGCAAGGAAAAGATCGAGGATCGGGTCGCGGCGGCCGAAGCTGCCGGCCTGAAAACCATCGTCATGGATGTCGAGTCGTATGCCGCGCAGGCTGCCTTCGAGCTGATTTGCGGCGGCGCCTCCGGCATCCGGGAAAGCGACGTCACCGTCATTGTCGACATCGGCGCCACCATTACCCGGGTGGCGGTACTGCACAACGGGCAGACCGTCTACACGCGGGAACAGCAGATCGGCGGCAACCTCCTCAGCCAGGAGGTGGCGCGCCATTTCGACATGCCGCCCGAGGAAGCCGAGGCCGCCAAGCGGGTCGGCAACCTGCCGGAGAACTACGGCCCGGATGTGCTCGCCCCGTTCAACGAGAAGATCGTGCTCGAGATCCAGCGCGCGATGCAGTTCTTCTTCACTTCGACCCAGTTCAACAAGGTCGACCATATCCTGCTCACCGGCGGTTGCGCCATGCTCGACGGGCTGGAGGAAATGGTCGCCACGCGCACCCAGGTGCACACGCTCGTTGCCAATCCGTTTGCCAACATGGCCCTGTCCTCCAAGATCAAGCCCCGGCAGCTCACGGTCGATGCACCGTCCCTGATGGTGGCCTGCGGGCTGGCAATGCGGAGGTTCGACCCGTCATGATTCGCGTCAACCTACTGCCGCACCGCGAGGAAAAGCGCCAACGCCGCAAGCAGCAGTTTGCGGTGCTGGCCGGCCTGACCGCGACCCTGGCCCTGGTTGTGGGTGGCGTTGGCTGGTTCCTTCTCGACCAGCAGGTCACCCAGCAGCAGGCCAACGTCGCCTACATGAAGGAAGAGATCGGCAAGCTCGACAAGCAGATCGACGAGATTCGCAAGATTCGCGAGGAGACCCAGTCGCTGCTGGCAAAGAAACAGGTGGTCGAAGGCCTGCAGAGCAACCGCTCGGAGCCGGTCCAGCTGCTTGACCAATTGCTCCGGCAGCTCCCCGAGGGCGTGTTCCTGAAGGCAGTGCGCCAGACGGGCAGCAAGATCAAGGTCGAGGGCTACGCCCAGTCCAACGCCCGCGTGTCCGCGCTGATGCGAAACCTCGGCGCCTCGCCTTACCTCGAGAATCCCGAGCTGGTCGAGATCAAGGCCGTGAACCTGAACCAGAACCCGAACCAGCGCGTCAACGAATTCACGATGAACATTTCCATCAAGCGCAACAAGAATGACGATGGGAAGTCCGCCCGCAAGGCGGACGCGAAACCGGCGGGGGCCAAATGAACCTCCTCGAACAACTCCGGACGCTGGATCCGAAACAACCGGGCAACTGGCCCTGGGCGATCAAGATCGGCACTTTCCTCGTGATCTTCATCTCGATCCTTGTTCTCTTCTACGTCTTTCTCTGGCAGGGCCAGGGCGACCAGATCGAGCAGGGCCGGCAGGAAGTCGACCGGCAAAAACAGGCCTATCTGGAAAAGAAGAAGCTCGCCATCAACCTCGAGTCGTACAAGCAGCAACGCGCGGAAATCGAGCAGTCCTTCGGCGCTCTCCTCAAGCAGCTGCCCAACAAGAGCGAGATGGACGCATTGCTCATCGACATCAACCAGGCCGGGCTCGGCCGCGGCCTGTTGTTCGATTTTTTCAAGCCGGCGCAAAACGAGAACTTCACCGAGTTCTACGCCGAGCTTCCCGTCAGCCTCAAGGTCACCGGCAACTACCATGACCTCGGCGCTTTCGCGAGCGACGTGGCGAAAATGCCGCGCATCGTCCTGCTCAACGACCTCAACATCGTTCCGGTCAAGGAGACGGGCCAGCTGAGCATGGAAGCGCTCGCCAAGACCTACCGTTACCTCGACGAGGAGGAGGTCTCGAAGCAGCGCAAGTCCACCAAGGAAAAGGCAGGGCCATCGGGCGGCGCGCCGCAACCGGCCAAGGCGGGGGGCAAGTAGATGCGCCGCCTCGTCCTGCTGTCCGTGATTGCGCTCGGCGCCTGCAGCTCCGAGCTCGACGAACTCAAGCAGTTCGTGCGCGAGTCCGAGAAGGGCCTCGTGCGCAAGATCGATCCCCTGCCGGCGGTCAAGCCCTTCGAGCCCTTTGGCTACGAGGGATTCGACCTGCCCGATCCGTTCAAGCCGAGGAAGTTGTCGATCGCCAAGGACGGCGGCGGCGGGCTCCAGCCCGACCTGAACCGGCGCAAGGAACCTCTTGAAGGCTTCCCGCTCGAGCAGCTGAAGATGGTCGGCACATTGCAGCAGGGGCCGGAGATGTATGCCCTGGTGCGCGCGGACAAGACGCTCTACCGGGTAAAGAAGGGCAACTACATGGGGCAGAATTTCGGCCTCGTCACCGACATCTCCGACGGCGACATCAAGCTCAAGGAAATCGTCCAGGACAGCGCTGGCGACTGGGCGGAGCGGCAAAGCGTGCTGCCCCTGCTCGAAGAGTCCAGCAAGGAGACCAAGAGGTGATCGCGATGCTTCGTAAACGACCGCATGGAAATATTGCCATCGAGGCGATCACTGCCTTGGTGCTCGCGCTCTGCGCGCCTTTGGCGCTTGCGCAGGACGCCGCCAGGAACGCCATCGAGGCGATCAATTTCTCCTCGCAGCAGGGAGGCAAGGTCATCGTCAAGGTGACGCTGAAGGAGCCGCTGGCGGGCGCCCCTCAAGGGTTTGCCGTCACCAACCCTCCGCGCATCGCGCTTGATTTCCCGGAAACCGCCAACGCCCTCGGCCGTACCCAGATCGAGGCGGGCGAAGGCGACCTGAAGAGCATCTCCGTGGTCCAGACGGCCAACCGCACGCGGCTGGTCATGAATCTCGCCAGGAACCTGACCTACACCACGGCCGTGGAGGGCAGGCTGGTGGTGGTGACGATCGACAGCGGCAACGCGCCCACCCTCGCGCCTGGAACCTCGCAATCCACGGCACCGATCGCGCGGTTTGCCGAGCCGGCCCCCGGGACGACGGCGCGCCAGAACCTGCGCGACGTGGACTTCCGTCGCGGCAATTCCGGCGAAGGCCGCGTCGTGGTCGACCTTTCGTCGCCCAACACCGGCATCGACATCCGCCAGCAGGGCCGCCAGGTGATCGTCGACTTCATCAATACGGGCGCCCCGAAGAACCTGGTGCGCAGGCTCGATGTCGCGGACTTCGGCACGCCGATCAAGTTCGTGGACCTTTTCGAGCAGGGCGGCAATGCGCGGCTGGTAGTCGAACCGCGCGGCCTCTGGGAGTACTCGGCCTACCAGACCGACACCCAGTTCATCCTCGAGGTGAAGCCGATCAAGGAAGACCCGAACAAGCTGATCCAGGGCTCGAATCCCGGCTACTCCGGCGAGAAGCTCTCGCTCAACTTCCAGAACGTCGAAGTGCGCGCCGTTCTGCAGGTCATCGCCGACTTTACCGGCCTGAACATCATCACCAGCGACACCGTGGGCGGCAACCTTACGTTGCGCCTGAAGGACGTGCCCTGGGACCAGGCGCTCGACATCATCCTGCAGTCCAAGGGCCTGTCGAAGCGCAAGAACGGCAATGTGGTGCTGATCGCCCCGACCGACGAGCTGGCGGCGAAGGAAAAGCTGCTGCTCGAGTCTTCCAACCAGATCTCCGAGCTCGAGCCGCTGCGCACCGAATCCTACGCATTGTCGTACGCGAAGGCCGAGGACCTGAGAAAGCTCCTCTCCGACAAGGACCAGAAGATCCTCTCCAAGCGCGGCAACGCCAACATGGATGAGCGCACCAATACCCTGTTCGTGCAGGACGTCCCGATACGCCTCGAAGAAGTCCGGAAACTCGTGGCCCAGCTCGACGTCGCCGTGCGCCAGGTCATGATCGAGGCGCGCATCGTCATTGCCGACGACAAGTGGGGCCGCTCGCTCGGCGCCCGTTTCGGATTCCAGGGAGGCTTCAACCGCGGCAATACCAACCTGGGCACTTCCGGAACACCTTACAACACCGCCACCAACATCGGCGGCACCAACCAGCAGTCGCCAGGCTCGGCCAACCTGGCCACGGGCGTGATCAGCCCCCAGGGCGGGCAGCCAGAGCAGATGAACGTGAACCTGCCTGTGGCGGGCGCGGCGGGACAGCTTGCGCTGACCTTCTTCAACCTGGGCAGCGGCAACCTCGTCAACCTCGAGTTGTCCGCGCTCGAAGCCGACAACCGCGGCAAGGTGATCTCGAATCCCCGCGTGATCACCGCCGACAAGAAGCGTGCGGTGATTTCGCAGGGCACGGAGATCCCGTACCAGACCAGCTCCGCAAGCGGCGCGACGACCGTCACTTTCAAGCCCGCCGTTCTCGAGCTTGCGGTCACGCCGCGCATCACGCCAGACGACAAGATCATCCTCGACCTCGAGGTAAGAAAGGACAACGTCGGCGCGCTGGTCAACGCCGGATCCGCCGGAACGATCCCTTCGATCGATACCAAGCGCGTCACGACACAGGTCCTGGTCGACAACGGCGAGACGGCGGTGCTGGGCGGCATCTTCGAGCAGACCACCCGCACCTCCACGGACAAGGTTCCGCTTCTGGGTGACATCCCGGTCTTCGGTTACCTGTTCAAGCGCACTACCAAGGTCGACGACAAGACCGAACTGCTGATCTTCATCACGCCGAAGATCATCAAGGAAGGCGTCGCGTTGCGCTGAGGCGGAAATCCCCCTGCAGGGCCCCGGCGAGTCCGGGGCCTTGTTTTTCTGGGGTATGCTTTCGCCATGGCAGGCAACCTTTTCCTGGTCGGCATGATGGGCGCCGGCAAGTCCACCGTCGGCCGCACCCTCGCCAAGCGCCTGAACCGCGAGTTCTTCGATACTGATCGCGTCCTGATGGAGCGCACCGGGGTGCCGATCGCGACCATTTTCGAGTACGAAGGCGAGGCCGGGTTCCGTGCGCGCGAGCGCATGGTGATCGGCGAGCTCGTGGGTCATGAGAACGCCGTGATCGCCACTGGCGGCGGCGCCGTTCTCGATGAAGGAAGCCGGGCGTTGATGCGGGAAAGCGGTACGGTCATCTACCTGCGCGCAAAGCTGGACGACTTGTGGGAGCGGACCCGCCGCGATACTTCGCGGCCATTGCTTGCCACGCCCGATCCCCGCGCCACGCTCGCCGCGCTTCTCGAAGTGCGCGATCCGCTCTACTGCCTCTGCGCGCACCTGGTCGTCGATACCGGCGCGCAAAGCGTGCATTCGCTTGTTTCAAGAATTCTCGACCAGCTGGGGGAAGACACGCAGGCGGCGACCGGAACATGACCGTCCCGCAAACACTTGCCGTCTCGCTCGGCGAACGCAGCTATCCGATACACATCGGCGCGGGCTTGCTCGACCAGGGCGCGCTCTTTGCCCAGTACATCGCGAACCGGCGGGCCGTGATCGTGACCAACGGGGTCGTGGCGCCGCTTTACGCCGCACGCCTCGAACGCGCCCTGGAAAGCGCCGGCGTCAGCAGCATGCGCATCGAAATTCCCGACGGAGAACAACACAAGAATTGGGCCACGCTCGATGCCGTCTTCGCGCAGCTCCTGCAGGCCCGGATCGACCGCCGCACGACGCTGGTGGCGCTCGGCGGCGGCGTGGTGGGCGACCTCGCCGGTTTCGCCGCAGCGACCTACCAGCGTGGAGCGCCCTTCCTGCAGGTGCCAACCACCCTGCTTGCGCAGGTCGATTCCTCCGTCGGAGGCAAGACCGCGATCAACCATGCCCTCGGCAAGAACATGATCGGCGCCTTTCACCAGCCGCGCGCGGTCATCGCCGACCTTGCCACGCTCGACTCATTGCCGCCTCGCGAGTTGGCGTCGGGGCTGGCAGAGGTAGTCAAGCACGGCGCGATTCACGATGCCGCGTTCTTTTCCTGGATCGAGAAGAACGCGGAGGCACTCGCCGAGCGGCGGCATGATGCGCTTGCCCATGCCGTCCGGCGCTCGTGCGAGATCAAGGCCGCCGTTGTCGCGGAGGACGAACGCGAGAATGGGGCGCGTGCCTTGCTCAACTTCGGGCACACGTTCGGTCACGCGATCGAGTCGGGGCAGGGCTACGGCGCCTGGCTCCATGGCGAAGCCGTCGCGGCGGGAATGGTGCTTGCGGCCAGGCTTTCCTCGCAAGTGCTGGGCCTGCCTGCGGCAGATGTCGCGAGACTCCAGGCCCTGCTCGCGCGGCTCGGCCTGCCGGTAGTGCCCCCGCCCATGCCGGTCTCGCGATGGCTGGAGTTCATGGGCCGGGACAAGAAGAACGACGGAGGCGCGATCGCCCTGATCCTCCTCGAGCGGCTGGGCCGGGCGCGCGTCGAGAAGAATGCGCCGCAGGCCGCAATCGAGGCCTTGCTGGCCGGCACCGCCTAGCCAGGGGGGAGCCCCTCCGTGCGCGCCTTTTCGAGGCGCTTCAGGAACACCCCCATCTCGCGGGCTACCTGCTTGTCCCCGCGCGCTTCGGCCGCGGAAATTCCCCTCCCGTAGGCCGCGATCGCCCCATCGACGTCGGCCTGCGCCTCGAGCGCCCTGCCAAGCAGCTTCCATGCGGCAGAGTAGCCGGGGTCGGCGGCCACGGCGGCGCGCAGGTGGACGGCCGCCTTCGCGGAATCGCCGGCCTTCAGGTACTCGTTGCCCAGCGAAAATCGCAGCAGCGCGCCGTCCTTTCCCGACGCGAGCAACGCCTCGAAACGCTCGATCATCTCCACACGCTTACCTTCCTCCGGCGAGTGCGCCTATTGGGGTATTATCGCCGCTCGGGGCAAGGGATCCCGCCCCGTGTCCCCGAGCCTTTCCCGCTATGCCGAAGGAGCCCCGAAGATGCCCCGCCTCATGCGCACCCTTGCCATCCTGCTTGCCGCCATCCTCGGGGCCGCTCTTGCCCATGGCAAAGATCGTGACGTATCGATCGGCCTGCAGGCCGCAATTACTTCGATCGATCCGCACTATCACAACCTCTCCCCGAACAACGGGCTGCTCCTGCATATCTACGAGCCTCTCATCAAGCGCGACGAGAACCAGAAGATGGTGCCGGGCCTGGCAACGTCGTGGAGGGCTCTCGACGACCTGACGTGGGAGATCAAGCTGCGCAAGGGCGTGCGCTTCCATGACGGGTCGCCCTTCACTGCCGAGGACGTGGCCTTCACGCTGAAGCGCGTGCCCAACGTGCCGAACAGCCCGTCGTCGTTTGCCACCTTCACCAAGCCGATCGTCGACGTGAAGATCGTCGACCCGCACACCATGATCCTGAAGACGGCCACGCCGCACGTGCTGCTCCCGAGCGACCTGGCCTCGGTGATGATCGTGTCCAGGGGCGCCGGCGAGAAGGCGACGACAGAGGACTACAACTCGGGAAAGGCGGCCATCGGCACCGGCCCCTACAAGTTCGCCGAATACATTCCCAACCAACGCGTGGTCGTCAAGGCGAACTACGGCTACTGGGGAGGCGAGGAGCCCTGGGACAAGGTCACCTTCAAGATCCTGACCAACCCCTCGGCGCGGGTCGCCGCGCTGCTCTCCGGGGACGTGCAGATGATCGAGACCGTTCCCACCGCGGACATCGCGAAGATGGAGAAGGACAAGAACCTCGACCTGACCTCGAAGGTCTCGAACCGCGTGATCTATGTCCACCTGAACCAGAGTACCGACAAGTCGCCGCCGTTCTTCTTCGACAAGTCGGGCAAGCCTTTGGACAAGAACCCCCTGAAGGACGCGCGCGTGCGCAAGGCCCTCTCGATGGCGGTCAATCGCGATGCGATCGTCGATCGCGTGATGGAAAAGAAGGCGGTGTCGGCCGGGCAGCTCCTGCCGGACTTCTTCTACGGCACGAGCAAGAAGCTCAAGCCCCAGAAATACGACCCGGAAGGCGCGAAGAAGCTGCTCGCGGAAGCCGGCTATCCCAACGGCTTCGCAATGACCATCCACGGCCCCAACAACCGCTACATCAACGACGACAAGGTGGCGCAGACGCTTGCGCAGTTCTATTCGCGCATCGGCATCGATGCCAAGGTCGAGACCATGCCGTCGAACGTCTACTTCACGCGCGCCACCAAGCTGGAATTCGGCTACATGGTGCTCGGCTGGGGCACGGAAAGCGGCGAGCAGGGCTCCGCGTTGCGCTCGCTGCTCGCGACCCATGATCCCGCGAAGGGAATGGGGACGACCAATCGCGGCCGTTACTCGAACCCGGCATTCGACAAGGTGCTGGATGACGCCCTGGTCACGATGGACGACAAGAAGCGTGAAGCCCTGATCCAGCAGGCCGCCGAAATGGCGATGGGCGACGTGGGCCTGATCCCGCTGCACTACGAGGTCAGCACCTGGGCCAGCGCCAAGGGCCTCAAGTACACGCCGCGCACCGACCAGTACACGCTTGCCTCGGGCTTGAAGCCGGCGAAGTAGCGCCCCGGCCCGCGCGCCGAACGACATGTTCGCTTTCACCTTGCGCCGGCTGGCCCAGAGCGCATTCGTGCTGGTGGCCATGTCGTTCATCGTTTTTCTCGGCGTGTATGCGATAGGCAACCCCATCGACCTGCTGGTGAACCCGCAGGCCGACGAGATCGAGCGCGCGCGCGCGACCGTGGCCCTCGGCCTTGACAAGCCTATCCTCGAGCAGTACTGGATCTTCCTCAAGGCGGCAGCCCGCGGCGACCTCGGGCGCTCGTTCGTCTACAACGTCCCGGCAATCGACCTGATCCTCAGCAAGCTGCCCGCGACGCTCGAACTCGCCTTCGCCGCGATGCTGATCGCCGTGCCGCTCGCGATCCCGCTCGGGCTGGTCGCCGGACTGAAGCCCGACTCGTTCATCGGGCGCGCGATCATGGCCGGGTCGATCCTCGGCTTCAGCCTGCCGACGTTCTGGGTGGGGCTGGTGCTGATCATGGTGTTTTCCGTGTCTCTGGGATGGCTGCCCTCGAACGGACGCGGCGAAACCACCCTGCTTTTCGGCGTGCCGGTGAGCTTCCTCACGGCCGACGGGCTCGCGCACCTCATCATGCCCGCCTTCAACCTCGCCCTGTTCAAGCTGTCGCTGCTGATCCGCATGACGCGGGCGAGCGCCCGCGAGGCCATGCTCCAGGACTACGTGAAGTTCGCCCGCGCCAAGGGACTCAAGGCATCGCGCGTCATCGGCGTGCATGTGCTGAAGAACATCCTCATTCCGATAGTGACGGTGATCGGGCTCGAGCTGGGCAGCGTGATCGCCTTTGCCATCGTCACCGAATCGATCTTTGCCTGGCCCGGCACCGGCAAGCTCCTCATCGACTCGATCAACCAGCTGGACCGCCCGGTGATCGTCGCCTACCTGATGGTGATCGTGGGCCTGTTCATCATCATCAACTTCGTCGTCGACGTGCTCTATTCGATGCTCGATCCCCGCGTGCGGCTTGGGTCCGCAGCCGCGCATTGACCATGGCCGAACGGGAAGACTCCCCCTTCAGTCGCTTTGCGGCCGAGTTTGCCGAGAGCCGCCTCGCGCTTTTCGGCCTGGCGCTCCTGGTGTGCATTGCCACGGTTGCGCTGCTTGCGCCGCTGGTCTCGCCGCAGAACCCCTATGATCTCGCGCAGCTCGACATCATGGACTCGAAGCTCGCGCCGGGCGAGCAATCCCCGCTCGGCAAGACGTACTGGCTCGGCACGGACGACCAGGGACGCGACATGCTGTCGGGAATCTTCTTCGGCCTGCGCATCTCGCTCCTCGTTGGCGTGTCGAGCACCGTGATCGCGCTGGCGCTGGGACTGCTCCTCGGCCTGATTGCGGCCTATGCCGGAGGCTGGGTCGATACGGTGATCATGCGTGTGGTCGACATCCAGCTGTCGTTTCCCGCGATCCTCATCGCGCTGGTCCTGCTGGCGGTCCTCGGGCAGGGCGTGGGCAAGATCATCTTCGCGCTGATCACGGTGCAGTGGGCCTACTATGCGCGCACGGTGCGCTCGGCTGCGCTGGTCGAGCGGCAGAAGGAGTACATCGAGGCCGCGCGCGTGCTGGCGCTGCCGCCCGGCCGCATCCTGCTTCGCCATCTCCTGCCCAACTGCATCCCGCCGCTCATCGTGGTGGCCACCGTGCAAGTGGCGCATGCGATCACGCTGGAGGCAACGCTCTCCTTCCTTGGCCTGGGGCTTCCGATCACGGAACCGTCCCTTGGCTTGCTCATAGCAAACGGCTTCCAGTACCTCATGAGCGGCAAGTACTGGATCAGTTTCTATCCGGGCCTGGCGCTGGTGCTGACGATTGTCGCGATCAACCTCGTCGCCGACCAGCTGCGCGACGTGCTCAACCCGCGGCTGAAGCGATGAGCGCGAGCCTCCTGGAAGTCGACCGGCTGCGCATGCACTTCTTCACGCGTGGCGGCGTGGTGCGGGCGGTGGATGACATCTCGTTTACGATCGGGGAAGGTCGCATCCTCGGCCTCGTCGGCGAATCCGGGTCGGGAAAGTCGATGACGGGCTACTCGATCATGGGGCTCATCGACGCGCCCGGTCGCATCGTTTCCGGGCGAATCTCGCTCGAAGGGCGCGATATCGCCACGCTCGACGCGGAGGGCCGGCGGAGGCTGCGCGGGACGAAAATGGCGATGATCTTCCAGGACCCGATGATGACCTTGAACCCGGTCCTGCGCATCGACACGCAAATGATCGAGGCCATCCTCGCGCACGAGAAGGTTTCGCGCGAGTCGGCCCTCGCGCGCTGCCGCGAGGCTTTGGTGAAGGTCGGCATCGCCTCTCCCGACGAGCGCCTGCATTCCTATCCCCACCAGTTCTCGGGCGGCATGCGGCAACGCGTGGCGATTGCCATCGCGCTCCTCAACCGGCCGCGCCTGATCATCGCCGACGAGCCGACCACGGCGCTCGACGTCACCATCCAGGGCCAGATCCTGTTCGAGATGCGCAAGCTGTGCCGCGAAAGCGGGACTGCGCTGCTTTGGATCACGCACGACCTGTCCGTCGTCGCGGGCCTCGCTGACGAGATCGCCGTCATGTATGCCGGGCGCCTCGTCGAGCACGGCAGCGTCGACGAGGTGCTCGACCGTCCGCGCCACCCTTATACCCGCGGCCTGATGTATTCGGTGCCGGCGAGCAACGCCCGCGGGCGGCCGCTTCGCCAGATCCCGGGCATGACGCCCTCGACGCTGCAACTGCCTTCAGGCTGCGCATTTCGCGAGCGCTGTGCCCGCGCCGACGCCGCCTGCCAGGCGGAGCCCGAGTACATCTGCACGCCCGATGGGTGCGGCGCGCGCTGTTTCCATCCGCACGACGATCCTTTCGTGTTGCCGTCCGAGGCCGGGGAGCCCGCCGCATGAACGCGCCGCTTCTCGAACTGCGGGGCGTCACCAAGCGCTTCTCCAAGGACCTCGACCTGGCCAGCAGGATCGCGAGCCGGCTTGGGGCCGCCGCGCGCGCGGAAGTGGTGCATGCCGTCGACAACGCTTCGCTTTCGGTCGGGCAGGGCGAAGTCGTGGGCCTGGTCGGGTGAATCAGGTTGCGGCAAGTCCACGCTCGGGCGCGTGGTCGCAGGGATCATCGCTCCCACCTCGGGCGCACGCCTCTGGAATGGGCGAGACATGGCCGCGCTTTCCGGGGATCGGCGACGCGAGGCGCAACTCGCGATCCAGATGATCTTCCAGGATCCGTACGCATCGCTCAATCCGCGCATGCGCATCGTCGACGTGATCGGCGAAGCGCCCGTGACGCACGGAATCACCACGCGCGCCGAGCAGGGTTCTTACGTCGCGGAACTGATGCACCGCGTAGGCCTCGATGCGGCGCTGGCCCGGCGTTTCCCGCACCAATTCTCGGGCGGGCAGCGCAGCCGCATCGGGATCGCCCGGGCCCTCGCGGTGAGGCCCCGATTCCTCGTTTGCGACGAAGCGGTTGCCGCGCTGGACGTTTCCATCCAGGCGCAGGTGCTCAACCTGTTCATCCGCCTTCGCGAAGAGCTTGGCCTCGCCTACCTGTTCATCAGCCATGACCTGGGCGTGGTGAAGCACGTATCCGACCGGGTGGTCATCATGTATCTGGGCCGCGTGGTCGAACAGGCCGACGCAGTGGAGGTTTTCGCGCGGCCCAACCATCCCTACACGCAGGCGTTGCTCGCGGAGATGCCACGGCTCGATACGCGCAAGCGCGACTATGCCCCGGTGCGCGGCGAGATCCCCTCGCCGCTCGCGCCGCCTTCCGGCTGCCATTTTCATCCCCGTTGCCCGCACGCGATTCCGCGCTGCGCAAGCGAGGCTCCCGCGATCCGCGAGATCGCTCCCGGCCACTTCTCGGCCTGCCACCTGAATGACATGCCATGATCGAACCGAACACCAACATTGCGTTGATCCGATCCGTTCCCAGCGGCGATCGCGTGCCGGCGGTCTTCGACTCCCCGCATAGCGGCGTCGATTACCCGGACGATTTCGACTTCTCGGTTCCGCGCGAAATGCTGCGCCGGGCGGAGGATGCGTTTGTCGACGAGCTCTATGCCTCGGCGCCCGCTCGCGGCGCCGTGCTGGTCGCCGCGCGCTTCCCGCGCAGCTACATCGACGCCAACCGGTCGCTCCTCGACATCGACGAGGCGTTGCTCGCGGCCCCGTGGCCCGGGCCGCTGGCGCGCAGCCGCAAGACCGAACTCGGTATCGGCCTGGTCTGGCGGGTGCTGGACAACGGAGACCCCATCTACGCGCGCAAGCTTTCCGTGGCCGAGGTCATGCGCCGCATCACGCTTTTCCACCAGCCCTACCAGAAGGCCGTCAAGGACGCGATCGACGAGGCCCACGCGCATTTCGGCACGGCCTGGCACGTGAACTGCCATTCGATGCCCGCCCTCAGCAGCCAGGTTTCCGAGGAGGGCCCAGGCAAGGCGCGTGCGGATTTTGTCCTGGGCGACCGGGATGGCACGACTTGCAGTCCTGAGTTCACGCATTTCGTCCGCGACTCGCTTGCGGCGATGGGCTACGACGTCAAGGTGAACGACCCTTACAAGGGCGTGGAGCTGGTGCGGGCGTTTTCCGATCCGGCGGCCGGGCGGCACAGCCTCCAGGTCGAAGTGAATCGCCGGCTCTACATGAATGAGTCCACTCGGGAGAAGAGCGTCGATTTCGATTCCCTCAAGCGCGACATCGATTCGCTGGTGACGGGAATCTGCGCGTTCGCCGGGGCGCGCGGGTCGCACGCCTGCGGACACGACCATCACCACGGGCACGACCATCACGACGGGCATGGCCACGCCCATTCGCACGGCGAACACGGCCACAAGCGAGGACACTGAGGGCCATGGCCGCACCGCTCATCGAACTCACGGCGCCGGATATCCGCGCGCATCGCCGCTCGGCAACAGGCACCGACTACGTCCACGTCATCGACAGCGGCCGCAGCGGCCCGAACGTGATGGTCAACGCGCTCACGCACGGCAACGAGATCTGCGGGGCAATCGCCGTCGACCGGCTGTTGCGCGAGGGCGTGAAGCCCGTGCGCGGCAAGCTCACGCTCGCGTTCGCCAACATCGATGCCTTCGAGCGCTTCGACACCCGCAATCCCTACTCGACGCGCTTCGTCGACGAGGATCTCAACCGGGTCTGGCTCCCGGCCACGCTGGACGGCAATCGCCGCTCGAGCGAGCTCGCGCGCGCGCGCGAATTGCGCCCCTTTGTCGATGCAGCCGACTACCTGCTCGACATACACTCCATGCTCGAGCCCAGTCCGCCCGTGATGATCTGCGGCACGCTCGACAAGGGAATCCGGTTCGCCTTCGACGTCGGCATTCCCGTCCACGTCGTGAGCGACGCAGGTCACGCCAACGGCACCCGGATGCGGGATTACGGCGGGTTCGGCGATCCGGCGAGCCCGAGGAACGCGCTGCTGGTGGAGTGCGGCCAGCATTGGGAGCGCGCGGCCGCCGACGTTGCATGGCAGACCACATGGCGATTCCTGCGCACGCTCGGAATGGTCGATGCCGCGGCGGCCGCGAGGCAGATCGACGACGTGGCGCCTGTCCCGCAATGCCTGATCCGGGTCACCGATGCCGTGGTGGCGCGCAGCGCGGCATTTCGCTTTGCCAAGGCCTTCACCGGGCTGGAGGTGGTCGCGAGGGCGGGAGACGCGATCGCGTACGACGGCCAGGAAGTGGTGCGGGCGCCATATGACAACTGCGTGCTGGTGATGCCCGTGCCCAACAACGTCAAGGCCGGCCTTACCGCGGTTCGCCTGGGCCGGATCGAACCCGCGCCCGCCTAGGAGCGCGGCGCTCAGGCGCCGCCGAGGCCTTCGTCGCTCTTGCCCGAAGGGCGGATCCCGAGCTGCTTCAGCTTGCGATAAAGGTGCGTGCGCTCGAGGCCCACGCGGTCGGCAACGCGCGACATGTTGCCTTCCTCGCGGCGGATGTGATGCTGGAAATACTGTTTCTCGAACTGCTCACGCGCTTCGCGCAGCGGCATGTCGAGCGAGATCCCGACTTCGACGGTGGATTGCTCGCGCGGCGCAAGGTTGAATTCCTTCGCAACGCGGTTCACGTCCTCGCCGGTGATGTCGCCCGATAGTGAAGTGAGCGCAAGTGTCTTCACCACGTTCTGCAGTACCGGAAGATTGCCCGGCCAGTCCAGGTTGCGCATCAGGTTGAGCGCGCCGACCGTGAGCGTGCGCAGGGGCACCTCATTGGCATCGACCAGCTGCGTCAACTGCGCGGTGGCGATTTCCGGAATGTCCTCCGGATGTTCGGACAACGCTGGCAGCCGAAGCGTCAGGCCCGAAAGCTGGTTGTACAGCGCGGCGTCGAAGCGCCCTTCCTCGACGAGCGCGGCAAGCGGCTCGCTGGCCGCCGCCACGAGGCGCACGTTGAACTTGTCGAGCTTGGTGAGCAATTGCAACAGGCCCTTCTGCTCGGCGCGGCCAAGCGTGCCGATCTCGTGCAGGAACAGCAGGCCGTCACGCGTGTCCCCGAGCGGCGCGAAGGGATTCGTCGCAAGCCACTCGGAGTCCTCGGGCGCCGTCCACGGCGTGTTCGGGAAGGTGCAGGTAACGGGCGCAGATCTCGAAGCCGCTGCCGGGCTCCCCCGTGAGCAGGAGCGGCGTCTTCAGGCGGCCGACCTGCTCGAGCCTCTGGCGCAACTCCTGGACCGCGCGCGCGCGCCCGAGGTGGGCGACGGCAAGGCCGATCTTGGGCTGGACCTTTCCCCCGGCCAGCGCCTTTCCAACCGTGGCGAGCAGCTTGGGCAGGCTGATGGGTTTTTCGAGGAAATCGAAGGCCCCGATGCGAGTGGCCTCCACCGCGGAGTCGATCGTGCCGTGCCCCGACATCATCACCACCGGCATGGTCAGCAATCCCGTGCCCGCCCACTCCTTGAGAAGGGTGATGCCGTCGGTGTCGGGCATCCAGATGTCGAGCAGCACGAGGTCCGGGCGCATTTCCTTGCGCGCGGAACGCGCCGAGGACGCATTCTCCGCAAGGCGCACGCCATACCCCTCATCCCGCAGGATTTCGAAGAGCAGCTCGCGAATGCCGACCTCGTCGTCGACGACGAGGATCTGGTTCACCGACATCCGCAGGCCTTCATGCAGCCTTCTCGAATGGCAGGACGATGCTCACATTTGCGCCGTGCGGCTTCACGTTCTCGACCTGGATCTGGCCGCGATGCTCATCGACGATCTTCTTCACGATCGCAAGCCCCAGGCCCGTGCCTTTCGGCTTGGTCGTGACGTAGGGTTCGAAGATCCGGCTGATCATGGCGTCGGCGATGCCGCTGCCGTTGTCGCGCACCGAAAGCTGGATGCCGTTGCCGCTGCGCTCCGAAGTGACGATGATTTGCGGGTCACCTATGCCGGTGAGCGCGTCGATCGCGTTCTGGATGAGGTTGTGGAGGACCTGCCGGATCAGCGCGGGGTCCGCGTGAATGCGCGGCAACCCGTCCTGCAGGTGGGGCTCGATGGACACGCCCATCGACTCGTAAAGCACCAGCACTTCCCGCACCAGGTCGTTCAGGGACAGGTCGGCGCCGCGTCATGCGCGAGGCGCGCGCGTACTCGCTGAAGTCGTCGACCATGCCCTTGAGCGCCGTCACCTGGGAGACGATCGTCCCGGTGGCGCGGCGCAGCATCTCGCCATCGCTTTGCGAGAGCTTCTCGAAAAGCTTGAGCTGCAGGCGCTCGGCGGAAAGCTGGATCGGCGTAAGCGGATTCTTGATCTCGTGCGCAAGCCGCCGCGCGACCTCTCCCCAGGCGGCATCGCGCTGCGCCTGGATCAGGTGCGTGATGTCGTCGAACACCACCACGAAACCGCTGTCGCCGGGCCCGGCGAGCCGCGAGCCGCGCATCAGCAGGATGCGCTTGCTGTCCCCGCGCGCGTACTCGACCTGCCGCTCCCACTGCCGGCTCACCTCCCCCGCGAACTCGGCCAGCGCGAGGTCGACGAAAGGCTTGAGCGCCTCGGCGCGAGCGGCCCACTCGGTTAGCTTTATCCCGTGGAACGATTCCGGATCGACCGCGAGGATCTCGCGTGCCGCGCCGTTCATGGTGCGCACGTACAGCCCCTCGTCGAGCGTAAGCACCCCAGACGTCAGATTCGAAAGGATGCTCTCGAGATAGGTCTTGGCGTTCTCGAGCTGCTGCTGGTTGCGTTCCATCGCCTCGGTCGCGTCGGCGATCTGGCGCGTCATGGTATTGAATGACTGCGTGAGCACGCCGAATTCGTCACGGCTCTTCACCGGGCTCATGCGGCTGTAGTCGCCCTTGGCGATGGCGCGCGTGGCCTCCGCGAGCGTGGACAGCGGCGCCGAAAGGCGTTCGGAAATGAGGAAGGCCAATGCGATCGCCGAGAACAAGGTGAGCAGCATCGCCAGGGTAAGCGTCAGGCCGAAGATGCGCTTCAGTCCCACCCGGGCGAGCAGCAACTCCTGGTAGTCCTTGTAACCGAGCTCGACGATGCGCGCGTCCTGCGCGAGCGCCGGGGGAACCCGCTGGAGCACCTGGAGCGCGCGGATGTCCTCGGCAATGGTGAGCACGTTGACCGGCAGTATCACCCGCAGGTAGAGGCCCTTGTCGGGAATCGATTCGATCGAGCGAACCTGCTGTTGCAGGCGCACCTGCCGCAACAGGTTGGGGCTCGGCAGCTCGGGAAGAAGTTCCGCGCCTTCGGCGCTGGAAAATGCGAGCACCTTGCCCCGCTGGCTCAGGAGGGTTGCCTCCTCGACGCCGAACTGCTCGCGCAGCCTGTTCAGGGTTGCGGGTTCCGCCGATTGCGTGGTGGCGAGCGCCTGGCCCATGCTGTCGGCCTTCTGTGCCAGCTCCTTCAGCGAGTTTTCCAGCGCATTGCGGCCGAGGTTCAGGCCGCCTTCCAGCGCCTTGTCGACCCGGACGTCGAACCAGGATTCGATCGAACGTTGCAGGAACTGGAACGAGATCGCATACACCAGGCCGCCCGGTATCAGCGCCATCAACGCAAATACGACCATGAGGCGCAGCGTCAACTTCGAGCCGAACACGCGCGCCTTGAGCTTGCGGCGCAGCATGACCAGCTGGTAGGCGATCAGCACCATCAGCCCGAGCGACAGGACGCCGCCCAGTCCCAGCAGCCACCGGTAATGCTGGTCGAACAGGGTAGTGTTGCTCGAGGCCTGCGACAACAACCAGATCAGCGCCGCGCCGATCACCACGCACAGCAGGATCAACGGCCTCATGGAACGAAATTCCAGCGATACCAGTTTGACGACAGCGTCCATTCGCTGGAGGCAAGCGCGTTCAACTGGAACGGTTTGGGCAGTTGGTTGGTGTCAAGCCGCATGCGCAGCGAAGCCATGTACTCGGTGCCCGGTACGAGGGCGGCGCGCTCGGCGACCGGAAGGCCGCGCACGCGCGAAAGGACTCGCTTCACGTCTTCGAAACGGGTGAAATTCTGGTAAACGCTGCCGATGGAAAGGCGGTACTGGCGCAGCAACGGGGCGTAGCTGATCCTGTAGGTTTGGGAAATCTTGACCGGTTTTTCGTCGAACCAGTACCAGCGCGGGCGCGCCAACTCGAAATCGACGACGAAATAGAGCGCCACCCCACGGTTTACCGCTTCTTCGAGGCGCGGGCTGAACAGGACGTCGAACTCCGCGTCGAGCTGGTAGGTTTCTTCCCGGGGAACAATCGTCGCTGAGAGAACTTCGATCCCGTCGGAGGCGAACGCATTCGCCGCGATCAGGATCGCGGAAAGGCCGGCTAGGGCGACAGAGCGAAAGCGCTCAAGCCACGCCCACCGGCGCCTTGCGCAGCAAGGCGTAGAAGAATCCATCGTGGCGTTCATCGGGCCTGACGTAGCCACCGACGACGCCGCGTCGCTCAATGGGAACATTTTCGGCATCGTGCATGCGGTTAAGGAAATTCTGCACAACCTGGCCGTTTTCTTCCTCGAAAAGCGAGCAGGTGGCGTAGAGCAATGTACCACCGATAGCCAAGGCTTTCCAGAGTGAGCCGAGGAGTTCCAGCTGCTGCCGGGCGAACCGCCGGGGGTCGGTTTCCTGGCGGCCCCAACGGATATCGGGATGGCGGCGCGTCACCCCGGACGCGCTGCAGGGGGCATCGAGCAGGATCCGGTCGAACGGCCGGCCATCCCACCAGGCCTCCAGGCGGCCTGCATCGGCACACAGGAGGCTTGCCTCGAGACCCAGCCGGTCAAGGTTGGAGCGCACTTTTCGCAGGCGTTCCTGGTCGCTGTCCAATGCCACCAGATCGAGGTCGGCCAGTTCCAGGAGGTGGCCGGTCTTCCCGCCGGGGGCGGCACAGGCGTCCAGGACCCTTTCGCCCGGCCGTGCGCCCAGCAGAAAGGCGGCATGCTGCGCACCGGCATCCTGGACCGAGACTCGGCCCTCGGAGAAGCCGGGAATCTCGGACACCGGCCGCGGCGGAATCTCGACCGCCGACTCGCCGACGATGCGTGCGCCTATTCCCAGTCCCGCAAGCTCGGCTGCATACCCGTCTACGCTTCCTTTCCGGCAATTCACCCGCAGGGTCAGCGGCGGATGCGATTGGGCGGCTCGCAGCATCCCCTCCCAGTGTTGCGGGTGGTCCCTACGCATGCGGTCGATCCACCACTGGGGAAAACCGTGGCGCACTTCTTCGGACTCGAAACGCGAGGCAACGAGATCCTCGCGGCGACGCAGGAAATTGCGCAGCACCGCATTGACCAGCCCGCGCGCCGCGGGCTGCCCGAGCTCATCTGCAGCACGCACCGCGTGATCGACGACCGCGTAGGGCTTTGCCCGCGAAAACTGCAGCTGCGCCAGCGCCACAAGCAGCAAGTTGTAGAGCGCGGCATGGCGAATCGGCGTGACCAAGAGACGGTCAAGCTGGGCCGCAAGGAGTGCCTTGGCCCGCAATCCCTCGTAACAGACTTCGCGGATGGCGCCCCGCTGCTGGGCCGTAAGCTCGCCGTGGCGGCGAAAACAGTCCTCGAAGGCCTGCGTCAGGTTGTGTCCCGAAAGCGCGAGGCCGAAGACTTCGGCGGCACGCAGTTGAATGTCCAGCATCGGACGAATGCTCCTTCAAGACGATTTCGCAACCGGCGCCGCCAGCCACGTTCCCGCGGGAAATTCACCCGGGGCGGGTCAAATGCCCAGGACCGTTCCGGCCTTCACCTGGACCGCGCGCAGGAACTCGGCGATGGGCAGGCGTTTCCCGCCCTGCCGCTGCACGGTCTGCAAGGCCAACGCCCCGACCCCGGTGGCAATCGTGACGCCAGCGCGGGTCACTGCGATGACCGTACCCGGAGGGGCTTCTCCGGGTACGGCCTCGGCTGCCCAGATTTTCAACGTCCCCCCGTCCAACAGGGTCTCACAGCCCGGGAAAGGGTCAAACGCGCGCAGGCGGCGTTCGATCGCTTCGGCGGGCTGGGACCAATCGATCCTGGCCTCGGCCCGGCTCACTTTGGCGGCGTAGGTGGCCAAAGCGGCGTCCTGCGGCCGGGGATCGAGGTCGTCGAGCCTCGCCAGCGCCTCGACAATAGCCTCCGCCCCGAGGCCGGCCAGCCGCGCCGTCAATGTCCCGGTAGTGTCTGCCGCAGCGATCGCCAAACGCTTCTGGTGCAAGACGGCGCCCGTATCCAGCCCGGCGTCCATCTGCATGATCGAAACTCCTGTTTCCGGGTCGCCCGCTTCAATCGCCCGGTGGATCGGCGCCGCCCCACGCCACCGCGGGAGGAGCGAAGCATGAATGTTGAGGCAACCGCGCTTGGGGATGACAAGCACATCGGCCGGAAGGATCAACCCGTAGGCGGCAACCACCATCGCCTCGCATTGCGCCTCGAAGAGCCGCGCTCGGGCCATGGGATCACGGAGGGTTGCCGGCTTGAAAAGCGCAATTCCATGCTCTTGGGCAATCTCGGAAACAGGGCTGACAGCCACACGCATCCCACGCCCCGCTTGCTTATCTTGGCGAGTAAGCACTAACACCAATTCGTGGCCGTGCTCGATCAGCCGGCGCAACGCTACCGCGGCGAATTCCGGCGTCCCGGCAAAAGCGAGCCTCATCGCGCCGTGGGTCGGAAGGTGGCGCTGGTTCGGCAGGTTAGTGGCATCGGGGCCGGCCGGGCGGCACGCCGCCTCAGGCCGCCTTGCGCTGGCGCTTCTTCAGCTTGGCGCGGATGCGGTTCTGCTTCAGGTCCGACAAGTATTCGACGAAGACCTTCCCGTACAGGTGGTCGATTTCGTGCTGGATGCAGGTGGCCAACATGCCCGAGGCATTAAGCGTGAAGCGAGAGCCGTTGCGGTCAAGCGCGGTCACCGTTACCGAGTCGGCCCGCTCGACGTTTTCGTAGACGCCCGGCACGGACAGGCAGCCTTCCTGGTTCACCGCAAGCCCTTCTCGGCGGATGATCTCGGGGTTGATGAAGACGCGCAGGTCGCTCCTGTCCTCGCTCACATCGATGACGATGATCTGCTTTGGGACATTGACCTGTGTGGCGGCCAGGCCTACGCCGGGTGCCGCGTACATGGTTTCCGCCATGTCATCGATCAGCGTGCGTATGGCGTCATCGATTTTGTCGACTTTTGACGCCAATTCATTCAGGCGGGCGTCGGGGTAGCTGAGGATATCGAGAATGGCCATAAAAGCTTGCTAATTGAAACAATTATGTGCAGAATCTATTGCACTACTTGAGAAAGTGGGCGTAACCATTGAAGGATATGGGCTCCGCGCCCCATCGCCACAAGTGAGACCCGCCATGAAGAAGCTCATTATAGCGTTTGTCTTTTCTTTGACCAGTTTGGTTCCGGCAATTTCGCTGGCCCAAGGTACGGGAGTGGGCACTGCGACCACCAAGGATCTCCAGGTGGACGCCCCGACCGAGTACACGGTGGTCAAAGGCGATACGCTTTGGGGCATTTCCGGCAAGTTCCTGAAGGAACCCTGGAAGTGGCCGGAGATCTGGCAGATGAACCGCGAGCAGATCAAGAACCCCCACCTGATCTACCCCGGCGATATCGTGCGGCTCAATGCCGCGATGCTTGCCGGCGGCATTGCCCAGCTTGAACTGGTGCAGGGCAATGTCGTGAAGCTCTCGCCGAAGACCCGCGTGGAGCCTCTGATTTCGGCCGTGCCCACCCTTTCCGCCGCGATGATCGGTCCGTTCCTGTCCCAACCCCTGGTAGTCGAGGCCGGCGCGTTCGACCTCGCCCCGCGCATCATCGCCACGGGCGATGAAGAGCGCATCATCGTCGCCTCGGGCAATCAGGTGTACGTCGATGAAATTCGCCCAGCGGAGGGCGTGAATTGGCAGGTGTATCGCAAGGGCGAGGCGATCATCGACCCCGACACCGGTGAAGACCTCGGCACGGGCGCCATCTATCTCGGCGATGCCAAGGTGCGCCGCTTCGGCAGCCCGGCAACAGTTGAAATCACCAACGCCAGGACCGAGATAAACAAAGGCGACGTTCTCGCACCCGCACGAGAGATTTCGTTTCCGAGTTATGTACCGCGCGCACCGGGCAAGCCGATCAACGGCCGGATCCTCGCCGGTCGCGACGCCGTAGTCGAAATTTCGCAGTACCAGATCGTCGCAATCAACAAGGGTTCGCGCGACGGCATTGAAGTCGGTTTCGTCCTGGCCAGCGTGCGACCTGGCCAGTACCCCAATCGCAGCGCGGATTTCCGGGGCGTTGGCACGCTCGGGCTGGGCGGCTTGTTTGGCCTCGACTTGAGCGAGGACATCAAGCGCAATCCCGTTGTCCCCGAGGTCGCGTCTACCGACGGCGCGCGCGGCAGCGCCATCTTCAAGGACGACCGCGACGTCAAGCTCCCGGACGAACGCAATGGACTTCTGTTTGTCTTCCGGGTATTCGAGAAAGTATCTTTCGCACTGGTCGCGAGCAGCTTCAGGCCGATGTACGTGGGTGACCTGGTGCAAAGCCCGTAGCCGGACTGCTTTCGATTTCACGAAAGGGGCCTGATCGGCCCCTTTTGCTTTTTCCGCCCTCCCGGCGGTCAGCCACCGCGCCCGGCAGGGCGTTATCCTGCATGGCCAGCCTGAACCAGACCCCCATGACCTCGACTTCCCGCAATCCGGACGACCTGCATGCCTGGCTTCGCCTCGCGTTCGCCACGGGAGTCTCCAACGCTGCGCAGCGAGCGCTCCTCAAGGCATTCGGATCGCCGCAGGGCGTGCTTTCTGCCAAGCGCGCGGCCCTTGCCGGGCAGGTATCCACGCAAATGGTCGAAGCGCTCCTGGGCGACGACCGCCCCGCCTCCCTGGAACCCTCGATCGCCTGGCTGGCAATGCCGGGGAACCATCTGGTAACGCTCGGCGACCCGAGCTACCCGCGCGCGCTCTTCGATATTGCCGACCCGCCCATCGCGCTTTTTGCACAAGGGAGATTGGAGCTCTTCAACACGCGGGCGGTTGCGGTGGTGGGCAGCCGCAATGCGACCCCGCAAGGCAAGGAGGACGCGCGCGCCTTCGCGCGTGCGTTGAGCGACGCGGGTCTATGCATCGTGAGCGGCCTTGCACAGGGAATCGACGCAGCAGCGCACCGGGGCGGGCTGGAAGGGGCCGGCTCGAGCATTGCCGTCGTCGGCACCGGGCTGGACATCGTCTATCCGGCTGCGAACAGTGCGCTCGCGCGCGAACTCGCCCAACGCGGCCTGGTGGTCTCCGAGTTCCCGATCGGCTCGCGGCCGCTCGAGCATCATTTCCCGCGCCGCAACCGCATCATCAGCGGGCTTTCACGCGGCGTGCTCGTGGTCGAGGCCGCGATGGCGAGCGGTTCGTTGATCACTGCCCGGCTCGCCGGGGAGCAGGGCCGCGACGTATTCGCGATTCCCGGCTCGATCCATTCGCCCTTTTCGAAAGGTTGCCATCGCCTGATCCGGCAGGGCGCGAAACTTGTCGAGTCCGCGGCAGATGTACTTGAGGAACTGGCGCCGGCTCCCATCTCGGACTCGCCTGTCTGCGGAAAATCGCGCGCGCATGCCCTGCCCGAGGACCCGGTGCTGGAGGCAATCGGCCACGGCATCGCCGGCCTCGACACCCTTTGCCATCGCACGGGACTGTCGGCGGCGGATATCAGCGCGCGCCTCTCGGTGCTCGAGATCGACGGGCGCGTTTCGCGCCTTGACGGCGGGCTGTACCAAAGGCTTCACGAAGGCATTTCGTGAACATCAGGTATCCTGTCGCGCCGGGTCCTGTCCCGGCCTCGCCATGTTCGGCGATATAAAATGAACTCGCCTTGAACGCAAATGCGTAAGCCAGGATGACCACGCACCTCCTCATCGTTGAGTCGCCATCGAAGGCGAAGACGCTCAAGAAGTACCTTGGCAAGGACTACGAGATCCTCGCCTCGTACGGCCACGTCCGCGACCTGGTGCCCAAGACCGGGGCGGTCGACACCGACAATGACTTCGAGATGAAGTACGAAGTCATCTCACGGAACAGCAAGCACGTCGACGCGATTGCCAAGGCGGTGAAGGATGTCGATACCGTGCTGCTCGCCACCGACCCGGACCGCGAGGGTGAGGCGATTGCCTGGCACCTTTCCGAAATCCTCAAGGCGAAAAAGCTCCTCAAGGGCAAGAAGCTGAAGCGCGTGGTCTTCTACGAAATCACGGAAAGCGCGGTCAAGGAAGCGGTCAGGAATCCCCGCGACATCTCGATGGAGCTGGTCAACGCGCAGCAGGCCCGCCGCGCGCTGGATTACCTCGTCGGCTTCAATCTCTCGCCGCTGCTATGGAAGAAGATCCGCCGCGGGCTGTCCGCCGGCCGCGTGCAAAGCCCCGCCCTGCGACTGATCGTCGAGCGCGAAATCGAGATCGAAGCCTTCAAGTCGCGCGAATACTGGTCGGTGCATTTCGAAGGGGAAAAAGACCGCGTCGGATTCCTCGCCCGCCTCACCCACTTCAACGGCGAGAAGCTCGACCAGTTCTCGATCGGGGACAAGGCACGCAATGACGAGGTAACGGCGTTCCTCGAAAAGAACGGCAAGGGTTCGGCCAAGGTCAAGGAGGTCGAGAAGAAGAGGAAGTTGCGCTCGCCTTCCGCGCCCTTCACCACCTCGACGCTCCAGCAGGAGGCCGTGCGCAAGCTCGGCTTCTCGACCGACCGGGCGATGAAGGTCGCCCAGAGCCTCTACGAGGGCGTCTCGCTAGGCGACGCAGTCACGGGCCTGATCACCTACATGCGCACCGACTCGGTCACGCTGTCCAAGGACGCCCTGTCGGAGATGCGCGCTTTCATCACCAGGACCTACGGCAAGGACTACCTTCCCGCGCATCCCGTGCAGTACAAGAGCAGCGCCAAGAATGCGCAGGAAGCGCATGAGGCGATCCGCCCGACATCGATCGCGCGCACGCCGGAATCAGTCGCACCATTCCTGACGGATGAACAGCGCAAGCTCTACGACATGATCTGGAAGCGCGCGCTGGCCTCGCAGATGACGCCCGCCCAGCTCGACACGGTCGCTGTCGATTTCACGGTTGGCGGCGCCGGGAACATCTTCCGCGCCACCGGCCAGACCATGGTGTTCCCGGGCTTCTTCGCCCTTTATCACGAGGACCAGGACGACGCCGTCGAGGAGGAAGACAAGCGCCTGCCGGCCTTCGACAAGGGCGAGTCCGTCGCCATCAACAAGCTCTACGGTGAGCAGCATTTCACGCAACCGCCGCCGCGGTTTTCCGAAGCGAGCCTGGTGAAGACGCTGGAGCAGTACGGCATCGGCCGGCCGTCCACTTATGCGTCGATCATTTCGACCCTGCAAGCGCGCGAGTACGTCGTCCTGGACAAGAAGCGCTTTACGCCCACCGACGTGGGCCGCGTCGTGAACAAGTTCCTCACCGAGCACTTCGCGCACTGGGTCGACTACGAATTCACCGCCAAGCTCGAGGACGAGCTCGACGACATCTCGAACGGCAAGGACGAATGGGTGCCGGTGCTGGCCAGGTTCTGGAAGGACTTCTCCGCGCAGATCGTCGAGAAGGAAGGCGTGTCGCGCAAGGACGTGACGCAAGAGCAGATCGAAGAGACGTGCCCGAAGTGCGGCAAGCACCAGTTGGCGATCCGGCTTGGCAAGCGCGGCCGCTTCATCGGCTGCGGCGGCTTTCCGGAATGCGATTACACGCGCAACGTCGATGGCGCGGAAAACGAGGCGCCTATGCGCATCGAGCTTGGAATCGACCCGAAAACGAAGCTGAACATCGTGCTGCTTTCAGGGCCCTACGGCCCCTACCTGCAGTTGGGCGAGCCCGAGGGCGACAAGAAACCCAAGCGGGTTTCGCTGCCGAAGAACCTGCTGCCCGACCAGGTCACGCCGGAGGTCGCGCAGAAGCTGGTGGCCCTTCCGCGAGAGCTGGGAATGCACCCCGAAACCGGGAAAAAAGTGGTTTCCGCCATCGGGCGATTCGGGCCGTATGTCAGCAGCGATGGCCAGTTCAAGTCGATTCCGAGGGACGAGAACGTGTTCGACATTTCCCTCGAGCGCGCGGTCGCATTGCTTGCCGAACCGAAATCCTCCGGCTCCCGCGGCGCGCTCAAGGTGCTCGGCAAGCACCCCGACGACGGACAGAGCGTCGGTCTCTACGACGGCAAGTACGGTCCGTACGTGAAGCACGGCAAGATCAACGCGACCTTGCCCGACAAGGACGCCATCGACACGATCACGCTCGAAGAGGCGCTGGTCCTCATCGCCGAGAAGTCGAAGAAAGGCAAGTCCGGCAAGTTCACCAAAAGCGCAAACCCGAAAAAAGCCGCGAAGCCGGCGATAGCGAAACCGAAGTTGAAGAAGGCCGCCTGAGCAGCGCGGGAAATGAAAAAAGGGCCGCATGACGCGGCCCTTTTCCATCGAAGAGCGCACTCAGACGTCTAGGTTGGTGACCCTGAGCGCGTTGGACTCGATGAAGGCGCGCCGCGGCTCCACATCATCGCCCATGAGGGTGGAGAATATCTCGTCCGCGCTGATCGCGTCTTCGATCTGGACCTTGAGCAGGATGCGCTTGGTCGGGTCCATGGTGGTCTCCCAGAGCTGCTCGGGATTCATCTCTCCCAGCCCCTTGTAGCGCTGGATGCCCATCCCGCTGCGCGCCTCTTCCAGCAGCCAGTCGAGCGCCTCCTTGAACGACCGCACGGCGCGCAATTGCTCCCCGCGCCGCGCCGTCGCGCCCTCGTGGACCAACCCGGAAAGCGTCTCGGCCATGCCGCCAATCTGCCGGTAATCGCCTCCCTCAACGAAAGCGTGGTCAATGACCGTCTCGACCTTGTTGCCGTGGACAATCTTCTCCAGGCGCAGGCGCCAACGGTCGCTGGTGGGGTCGCGCTCGATGTGGGCCTTGGGCGGATTCGGGAGCAGCGCCGTGTAAAACGCCTTTGCCGCCGCGGTCGCGCCCTCCTTGTCGGTCAGCGAGATTTTCGGCATCGAAAGCATTGCCCGGAGGACGCCGGCATCCATCGCGACCGAAAGGCGGTCAATCACCGCTTCGGTGAGGATGAACTCGCCTGCAAGCCTCTCCAGCGCGTCTCCCGTGAGCGCCGGGGCGTCCGGTGCGGGGGTCAGCGATGCGCCATTGAGCGCACGCCGCAGCTGGAATCGCTTGAGCTCGTGCTCGTCCTTCAGGTAGCGCTCTTCCTTGCCGCTTTTCACCTTGTAGAGTGGCGGTTGCGCTATGTAGATGTGGCCGTTCTCGACCAGCGACGGCATCTGCCGGTAGAAAAAAGTAAGCAGCAACGTGCGGATGTGCGCGCCATCGACGTCCGCGTCCGTCATGATGATGATCCGGTGGTAGCGCAGCTTCTCGATGCTGAATTCATCCTTGCCGATGCCCGTGCCCAGCGCCGTGATGAGCGTGGTGACTTCGGTGGAGGAAAGCATCTTGTCGAAGCGCGCCTTCTCGACGTTCAGGATCTTGCCCTTGAGCGGCAGGATCGCCTGGTTCTTCCGGTCGCGTCCCTGCTTCGCGGAGCCTCCAGCGGAATCGCCCTCCACCAGGTAGAGCTCGCACAGCGAGGGATCGCGTTCCTGGCAGTCGGCAAGCTTGCCCGGCAGGCCTATGCCGTCGAGGACGCCTTTCCGGCGCGTGAGTTCACGCGCCTTGCGGGCGGCTTCCCGCGCACGCGCCGCGTCGACTATCTTGCTGCAGATGATCTTCGCATCGGCGGGCCTCTCGAGAAGGAACTCCGAGAGTTTCTGCCCCACGATTTCCTGCACCACCGGCCCCACCTCGGAGGACACCAGCTTGTCCTTGGTCTGCGAGGAAAACTTCGGTTCGGGCACCTTGATCGAAAGCACGCAGGTAAGGCCTTCGCGCATGTCGTCGCCCGTGGTCTCCACCTTTGCCCGCTTGGCGATCTCCTCTTTTTCGATATAGGTGTTGATGGTGCGCGTCATCGCCGAGCGCAGCCCCGTCAGGTGCGTGCCGCCGTCCCGCTGCGGGATATTGTTGGTGAAGCACTGCACCGACTCGCCGTAGGAATCGTTCCACTGCATGGCGACCTCGACGGTCATGCCGTCCTTCTCGCCGATCGCGCTGAAGATGTTGTTGTGCAGGACCGCCTTGCTGCGGTTCATGTATTCGACGAAACCCTTGACGCCGCCGAGGTAGGCGAAGTTCTCGCTCTTTCCGGTGCGCTGGTCGATCAACTCGATCTTCACGCCGTTGTTCAGGAACGACAGTTCGCGAAGGCGCTTGGCGAGGATCTCGTAGTGGAACTCGATGTTCGCGAACGTCTCCTTGGAGGCCAGGAAATGCACCTCGGTGCCGCGCCTGTCCGTCTCGCCCACCTGCTTCAGCGCCTCGACCGGATCGCCGTCGCGGAACTCCATCGCGTACACTTTCCCGCCGCGCCAGATGCGAAGCTTCAACCACTCCGACAGCGCGTTGACGACCGACACCCCGACGCCATGCAGGCCGCCCGAAACCTTGTAGGAGTTCTGGTCGAACTTTCCGCCGGCATGCAACTCGGTCATGACGATCTCGGCGGCGGAGCGCTTGAATTCGTCGTCTTCCTTGACGTCGATCGGGATGCCGCGGCCATTGTCCACGACCGAAATCGAACTGTCGGAATGGATGACCACCTTGATGTCGTCGCAATGGCCGGCGAGCGACTCGTCGATGGCGTTGTCCACGACCTCGAACACCATGTGGTGCAGGCCGGTGCCGTCCGAAGTGTCGCCGATGTACATCCCGGGCCGCTTGCGCACGGCCTCGAGTCCCTTGAGGACGCGGATGCTCGATGAATCGTAGTCTGAGTCTTTGGAGGTCTGCTGCTTGCTGTTCTCGTGCGGGGTAGGCGTCAACTGCGTTTTCCTGGTTTGGCTGGATGGAACAAAAGGACCTGCCGCGGCGCGCTAGATGCGCATCGGCATCACCACGTACTTGAAATCGTCTCTTCCGGGAATCTCGACCAGCGCGCTGGAATTCGAGTCTCCCATGGTCACGGAAACCTTCTCGGTATCGACATGATTGAGGACATCGAGGAGGTAGGCAATGTTGAAACCGATGTCGAGGGGATCGCCATCGTATTCGATCGCGAGCGATTCCTCCGCCTCCTCCTGCTCGGTGTTGGTGCAGATGATGGACAGCGCGTTCTTGGTGAATACCATGCGCACGCCCCGGATCTTGTCGTTCGAGAGTATCGCCGCGCGGTTGAGCGATTGCGCCAGCATCCCCCGCTCGATCTCGATCCTGTTGCGATGTCCGCTCGGGATGACCTTCTGGTAATCGGGAAACTTTCCTTCGACGATCTTCGACACGATTTCGATCGAGCCGAATGAGAAGCGCGCCTGGTTCGCCCCGATCACCAGCTGCACGGGCTCGTCGCTGTCATCGAGAAGCTTGATGAGTTCGAGCACGGTCTTTCTCGGCAGGATGGCCTCGACGCTCTCGTGTTCCCCTGCCAGCGCCTGGCTGGCAAAGGACAGCCGGTGGCCGTCGGTGGCGACCACGCGCAGCACATTCTTGTCCACCGAGAACAGCACGCCGTTCAGGTAATAGCGGATGTCCTGCACTGCCATGGCGAACTGCACCAGGCCGAGCGCGGCCTTGAGCGCCTTCTGCGACAGCGTAAGCGACCTGGCCTCGTCGCGCGCTTCCACCATCTTCGGGAAGTCCGCGGCTGCAAGCGTTTGCAGGTTGAAGCGGCTCTTGCCGGCACGCACGCTCATGCGATTTTCCTTCGCATCCAGCGCCGTTTCGATGTCCTCCGGCAGCGACCGGAGGATGTCGTAAAGCTTGCGCGCGCCCACCGTGATGCTTCCCTCGGGGACCGAGGTCTCCAGGGCCGCGGTGGCGGTGATCTGCACCTCGAGATCGGTTGCCACGAAGCTCATGCGATCTCCCGCAACGCTGATCAGCACGTTCGAGAGGATCGGAAGGGTATGACGCCGTTCCACGATCCCCGTCACGTACTGGAGCGGTTCGAGAAAACGCTTGTTGGCTGCCTTTATCTTTAACATTGTTTTGTTTAAAACTCTTCAGCTTGTTAATAGATTAGGGGAGGAAGATTCCGGGATAACAGGGCAATAGCCAAAGGGATCAGGTAGATGGCCTCGATGTGAAGTGCCGTACTGTCTTCCATGTGGGCAGACGGAACCTGTGGACAGAACCGGTGAGAAATCGCGCGGCAGAGTTATGTACAGGTTGCACACGGGCATTGCCGCCTTATCCCAACAGGATCTGCTGCAGCTGCGCGTAATCACTCGCGCACGCCTGGTCCGTTTCACGCAGTTCCGCGATCTTGCGGCAGGCGTGCAAGACGGTCGTGTGGTCGCGCCCGCCGAAAGCCTCTCCGATTTCCGGCAGGCTTTGCTGGGTGAGTTCCTTCGCAAGCGCCATCGCGAATTGGCGCGGGCGGGCAACGGAACGGAAGCGCTTCTTCGAGTACATGTCGGAGACCTTGATCTTGAAATAATCGGCCACCGTCTTCTGGATGTTCTCGATCGAGACCTGCCTGCTCAGCACGGCGAGGAGGTCCTTCAACGCCTCTTTTGCCGTGACGACGCTCACCACGGTATTGTTGAACCGCGCATAGGCCAGTACGCGCTTCAATGCGCCTTCGAGTTCGCGCACGTTGGAGCGGATGTGCTTTGCGATGAAGAACGCCACAGCCTCGTCCAGGTGCACGCCGTCGATTTGCGCCTTCTTCAGCAATATCGCGACGCGCATTTCGAGCTCGGGAGGCTCGACGGCGACCGTGAGGCCCCAGCCGAATCGCGAGATCAACCGGTCCTCGATGCCGGCCATCTCCTTCGGAAAGCAATCGCTGGTGATGACGACCTGCTTGTGCGCCTCGAACAGCGCATTGAAGGTATAGAAGAACTCCTCCTGCGAGCGCGTCTTGCCGACGAAGAACTGCACGTCGTCGATCAGGAACAGGTCGAGAGTCCGGTAATAGCGCTTGAGGGAATCGAAGGACTTGTGCTGGTAGGCGCGCACGACGTCCTCGACGAATTTTTCCGCGTGGCAATAGCGCACTTTTGCGTGCGGGTTTCGCCGCAGCACTTCGGACCCGATGGCCTGCATCAAGTGCGTCTTGCCAAGCCCCGTGCCGCCATAGATGAAGAGCGGGTTGTAGGCCATGCCGGGATTTTCGGCGATCTGCACGGCGGCTGCGCGAGCGATCTGGTTTGACTTGCCATTCACGAAGCTGGAGAAAGTGAAGCCCGGGTTCAGCCGGCTTTCGTCCTTGATCGGCCGGTCGACGGGAATTTCCACCGGCTCGGGAAGCTGGATCTCGGTTTCCCCGCCCTTCTCATCGAGGATCAGGTCGATCTGCGCCTGCCTTCCCAATGCCGTCTCCACCCTTGCCGCGATGCGGGTGAGCAAGTTCGCCTTCACCCAGCGCAGCACGTGGTGATTGGGTGCGACCAGGATCAGCTGGTTGTCGCGGACCCGGGCCTTGAGCGGGCGGATCCAGGTGTTGAATTGCTGCGAGGGCAGGTCGTTCTTGAGCTCTGCCGACAGCGACGACCAGAGGGAATCCATTGCGATGGAGGCGTCCTTGGGAAAACGTCTTGGGGGAACCGCGAAGCGAAAGATGAATTTTACCGGCAAAGGGGCCTGTTATCCACAGCAGGAGTGGAATAAAGGAGCGCCCCCAAGGGTGACTTTTCGGGTCAACTGAAGGTATAATTATCGGTTGCACCTTTTGCTTCAAGTCCAACGCCCAAGGATTCACCATGAAACGCACTTATCAGCCCTCCGTTGCGCGCCGCAAGAAGACCCACGGCTTCCGTGTGCGCATGAAGACGGCCGCCGGTCGCGCGGTCATCAACGCCCGCCGCGCCAAGGGCCGCGCCCGCGTCGCGGTCTAGGCATTCGATGCCGGTCGCGCCGCGCAGGGAAAGTCTTTCCCGGCGCCACCGGTTTTCCGAGCGCGGAGCATTCGGCCGCCTGTTCGGCGGCGCAAGGCGCCTCAAGGGCGCAACCTCCCTACTGCTTGTATCGCCTGGAATGGCCGAGGCGTCCCGTTTCGGGGTTGCGGTCACCAAGCGTGTCGCCAAGCTTGCGGTTGTGCGCAACGCAATCAAGCGTGCCGCGCGCGAGGCGTTCCGAAAGCATCCCGTGAAACTGTCCGGACTCGACCTGGTGCTGGTGGTGAATCGCCTCCCCGGCCGCGAGTTTGCCGGAGAGCTTGCCACGCTCTTGCGGTCCGCCCTAGAGACCCGCAAGCCCTGAAATGTCGCGCCTCCTGATCTTGCTGATCCGTGGCTACCAGTACCTGCTCGGCCCGTACTGGGGGCGGCAGTGCCGGTTCACGCCCACCTGTTCGAGCTACGCCATCGAGGCGCTAGAGCGCCATGGAGCGCTGCATGGGGTGTGGCTTGCGACGCGACGCGTGTTGCGTTGCCATCCCTGGCATTCCGGCGGCTATGACCCGGTGCCCTGAACCCTTCCTGAAATCGCCCCCCGAATGGATATCCAACGCCTGATCGCAGCCGTGATCTTCACCTTCTCCGGGTTGATGCTCTGGGAGGCATGGCAAAAGCAAAGCGCGCCGAAGATCCCGGCGAACGCCCCCACGGCGGCATCCACCCCTACGGCTGCCAGCACGCCGGGCGCCTCCGTCACGCCGCACCCGGCGGCGACGGCCCCGGCCGTTCCCGCCATTGCCGGAGCCGCCCCGCAGGGCGTGGTTGCCGCGAAGGGCGAACCGGTGATCCTGGCGAACGACAAGTTCGAACTCGAACTCTCCACGCTGGGCGCCGACATTCGCCGCGTCACCTTCAAGGAGATCGGCTCCGCGCTCGACTACAACAAGCCGCTGGTGCTCTTGCAGGACGATCCGAAAAACCGGTTCATCACGCAGTCGGGATTGGTCGGCGAGGGGCTGCCAAACCACAAGTCCGGCTTCGTGCTCGAACGAAAGGATGATGGGCTCGCTTCCGGTCGCGATTCCGTGGAAGCGCGCTTCAGTTTCAAGGACGCGTCGGGGATCGAGGTCGAAAAGACCTATCGCTTGAAGCGCGGCAGCTACGAGATCGCTGTGGAGACACAGCTCCGCAACACCACGGCGATGCCGATTGCGCCGACTGCCTATTATCACTTCCTTCGCGATGCCAACCCGCCTACGCAGGACGCATCGCAGACCAACGCCTTTGCCGGCATCGCTACTTTCACGGGGTTTGCGATCTACACCGATGAGGCGAAGTTCACCAAACTCGATTTCAAGGACATCGAGAAGGGCAAGGCCGCATACCCGAAGTCCGCCAAGGACGGCTGGCTGGCGATGGTGCAGCACTACTTCGTTTCGTCCTGGTTGCCGAAGCAGGGCGCCGCACGGGATTACTACGTCGAATCCGTCGGCGACAACCTCTTCCGCGCCGGGGTGAAGGAAGCGCTTGGCAGCATTGCCCCGGGCGCGACCGTGACCACGACGATGAATCTCTACATCGGCCCGCAGGAGACGGACCGGCTGGAGAAGATCGCGCCGGGGCTGGACCTCGTGGTGGATTACGGCTGGCTCCATATCATCGCCAAGCCACTCTTCATCGTGCTGAGCTGGATCCACTCCTGGGTGGGCAACTGGGGCTGGGCGATCATCATCCTGACCATCATGATCAAAGTGGTGTTCTATCCGCTCAACGCCAAGGCCGGCCGGTCGATGGCGAAGATGCGCGTGCTGGCGCCCAAGATGGAGAAGCTGAAGCAGCTCTACGGCGATGACAAGCAGAAGATGAACCTCGCCATGATGGAGCTCTACAAGACCGAGAAGATCAACCCGTTGGGCGGCTGCCTGCCGATCGTGGTGCAGATCCCGGTATTCATCGCGCTCTACTGGGTGCTGTTGGCGTCGATCGAGTTGCGCCACGCGCCTTGGATCGGCTGGATCCAGGACCTCTCGGCGCCGGATCCCTATTACATCCTGCCGGTGATCTACGCGGTGTCGATGTTCGTCCAGACCAAGCTGAACCCGCAGCCCGCAGACCCCGTGCAGGCAAAGGTAATGCTGGCCATGCCGATTGTTTTCAGCATTTTCTTCTTCTTCTTCCCGTCGGGGCTGGTGCTCTATTGGGTCGTGCAGAACCTGCTCTCGATCGCCCAGCAGTGGCACATCAACCGCACCATCGAGGGCGAAACGCAAGCAAAGGCCAGGACGCGCCGCTGATTGTTTTGCCTGCGGGCGTGAATCATCTACTCTCGCGCCATGTCTCTTTCCGAGAAGCCGTCGGGCGCCTCCCCGGCGCCCGACACCATTGCTGCGATCGCCACCCCTGCGGGGCGCGGCGGCATCGGTGTGGTGCGTGTATCGGGGCCGCGCTCGCCGCAGATCGCGCGCCTCGTCACCTCGCTCGATCTTTCCCCTCGTGTCGCCACGCTGGCAACCTTCCGCGACGCTTCCGGCGCGCCGATCGACGAGGGGCTCGCCCTGTTCTTTCCCGCGCCGCATTCCTATACCGGCGAGGACGTGCTCGAACTGCAGGGCCACGGCGGCCCGTCGGTGATGCGACTGCTTCTCGGCGAATGTCTCTCGCACGGTGCGCGCCTTGCGGAGCCGGGTGAATTCACCCGGCGCGCCTTCCTGAACGATCGCATCGACCTCGCGCAGGCAGAGAGCGTCGCCGACCTGATCGATGCCGAAAGCGCCGAGGCTGCGCGCGGTGCGGCGCGCTCCCTGACCGGGGAATTCTCCGCTCGGGTGCATGCGATCACGGGCTTGCTTGTCGACTTGCGCGCGCACGTCGAGGCCTGCATCGATTTTCCGGAAGAGGAGATCGATCCGGCAGATCGCGCGGCGCAGGCGGGAAAGCTCCGGGAGATCGACGCGCAACTGCGGTTGCTGCGCGAAGCGGCGAAACAGGGCGCAGTGTTGCGCGACGGCCTGACGGTCGTGCTGGTCGGGGCGCCGAATGTCGGCAAGTCGAGCCTGCTCAACCGGCTCGCCGGCGAAGAGCTCGCCATCGTCACCGCTCTTCCCGGGACCACCCGCGACCATGTTCGCGCCACGCTGGTGATCGAGGGCGTTCCGATCCATTTGATCGACACGGCAGGGCTGCGCGAGGCGACTGACGAAGTCGAGCGCATCGGGATCGAACGAACATGGGCCGCCGTGGCGCGGGCGGGGGCGGCCCTGCTCATAACGGAAGCCGGTGCTGCCATTGGCGCACACGAGGAGGAGCTCGTCCGCCGCCTGCCGGAGCGGCAGCCCAGGGCGCGGGTAGTGAACAAGATCGACCTTGGCAATGCGCCTCCAGGGCGTCGCGATGCTCGGGAGGGGACGCAGATTGCGGTGTCGGCGACGACTGGCGCGGGGATGGATGCCTTGCGCCAATGGCTACTGGAAACCGCGGGCTGGCAGCCGCACGGGGAAGGGCTCTTTCTTGCCCGTGCGAGACACCTTGAGGCGCTTGCGGCAGCGGATGACCACCTCGTTTCCGCCGCCAAGAATACGCAAGTGTTTGAATTATTTGCAGAAGATCTCAGATTGGCCCAGCAGGACCTGGCGCGCATCACTGGGGAATTCACGGCGGACGCGCTGCTCGGCGAGATCTTTGGCCGCTTCTGCATCGGCAAATGACGCCGTCATGTTCCACGTGAAACCAGTTGTCCGGGCTTGCCTCGGCATGCTTCTGGGGGTGTCCGGCGCCGCCCTCGCTGCAGGAGACGAAGTGCATTTCGCCGGTCCGGGTGTCGAGCTGAAGGCATACCTGTACCGGCCCGAAGGCAAGGGACCATTTCCCGCGGTGGTCATGATGCACGGCTGCAGCGGCCTTTACGGCAAGTCGGGCAAGCCCACCCGTTCGTACCAATTCTGGGCCGAGCATTTTCGCGACCGAGGCTATGTGACGCTTCTGCTGGACAGCTTCGGGCCGCGCGGCGAGCGGGAGATCTGCACACAGAAGGATCGCCGCATCTCGGAGGCCACGGACCGGCCCCGGGATGCCCATGCCGCCCTGGCCTGGCTGGCTGGCCAGCCGGACGTCGATCCCCGGCGCATCAACCTGATGGGCTGGTCGAATGGCGGCACGACGGTCCTGAACACGGTCAAGCCGGAAGCGCCGGGGAGGGTGTCCGACGGTCTGAGTTTCCGCGCTGCGGTCGCTTTTTACCCCGGTTGCTCCGCCTTTGCCCGCACCGCGCTCAATCCGACCGCGCCGCTTCTGATCCAGGCAGGGGGGGCGGACGACTGGACGCCGGCGCGGCACTGCGAGGCGCTGGCACGCACGTCCTTGGGAGAAGGATCGCCGATTGCCATTGATGTCTACCCCGGAGCGCATCACGGCTTCGATAGCATCGACGTTGGCGTGCGTGTCCGGCCGGACGTGCGCAATTCAGGCAACAAGTCCGGATGGGGCGCCACGGTCGGCACGAATCCCGAGGCGCGGGCAAAGGCGATCGCCCGGACCACCGACTGGCTGGAGCAGGCGAACCGCCCGTGACCCGGTTTCACGTGGAACAAGTCTGGGTTCGGACGGCCTTTTCCCGTAGAATTCGCGTCCTGATTGAAGGGCGCGACACGTGGATTTCCCGGATCGATTCGATGTGATTGTAGTGGGCGGCGGCCATGCCGGGACGGAGGCTGCGCTTGCGGCCGCCCGGTCGGGCGCGAAGACCCTGCTCCTGACCCATGCCATCGAAACACTCGGGCAGATGTCCTGCAATCCGTCGATCGGTGGCATCGGCAAGGGCCACCTGGTCCGCGAGGTCGATGCCCTCGGCGGGGCGATGGCGATTGCCACCGACGAAGCCGGCATCCAGTTCCGGACCCTGAACGCCAGCAAGGGGCCGGCGGTGCGCGCCACCCGGGCGCAGGCCGATCGCGTCCTGTATCGCGCTGCGATCCGGCGCCGGCTCGAAAGCCAGCCCAATCTGTGGCTGTTCCAGCAGGCGGTGGATGACCTGGTCGTCGAAGGCGACCGCGTCACGGGCGCGGTGACCGCCATCGGCCTCAGGTTCCATGCCGCGACCGTTGTCCTGACGGCGGGCACGTTCCTGGGCGGCCTGGTCCACGTCGGCCTCAATACCTATCGCGCCGGGCGCGCGGGGGATCCGCCATCGCTTTCGCTGGCGGCAAGGCTGCGTGAACTGAAGTTGCCGGTCGGGCGCCTCAAGACCGGCACGCCACCACGGCTGGATGGGCGCACGATCGATTTCTCGAAGACCACGGAGCAGCCGGGCGACCTGCCTTCACCGGTGTTTTCCTTCCTCGGCAGTCGCAGCATGCACCCGCCGCAGGTGAGCTGCTGGATTACCCATACCTCGGAACGCACCCACGAAATCGTCCGCGGCGGGCTCGACCGCTCGCCGATGTTCACCGGGGTGATCGAGGGCGTCGGCCCGCGCTACTGCCCCTCGATAGAGGACAAGATCCATCGCTTTGCCGACAAGGCGAGCCACCAGATCTTCCTCGAGCCCGAAGGCTTGACCACCCACGAGGTCTACCCGAACGGCATCTCGACCAGCCTGCCGTTCGACGTGCAATACGAACTGGTGCGCTCGATTCCCGGGCTGGAGAACGCCCACATCCTGCGCCCGGGCTACGCGATCGAGTACGACTATTTCGATCCGCGCGGGCTCAAGGCCACGCTCGAGACCAAGACGATTTCAGGGCTCTTCTTTGCCGGCCAGATCAACGGCACGACCGGCTACGAGGAAGCGGCTGCCCAGGGATTGCTAGCGGGGATCAACGCGGCCCTCGCTTCGCGCGGCGAGGCGGGATGGTGCCCGCGTCGCGATGAGGCTTACCTCGGCGTCCTCGTGGACGACCTGGTCACGCGCGGCGTCACGGAACCCTATCGCATGTTCACCAGCCGCGCCGAATACCGCCTGCAGTTGCGGGAGGACAACGCCGACATGCGCCTGACGGAAGCCGGTCGCAAGCTCGGCTTGGTTGGCGATCTTCGCTGGGCCGCATTCAACGACAAGCGCGAGGCGGTCGAGCGCGAGACCGCCCGCCTCAAGTCCACATGGGCGCACCCCGGGAAGATCGATGCTTCGGACCAAGCGCGTGTTTTCGGGCAGGCGATCGAACGCGAGTACTCGCTATTCGAGTTGTTGCGCCGGCCATCAGTAAGTTATCGCTCACTAACGAGCTTGGCTAATGTTGGCGAGGCAGTCTCGGATCACGCGGTCGCCGAGCAGGTCGAGATTGCCGCCAAGTACTCGGGCTACATCGAGCGCCAGCAAGACGAAGTGGCCCGACAACTGGCGCAGGAAGGCCTTGCCCTCCCCGCCGACTTCGATTACGCCCGGGTCAAGGGCCTGTCCAGGGAAGCGCAACAAAGGCTGGCCCAGATTCGCCCCGAGACGATCGGGCAGGCGTCGCGGCTGCAAGGGATCACTCCGGCCACGATCTCGCTGCTTCTGGTGCACCTGAAGCGCAGGACGCAAGCCGCCAGTGTTTCCGCGCCGGCGCAGACCCGCGCATGAGCATCGAGAGCTCGCTTTCCCTGGGCCTTTCTGCGATGCGCCTTGCCTTGCCGGAAGCGGCGAAGGAGAAGCTCTCGGCCTACCTCCGCCTCATCGAGAAATGGAACCGCGTGCACAACCTCACCGCCGTACGCGAGCCGGAGAAGATGGTCGTGCTGCATCTCCTCGACAGCCTCTCGGTGCTGCCGCACGTGGCGAACGCAAGATCGCTGCTCGACGTAGGCTCGGGAGCGGGGCTGCCCGGGATTCCGCTTGCGATTGCGCGCCCCGACCTTGCCGTCACGCTGCTCGATTCCAGCCACAAGAAAGCGGCATTCCTCGAACAGGCAAGAGCGGAACTCGGGCTCGCCAATGCCAGCGTCGTGTGCGAGCGCGTGGAGCGGTGGCGGCCGGAACGCACCTTCGACGTGGTGGTATCGCGTGCGTTCTCCGAGCTTGCCGAGTTCGTCGCCCAGTCGGCGCACCTGGTCTCGCCCGGCGGCAACTTGCTCGCGATGAAGGGCGTGCACCCCTTCGATGAGATCGAGCGGCTTCCCGCCAGCCACCGCGTCGAGACCGTCATCGAGCTCGAGGTGCCGACGCTCGACGCCAAGCGCCACCTCGTCCTGCTCAAGGCGGCGTGAATGGCCAAGGTCTTCGTCATCGCGAACCAGAAGGGCGGCGTGGGCAAGACATCGATCGCGGTCAATCTTTCCGCGAGCCTTGCGCACTACGGGCAGAGGGTCCTTCTTGTCGACCTCGACCCGCAAGGCAACGCCACGACCGGCAGCGGCATCGACAAGTCCGGCATCGACAAGACGCTCTACGGCGTGCTGCTCGACGAATACTCGATCGCCGAGGCGCGCGTGACCTGCGAGAGCGGCTATGACGTAGTCGGCGCGAACCGCGAGCTTGCCGGCGCCGAGGTCGAGCTGATCGGGCTGGAGCGGCGCGAGTTCCGCTTGCGCGAAGCGCTCCTGCCGGTGGCAGCCGACTACGATTACGTCGTGATCGACTGCCCGCCCGCGCTGAACCTGCTCACCGTCAACGGCTTCACCGCCGCCAACGCCGTGATCATCCCGATGCAATGCGAGTACTACGCGCTGGAGGGGCTTTCCGACCTCGTCGGCACGCTGCGCAAGGTCAAGGCGAACCTCAACCCCGGCATCGAGATCGAGGCGCTGGTGCGCACCATGTACGATCCGCGCAGCACGCTAACGCTGCAGGTTTCCGACGAACTGAAGAAGCACTACGGCGCAAAGGTCTTCGACACGGTGATCCCGCGCAATGTGCGCATTGCCGAGGCGCCTTCCTTCGGCAAGCCCGTCATCCTCTACGACCCGGTTTCGAAGGGCGCAGTGGCGCACCTCGCGTTCGCGCGCGAGCTGCTTGGCCGCGCAGGCGTGAAGATCGCGGAAACCGCCGCCTGAGTGCGGCCAACCGAACAGGAACCGGACATGATCAAGCACAAGGGCCTCGGCCGCGGGTTGGACGCGCTGCTCGGCGGCGGGCAGGGCAGGGGCGCTTCGACGGACGAGCTCGCGCAGATTCCCGTCTCCTCCCTCAAGGCGGGCAGGTACCAGCCGCGAACGCGCATGGACAAGGGCGCGCTCGAGGAGCTCGCCGAATCGATCAGGTCGCGCGGGATCGTCCAGCCAATCCTGGTGAGGCCGCTGGCCTCCGGAACCTACGAGATCCTGGCCGGCGAGCGGCGCTGGAAAGCGGCGCAACTGGCGGGACTGGCGACGATCCCGGCAGTGGTGCGCGAAGTGACCGACGATGCGGCGCTCGGCATCGGGCTCATCGAGAACATCCAGCGCGAGGACCTGAACGCGATAGAAGAGGCGCGGGGCGTGAAGCGGTTGGTGGACGAGTTCAAGCTGACGCACGAGGACGCCGCGCGCGCGATCGGCCGATCGCGCAGCGCAGTCACCAATCTGATGCGGCTGCTCGAACTCGCCAATGCCGTGCAGGAAATGGTGCTCGATGGCCGCCTCGACATGGGCCATGCGCGCGCGCTCCTTGCGCTTTCGAAGTCGCGGCAGGTGGAGCTCGCCGAACGGATTGCTGCCGGCGGCTTGTCGGTGCGGGACGCGGAGCGGCTCGCCCAGGAGGCGCAGGCACCGGAGGGCCGCAAGCGCAAGGCAGCCGGCCGCGTCGACGCCGACACCCGCCGCCTTGTCGACGATCTCTCCGCCGCGCTGGGGGCGCCCGTGAGCCTCAAGGCGCGCAAGGGCGGCAAGGGTTCGCTCACGATTTCCTATGCGAGCCTCGACCAGCTCCAGGGCCTGGTGCAGCGATTGACCGGGCGCAAATGAACGCGAGAAATGCCCTCGCTGCAGTGCAAGATTTCTTTGACGCTCCGTTGGGGCGGTCGGTATAATTCGACGGTTTGCTCCTCGGGGGGCGCAAGTGTTCTGGAATGACTTGGACCGGCCACTTCGCAGCGTCCTCAAATGGCAGGTTTACGTCACGGTCGGGTTCGCGCTGGTGGCGGGCCTGCTCTGGGGATTGCACGGCGCGGTGTCGGTGCTGCTCGGGGGGTTGGTCAATTTCACGGCCGGGTTTGCCTACGGCTGGATGGTGTCGCGGAGCAGGGCAGCGGCAGCGGGGGATGCGCTTCGAACGATGATCCGGGCGGAGGGCGTGAAGGTCCTCCTGATTGTCCTGCAACTTTGGCTGGTGTTTTCGCTGTACAAGGACTTGGTGGTGCCGGGCTTCATGTTCGCCTTCATCATCACGGTGTTCGCGTTCGCAGCGGCCTTTGCCGTGCGCGACGACTGATCTGCAAGGGATTGCGATGGCAGCTGAAGAGCTCACGCCGACCTCCTATATCGGCCACCACCTGACTCACCTCGCCAAGGCGTTCGGCGAAAGCAGCTTCTGGACGGTGCACGTGGACACCATTGTTACCTCGGCCATCCTGGGCATCTTCGCGCTCGGCGTGTTTTGGCTGGTGGCACGCAAGGCCACTTCCGGAGTACCGGGCAAGCTGCAGGCCTTCGTCGAACTTGCCGTCGAATTCGTGCACCGGGAGGTGCGCGGCATCCACCACGGCGACACAGGGTTCATCGCGCCATTGGCGCTCACGGTGTTCGTATGGGTGCTGCTGATGAACGCGATGGACTTTCTGCCCATCGACATCATGGCGTGGATCTACGAGCACGTCCTGCACCTGCACACCTGGCGAAGCGTGCCCACTGCGGATGTGAACACCACGTTTGCGCTGGCGCTGTCGGTGTGGGTACTGATGATCTTCTACACCGTCAAAGTGAAGGGCCTCGGCGGCTTCATTCACGAGCTCTTTTGCACGCCGTTCGGAGCCAACCCGCTGCTGTGGCTCTTCAATTTCCTCTTCAATTGCGTCGAGTACATCTCCAAGCCCCTGTCGCATTCGCTGCGGCTGTACGGGAACATGTACGCGGGCGAAGTCATCTTCATGCTGATTGGCCTTCTCGCGGCGGCCGGCCTTGGCTGGACGCTTCTTGCCGTACCGCTGGGCGCGGCGTGGGCGATCTTCCACATCCTGATCGTCGTGCTGCAGGCCTACATTTTCATGATGCTCACCATCGTCTACCTCTCGATGGCGCACGAAAGCCACTGATCCAGGATTCACCCGCATTTCACACGTTGATACCACAAGCACAGAAAGGAAGAACGATGGACAAGCTTCAACTGCTTGGCATTGATTCAGGCATACACCGCGATCGGCATCGGCCTCATGATCGGTCTGGGCGCGCTGGGCGCCTGCATCGGCGTGGGCATCATGGCCAGCCGCTTCCTGGAGGGCGCCGCGCGTCAGCCTGAACTGATGCCGCAACTGCAGGCGAAGGTCTTCCTGCTGCTCGGCCTGATCGACGCGTCCTTCATCATCGGCGTCGGCCTCGCGATGCTGTTCGCGTTCGCCAACCCGCTGCTCGGCGTGATCCCGAAATAGTGTCCCGAAACGCCCTACCGGAAGGTTGCTGAAATGAACCTCAACTTCACCCTAATCGGTCAAGCGCTGGCGTTCGGCATCTTCATCTGGTTATGCACCAAGTTCATCTGGCCGCCGCTGATGAAGGCGATCGACGAGCGGCAGAAGAACATTGCCGACGGGCTCGCGGAAGCCGAGCGCGGCCGCGCTTCGCTCGCCGAGGCAGAAAAGCAGACCGAAGCGATGATCCAGGAAGCCCGTGTCGCGCGCCCAGGAAATCCTTTCGCAGAGCGAGAAGCGCGGAACCGAGGTGATCGAAATCGCCAAGACCAGCGCCAAGGCCGAAGGCGACCGGCTGGTCGCCGCCGCGCAGGCGCAGATCGAGCAGGAAGTGCAGTCGGCCAAGGCCAAGCTGCGCGAGCAGGTCGCCACGCTTGCCGTTGCCGGCGCCGAGAAGATCCTCAAGCGCGAAGTCGATGCCAAGGCGCATGCGGACATGCTCGGGCAACTGAAGGCGCAGCTCTAAGCCCATGGCCGAACTCGTCACTGTCGCCCGCCCTTACGCCGAGGCGGCATTCAAGGTCGCCGTCGAGGCCAACGCGCTCGCGCGCTGGTCGGATATGCTGCAGCTCGCCACCGTGATCGCGCGCGACCCGCTGATGCAATCGACGCTCGCGAACCCGAAGGTCTCGCTCGCACAGAAGAAGACGCTGTTCTTCGCCGTGGCCGGCGAGCACTTCGACGAGGGCGCCAAGTCGCTCGTGTCGCTGCTTCTGCAGAACGGCCGCGCCGTGCTGCTGCCCTCGGTGAGCGAGCTGTTCGAGAAGCTGAAGAACGACCACGAGCGCGTGCTGATCGCGCACATCACCAGCGCGCAGCCCCTGAGCGACGCGCAGAGGCCGAGATCGTCGGCTCGCTGGAGCGCCGGTACGGCAAGAAAGTCGAAGCCGAAGTGAGCGTGGACCCCGAGCTTGCTCGGTGGCGCGCGCGTGCAGGTCGGTGACCAAGTCATTCACGCGTCGGTGCGCGACGCCCTGGCCCAGTTGGCCACGGCGCTCACCCGCTGACGCTCCAGGAGCAAAGCAATGCAGATCAATCCTTCCGAAATCAGCGAACTGATCAAATCGAAGATCCAGAGCCTCAACGTTGCCGCCGAAAAGCGCACCGAGGGCACGGTGATCTCTGTGACCGACGGCATCTGCCGCATCCACGGCCTGGACGACGCGATGCAGGGCGAGATGCTGGAGTTCCCCGGCAACACCTTCGGCCTCGCGCTGAACCTCGAGCGCGACTCCGTCGGCTGCGTGATCCTCGGGCCCTTACGAGCACATCTCCGAAGGCGACACCGTGAAGTGCACGGGACGCATCCTTGAGGTGCCCGTCGGCCCCGAGTTGATCGGCCGCGTGGTCAACTCCCTCGGCCACCCGATCGACGGCAAGGGCCCGATCAACGCCAAGATGTCGGACGTGATCGAGAAGGTCGCGCCGGGCGTGATCTGGAGGAAGAGCGTCTCGCAGCCGGTGCAGACGGGCCTCAAGGCGATCGACTCCATGGTCCCGATCGGCCGCGGCCAGCGCGAACTGATCATCGGCGACCGCCAGACCGGCAAGACCGCGGTGGCGATCGACACGATCATCAACCAGAAGGGCAAGGACCTCATCTGCATCTACGTCGCGATCGGGCAGAAGGCCTCCTCGATCAAGAACGTGATCCGCAAGCTCGAGGAATACGGCGCGATGGACTACACCATCGTCGTCGCCGCGACCGCCTCGGAATCCGCCGCGCTGCAGTACATCGCGCCCTACTCGGGCTGCACCATGGGCGAATACTTCCGCGACCGCGGCCAGGACGCGCTGATCATTTATGACGACCTGACCAAGCAGGCTTGGGCCTACCGCCAGGTGTCGTTGCTGCTGCGCCGCCCGCCGGGCCGCGAAGCCTACCCCGGCGACGTGTTCTACCTGCACTCGCGCCTGCTCGAGCGGGCCGCGCGCGTGAACGAGGAATGGGTGGAGCGGTTCACGAAGGGCGCGGTGAAAGGCAAGACCGGTTCCCTCACGGCGCTGCCCGGTCATCGAGACGCAAGCCGGCGACGTGACCGCGTTCGTGCCCACCAACGTGATCTCGATCACCGACGGCCAGATCTTCCTGGAGAGCGACCTCTTCAACTCGGGCATCCGCCCTGCTATCAACGCGGGCGTTTCGGTGTCGCGCGTGGGCGGCTCCGCGCAGACGAAGGTCATCAAGAAGCTCGGTGGCGGCGTGCGCCTCGCGCTTGCGCAGTACCGCGAACTCGCGGCTTTCTCCCAATTCGCCTCCGACCTGGACGATGCGACGCGCAAGCAGCTTGATCGCGGCAAGCTGGTCACGGAACTCATGAAGCAGCCGCAATACCAACCGCTGCAGGTCTGGGAAATCGCGCTGATCCTGTTCGCCGTCAACGACGGGCATTTCGACGACATCGATACCGCCAGGGCGCTCGATGCGGAGCGCGCGATGCGCGCCTACATGCAGTCGAAGTACGCCGACCTGGTCAAGCGCATCGAGGACACGAAAGAGCTCACGAAGGAAGACGAAGCCAAGCTGACAGAGGCGATCAAGGACTTCAAGTCCAACGGAACTTACTGAACCGCGCATAGCGGAAACCGTGTTGGAGCGGACGCTTCGCGCCGCTCAACACGAGCGGGCAGAAGGCATAACAGGGATCTGAAAGATGGCTGGCTCAAAAGAAATTCGGACCAAGATCAAGAGCGTGCAAAGCACGCGCAAGATCACCAAGGCAATGCAGATGGTCGCGGCCTCGAAGATGAAGAAGGCGCAGGACCGCATGCGCCAGACGCGGCCATACGTGCAGAAGATCTGGCAGATCGCCGGGCACCTCGCGCACGCCAACTCCGAGGTGCGCAATCCGTTCCTCGAGGAGCGCACCGAGGTGAAGAACGTCGGCCTCGTCGTCGTCACCTCCGACAAGGGCCTGTGCGGCGGCCTTAACTCCAACGTGCTGCGCCTCGCGCTTTCGCACATCAAGCAGTGGACGGCCGAAGGCAAGGGCGTCCAGGTGACCACCCTGGGCGGCAAGGGGCAGTCGTTCATGCAGCGCCTCGGCGTGAAGATCGTGTCCTCGGCAGTTCAGCTGGGCGACCGGCCGAGGCTGGAGATGGTAAGGGCGCCGATACAGGTGCAATTGCAGGATTACCGCGACGGCAAGATCGACCGCCTCTACGTGATCACGACCCAGTTCGTGAACACGATGAAGCAGACGCCGTTCTTCCTCGCAGGTGCTGCCGCTCGTGAAGGAGCAAGGATTTCCGCGATACGCAGGCGTCGTGGGACTACATTTACGAGCCGGACCCGAAGGAAGTGCTGCGCGGCCTGTTGATCCGCTACATCGAGGCGATCATCTTCCAGGCGGTCAACGAGAGCATGGCGAGCGAGCAATCGGCGCGCATGGTGGCCATGAAGGCGGCCACCGACAACGCCGGCACCATCATCGACGAGCTGCAGCTCATTACAACAAGACGCGCCAGGCCGCGATCACCAAGGAACTCTCGGAGATCGTCGCGGGGGCGGCCGCGGTCTGACGCGGCGACGGATTTTCGCCCGAGAAACCCCAATACATGTCCAGGACACGACCATGAACCAAGGAACCATTGTTCAGTGCATCGGCGCGGTGATCGACGTCGAATTCCCGCGCGACCAGCTGCCCAATGTTTACGACGCGCTCAAGATGGAAGGCACCGCCCTCACGCTGGAAGTGCAGCAGCAGCTCGGCGACGGCGTCGTGCGCACCATCTGCCTCGGCTCCTCCGACGGGCTGCGCCGGGGCATGACCGTGACCAACACCGAAGCGCCGATCAAGGTGCCGGTAGGCGCCAAGACGCTCGGCCGCATCGTGGACGTCCTCGGCACGCCGATCGACGAAGCCGGCCCCATCGGCGCCGATCGCGTCGATGCCGATCCACCGCGTGGCGCCGACCTTCGAGGAGCTCGCTCCCAGCCAGGAACTGCTCGAGACCGGGATCAAGGTGATGGACCTGGTGTGCCCGTTCGCCAAGGGCGGCAAGGTGGGGCTCTTCGGCGGCGCCGGCGTGGGCAAGACCGTGAACATGATGGAACTGATCAACAACATCGCGAAGGCGTACGGAGGCTACTCGGTGTTCGCCGGCGTGGGCGAGCGTACCCGGGAAGGCAACGACTTCTACCACGAGATGAAGGATTCCGGCGTTCTCGACAAGGTCGCCCTCGTGTACGGCCAGATGAACGAGCCGCCCGGCAACCGCCTGCGCGTGGCGCTGACCGGACTCACCATGGCGGAGGCCTTCCGCGACGAAGGCCGCGACGTGCTGCTCTTTATCGACAACATCTACCGCTTCACGCTCGCCGGCACCGAAGTGTCCGCACTGCTGGGCCGCATGCCGTCCGCGGTGGGCTACCAGCCGACGCTCGCCGAGGAAATGGGCCGCCTGCAGGAGCGCATCACCTCCACCAAGACCGGCTCGATCACCTCGATCCAGGCGGTGTACGTGCCCGCGGACGACTTGACCGACCCGTCGCCGGCAACGACCTTCGGCCACCTTGATGCAACCGTCGTCCTTTCGCGCGACATCGCGTCGCTCGGCATCTATCCGGCGGTGGACCCGCTCGACTCGACCTCGCGCCAGATCGACCCGCACGTGATCGGCGAGGAGCACTACACGACGACGCGCCGCGTGCAGCAGACGCTGCAGAAGTACAAGGAACTGCGCGACATCATCGCCATCCTCGGCATGGACGAGCTCTCGCCCGAGGACAAGCTCGCGGTATCCCGCGCGCGCAAGATCCAGCGCTTCCTGTCGCAGCCGTTCACCGTTGCCGAGGCCTTCACCGGCCGAAGGGCGTGTATGTCTCGCTCAAGGACACGATCAAGGGATTCAAGATGATCGTCGACGGCGAGTGCGACGAGTTGCCCGAGCAGGCGTTTTACATGGTCGGCGTCATCGAGGAGGCCTTCGAGAAGGCCAAGCATCTCCAGTAGTCGAGCAAGCTGACGGAGCAACCATCGTGGCCCATACCATTCACGTCGACGTCGTCAGTCTCGACGAGCATATCTACGAGGGCGAGGCGGAATTCGTGGTGCTTCCCGGCATTGCCGGCGAGCTTGGCGTCTATCCGCGCCACACTCCCTTGCTCACGCAGATCAAGGCCGGCGTCGTGCGCATCAAGGTGCCGGGCCAGGCCGAAGAGGTGCCGGTGTTCGTGCAAGGCGGTTTCCTCGAAGTGCAGCCCGACAGGGTGACGGTACTCGCCGATACCGCGGTGCGCGCCGCCGACCTCGACGAGGCGGCGATCATTGAAGCCAAGCGCGCGGCCGAGGAGCTGATCTCGAAGAAGATGTCCGACGAGGAAGTGGCCACGGCGGAAGCGGAACTCGCCACGCTGGTGGCGCAGCTGCAGGCGCTGCGCAAGCTCAAGTCGCGTTACTGACCGGACGACGGATCGCGCGTAAACGACGGGCGGCCTTGGCCGCCCTTTTTTTGGCCCGGTTCGCGACCCTGATATATTCCGCTTGGGAAAATGACGTCCACCGCCGCACACCGCACCGACATCGCGCCCGGATCGCTCCGCGCCTGGGCGGTTGCCGTTCGTCCGCGCACGCTCTGGATCGCCGCGGTCCCGGTGGTTGCGGGCACCAGCCTCGCCTGGTTGCATGGTGCCGACATCGTGCCCTGGGTTGCCGCGCTTGCCCTCGTCGCCTCGATACTGATGCAGGTCGTGACGAACCTCCAGAACGACGTCGGCTATACCGCCCGGGGCCTGGAGACCGGGCAGCGCGTCGGCCTTCCCCGCGCCACGGCGCAGGGCCTGCTCAAGCACGCCGAGGTGAAGCGTGCCATCGTCTCTGTGGTCGCTGCGTCCGTCCTGATCGGGTTGCCTTTGATACTGCGCAGCGGTGTCGCGGTGCTGGCGATCGGGTTATCGTCCTTGCTGGCTGCGCTGGCTTACATGGGCGGGCCGAAGCCCATTGCGTATACACCGCTCGGCGAACTCACCGTCTTCGTCTTTTTCGGGCTGGTTGCGGTGCTGGGCACCTATTTCCTGCACGCGGGGGCCGGTGGCGTCGCAGTCTGGCTTGCCGCCGCGGCAATCGGCATGCACGCGGCGGCAGTGCTCGCCGTCAACAATCATCGCGACGCGGAGCACGATGCGCTTACGGGCCGGGAGACGTTTGCCGCACGCTTCGGCCCGGCCGCATCCGCGCGGCTTTTTACCTTGCTGCTTTGGCTTCCCTTCCTGTTGGTCCCGGCGCTGGTCGCGATTGAAACGGGGCCCTGGCTGGCCGCGCCGCTGGTCTTGCTGCCAGCCGCTTTTCGCCTGCAGCGCGACTTCTCGCGCTGTGGCGGCGGACTCGCCTTCAACGACATCCTCATGCGCACCGTCAAGCTCGAGCTTGCCTTCGGGATGCTGGTTTCCGCCGGGGCCATCATGCAGCGCGCAATCGCGGGCCCCTGAGAAACCACCGGATTCGACAGCCGTCCGTTGCCGCAAGGGCGGCCGATGCCGCCCTTCCTCACTTCTCCGGCAACTCGCTCTTGTTCGCGCTCCAGTAGGTGAGCGCGCTCCAGTAGGAGGGCCCTTCCTTTCCGGCGGGGCCGACGTCGCACGATCCGCATACCGACATCCTGGCGCGTCCTGCGTCCATCTCGTCCTTGAACGCCTGGCGCGCCTTGCCGTTGAGGACCTCGCTGAACTTCTGCTTCTTCAGGTTGCCGAGCGTCCCCGCCTTGGGATGCATGCAGCAGGGCACCACCGTGCCGTCGGCATCCACATAGAGCAGGTTTATCTCGCCGTACCAGGGGTGATCGACGAACTCGCCCGCATCGGCCAGGAATACGCAGGAGCCGCGCGGCACCATCACCGCGCGCCCGGTGAGGTTTTCCTTCGCCTCGGGCAGGGGCATCCATCGGCGGAACTCCGGCATCCAGCCGCGCGGGCGCAGGAACTCCTCCCAGCGCCGGCCATCCTCGCGCGTCCTGATGATGGTGCGCGTGCACAATTCCATCGATGGCGCCCAGCGGTCACGCAGCTCGCGTGCCTTTTCGAGAAACTCGACCAGTTTTCCCCAGGTGGAAGGAGGTCTCAGCCGCTCGTAGTCCGCCGGGGTGCCGTCGCCATCGCAACTGACATAGAGCTTGTCGACGACTTCGAGCTTCATCGTCTCCTCGAGCTCGTGCCAGTCGACCCACTGCGCATTGGTGCTGATCTCGACCAGGGAAACCTTGAAGCGCTGTTTCGCGATCTCGGCGACGATCGAGGAAAGCTGCTTGTGCAGGAGCGGCTCGCCGTAGTTGTACAGGCGCAGCGTGTGGATGTGCTCGACGTCGATGTTGCCGAGGCAGCGCGAGAAGTCCTCGACCGAGATGCGCTTGATCTTCCGCTCGAGCATCGAGTTCGCGCATCCCACGCAGCGCAATTGGCAGCCATGGACGATGTCGAAGTGCAGTGCGTAGATCCGCTTCCGCTGGCGGAACGGCCGCGCGTTGCCTCCTGGCGTGGGAAGCACCTTCATCGCTGTTCGCGCCTCGGGGGGAATGCGGGTGTCCTGCCATGGGATCCTTCACTGCAACGCCTCTGCTGCTGGGCCGCGAATTATAGCTTGCCTCGGCCGCGTTCCCGTCTCGCCCGGCCAGGTGTAACAACACCCGTGCACTATGATAGACTGTGGGCAGGTTGGATCGGATCGGATGCCGTCCGCAAGGGCGCGAGTTCTCCCGGTCAAGCCGCAGTGCAAGTCAGGAAACTCCTTGCAGCTTTGAGAGGCGCAACAACATTCAGGGCGGGGATTTCAGCCCGCCCGTTTTTCTTTCCCCCGTTGCATCCCCCCGATCTTTCGTGACATCCCCGGCCCTTAGCGTTGTGGTTCTTGCCGCCGGGCAGGGCAAGCGCATGCATTCGGCGCTGCCCAAGGTCATGCACCCGATCGCGGGCCGCCCCATGCTTGCCCACGTCCTTGCCACCGCCCGGCAACTCGATGCATCGCGCATCGTCGTCGTCGTCGGCCATGGCGCCGAGGCCGTTCGCGCGGCCTTTCCGGGCGTGGCGCTGCATTGGGCGGAGCAGCGCGAGCAGCTCGGTACCGGGCACGCGGTCCTGCAGGCCCTGCCGCACCTTCCCCCTTCCGGCATCGCACTGGTGCTTTATGGCGACGTACCGCTGATTTCGCGCGAGACGCTTGCCGGCCTGCTCTCCGTCTCGGGCGACGGCACGGTGGCGCTGCTCACGCAGGAGATGGAAGAGCCGGCCGGCTATGGCCGCATCGTGCGCAACCCGCAAGGCGAAGTCACCGGCATCGTGGAAGAGCGCGACGCGACGCCGGCCGAGCGCGCGATCGGCGAGACCAACACCGGAATACTCGCCGCCCCCGTCGCGCGGCTGGCGCAATGGCTCGCGCGGCTGGACAACCGGAACACGCAAGGCGAGTATTACCTGACGGACATCATCGCGATGGCGGTGGCCGACGGCGTGACGATTGCCACGCGCGCGCCACGGCTCGAGCACGAATGCCGGGGCGTGAACAGCAAGGCCGATCTCGCCGCACTCGAACGGAGGCACCAGATGAACCAGGCCAGAGAGCTGCTCGACGCGGGCGTCACCCTCGCCGATCCTGCGCGCATCGACATCCGCGGCAAGCTCGCCTGCGGACGTGAAGTGGCAATCGACGCGAACTGCATTTTCGAAGGCGCGGTCTTGCTGGGCGACAATGTCACGGTGGGCGCCAATTGCATCATCAAGGATGCGACCATCGGCGCCGGCACTGCCATCCTGCCGTTCACCATGGTCGATGGCGCCACTGTCGGGGCAAACGCCCGCATCGGGCCCTATGCGCGGCTGCGGCCCGGGACTGTCCTTGCGGACGGCGTGCACATCGGCAATTTCGTCGAGGTGAAGGCGAGCAGCTTCGGCGAAGGCAGCAAGGCCAACCACCTGGCCTATGTCGGCGACGCCAGCGTCGGCCGCGACGTGAACATCGGCGCGGGCACCATCACCTGCAACTACGACGGCGCGGCGAAGCACCGCACAGTCATCGAGGACGACGTGCATATCGGCTCCGACGTGCAGCTGGTCGCGCCGGTGACGGTGGGCAAGGGCGCGACGATTGCCGCCGGCGCCACGATCACCAAGGATGTGCCGCCGGGGGGGCTTGCGCTTACCGAGAAGAAGCAGGTTTTTCGCAGCGGCTGGGCGCGTCCGGGCAAGAAGTAGCTCGCCCGAGCGGGCGGCTGCTCGGGCGCGACCACGATCTTCGTGGTGTCCTGCGACTTCGCGCGATTCAGGTATTCGCTTGCCGAGAGCCCGATCGTGAGCGACAGCCCGACTGCGATCAGCGCGCTGCGCGCCATTGCGGTGACTTCGGCCTTGAGCCAGCCCGGATCGACATCCTCGATCTGCCGGTGAACGGGGCGTTGGGACTCGAACATCGCGCACCTCCTCAGGTTCCGGGGCGCAGGAATGCGCCGCACGGAGACAGCTTGGGGGAGGCGGGGATTGTTTCGCCGGGGCGCATTGCGCGCTCCGGGTGCGCAATATTGCGTACTACCAGCGCGCCGGGGGCTTCTTGTTGATGGTGATCTGCTTGTGGTCCACGGTGATGTAGCCGCCGGCGGTAAGGTCGCGGACGATGCGGCTCACCATGTCGCGCGACGCCCCGACCCGCTCGGCGATGTCCTGCTGGGTGAGTTTTTCCGGGATGACCAGCTTGCCGTCCTTTTCCTCGGCCATGTTGAGGAGCAGCCTGGCGACGCGGCCATAGACGTCCAGCAAGGCAAGGTGCTTGACGTTGTCGGTGGCGAGCCGGGCACGGTCGATCAGCTTGGCGATCAGCTGCAGGGCGAAGTCCGGGCTTTTCTTGATCGCGTCCAGCAGCCCTTCGCGGGACACGACCGAAAACGCGGTCGGCTCAAGCGTCATCACCGAGGCCGACCGCGGCTTGCCGTCGAACGCCATTTCTCCGACATATTCGTTTGTGGTGTGGGTGTCGAGGATCATCTCGCGCCCTTCGGCATCCGAGACGTACACCTTGATCTTCCCCGTGAGGATCACGAAGATCGAGTCGCTGGAATCGCCCTCGGTGATGACGACGGTGTTCTTGGGGTAGCTGCGCACACGGCCAGCGAAGCGAGTTCGCGGCAGAAGGCGTCGCTGATGCCGGAAAGCTGGCCCGTGCTCGGGGCGTCGTTGGACATGGTGCGAGGGTGTTGCCTCGTCTGGGGTTGCAGTGAGTGTAGCACCGGGGTCATTGGAGCATTAACATACGCCGCGGCCCGGGCCGGGTGGCAGAGCCGAGCGCTCGCTCTTGTCACGAGGTTCCGGCGGGACCGCGCGCCCGCGCGCCGTTCGTTTCCAGTTCGCCATGAGATAATGGCGGACTTATGTGCGGAATCGTCGGCGCCATCGCCAACGCAATGTCGTGCCCTTGCTGGTCGATGGCCTGAAGCGCCTCGAATACCGCGGCTATGACTCCGCCGGCTTCGCGGTGCTGAGACGGCGGCATCCAGCGGCGTGCGCCGCGATCGGCCGCGTCGCCGAGATGGAGAAGCGCCGCGCTGGCGGAAAGCCTGCCGGCATCCTCGGCATCGGCCACACGCGCTGGGCCACGCACGGCGGCGTGACCGAGCCCAACGCGCACCCGCACGTCTCCGACGGCGAGATCGCGCTGGTGCACAACGGCATCATCGAGAACCACGAGGAGCAGCGCGCGCGCCTGAAGGCGCTGGGCTACGTGTTCGAGTCCGCAGACCGACACCGAAGTCATCGCGCACCTGTCCACCACTACTACACGCCAGCGAGGACCTGCTCGACGCCACGCAGACGGCCGTGCGCGAGCTGCACGGCGCCTATGCCATCGCGCGTCATCGCGCAGCGTCGAGCCGGAGCCGCTGATCGTGCGCGCGCATGGGCTGCCCGCTGCTGATCGGCCTGGGCGAGGGCGAGAACTTCATCGCCTCCGATGTCTCGGCGATCGTCGCCGAGACGCGCCGCGTGATCTACCTCGAGGAAGGCGACGTCGCCGACGTGCACCGCGACGGCGTCGAGTCTTCGATCGCCGACGGGCAACGCGTCGAGCGCGAAGTGCACGTTCGCGACGTGTCGCTCGCGCTCGCTCGAGCTGGGCCCGTACAGCCACTTCATGCAGAAGGAAATCCACGAGCAGCCGCGCGCGATCGCCGACACGCTCGAGGCGGTGATCGGCGAACGGCTTCGCGCCGCGCTGTTCGGCGCCGGCGCCGACGCAGCCTTTGCGCGAGGTCGACGGCGTGCAGATCCTCGCCTGCGGCACCAGCTACTACGCCGGCCTGATCGCGCGCTACTGGATCGAGTCGCATCGCCGCTGCCCTGCAACGTCGAGATCGCCAGCGAGTACCGCTACCGCGACACCGATCGCGAACCCGAAGCAGCTGATCGTCACCATCTCGCAGTCCGGCGAAACGCTCGACACATGGAAGCGCTGAAGCACGCCAAGTAGCTCGGCCACGCCAACACGCTGTCGATCTGCAACGTGCCGGAAAGCGCCATCCCGCGCGCCTCGCGATGGTGTTCTACACCCGCGCCGGCGCCGAGATCGGCGTCGCCTCGACCAAGGCCTTCACCACGCAGCTGGTCGCGCTGTTCACGCTGACGCTGGCGATTGCCAAGGCGCAGCGGCCGCCTCGACGCCGAGCGCGAGGCACGATGCCTCGAGCCCCTGCGCCACCTGCCCGGCAGCGTGCAGCACGCGCTCAACCTCGAGCCGCAGATCACAGCTGGGCGGACCGTTCGCGCCCAAGGATCACGCGCTGTTCCTCGGCCGCGGCCTGCATTACCCGATCGCGCTGGAAGGCGCGCTCAAGCTCAAGGAAATCTCCTACATCCACGCCGAGGCCTATCCGGCCGGCGAACTCAAGCACGGCCCGCTGGCGCTGGTGGACGCCGACATGCCGGTGGTGGTGATCGCGCCGAACGACACCCTGCTGGAGAAGGTGAAGTCGAACATGCAGGAAGTGCGCGCGCGCGGCGGCGAGCTGTTCGTGTTCGCCGACGCCGACAGCCACTTCGGCGAAGAGCGAGGGCGTGCACGTGATCCGCACGCCGCGCCATGTCGGCCTGCTGTCGCCGATCGTGCATGCGATCCCGGTGCAGCTGCTGGCCTACCACACGGCCCTGAAGCGCGGCACCGACGTCGACAAGCCGCGCAACCTGGCGAAGTCGGTCACTGTCGAATAGGGCCCGGCTTCGGGGCCCAAGAGCACAATTCGCCGAAAACCGGGTGAGCGTGGGCAATTCGCAAAATACACTCTGACCCCGTCTTCATCGACCTGAGGATTCGCCTGCGGCGCGGCATCACGGTCGCGGCGATCCTGTCGATCCTCGTGCACATCGGGGTGCTGTTCATCCCCATGCCGCAGCCGACGGGGATTCAACCTGCCCGGGCAGCCGACGGAAACCCCGCTCACCGTGCGCATCGCCCCGCCGAAACAGGCCCAGGCGGAGGTGCTGCCAATCAAGCCGCCCGAACCGTCGCCGGTTCCCACGCCCGAACCGCGCACCAAGCGCACGGTCACGATGCCCGGGCCACCGCCAGTTCCGGCGCCGCCCGCCGCGCAGCCCGAACCGAGGCCCACGCCGCCGGTCGACATGATGGCGGCGGTCAACGCCGCGCGCGAACGCCGGCAGGCCGCGAAGCGGCGATCGCGCGCGAGAACGCCGAATCCCGCGAGCGTTATCGCGAACGCTCCCCTGCCGAGGCGTCCACTGCCGCGCTCAACCGGAACCTGCAGACGATCGCTCCCGGTTTCGAAGGCACGGGCGGGGTGTTCCAGATCCTGAGCATGGGGCACCGCAGTTCCACCTTTGCCTTCAACGGCTGGAAGGCGGAGGCGAAGAAGAAATGGCGCGAGGTGATCGAGGTCGAAGCCCCTCCGCAGGGCGACATCCAGCTCGCCACGATCCGGCGAATGATCCAGCTGATCCGCGCGCATTACACCGGCGACTTCAACTGGGAGTCGCAGCGCCTCGGCCGCGTGGTATTGCTCTCGGCGCGCGTCGAGGACAGCGCCGGGCTGGAGGAATTCATGATGCGGGAATTCTTCGGCACGCCGCCGCTGGTTCGATCGCGGTAGATTCCGGAAGTTTGAACCAGCGCCGGAACGCCCGGACGCTAGCGAAGAGGGCGCGTCTCGCCGATCTTCATCACGTCGAACTGTTCGGCCGCAAGGCCCTTCTCGGCGCGCAATTTCGCCAGCCATTGCGGCGGCTCGTCCATCGGCTCGTCGGTCAGCGCTTCGAACGTCCCCCAGTGGATGCCGATGGCGCGCGCGGCGCGCAGGTCTTCGCGGATCTGCACGGCTTCCGGCACATCCACGTGCATCACCTTCATGAACCAGCGCGGCTCGTAGGCCCCGATGGGGATGAAGGCCATGTCGAACGGCCCCAGCCGCCGGCCGATGTCCGGAAGTCCTTCGAGTAGCCGGTGTCGCCCGAATGATAGGCGCAGCCCCTCGCCTTCGACGACCCAGCCGCCCCACAGCGACTGGTTTGGCATCCGTGATCGTGCGCTTGCTCCAGTGCTGCAGCGGCACAGCGTGACTTCAGCGCGCCGTCGTGTGCGGACTGCCACCAGTCGAGTTCCTCGACCTGGGATGCCGTTCTCGCTGAACCACGCCTTCAGCCCCAGCGGCACGAGAACAGCGGCGGGCCGCCGCCCGGCATCGCTGCCAGCCGCTGCACCGAGTCGAGGTCGAGGTGGTCGTAGTGGTTGTGCGAGATCATCACCACGTCGATGCTTGGCAGCTCCGGCACGTCGATCGGCAGCGGCACGTTCGCCGCGGCCCGGCGACGGAACCGGCGAGGCGTGCTCCGAGAAGATCGGGTCGAGAGCACATTCTTCCCCGCCAGGTGCACCAGCACCGAGGCGTGGCCGATCCACGTCATCGAAGGATTGTTGGCTGGCGCGCGCAGCGCCGCAGGATCCGCTTTCATCGCCGGCAAATTCCAGCCTCCCGGCGGCGGCTTGGGAACGCCTTCCTTCACCTGTTCCCACTTCCACGCCCAGAAGCTCTGCTTTTCCGGGTGCGGATAGTTGTTCCGGAAGCCGTCTGCATCCCGCGGCGCTTGCGCATGGGCGCCGAGTGCAATGAAAGCGAGACAGGCGATAATTCGGATCATGGGTCCGGGCGGGGCCAAACTGAAACGGAAATGTACTCCGGCCCGGTGGCCCATGTGGAGATCAGGAGGCGAGGAACTCCGGGCAGGCCGCGCTTCCGTCATAATCGGTCGCGCGATGAACATCGCTTTGCTCGGTTGATCACCTGATCGATCAACGTATCGACCCCCAGGCAAGATAGATACATGTCCATTAGAACTGACTGGCCCAAGCATGCGGCGGCCTCCGGCACGCACGATAAAGTCTTGTCACTTGCAGCCGAAATCGCACGCGGCAAGCCAGGGCTTGCCGCATGCGACATTCCGTGTGGGGCCGGGGCATTTTCACACGCCCTGTCCGCGTTGGGCGTTGCGGTCACTGCGGTAGATATCGCCCCTGCCGACAAATTCGTCTTTGATCCCGCAAGAAGAATTCTCCATGACTGCAACAAGGGGCTTCCCTTCCCGGACGCCAGCCTTGATCTGGTGATCTCGATTGAGGGCATCGAGCATCTTGAGAACCCCACCCAGTTTCTCCGCGAATGCGCCCGCGTTGCAAGACCCGGCGCAACGATCATTCTCACCACGCCGAATGTAGACAGCTTTCGATCCAGGAAATATGTGTTTCTCAGGGGCTATCACAAGTATTTCGGGCCGGGACGGGATGGAGAAAAGGACTCCGGGCACATGCTGCCCGTGGATGCGATGTTCGTAACGCACGCCGCGAGCAGGATCGGCCTCCGCCTGCGGGAAATCACCACCAACAAGATTGCCGGCAAGTCACTGGTGAAGGAGCTGCTGCGCAAGAAACTGCAGTCCTGGATGCCCGAACCACTGCGAACGGAGTCGCTGTTCTACGGGGAAGTAACCATGTATGTTTTTTCCAAATCGGATTAGTGCATCACAGGCAGGCCGACCTTCACAAATGCCGCCACGCTTCCGTCCTGATTGGCCGCGATGAACATTGGTTCGGTCACCCGCCGTTTCCTGCTGGAAAACCTCGATATTCGCGGCCAGGTGGTATGCCTCACCGACGTCTGGCAGGCAATCGCCGCGCGCCGTGACTATGCGCCGGCCGTGCGCACGCTACTGGGGGAATTCGCGGCGGTGAGCGTGATGGTCGGCGCGGGCCTCAAGCATCCCGGCCGCGCGCTGCTGCAGGTTTCCGGCCCCGGGCCGATCAGGATTCTGGTGGCGGACTGCACGGACGGGCTCGCTCTTCGCGGAATGATCCGCATGGACGGCGGCTTCGCCGGCAATGGACCCGCATCGTTGCCGAAATTGATCGGCGAATCGCGGCTGGCCCTGACCATCGAAAACGCCACCAGCGGCCAGATGTACCAGAGCATCGTGCCCGTCGAAGGCATCACGGTCGCCGAAGTTTTCGAGCAATACCTCGACCGCAGCGAACAGGTGCCCACGCACCTGTGGATCGACTCGACCCATGCAAGCGTCACTGCTCTCATCCTGCAGAAGTTGCCCAGGGCCGATGAGCACGACCCGGATGGCTGGGCTCGCGTGCAGCTTCAGGCCGCCGCGGGTTTCCGGGCGTTTTCCTTTGCCAGCGCTGCCGAGGGAGGCGGTGGGCCATCGAGGAATATCGAGGACATCCTCGGCACCCTTTTCCCTTCCGACGATATCCGCCTCTACGAGCCTCGAGAAGTGAAAGACGGCTGCGCGCGAAACGAAGAAAAGGTGATCGCCATGCTGCGGAGCCTCGGCCGCGAGGAAGTCGAGGCTGTGATTGCCGAGCAGGGCGAAATCGTGGTGAACGACGAGATCTGCAACCAGGAATACCGCTTCGGCCCGGCGGAGGTGTCGGCCATCCTCGGTTGATGCGGCCGGGTCCGGGCAGCCGGGATTCACGCGAACTTGTGCGCCATTTCTCGATCAAAGCAACGACACGTCCAAATCGATGAGGAGCACAAGATGACCCCTGCCGAAACCAAGCCCCTCCTTGCGATTGCCCTTTTGGCGGCGTTTGCAGACGGCGCCAAGTCCGATAGCGAGCGAGCAGAAGTGAAACGCATGGCGGAAACGCTCGCTGGAGCGGAAATCGACTTCGCAGCGCTCCATCAGGACGTGCTCACCAGACGCATGACGCTCGACGACGCAGTGGCGCAGATCGCGACAAGGGAGGTTCGCCAACTCGCCTACGAACTCGCCGTATGCGTCGCGGACGCGGATGGTGTGCAGAACGATGCGGAAAAGGCATTCCTTGCCGGCCTGCGCACGAAGCTGGGACTTGAGGAACGGCAGGCGGCTGCATTCTCGGAAAAGGTGGAATCCGTCGCCGCCGCGCCATTGGACAAGCCCACCGCGGCGGAGCCGCAGTTCGCCTCCGCCATGACCGGGGCGGAGCTGGACAAGATGATCCTCAACTACGCGATCCTCAATGGCGCGCTCGAGCTGCTTCCCGAGTCGCTTGCCACGATGGCGATCATCCCGCTGCAGATGAAGATGGTCTATCGCGTCGGCATGTCGCACGGCTTCGAGCTCGACCGTGGCCACATCAAGGACTTCATCGCCACGCTCGGCGTGGGCCTCACCTCGCAATATGTCGAGCAGATCGGCCGCAAGCTGATCGGGCGCTTCCTCGGCGGGCTCTGGGCGGCCAGGCAGTAAGTTCGGGATTCTCGTTTGCCAGCACCTACGCGCTCGGCCACATCGCGAAGCGCTACTACGCCGGCGGGCGCGCGCTTTCGGGGCCCGCGCTGAAGGAGGCGTTCTCGAGCATGCTCGGCGAGGCGAAGGGGCTGCAGTCCCGCTATTCGGGCGAGATCGAGGCCAAGGCCCGGACGCTCGATGTCGGCAAGGTGCTGGCCGAGGTGGGGAAGTAGTCGGGATCCGGGGCCGGGCCGGGACGCCTACTTCTGCTTCTCGACCACCACCCTCCCCGCGGCATTCAGGTAAACGCGGTACTTGTTCCCGTCCTTGCACGCGACGGCGTGATCGTTTTCGGCCAGTACCTTCACGGCAAGAACCTCGCCACACGGCATCCCCTGGAGCGCGATGACGGCCATCATGTCCTTCTTGAGCGCTTCGTCGTCGTCGGCGAACGACGGCGCGGCGAAGAACGCCGCCATGAGAAGCGATTGGGCCAACAGCAAAGTGAGCTTGTGCATGGGTTCTCCTGCATTCAGCTTTGGAGGGTGGCGAACTTCTTCGGATCCGCGAGCAGGCCCCAGATCGCCTCGCGCGAGGAGACGATGGCGGACGCGAGTTTCTGGTCGGCGTCCTGCAGCAGCGACAGCACCTTCATCATCAGCAGGTCGTAGGACCGGCGCAGCTCCGCGATCGTGAGCTTCGCCTTGCCCTGGTAGTACTCGCGGAACTGGTCCAGCAGGTCGTCGACCTGGTTCTTCAGCGTGATCTTGGTGAAGACGCCGATCGCCTTGGTTTCCTTCAGTTGTTCCTTCAGCGCATTCAGGTCCAGTGCCGGAGGCGACGCAGGCGCGGGCGAGGCCACAACAGCCGGTGCCGCAAGCGTCGGGGCGCGTGCGCCAGGCGCGGCGGGCGCCTTGGCAACTGCTGCCGGAGGCGGGGCCTTCGCGGCGGGCTCGGTGGCTTTGCCGGCAACTTGCGGCGCTGCAACTGCGATGCTCGGCGCGGGCGTCGACACAGCCGTGGCCGGCGCTACAGGCGCGGCGATGGACTGCGGCGCGACCGCTTCGGGCTGCGGAATGGGCGCACTGGACGGCACGCTCGCGCAGCCGGCGCCGAGCAGAAGCGGGAGTACGGCAACGCGAGCGAAATGCATGGTCGGCATCTTCATCGAGCAAGGCTACCCGTTCAGCTAACGGCCGGGCGATCCGGTCCGTTGACCGGCCGCCGGCGAAAGAAGAACGGATAGGCGGCAAGTCCCGCCAGCATCAGCACGATTCCCATTGCCCAGCGCTCGCGTTCACGGGCCCGCGCGCGCACCTCGCGCATGACGAATTGCTCGCCCTTGCGCATCTCGCTGTACGACTTGAGGAAGGACGAGATCTTGCGCACTTCGCTTTCGTCCAGCGCCTTGCCCTGCCAGCGGCTCCTCGCCTCGCGCTCGTTGAGCTTCTCTAGCTCGCGGAGATAGCGTTCGGCGTGCTCGTCCGCGTCGCGCCACGTCTCCAGCTCCACTTCGCGCATGTACAGCGACCGCAGGCCGGGCACGACGGACTCGGCGCCATCGATGAGCGGTTGGTCGGCACGCGGCGCAATCATCAGCCAGGCCCCGGAGACCGCGAACACGATCGCGCAAGCGATGACCGCGGCCCTGGCGGCGGACTTGAGCTTCGCGCCGGGGACACTCCTCAGGGGTTGGACAGCGCCTGCCAGGGCAAGCATCGCGCCGAACATGCATACCATCGATGCTCCCGTCGGCAAGTCCCACGCGTACGACACCGCGAGCCCGATCGCGCTTGCCACGCTGCCCGCGATCCAGCCGATGGCCAGCTGGCGCGGGAAGCGCTCCGAATAGAGCATGCCGATCGCCGCGGGAATGATCAGGAAGGAGAACACCAGCAGCACGCCTGCCAGCGCCACGGAACTCGTGACTACCAGGCCGAAGCTGGCGTAGAAAATGAAATCCCACCACCAGAGCGCGTGGCCGGGGGCCGGCATGGCGAACTTGTGGCGAAGCGTTGCGTGCGCCGCGCCGACGATCACATAGAGCGGCACGATGGCCAGCAGGTCGTTCATGCCGACGGTCAGGATGCTGCCGGTGAGGATCTGCTTGATGTGCTCCGCACCCTGTGGCGCCCGGTCGACGAGAAGGAACGCGGTCGCCGCGGCCACCACGTAGATCACGCCGATCAGCGCTTCCTGCGGGATGCGTCCCGACCATTGGCGCGTGAAGGCGAGCAGCAATGCCGCGGCAAGCGTGAAGGCGAACGAGTAGGCCTGGCTGGCGCCGCCCTGCGCCGCGTGGCCGAGCATGAACGCGACCGTCGCCCCCAGCGCCGCGATCTGCGCCAGCGCCAGGTCGACGAAGACGATGTTGCGCGCCAGCACCTGGATGCCGAAGTACGTGTGGATCGCGACGAGGCACACCGCGGCGATGAACGGCAGCCACAGCAGCGAGAGCGCGTCGGCCACGTCAGCCCCTTGCCTTCATGGCGGCGGCCAGCGCCTTGACGTTGTAGTCGAACAGCGCCACGTAGTCCGCGGCTTCGGGAAGCGCGCCGACCGAGGCGGCCAGCACGACTACGGTCGCGCCGCCCCGTTCCGCCAGGAACGCGGGATATTTGTCGGGTTCGAAGGGCTGCTTCACGATCACCCTGACCTGCTTCTCGCGCATCGTCTTAAGCAACGCGGCAAGGTGCGCGGGACTGGGCGGGACGCCGTCCTTCACTTCGATGGTGCCAGCGATGTTCAGGCGAAAGCGCCTTGCGAGGTACGACCAGCTGTTGTGGTATGCGAGCAAGGGCATCCCCCGGGCGGTGGAGAGCGCCGCTTCCCACTCCAGCAGCTTCGCCGCCAACCGGCCGAGAAAGGCGATGCGCCGCGCTTCGTAGTATTTCGCGTTCGCGGGATCGAGCCGCATCAGCGCCTCGAGAATCGTGCCGGTGATGATCTCCGCATTCGCCGGGTCGAGCCAATAGTGCGGATTGCCGCTGCCGTGCGCGTGGCCGCCCTGGTCGCCGACGGAAGCGCCGCGCACCTCCAGCAACGCGATTGCGAGCGACGCATCGACGTTTCCGGGTTGGCCGCGGAGCAATGCCGGGTTGCCCGCCTGCCGGAGCAGGCGATCGAGCCACAGGTCATAGTCGAGGCCGACGCGCACGACCATACGCGCATCCTTGAGCCGCCCCAGGTCTTGCGGCCGCGGCTGGTAGTCCTCGGCGTCCATCGTCGGCGGGACGAGGCTCGTCACCGCCACGCGATCGCCGCCGACTTCCTCGACCAGGCTCCTGAGATCAGTCGTCGTCGTGACAACGGCGAGCCGCTGCTGCGCAGCCACGCCGGCCGCGGCCGCGCACAGCGCGAAAGCGAGAACGAAGGGCGAAAACCCGCGGATTTCCGACGACCCTTTCGCGCCTCAGGCCCGCCCTATTTCGACGCCCACCCACAGGCTCTTCGGCATCAGGCAATGCACGTTCTTCGCGGTGTCGGAAACGGCCCCGACGCGGCAGTCCATCGCAGCGCTTGCGAGCCCGTAGGCGTCCAACCGCGCGATGCCCTTGTTCGCCTCGAGCCACTTGATCATTCCCATCGAGGCGGCATCCATCGCCTTGTTGAGGTCGGCGTCCGAGGCGTGCGAGACGTAGTAGTTCGCCGTCTCCTTCGTCGGGCGCTCGAGGTCCTGTTTGTACTTGGCATCCTTCGGGCTCAGGCAGTGGATGCCCTTCTTGATGTTGACCACCTGCGAGACACGGCAGTCGGAGACCGTCGGCATGAGTTTCGCCGCATCCGCCTCGGAGAGCTTGCGCTGCTCGGCGAGGAACTTGACGGTCTGCCCCTGTGCTCCGGCCCAGGCCTTGTTCAGGTCGGCGTCGAATCCCATGGTGATCCACGAGGTCGGGGTCTCGATGCGCGGCATGTCGATCTTCATGTCCCGCAACACGGATACCGTGATGTTGAATTCCTTGTAGGCGGTTTCCAGCGCGGTGAGGTTGACCTCCCCGTTGCCCTGTGCGGCGTGCGAGTCGCCGGTCCACAGCAATGCACCGGGAACGTGCACCGGGATGTACAGCACCGTGCCTTCGGTGAGATCGCGGATGTCCATGTTGCCGGCGAATTCGCCCGGCGGCACGCTGCTGTAACGGCCCGGGTCCTTCCGCGCCACCCCGATGGTGCCGGGGAAGGGCTTCAGGGGAATGACGACGCCGGGAAGGAATTCCGCCGTCTTCTTCTCCATGTCGAGATAGACGTACTTCACCTGCCCGTCGGCGTATTCCTTGGGGAATTGGCCGAACATGCCGGGCACGTTGAAGTTGGTCGCGTAGGCGCGCGGCACGATGCGGTTGATCTTCACCATGAGCGTGTCGCCGGGCCGCGCGTTGGTGACGTAGATGGGGCCGGTGATCGTGTGCGGCCCGCGCCCGGGATTGTCGGTGCGCAGCTTCTTGATCTCTTCGATGGTGCGTCCCGGCACGACCTGGTTGTGCGAGTGCATCATCGTCTCGAGGACCATGGTATCGCCGGAATCGATGGTGAGTACCGGCGGCTGCGCGTTGTCGAACCAGCCCCACTGGGTCGTTTCCAGCGTGGCCGGGAGCAGGTACACCTTGCCGGGGTCTTGCTGGCCGGGGCGATGGCCGACTCGGCGGCCGCGCTGCCTGCGGTCAACATCGTGGCGGCGGCGATCACGGCAATTGCGCCGTTCATCAAGGTCTTGCATTGGGTCATCGGGGTCTCCTGGGTACGCTGGCGAAGGGCAAGCCTACGCCTTCTAGCAATGATTGCGCCAGCTTCCGGGTCAAGTTCGCGGGGGATGCCTTTCGCCGGGACCACGAAGCGGCGACAATTGCGCGATGAATCCCACAGGTCCCCTTGCAGGCATCAAGGTCCTCGAACTCGGCAAGCTGATCGCCGGCCCGTTCTGCAGCCGCATCCTCGCGGAGTTCGGCGCCGAGGTGATCAAGGTCGAGTCGCCCGGACGGCGGCGACCAGTTGCGCCAGTGGCGCAAGATGCACGAGGGCACTTCGCTGTGGTGGTACGTGCAGGCGCGCAACAAGAAGTCGGTGACGTCAACCTGCGCACGCCGGAAGGCCAGGAGATCGTGCGCAAGCTGGCGCGCGACGCCGACATCGTGGTCGAGAACTTCCGCCCCGGCGCGCTGGAGAAATGGGACCTCGGCTACGACGCAGCTGGCGAAAGACAACCCGCGGCTGATCATGGTGCGGCTCTCGGGCTACGGGCAGACCGGGCCGTACCGCGACCGCGCCGGGCTTCGGCGTGATCGGCGAATCGATGGGCGGCATGCGCTACGTCACCGGCTATCCCGACCGCGCCGCCGGTGCGGCTGGGCATTTCGATCGGCGATTCGATCGCCGCGCTCTACGGCGTGATCGGCGCGCATGATGGCGCTGCATCACCGCAAGCAAGACCGGCCGCGGGCAGATGGTCGACGTCGCGCTCTACGAAGCGGTGTTCAGCATGATGGAAAGCCTGGTGCCGGAATTCGACGTGCCCGGCTTCGTGCGCGAGCGCGCCGGCAATGCGCTGCCGGGCATCGTGCCGTCGAACACCTACCCGACGCGCGACGGCAAGTTTGTCATCATCGGCGCCAACAACGACGCGATCTTCAAGCGCATGATGACCGCGATCGGCCGCGCCGATCTCGCCGACGATCCGCGCGCTCGCCGACCAATGCCGGCCGCGTGCCGCGCACCGCGGAACTCGATGCCGCATCGGCGCGTGGACGGCGGCGCACGACCTCGCCACGGTGCTGGCGGTGCTGGACGCGGCCGATGTGCCGTCGGGCAAGGTCTACGACGTCGCCGACATCGTCACACGACGCGCACTACCGCGCGCGCGGCATGATCGAGCAGCACACGCTGCCCGACGGCAAGCCGCTCAAGCTGCCGGGCATCGTGCCCAAACTGTCCGCCACGCCGGGCGCCACGCGCTGGCTCGGGCCGAAGCTCGGCGAGCACACGGAGGAGGTGCTGCGCGCCGCGGGCTACGCCCCCGAGGACCTGGCCAGCCTGCGCCAGGCCGGCATCATCAATCGCTGATTCGACTCTGACCTCAATTGCCGGCATACAGGTAAAATCGCCAGTTGCCCCATCCCTTCCCGCATCGGAGCTTCCCGATCATGAAAACTTTCAGCCTTTATCGACTGGGCGCGGCCGCGATTTCCTTCGCAATGGCCTGTCTCGGCGCGATGCCCGCATTTTCGCAGGCCATGCCCGCCGCCGCCCCCGCATATACGCAGGAGCAACTCGAGAAGCTGGTCGGCCCGATCGCGCTTTACCCCGATGAACTCCTGGCCATCACCCTGCCCTCGGCCACCTATCCGCTGGACCTGGTGAAGGCGCAACGCTTCCTCGAGAAGCTCAAGAAGGATCCCAAGGCCCAGCCCGACCCCTCGCTTCCCGACTCGGTGCTGAAGCTGCTGAACTACCCCGACGTGGTGAAACTGATGAACGACGACCTCGACTGGACCGAGGCACTCGGCGAGGCGGTCGACACCGACGAGGCCGGCGTCATGAACGCGGTCCAGTCTTTCCGCCGCAAGGCCCAGGGCGCGGGCAACCTGAAGAGCAACGACAAGCAGGTGGTCGTGGTCGAGAAGGAAACCATCGTGATCCAGCCGGCCAACCCGGAAGTGATCTACGTGCCGCAGTACCAACCTTCGCAAGTGGTCGTCTATTCCTCGACGCCATACGCCTGGGGCTATTACCCGACGCCCTACCCCTCCTACTACTACCCCTACCCGCCCGGCGCAGCCCTTGCCACGGGCCTGATCTGGGGTGCGGCGATCGGCGGGGCCTGGGGGATGGGCTGGAACAACGGCCACATCGAGAACAACATCAACGTCAACCGCAACACCAACATCAATACGGGCAACCGAAACAACGTCAACGCCGGCAACCGACCCTCACAAGGCGGCGGCCAGAACTGGCGCAACGATCGGGCGCCGACCCAGACCAAGGCGGGAGCGCAGTCGCGGCAGGCAAGCGCCGGGTCGCGCCCGGGTGATGCACGCGGCGGCAGCGGTGCATCGGCGCGCCCGGCCAGCACGGGGGCCGGGGCAGGAGCGGGGGCGACGCGGGCCTCACCTTCGGCATCGAATTATGGCGGCTCGCGTCAGTCCGGCAGCGCCAGCTCCATGCAGAACCGCTCCGCCTCGAGTAGCGGTGGCGGGAGCGCGTTCAGCGGTGCAGGTTCCTCGGGTGCCAGGACGAGCCAGGCTTCCTCCCGCGGCGCTTCCAGCATGTCTTCGGCAAGCCGGCCCTCGGGCGGCGGCAGTGCTCGAGGAGGAGGCGGCGGCGGCGGGCGCGGCGGCGGCGGCGGTCGGCGCTAGGAGAACAACATGAAAACCACGAGAACTGTCATGACCACACGCATTGTTTCCTATCTTGCCGCGATGCTTTTCGCGAGTGCGGCGGCAATCGCCGCCACACCCGACGGCCGCGCATTCGCCACGCCCGACGATGCCGTGAAGGCGCTGGTCGCCGCGCTCAAGGCCAACGACGACAAGGCCCTGGTCGAGATCTTCGGAGAGCGCAACAAGGACCTCATCGTCACTACCGACAAGGCGGCGTCCACGGAGTACCGGCAGAAGGCAGTCAAGGCGTTCGAGGAATACCAGCTGCAGCAGAAGAATGCCGACGGCAGCATTACCCTCGTGATCGGCGGCAACGGCTGGCCGATGCCGATCCCCCTGGTGAAGGACGGCGGCGGCTGGCGCTTCGACTCCGACAAGGGCGCCGACGAGATCATCAACCGCCGCGTTGGCGACGGCGAACTCAATGCGATCGAGGTAATGCGCGCCTACCCGGGTGCGCAGAGGCAATTCGCCGCCAAGCCGCGTGACGGCTCCAATGTACGCAGCTTCGCCCGCCGCATCATCAGCAGCAAAGGCAAGCAGGACGGGCTTTACTGGACTTCCGATCCGGCAAAAGGTGAAGAGGCGAGCCCGTTCGGCCCGCTGGTGGCGGACGGCGCGTCCCGCGACCGCGGCGACCCGTACCACGGCTACTACTTCAAGATCCTGACCGGCCAGGGCCCGAGCGCGCCCGGCGGCAGGTACAGCTACGTGATCAACGGCCGCATGGTCGCCGGCTTTGCGCTGGTTGCCTGGCCCGCCGACTACGCCTCCTCCGGCGTCAAGACCTTCATCGTCAACCACTATGGCGACGTCTACCAGAAAGACCTCGGCGCGAACACGGCCGCGACGGCCAAGGCGATGACCGAATTCAACCCGGACAAGACCTGGACGAAGACCACCGACTGAGAAATCGGGTCAGAGTACATTTGCCCAATAACCGGGTCAGAGCTCATTTCCGCACGGAAATGCCCTCTGACCCGGTTTTCCTTCAGTAAGATCACATCCCATGCGCCTCTGCATCAACGATGTCGCGGTACGCGACGGTTTCCAGATCGAGCACGAATTCGTTCCGACGGACGTCAAGATCGACTTGATCAACCGGCTTTCGCGCACGGGACTCTGCAAGATCGAGGTCGCATCCTTCGTTTCGCCGAAGCTGGTGCCCAACATGCGCGATGCCAACGAGGTGCTCGCGGGAATCGACAGGGTGCCGGGCGTGCACTACGTCGCGCTGGTGCCCAACATCCGTGGCGCCCAGAACGCGGCGAGCGCGCCCAGGCGCCCCGACGAACTCAACGTGGTGATGTCGGCATCCGAGACGCACAACCGCGCCAACATCAACCGCACCCACGAGCAGTCGCTGGCGGAATTCCCCACGCTCATCAAGGTCTGCCGCGAGGCCGGCATGACCGTCACGGTGAGCCTTTCCACGACCTTCGGGTGCCCCTTCGAGGGCGACGTGCCGGAATCGCGCGTGCTGGACTTCGTGGCGAGGTACCACGCGCTCGGCTTCGACGGGATCTCGCTCGCCGACACCACCGGCATGGCGAACCCATTGCAGGTCGAAACGCTGACTCGCAGGGTGCTGGAAGCGCATCCGGGGAGAGGTGACGATTTCTATACGCTGCACTTCCACAACACGCGCGGCATGGGGCTCGCCAACGTGCTCGCCGGCATCCGCGCCGGCGTGCGTTCCTTCGATGGTTCGATCGGCGGCCTTGGCGGCTGCCCGTTCGCCCCTGGCGCGACGGGCAACATCTGCACCGAGGACATGGTGCACATGCTCGAGCAGATGGGCTACAACACCGGCGTCGACCTCGACAGGCTGATCGCTGCCGCGCGCCGCGTGCCGGCGATCGTCGGCCACGACGTGCCCGGGCAGGTCATGAAGGCCGGCAAGTCCTCGGGAGCTGCATTCGCCTCCGCCCACGCTGCTAAACTGAACTGGTTCGCCCCGGCATCCCGCAGCTGTTCCAGTCAAGACGGAAAAACATCGGAGGAAGGCATGTTGAAGAAGATCGTTTCCCTGTGCGCGGCATTTGCGCTGGCTTTTGGTTCCTTCGCGGCCTTTGCGCAGGCGCCGGAGAAGAAGAAAATCACCATCGCGGTCGGCGGCAAGAACCTGTTCTACTACCTGCCGCTCACGGTCGCGGAGCGCAAGGGCTACTTCAAGGACGAAGGGCTCGAGGTCGAGATCCCCGACTTCGCCGGCGGCGCCAAGGCGCTGCAGGCCTTGGTGGGCGGCTCCGCCGACATGGTCTCCGGCGCATACGAGCACACCATCAACATGCAGGCCAAGAGGCAGCGATCCAGGCGGTGGTGCTGCAGGCCAAGTACGTTCGATCGTGCTGGCTGCCGAAGGACAAGGCGGCGAAGTACAAGGCGCCCGACGGACCTGAAGGGACTCAAGATCGGCGTCACTGCGCCGGGATCATCCACCAACATGTTCGTGAACAACCTGCTTGCCAAGGGCGGGCTCAAGCCGGACGGATGTCTCGATCATCGGCGTCGGCGCCGGCTCGGGGCGGTCGCCGCGATGGAGAAGGGCGAGATCGACGGGATGTCGAACCTCGATCCGGTGATCAGCCAGCTCGAGGCCACCGGCAAGTTCGTCGCGATCGCCGATTCGCGCACCGAGAAGGGCATGAACGAGATCTACGGTGGCGACTACCATGCGAGCGTGATCTACATCACCGAGGAGTTCATGAAGAAGAACCCGAACACGGTCCAGGCGGTCGTCAACGCGATCGTGCGCGCCGACCGCTGGATCGCCGAAGGCGACGCCCGCAGGAGATCGTGGACCTGATGCCGAACGAGTTCAAGGCGGGCAACCCGTCGCTGTACAAGGAGGCGTTGCTGAAGAACATGATCGGCTACTCCGACGACGGGCAGATCTCATGAAGGCCGCGGAGAACGTCTACAAGGTGCTGAAGCAGTTCGAGCCCTCGGTGATCGCGGCCGGGAAATCGACCTGACCGACCTTCGACAACTCCTTCGCGAAAAAGGCGGCGCGCCAAATACAGGTACGGGATTGACCTGCGCCGCCGCGTCGATCTCGAAAACGTCACCGTGACCTTTTCCGCGAAATCCGCGGCGCCAAGTCGTATACGGCGGTGAAGGACACGACGCTCACCATAGGTGAGGGCGAGTTCGTGTCCGTGGTGGGGCCAACGGGCTGCGGCAAATCGACGCTGCTCAATGTTGCGGCGGGCCTGCTGCAGTCCTCGGGGGCGGTGCAGGGTTTCGGCGAGCCGCTCGCCGGGCATGAACGGCAAGCCGGATACATGTTCCAGTCCGAGGCGTTGATGCCCTGGCGCAATGCGCTCGACAATGTCGATCGCCGGCCTGGAGTTCCGCGGCGTCGACCGGCGCCGACGCGGCGCACGCGGAGAGATGGCTCGAGCGCGTCGGCCTCGCCGGATTCGGCGGCCGCTATCCGCACCAGCTCTCGGGCGGCATGCGCAAGCGCGTTTCGCTCGCGCAGATGCTGATCCTCGACCCGCAGATCATGCTCATGGACGAGCCGTTCTCCGCGCTCGACATCCAGACGCGCCAGCTGATGGAAAACGAGCTGCTCGAGCTCTGGAGCGCCAACCGCAAGAGCGTGATCTTCATCACCCACGACCTGGAGGAGGCGATCTCGCTTTCCGATCGCGTCGTGGTGCTCTCCGCGGGGCCCGCGACGCATCCGATCGGGGAATTCGAGATCGACCTGCCCCGGCCGCGCGACGTGGCGGAAATTCGCCTGACGCCGCGCTTCATCGAGCTTCACGACAGGATCTGGCACGCGATGAAGGAGGAGGTGCTGAAGGGCTATGCGCAGACCCGCAACAGGATGAGCGGCTGAAATGAGCGCACTCCGATCTGGCAGGCATGCTGCTCGGTCGCGATCTTCCTCCTCTGGTACGTGCTGACCAAGCCCGGCTCCTGTCCCCCGTTCATATTGGAGAACCCGCATCGCGCCGCATTCTTCTTCGGCGAGCCCGTGAAGATCTTGCGGTGGTCTGGGACTGGTTCACCGACGGCAGGATCTACCCGCACCTCTGGGTCACGCTCCAGGAAACCGCGCTCGCCTTCGCCATCGGCACCGTGCTCGGGCTCGCGATCGGCCTGTGGCTCGGCGCTTGTCGCCCGCCGCCTCGGCGCATCTTCGACCCGTACATCAAGGCGACCAACGCGATGCCCCGCGTTGTGCTCGCGCCGATCTTCATGGTCTGGTTCGGCCTGGGCATCTGGTCCAAGGTCGCGCTTGGCGTGACGCTGGTGTTCTTCATCGTGTTCTTCAACGTCTACCAGGGCGTGAAGGAAGTGAGCCCGGTGGTGCTCAACAACGCGCGCATGCTGGGCGCGAGCACGCGCAGCTGCTGCGGTACGTGTACCTGCCTTCGGCGACGTCCTGGGTATTCTCGAGCCTGCACACGTCGGTCGGCATGGCCTTCGTCGGTGCGGTGGTGGGCGAATACCTGGGTTCCGCGCGGGGCGTGGGCTACCTCATCCAGCAGGCCGAAGGCGCCTTCGACATCAACACCGTGTTCGCGGGCATCCTGGTGCTGACGATTTTCGCGCTGGTTCTCGATTTCGTGGTCACCCTGGCCGAACGCCGACTGCTGGTCTGGCGGCCGACGCAAAGCGAGACGGAGCAACTTTGAGGGGAGCGCAATGAGCGAAAACCACGACTGGAAGCACCACGGCGTGCGCGTAATCGGGGACCGACCTCGATCCCAATACCGCGCAGACGCCGGGCATGAACCGCGCCGCCGCGATCACGCACGCCCGCGTCGGCGCCCGAGAAGATCTGGGCCGGCACCGTGCACCATCCACCCCAACGCCAAGACCGGCGCGCACCACCATGGCGCGCTGGAGAGCGTGATCTACGTGGTGAAACGGCCGGGCACGGATGCGCTGGGGCGAGCAGCTGGAATTCGTCGCCGAGGCCGGCCCGGGCGACTTCATCTAGGTGCCGCCCTTTGTGCCGCACCAGGAGATCAACGCCAGCGACAGACGAGACGCTCGAGTGCGTCCTCGTCCGCAGCGGACAGGAGCCGGTGGTGGTGAACCTCGACATCGAGCCCGTGGCGGAGAAGCCCGAGGCGGTCCGTGGATCGACAACATCCACAGGCGTTGACCGGGTCAGGGACCTGAAGCCCTGCACCGATTCGCCGGCCGGAACGACGCGCGCCGGCAGAAAAGCCGGAAGCCTACTTCGCGGCGACCGGCTTTGCAGCAGCGGGAGCGGCGGCGGCGATCCGCGCCGCGACATCGCCACCAGCCCGTCGGTCACCTGCACGATTCGCTCGTTGCCTCCGGCGAGCTCGGGCCCGGTCGCGTACTTGCCGTTTACGACGATGGTCGGCACGCCCGAGACCTTGTAGGCAGCGGTGAACTGCTTCGCGCGGCTCATCTTCGCCTGGACGCTGAACGACTTTTCGACCTTGTTGAACTCGGCGACGTCGATGCCCTGCTTGGCGAGCCAATCGTCGCGCACCTTGCGATTCGACAGGATGACGTTGTCCTGGTGAATCGCGTCGAAGACCCTCTGGTGGTACTTGTCGAGGAAACCCATTGCTTCCAGCGTGTAGTAAATGATCGCGGTCTGGCCCCAGGAGTCGTTGGGAATCGCCGGGATGCGCTTGAAAGTCACGTCCTTGGGCAGGGTCCTGGTCCAGTTGGCCAGCGCGGGCTCGAGCTTGTAGCAATGGCCGCAGCCGTACCAGAAGAACTCGATCACCTCGACCTTGTCGGCGGAATCGGTCGGCTGCGGCGGGTCGAGGCGCACAAAGTCCTTTCCGGGCTGCAATTGGGCGAGGGCGGCGCCCGTCGCAAAGTACAGTGCTGCCGCGGCTGCGGCGATGAGCTTGCGAAACATGTGCTGGTCTCCGGTTCTAGTTGGCGTCGCTGGACTTGATGATCGCTGCTGCAACGCCGTTCTGTGACAGCGCGGCCTTGATTCGGTTCGCGTCCTCCAGGCTCTGGTAGGGGCCGAGCCGCACCCGGTACAACGTTCCCTTGTCGGCGACGTTGACCGGCTTGACCTGCGCTTCCAGCCCCACGAATGCGATCCGCGCCTTCATGTTGTCCGCGTCGGCTTCGGTGGCGTAGGCGCCGGCCTGCAGGAAATAGGTCTCTCCGGAGGCGGCCTTGGGCGAGGAAGGCGAGGAACCGGGCGCCCCCTTTGTGGCCGGGGCGGCTGCCGGGGACGCCGGCGGGGTGGCCGGCTTGGCGTCCTTCCCGGGTGCCGTCGAAGGCGCGCCAGGCGCGGCCGGCGCCTTGCCCGGAGCAGCCTCCTTCTCGCCGGGCAGGATCTGGTAGAACTCGAACCGCGGGCGTTCGCCCGGCTTCGCCGCAGGCTGGGGCGATGCGGGATCGTTCGGCCTGGCCGGCGCCGGTTCGCCCTTCGGCGTCATGCGTTGCAGCGGCTCGAGCGGCTTGGGCTTGTCGATGAACGGGTTGGACAGGCGGTTCAGCCAGAGCGCCACGCCGAGCGCGATGATGATGCCGAGCAGCAGCCCGATCAGGATGCCGATCAGCATCGGATGCGCGAGCCCTTTCGGCTCGGCACGGGGCGAAGGGGCGTTCTTGAAGTCTTTCGGCATGGTCTACATCTTCTCCGGAGCGCTGACCCCCAGCACGGAAAGACCGTTGGCGATCACCTGCTTCGCGGCAACGATCAGCGCCAGCCTGGCCTTCTTGCAGTTGTTCATCCTCGACGAGAAAGCGCTCGGCATTGTAATAGCTGTGCAGTTTCGCCGCCACGTCGCCCAGGAAGAAGGTGACGAGGTGCGGCGAGAATTCGTGCGCGGCGCGCGCCAGCAGGGCGGGAAACTCGGCGAGCAGCTGCACCAGCGCGATCTCGTAATTCGAGACCAGCGGCGAAAGATCCGCGCTCGCAAGGCGAGCGGGATCCCCGCCCCACTCCCGCAGCACGCTGCAGATGCGGGCGTGGGCGTACTGCACGTAGTACACCGGGTTCTCGTCGGACTGGCTCTTGCGCGAGGTCGATGTCGAAGACGAGGTGCGAGTCCACTTGCCGCATGAGGAAGAAGTAGCGCACGGCGTCGCGCCCCACTTCGTCGACGAGGTCGCGCACCGTGACGTAGGAGCCGGCGCGCTTGGAGATCTTCACCTCTTCGCCGCCCCTGCATCACTGTCACCATCTGGTGCAGCACGTAGTCGGGATAGCCCTGCGGGAATGCCCAGCCGAGCGCCTGCAGCCCCGCGCGCACGCGAGTGACCGTGCTGTGGTGGTCGGCGCCCTGCACGTTGACAGCATGCGTGAAGCCGCGGCGGAACTTGTCGAGGTGGTACGCGACGTCCGGCACGAAGTACGTGTAGGTCCCGTCGGCTCTTGCGCATGACGCGGTCCTTGTCGTCGCCGAAGTCGGTGGTCTTCAGCCAGAGCGCGCCTTCGGATTCGTAGGTGCGCCCGCCGGCCTTGAGCAGTGTCACCGCCTCGTCGACCTTGCCGTCGGAGTAGAGCGAGGATTCGAGGAAGTACGAGTCGAACTTCACGCCGAATGCGCTGCAGGTCGGTGTCCTGCTCGCCGCGCAGGCAGGCCACGGCGAACTCGCGGATCCTGTCGAGCTCCTCGCCGGAGGCATCCTCCGGGTGCTCGCGCGATGTAATCGCGCGCGATCTCGCGGATGTAGTCGCCGAGATAACCGTCTTTCGGCATCTCGAACGGCAGCCCCCGGCCTCGCGGATGCGCGCCTGCACGCTGCAGCGCGAGATTGGCGATCTGGTTGCCGGCGTCGTTGTAGTAGAACTCGCGCACACCTTCCAGCCCTGCCACTCGAGCAGCGTCGAGATGGCGTCGCCAAGGCGGCCTGTCGCCCGTGCCCGACATGCAGGGGGCCGGTCGGGTTGGCTGAGACGAATTCCACCATGATCTGCTCGCCTGCGCCGGGCGCGCCACGACCGTAGTCATCGCGCGCAGCGAAGATCTCCGCGACCGCCGCAAAGCGCGTGGCCTTGGAAAGAGTGAGGTTGATGAACCCGGGCCCTGCGACATCGACCCGCGCGATCTTGGCGTGGCTGCCAAGCGCAGCGGCGATCGCCTCGGCCACCTCCCGGGGCTTGCGCCCGGCCGCCTTCGCCCTCTTCAGGGCGATGCTGGTCGCGAAGTCACCGTGGTCGGCGTTCTTCGGGCGTTCGATCTCGATTTCGGCGCTCGACACGTTCTCGCCCAACGCCTTGCCGGCGGCGGCGGCGACGATCTCCGCGATCTCGATCTTCAGTTGGCTCATTCTCGGACGGGGCTGACAGGACTTGCTGCGATAACCGATTATTATAGCTGTCCGCCCCCTCGCCCCCTTCTGATTCCCATGATTTCCCGCCTGAAAAGGTGGATTTCGCGCTGGCGCGAGTCCGCCGACCCGCATGTCGGCCTCGACGCCCTTCTCTCGGGAGCCGATCCCGGCGCGAGCGCGCCGGCGCGGCTCAACTGGCTTGCGGACCTCATGCGCTGGGTGCTGGTCGACCGCAGCGCCGAGGGTGAAGAGCGAGCCGGCGTGCATGCGAAGCGGGTGCAGCACCTGTTCAACGTGCTCGAGCGCAATCCCGAATGGAAGCGCAAGGCTGCCGCGACGCTGCGCGCAATTATGGCTGAAAGCGAGGGCTCTGAACTGCTCGCCGAAGCGGGCCTGCCGAACCATTTCGGTTTCTTCGGCGAATTGACCGAAAGGCTGCTTGCGCGCGTGCTGCCCGAAGCGCCGCGCTCCGGCGAACTGGGCGGACTGCTGCTCTACCTCCTTCCCGACCGGACCGATGCGAGCAAGCTCGAGGCGCTCGGCGAGAATGCCTGCAGGCAGGTGCTCGATCTCGCCGCCTTCGGCATGACCGAGGCCGACCGCGGCTATGCCACGCAGATGAAAGCGGGCATGCGCGCGGCCCTGATGCAGTTGGCCACCCAGGTCTGCGCGGCGGGGATGCATTCGGGGGTGCGCAAGCGCATCGCCTTGAGCCGCGGCGAACGCTCGCCCTTCCTCGACCTGCCCGGGGACGCCGACGATTTTCTCGACGCCCTCGATGCCGGTGCCGATCCGACGCTGGCGGAGGATCGCTTGCGCGCGCGGATTGCCGAATGCGTGATCGCGGCCGACCGGGCCTACACGCACCTTGATGAGTTTCGGCGTGAGCATCGCGATCGTCTACCAGCTGGAGCGAATCGGTGCGCAGTTGCAGCGAATCTCGGAGCTGGCGACGCTGATCGCGCACCCCGACCGCGCGCCGACCCTGCTGCCGTGGTTCCTCGGCAACCTGGTCCGCGACATCCACGACCGGCGCAGCATCCGCGCGCTGGTGCGGGAGAACTTCCGGCTTGCCGCGCGCAAGGTGGTCGAGCGCAACGCCGAGACCGGCGAGCACTACATCACGCACGACCGCGCGGAATATTCGTCGATGGTGCGCAGCGCCGGCGGAGGCGGCATCCTTACCGCGTTCACCGTGTACTTCAAGTTCGCCATCGGCGCGCTGCCCATCGCACCGTTCTTCGAAGGCCTGTTCGCCTCGCTCAACTACGCGTTCAGCTTTGTCGCGATCCAGCTGTGCGGATTCACGCTCGCCACCAAGCAGCCGGCGATGACTGCGTCGGCACTGGCAGCGAAAATGCGCGGCCTTGCCGACGGCGGCCGGATAGAGGCCCTTGTCGACGAGATCGCGGACCTCGTGCGCTCCCAGGTGGCGGCGATCTTCGGCAACCTCGCCGCAGTGGCGCCGATCGCGCTCATGATCGGCCTCCTGCTGGTATGGATCGGCGGCGTCTCGGTGCCGCCGGAGAAGGCGGCAGCGACCATGGCGTCGCTGTCGATCGCCGGCTGGTCCTTCGTGTTCGCGATCTTTACCGGCGTCCTGCTCTGGCTCTCCAGCCTGATGGCGAGCTGGGCGGACAACTGGTTCGCCTATCGCCGCCTCGGCCCTGCGTTGGCCTCACATCGTCGCCTGGTCTATGTTTTCGGCCCGAGCGGCGCGCAGCGCATGGCCCTTTTCTTCGAGAAGAACGTGGCCGGGATCGCCGGAAACGTGGGCCTGGGGTTTCTTCTCGGGATGCTGCCAGCGGTGCTGCATTTCTTCGGCGTGCCGCTCGAGGTTCGCCACGTGACGCTATCGACTGGACAGCTTGCCGCGTCGGTTGCCGTGCTGGGCTGGGGAACGTGCCTCACTGCCCCGTTCTGGCTCGCCGTCGCAGGCATCGCATTGATCGGCGCGCTCAATCTCGGCGTGAGCTTTGCGCTGGCGTTGTGGGTCGCGCTGCGCGCGCGCGGAATCGATGCGCCGACGCAGGCCGCGCTCAACGCGGCGATGTTCGGGCGGCTCCGCCGCGAACCCCTGTCTTTCCTCTTTCCCAAGCGCGTCGCGCCGGCCCCGCCCGCCTAGACGTCGAGCGGGTCGACGTCCAGTACCCAGCGAACGCTTCTCTCGGCCAGCGCTTCGAGCCCGGGCCGCCATGCGGCGAGCAATCGCTGCAGGGCCGGCCGGCGCGACGCACGCACCATCAACTGCGCCCGCTCGTGTCCGGCGCGACGCGCGAGCGCCGCCGGAACAGGGTCGAATACTTCAACGTCCCCGCCAATCTCGGCGGCCCTGCATGCCGCCGCCTGCAGGAAGCGCATTGCCTCTCCTTCGGCCAGCGATTCGGCGCGCAACATCGCGATATGGGCATAGGGTGGGAAATGCGCCTGCTCGCGCTCCAGCAGCAGCGTGGCGGCGAACGCATCGAAATCGTGCGCCGCAACTGCCCGGTACAGCGGGTGGTCGGGAAAGTCCGTCTGGATCAGTACCTCGCCCTGCGTGGCGCCGCGTCCTGACCGTCCCGCCACCTGCACCAGCTGGCTGAAAAGGCGCTCGGCGGCGCGGAAATCGGCGCTGAAAAGGGAACTGTCGGAATTCACCACGCCAACCAGGGTCAGGCGGGGGTAGTCGTGACCCTTGGCGAGCATCTGGGTTCCGACGAGGATGTCGATCTCGCCAGCGTCGACTTTCGCCATCACCTCTTCGAGCGCGCCCTTGCGCCGCATGCTGTCGCGATCGACGCGCACGACGCGGGCAGAGGGCAATTCGGCCGCGAGCGCATCTTCCAGCCGCTGAGTCCCGTGTCCCACCGGCGCGAGGTCGACGCTGCCGCAGCCGGGGCAGTGCGGGGGAACAAGCTCGCGGTGCCCGCAATGGTGGCAACGCAACTCGCCGCGCTTCAGGTGCAGGACGAGGTTGGCGCTGCAGCGCGTGCAGGTCGAGTGCCATGCGCACGAACGGCAATACAGGACCGGCGAATAGCCGCGCCGGTTCACGAACAGCAGCGACTGCTCGTGCCGCTCGAGGCGGACCGCTGAGCGCCGCCAGCAGCGTATCGCTGAGGCCATGCTCGGGCTTGGCGTTGCGGGTGTCGATCGTGCGCACCGCCGGCAGCACGGACTGGGCGACGGCACGCCGGTCAAGGCGGGCAATCGCGTAGCGCCCGCGCTGCGCGTTGGCCAGCGACTCGAGCGAGGGCGTGGCCGAGCCGAGCACGATCGGGACCCCAGCGCGTTCGGCCCGCAGCACTGCGACGTCGCGCGCGCTGTAGCGCATGCCTTCCTGCTGCTTGTACGAGGGGTCGTTCTCTTCGTCGACGATGACCAGGCCGAGTTCGGGGAGCGGCGCGAGGACGGCGAGCCGGGTTCCAAGCATGATGCGCGCGCGCCCCTCGCGGCCCGCGAGCCATGCCTTGAGGCGTTCGCCGTCGGCGAGGTGGCTGTGCGCAAGGGCGAGCGGCACGCCCGGGAAGCGTTCGCGCACGCGCGACTCCAGCTGTGGGGTGAGCCCGATCTCCGGAACGAGCATCAGCGCCTGTCTTCCGCGTGCAAGGGCGTCCTCGATCAAGCGCAGGTACACCTCGGTCTTGCCGCTGCCGGTGACGCCTTGCAGCAGGGTGACTGCAAAGCGGCCGAACGTAGCGCCTATCGTCGCGAGCGCCTGCTGTTGCTCCGCGTGCAGTTCATGGCGATGCCCGATCGAATGGGTCGGGCAATGCATCAGCTACCGTTTGCGGCTTGATTGCGCGGCGCGTTACCCGCTTCAATGGAGGTGGGAGGCTGGCAAACGCAACCTCACCAAGAGGCGCCTGGTAATACGCGGCGCAGAAGGCAAGCAACTGCATTTGCGCAGGCTCGAGCGGGGCGACGTCTTCGATCACGCGGGAGATGGCGCGCAGTTTCGCGGGCGGAACAGGGCTCTCCTCGGCCAGCGCGATGACCAGCCCGACCGCGCTTTCCCCGTCCGAAAGGCACCACCACCAGCGAGCCTGGAACTGGCTTGGCCGCTTCCCCGAACCGGAAGTCGAAGTGTTGCCCGAGCGGAACGTCGAGCACAACCTGGGCGATCCGGGCGGGACTCAAGCTGCCTCATGCACCGGGCAAAGCGAGCTCGGGCGCCCGTTTTCACTCTGGCGAAGCGCTTTCGAGGCACGCCGCGGGCTGTGGATAAGTCTGTGCACAGTCGCTTTGAGGCGACGATCTCGAGGGGCCCTGGGGATAGTCAGGTGGCTGTGTGGCGACGCAACAATCGTTTTTCGACTCTCTTATCAAGCACTTGCGCAAATCTCCTGAGGCGGCGGGACAAGAGCCGCGCAGGCTTGCGAGAACCGCTTTTGTGTGAATAAGCAATCACTTTGGGGAAATTTTCTGCTTGACACGCCGCGGGCTTTTGGATGCTGCGCGAATGCCTGTGGCACTGCCTCCACCAGCGCCGCGACATGGTCGGGCGGCGTGAACTGCGAAATGCCATGACCGAGGTTGAAGACATGGCCCGGGCCCTTGCCGTAGCCGTCGAGGACGCGCTCGACTTCGCGCGCGATCACTTCCGGCGGGGCGAACAGCACGGATCGGGTCCAGGTTGCCTTGCAGCGCCACGCGGCCGCCGACGCGCGGCGCGCGCCTGGCCGATGTCCGTCGGTCCAATCCAGGCCGAGCGCGTCGGCAGCCGGTCTCCGCCATGGCTTCGAGCCATTGGCCGCCGCCCTTGGTGAAGAGGATCCTGGGCACGACGCGCCCGTCGTGTTCGCGGATGAGCGCGGCGAGCACCTCGCCGCGAATAGGCCAGCGAGAACTCCGCGTAGGCCGCGCCGGACAGCGCGCCGCCCCAGGTATCGAAGATCATCACGGCCTGCGCGCCGGCCTCGATCTGCGCATTCAGGTAGGCCGCGACCGCCTTTGCGTTGACCGACAGGAGCCGATGCATGCAGGTCGGGCCGTGCGTACATCATCGTTTTCACCGCGGCGGAAGTCATCGCTGCCGCCGCCTTCGACCATGTAGCAGGCGAGCGTGAACGGGCTGCCGGAAAAGCCGATCAGCGGCACGCGCCCCGCGAGCGTCTTGCGGATCAGGCCCACCGCATCGGTCACGTAGCGCAGGCTCGCACCGATGTCGGGGACGGCGAGCCTCGCGATGTCCTCCTCGGTGCGCACCGGGCGCTCGAACTTCGGCCCTTCGCCTTCCGCGAAATACAGGCCCAGGCCCATCGCATCGGGCACGGTGAGGATGTCGGAAAACAGGATGGCGGCATCGAGCGGGAAACGCTCGAGCGGCTGCATCGTCACCTCGCAGGCGTAGTCCGGGATTCTTGGCACAGCCCGAGGAAGCTGCCGGCACGCTTGCGCGTGGCGTTGTACTCGGGCAGGTAGCGTCCGGCCTGGCGCATCACCCAGATCGGCGTGTGCTCGACGGGCTGCCTCAGCAGCGCGCGCAGGAAGGTGTCGTTTTGCAGGGGGGACATTGCGGCCTCGAAGGAAGCCGCAATTGTCTCATGCCGAATCGCCGGACGACGATTCAGCGCGGCAGTTCGGAGGTCCCCATCAGGAACTCGTCGATGGCGCGCGCGCACTGCCGGCCTTCGCGTATCGCCCACACCACCAGCGATTGGCCGCGGCGCATGTCGCCTGCGGCGAACACCTTCGCCCGGGAAGTCTGGTAGCAGCCCTTGCCGTCGGTCGTCGGCCCTGACGTTGCCCCGCGCGTCCTTCTCGACGCCGAGTTCCGCGACAAGGCCTTCCTGCACCGGATGCACGTAGCCCATCGCCAGCAGCACGAGATCGGCGGGAATGGTGAATTCGGTGCCCGGGACTTCCTTCATCTGATGCGGCCATCGGCGGCCTTCACGAATTCCACGTGCGCAGCAGTGAAGTGCGTGACCTTGCCGCCCTTGCCGGCAAACGCCTTGGTGGAGACCGCGAAGTCGCGTTCCGCGCCTTCCTCGTGCGAGGACGAAGTGCGCAGCTTCATCGGCCAGTAAGGCCAGGTGAGCGGCTTGTTCTCCTGGTCCGGCGGCTGCGGCAACAGTTCGAAGTTGGTCACCGATGCGGCGCCCTGCCGGATGGAGGTGCCGATGCAGTCGCTGCCGGTATCGCCGCCGCCGATCACGACCACGTGCTTGCCCTTGGCCGAGATCTGCCCGCGGCACTTCGTCGCCGGCCACGCGCTTGTTCTGCTGCGGCAGGAAATCCATCGCGAACTGGATGCCGCGCAGTTCGCGGCCGGGAGCGTGCAGGTCGCGCGGGTGTTCCGCGCCGCCGGCGAGCACCACCGCATCGAACTCTTCGAGCAACTTGTCGACGGGAAACTTCGCGCCGACGTGGACATTCGGGCGGAACGTCACGCCCTCGGCGCGCATCTGCTCGATGCGCCGGTCGATGTGCGACTTCTCCATCTTGAAGTCCGGGATGCCGTAGCGCAGCAGGCCGCCGATGCGGTCGTTCTTCTCGAACAGCACGACGTCGTGCCCGACGCGGGCAAGTTGCTGCGCGCAGGCCATGCCCGCGGGCCCCGAGCCGACCACGGCGACGCGTTTGCCGGTCTTTCTTGCCGGCGGCTGCGGCGCGATCCAGCCTTCCTGCCAGCCCTTGTCGACGATCGCCTGCTCGATCGACTTGATCGCCACCGGGTCGTTGTTGATGTTGAGCACGCACGACGCTTCGCACGGCGCCGGGCAGACGCGTCCGGTGAACTCGGGAAAGTTGTTCGTGGAATGCAGGACCTCGAGCGCCTCGCTGCCAGTTGCCGCGAAAGACGAGGTCGTTCCAGTCCGGGATGATGTTGTTTACCGGGCAGCCGGACTGGCAGAACGGGATGCCGCAGTCCATGCAGCGCGCGCCCTGCTTCGAAAGGTCGGCGTCGCTGAGCGGACGCACGAACTCCTTGTAAAACTTGATGCGCTCGGGAACCGGGACGTACGTCCGGTCCTGTCGCGCGATCTCCATGAAGCCCGTGATCTTTCCCATTCTCGCCTTCTAGTCGTGCGCGCGCATTTCGGCCGGCGCCAGCGCGGAGAGCCGCGACTGCTCCTGGGCCATCTCGGCCAGCGCGCGGCGATACTCGAGCGGCATCACCTTGACGAAGCGCGGCAGGTAGGTCGCCCAGTTCTCGAGGATGCGGCGGGCGCGCTCGCTGCCCGTATGGAGCAGGTGGCGCTGGATCAGCGCCTTCAGCAGCTGCGCGTCGTTGCCGGCGACGTGGTCGATCTGCACCATGCCGTGGGTCTCGAGCTCGCCGTTGCTGCCCGTTTCGGCGGCTGCCGTGTCTTCTTCCGGCACGGGCTCGAGCTCGACCATGGAAAGATTGCAGCGCTGCGTGAAATCGCCTTCCTCGTCGAGCACGTAGGCGATGCCGCCGGACATGCCGGCAGCGAAGTTGCGTCCCGCCTTGCCCAGCACGACGACGGTGCCGCCCGTCATGTATTCGCAGCCATGGTCGCCGACGCCCTCGACCACGGCCGTCGCGCCGGAATTGCGCACGCAGAAGCGTTCCCCGGCTACGCCGCGGAAGAACGCCTCGCCGGAGATCGCGCCGTACATCACGGTATTGCCGACGATGATGTTGTCCTCGGGAATGATCGGGCAGTCGGCAGGCGGGTGCAGGACGATGCGCCCGCCGGAAAGCCCCTTGCCGACGTAGTCGTTGGCATCGCCCTCGAGCTCGAACGTGATGCCCCTGGCGAGCCAGGCGCCGAAGCTCTGGCCGGCGGTGCCCGTGAACTTCACATGGATGGTGTCGTCGGCGAGCCCGGCGTGGCCGTAGCGGCGCGCGACCTCCCCGGAAAGCATCGCGCCAACCGTGCGGTTGCGGTTCAGTATCCTTGCCGAGAATTGCACCGGCTTCCTGTGCTCGAGCGCGGCCTTCGCCTTCTCGATCAGGCTGTGGTCGAGCGCGTGCTCCAGCCCATGGTCCTGCCGGTCGACCTGGTGGATTGCGACGTTCGCCTCGACCGGCGGACGGTAGAAAAGGCGCGAGAAATCGAGCCCCTGCGCCTTCCAGTGCTCGATGCCGCGGCGCATGTCGAGCAGGTCCGCGCGGCCGACCATCTCGTCGAAACGGCGGAACCCCATCTTCGCCATCCATTCGCGCACTTCCTCCGCGACGAAGAAGAAGTAGTTCACGACGTGCTCGGGCTGGCCGGTGAATTTCTTGATGAGCTCCGGGTCCTGCGTGGCCACGCCCACCGGGCAGGTGTTGAGGTGGCACTTGCGCATCATGATGCAGCCCTCGACCACCAGGGGCGCCGTGGCGAAGCCGAACTCGTCGGCGCCGAGCAGCGCGCCCACGACCACGTCGCGGCCGGTCTTCATCTGGCCGTCGGCCTGCACGGCGATGCGCCCGCGCAGGCGGTTGAGCACCAGCGTTTGCTGCGTTTCCGCCAGACCGATCTCCCACGGGCTGCCGGCGAATTTCACCGAGGACAAGGGAGACGCGCCGGTGCCGCCGTCGTGGCCGGATATCGTGACATGGTCGGCCTTGGCCTTTGCCACGCCGGCGGCGATGGTGCCCACGCCGATTTCCGAGACGAGCTTCACCGAAACGCGCGCCTTCGGGTTCACGTTCTTCAGGTCGTGGATCAGCTGCGCGAGGTCCTCGATGGAATAGATGTCGTGGTGCGGCGGCGGCGAAATGAGGCCGACGCCGGGCACCGTGTGGCGCACTTTGCGCGATGTACTTGGAGACCTTGTGGCCGGGCAGCTGCCCGCCCTCGCCCGGCTTGGCGCCCTGCGCCATCTTGATCTGCAGGTCGTCGGCATTCACGAGGTACTCGGTGGTCACGCCGAACCGCCCGGCGGCGACCTGCTTGATCGCCGAGCGCATCGAATCGCCGTTGGCGAGCGGGATGTAGCGCACCGGGTCCTCGCCGCCTTCGCCGGTGTTCGACTTTCCGCCGATGCGGTTCATGGCGATGGCCAGCGTCGAATGCGCCTCGTGCGAGATGCTTCCGAGCGACATGGCGCCGGTGGCGAATCGCTTGACCAGCTCCTTCGCCGGCTCCACTTCCTCGATGGGGACAGGCGTGGCCGATTCCCTGATCGAGAACAGGCCGCGCAGCGTCATCAGCCTTTCGGTCTGCTCGTCGATGAGCTTCGAGTACTCCTTGAAGGTCGTGAAGTTGTTTGCGCGAGTGGCATGCTGGAGCTTGGCGATCGCGTCCGGCGTCCACATGTGCGCTTCGCCGCGCACGCGATAGGCATACTCGCCGCCCGGGTCGAGATGGTGGCGATAGAGCGGCGCATCGGAGTAGGCGAGCCGGTGCAGGCGCACCGTTTCGCGGGCGATCTCCTTGAGCCCGATGCCCTCGACCATCGAGGGCGTGCCCGAGAAATACTTGTCGATGAACTTCGTGTTCAGCCCGACCGCTTCGAAGATCTGCGCGCCGCAATAGGACTGGTAGGTCGAAATGCCCATCTTCGACATCACCTTGAGCAGGCCCTTGCCGATCGCCTTGATGTAGCGCTTGACGATCTCCTTCTCGTCGATCTTCTGCGGCAGGCCGTCCTTGATGTCGAGAAGCGTGGCGAACGCGAGATTGGGGTGGATCGCCTCCGCGCCGAAGCCCGCGAGGCAGGCGAAATGGTGCACTTCGCGCGCACTGCCGGTCTCCACGACGAGGCCCGAGCGGGTGCGCAGCCCGGCGCGCACCAGGTGGTGATGGACCGCGGCAGTCGCAAGCAGGGCCGGGATGGCGACGAGGTCCGCGCCGATGTCGCGGTCGGTGAGGATGATGATGTTCACGCCCTTCTTCACGGCGTCTTCCGCGTCCGCGCACATGCGCGCGAGCGCGGGCTCCATGCCGTCGGCGCCCCACTCGGCGGGGTAGCACATCGACAGGATCTCGCTGCGGAAGTGCCCGTGCGTATGGGCGGCGGCGTTGCGCAGCTTGGCCATGTCCTCGAACGTTAGGATCGGCTGGGACACTTCCAATCGCATCACCGGCTCGGTCGAATCCGGCGTGAGCAGGTTCGGGCGCGGGCCGATGAAGGACACCAGCGACATCACCAGTTGCTCGCGGATCGGGTCGATCGGCGGGTTGGTCACCTGCGCGAAGAGCTGCCGGAAGTAGGCATAAAGGGGCTTGGCGCGGTTCGACAGGACCGCGAGCGGCGTGTCGTCGCCCATCGATCCGAGCGCTTCCTCGCCCGCTACTGCCATCGGCGTCAGCACGACCTTGATGTCTTCCTGCGTGTACCCAAAGGCCTGTTGCCGGTCGAGCAGCTTTTCGGCGTCCGGCGTCGGGATGTCGGTGGGTGCGGTCAGGTCCTCCAGCCGGATCTGGGTGCGGTCGAGCCAGTCCTGGTACGGGCGCGCGCTGGAAAGCTGCGCCTTCAGTTCCTCGTCGGAGACGATGCGGCCATGCTCGATGTCGACCAGCAGCATCTTGCCCGGCTGCAGGCGCCACTTCTTGATGATCTTCGACTGGGGGATGTCGAGCACGCCCATTTCCGAGGACATCACGATCAGGTCGTCGTCGGTGATGAGGTAGCGCGCCGGCCTGAGCCCGTTGCGATCGAGCGTTGCGCCGATGAACTTGCCGTCGGTGAAGGCGACTGCCGCGGGGCCGTCCCACGGCTCCATCAGCGCCGCATGGTATTCGTAGAAGGCGCGCCGCTTCGCGTCCATCAGCGGGTTGCCTGCCCACGCCTCCGGGATCATCAGCATCATCGCGTGATGGATCGGGTAGCCGCCCATCAGCAGGAGTTCCAGCGCGTTGTCGAACGAGGCCGAATCCGACTGGCCGTCGTAGATCAGGGGCCAGATCTTGTCGAGGTCCTCGCCCAGAAGCTTGGAGTGGATGGTCGCCTGCCGCGACCGGATCCAGTTGAGGTTGCCCTGCAGCGTATTGATCTCGCCGTTGTGCGCGATGAAGCGGAACGGGTGCGCAAGGTCCCATGTCGGGAACGTGTTGGTGGAGAAGCGCTGGTGGACCAGCGCCAGCGCGGAAGTCACGCGCTTGTCGGAAAGGTCGGGATAGAACTCGCCGACCTGGTGCGCGAGCAGCATGCCCTTGTAGACGATCGTGCGGTGCGAGAACGAGGGGACGTAGAACTGGCCCGCATTGCCGAGCCCGAGCGCCCGGATGGCATGGCCGGAGGCCTTGCGCACGATGTAGAGCTTGCGCTCGAAGGCGTCGCGGTCGAGGCTGCCGCGGCCCGCGCCGACGAACACCTGCCGGATGACCGGCATCGTGCCGCGAGCTGTGTCGCCAAGCGTCGCGTCGCTGGTCGGGACGTCGCGCCAGCCGAGCAGGACCTGGTGCTCGTTGGCGATGGCGCGTTCGATCTCGCGCACGCACGCCGCGCGCGCGGCAGGGTCTCGCGGCAGGAACACCATGCCGACGCCGTAGGCGCCGGCCTTGGGAAGCTTCACGCCTAGCCTGGCCATCTCCTCGCGAAAGAAGCCATCGGGAATCTGGATCAGCACGCCGGCGCCGTCGCCATGCAGCGGATCCGCTCCTGTCGCGCCGCGGTGCGTCAGGCAATTGAGGATCGTCAGCCCCTTGGCGACGATGTCGTGCGACTTGTGGCCCTTGATGTGGGCGACGAAGCCCACGCCGCAGGCGTCACGCTCGTGTCGCGGGTCGTAGAGGCCTTGCGCGGCAGGCGGGCCAGTTTCGATTCCCATCCGGGTCATCCTGTTCGAGTCAGTAAGCATTGGCAAGGCGGGCTCGTGCCTCCGGCCGAGATGTCCGGTCTCCCATTCCTGCGGAGCTGGCCGGGGGACGGGGACTTGGCTGGCCCGGTCCGCCGGGCTGCAAGACCATGGCCGGCGGGCTTTTGGCCCCTCGGACGGTCGGGAACTCCCGCCGAACGGGCAGCGGGAGCGCAGCAATCGGGCGAAAATGCATGATAGCGGCGGGGTTTCCGCACCGCAACATTATTTGGCCGCTTGCCGCCGAGTTCGAAGACGGGCGCTTTTCCCGGCCCCCTAAGCTGTTGCTTTGGTAATAAATAGCGCTTGCACCAAACTGAAAGTTGCGCTTTAATTAAGCTCAGTAACCTACTAATTTATGACGACTTATCGTCAAGGTTCCGAAAAGGGGACACCACCGTGACGCAACCTTCGCGCTCTTCACCCAATTCCTGGCTCGCCATCGGGCTGCTTTCGATCCTGTCCGCGCTTCTCGGCGCATGCGGCGGAGGCGGCGCAGTTGGCTCGTTCAACACGACCGCGAACGCGGCGGTGGAAATACTGCCTCCGAGCGGCACGATTTACGCGGGAGTGCCCTACACCTACACAGTGACCGGGGGCCGCGGGCCGTATTTCGTGTCGAGCAGCGATTTCACGATCATTCCGGTCAACGGGCTGATCAACGGCAGCCAGTTCACTTTCGTCGCTTCGAACCCGGGCGTCGTCGATCCCGGGCTGCTCCCGGAGGAAGTCCCGCGGCGCTCGGTTCGGCTTACGGCGCGCGACAGCGGGTCCCAGACCCTGGGCAACACGCCCGCGATTTCGTTCACCGGGGAATACGCGGTCCTGCAAAATTTCCTGACCGGCTATGGCGTGGGCTACACGTCCACTTGTGCCGCAGGCGCAAGCGGCACTACGGCCTCCCAGGCCTGCCAGGGACTGGAGACCGTGGTCCAGGTTTCCCCCGTCACCAACGGCATTCTCGCGGGCGGCCGGGCGTTGCGCGTCGAGCGCATCAGCGGCGACTTCGACTGGCTCGCCGAAGGCACCAACCTCCCGCAGAGCTCGCTGAATTTCACGACCGACCACCAGGGCATCGGCTATGCCCGGTTGAAGGTGCGCGTCGGTGCCGTGACGCAGATTGCCCAATTTCGCCTGATCGACGTTGCTACCACCCTGAACGTGACCGAGCTCTTCACCATCTCCGGCAATCAGCCTCCTGGCGCCATTACCTTGATCCCGAGCACGCTCACTTTCACCGGCGCCCTGTCGACGGAGTGCGGTACCGGGTCGGCCGACATCCTGATCTTCGACGGCAAGCCGCCCTTCCAGATCCAGAACACGGAGCCGAACCTGACGGTCAGTCCGCTGGTCGTGCCGGATCTCGGCGGCAAGTTCACGGTCAGCGCGTTCAACCAGCAGCTATGCCTGAGCGGTGCCTCGGTCGTGGTCATCGACAGTGAAGGCCGCCGCGCCACGCTGACGGTGGACACCAAGGTGGGAACGGGAACTCCGCCGGTCGCGCCGGCGATCGTGGTTTCCCCGGCTGCGGTGACGCTGACTTGCGCCGCGAACGTCGCCACGGTTTCGGTGGTCGGTGGCGTCTCCGGAGGGAACTCGGCAGTTTCGTCCAGCCCGAGGGTGACGGCGGTGATTTCCGGAAACTCGATGCAGATCACGCGCTTGCTGGGCGACACGGGGGGACCGTATCCGGTCGCGGTGACGGTCACGGTGACCGACGGCGCAACGAGTGCGGCGGTGGCGGTGACCAGTCCGCCCAGTTGCCCGTAAGCGTTTCGCAAGGCAGCATGCAAGCGGGCATCCCTTCCGGGATGCCCGTTTTCTTTTGACCCCTACATGACTTCAGGGATCCATGCCGTGGGTTCTGGTGTGATCGTCACCGGCGCGAGCGGTTTCATCGGATGCGGCCTGGTGTCGAAGCTCGGCCCCTCGCGCGCCATGGCATTGAGCGTGCGCGAAGCGGACTGGGCCAAGCGGGCAGGCGCATTGCGATTCGAGGACGCGACGCTGGTCCATCTCGGTGGCCGGGCGCACCAGGCGGGAGTCGATGCTGCCGTCATACACCAGGACAATTGCGTAAAGACGCTGGCGCTCGCGGAGCTCGCGCGATCGCGCGGGCTGAAGCGTTTCGTGTTCGTGAGTTCGGTGAAAGTGCACGGAGAGTCTTCCCGCGCGCGCCCTCTTCTCGAGAGCGATGTCCCCGCCCCCGCCGACGCCTATGGCCGGGCGAAGCGCGACGCGGAAGCGGGCCTTGCGCGGATTGCCCGGGCGACCGGCCTCGAGGTCGTGGTGCTGCGCCCGCCGCTCGTCTACGGGCCGGGCGTGCGCGGCAACTTTCTCTCCCTGCTGGAACTCGCGAGTCACCGATGGCCATTGCCATTCGCGTCGCTCGGCAATCGCAGGAGCCTTGTGAGCCGGGACAATCTCGTCTCCGCGATAGAGGCTTGCATCGCCCATCCGCAGGCGGCGGGCGCTACCTTCCTGGTCGCGGACGGCCCGCCGGTCTCGACGGCGCAGCTGGTCACGGCGATTCGCTCTGCCATGAAGCGTCCGGCGGGGCTCTTCGCATTTCCAGCAACGGGGTTGCGCGCGCTTGCCCGGGTCGCGGGACGCGCAGCCGAAGCGCGCAGATTGACCGAGTCGCTGGAAATCGACGACAGCCTCCTGCGTTCGACGCTGGATTGGCAACCGGCGCAAGGATTCGAGGACGCGATAGGCGAAACAGTCCGCTGGTTTCTTTCGACCAGGGCGCGCACATGAGCGGCCACGTGCTCGCACTCGGGCCGGTCATGGCGGGCATTGCGCTCGCGGTGGCGATCGGCATCGCGCTGTTGCGCAAGACCAAATGGAGTGCCCGGCTTGCCGACCGGCCCAACGAACGCTCATTGCATTCGGTTCCGCAGCCGCGCATCGGCGGCCTCGTCATGGTGCCGGTGATTCTCGCTTGCGTGAGTTGGCTCGTGCCGGGGCGGGCGAGCTCGCTCGTGCTGCCGTGCGTCGTCGTGTTCGTCGTCTCGCTCGCCGACGACCTGGAGAGCCGCCCGATCGCGGTGCGCCTTGCATTCCACGTTGTCGCGGCGCTTCTCGCGGTAGGTTCACCCACGCCTGCCGGCCTGCTTGCCGCATTGGCGATCGTCTGGTCCTGCAATCTCTACAATTTCATGGATGGCGCGGACGGGTTGGCCGGTGGCATGGCGACCATCGGCTTCGCGGCGCTCGCCTGGGTCGCGGCCTCCGCCGGCCATGACGGCCTTTCGACGACCTGCCTCGTCGTGGCCTCGGCGTCGCTCGGGTTCCTCGCCTGGAACTTCCCGCCGGCGCGGGTCTTCATGGGCGACGCCGGATCGGTGCCGCTGGGCTTCCTCGCCGGCGCGGTCTCATGGCAAGGCAGTGCCGAGGGCGCTTGGCCACTGGCTGTTCCGCTGCTGGTGTTTGCGCCCTTCTGGATCGATGCCACGGCGACGCTGCTGCGCCGGGTTGCCCGGGGCGAGAGATTCTGGACTGCGCACCGCTCGCACTTCTACCAGCGGCTGGTGCTGGCCGGATGGAGCCACCGGCGCCTGGCGCTTTCGGCGTATCTGCTGATGCTCGCTTGCGCGCTGGCCGCAATCGCCATCTCGGCGCCATAGGTGGCGGTTCAAGGCGCTATAATAATCGCGTGCGCGTTGGCTTTCGCGACGCTTGGCTTGTTCGACGATCTTCGCTGCAGGGCGCCGCACGAAGCTTCGCGTTGACCAGCCCTACAGAGCGGGGAACAGGTGGAAACCAAGAAAAATTTGAGCGGCCCGCCCGTAACTCCTACCTTCATCCAGGGAGCAGCGAACAGGGCATTGCACCTCGACGGCCGCGCATTTCTCGCGGTCGCTTTCGACGCACTCGCGCTTGCCGCGAGCTGGATCGGTGTTGCATACATCCTCGCCAGCGGCGCCATGCCGGGCGCGCAGTCCGACCTGCTGCTCACGTCGCTGCTGGTGGCGGTGCCGTTGCAGGTGACGGCTAGCTACCTTTTCGGCGTCTACCAGGGACTGTGGCGCTATACCAGCCTGCCCGACGTGCAGCGCATCGTCTTTTCGGTGCTCTCGGGCACGGTTGCCGTGTCGGTCGCCCTGCGGATGCTTGGCCTTGACGCCGATCTCGGCGCGCGCGAATACCTGCTCTACCCGGTGTTCTTGATCGTGATCATGTCGGGCGCACGCATGCTTTATCGCTCCTTCAAGGAGTGGAGCCTCTACGGCCGCGGCCCCGAGCAAGGCCTGCCGGTGGTCGTGCTTGGAGCGGGCGACGCAGCGGTGTCCTTGCTCAAGGAGCTTTCGCGGAGCCCCGACTGGCGCGTCGTGGGACTGCTCGACGATGACGGCACCAAGAGCGGCCGCCTGCTGCAGGGCGTGCGCGTGATGGGCGGGCTCGAGGAGCTGCCGAAAGTCGCGCAGCGGCTGAAAGTGCGCCACGCGATCATCGCGATGCCCTCGGTGCCGTACCAGGTGCGCAGGCGCGTGGTCGAGATCTGCAATCGCGCGCGCGTCTCCGTGATGACGGTGCCCACGCTGAACAGCGCGAGCGGTGGCAAGGTCGTGGCGCCGAAGATCCGCAAGGTCGCGGTGGAAGACCTGATGAAGCGTGACACAGTGACGCTCGACGACGCGGGGCTGCACGACCTGCTGACCGGCAAGGTGATCCTCGTCACGGGCGCGGGCGGCTCGATCGGCTCGGAGCTTTGCCGCCAGATCGCCGCGTACCAGCCGGCGATGCTGGTGCTGTTCGAGCAAAGCGAGTTCGCGATGTACCGGGTCGACGAGGCGCTTCGCGAGGCCTTTCCGGAGATACCGGTGGCGAGCGTGATCGGCGACATCAAGAACGTGAAGCGCGTGAGCCAGGTGATGCACCAGTACTCGCCGGCGATGGTGTTTCATGCGGCTGCCTACAAGCATGTGCCGCTGATGGAAGAGGCCAATGCCTGGGAGGCGGTGCAGAACAACGTCCTCGGCACTTACGTCGTGGCGCGGGCGGCCATCGATTTCGGCGTGAAGAAGTTCGTGTTCGTCTCCACCGACAAGGCGGTCAACCCGACCAACGTGATGGGTGCGACCAAGCGGCTCGCGGAGATGGTGTGCCAGGCGCTCCAGGCCTCGAGCGCGACGCGCTTCGAGATGGTCCGCTTCGGCAACGTCCTCGGCAGCGCCGGCAGCGTGATCCCGAAGTTCCAGGAGCAGATCGACAGGGGCGGCCCGGTGACGGTCACGCATCCCGAGATGGTGCGCTACTTCATGTCGATCCCGGAGGCCGCGCAGCTCGTGCTGCAGGCGGGCTCCATGGGCCTGGGCGGCGAGATCTTCGTGATGGACATGGGCGAGCCGGTCAAGATCGTCGACCTCGCGCGAGACATGATCCGGCTCTCCGAGCTGTCGGAGAGCGAGATCAGGATCACCTACACGGGCCTGCAGGCCCGGCGAGAAGCTCTTCGAGGAGCTGCTCGCCGACGACGAACATACGCGCCCGACACCGCACCCGAAACTGCGCATCGCGAAAGCGCGCGAGGCCGATCCGGAGTGGCTTGAATCCCTGCTCGGATGGCTGCAACAGGAGCGCATTCCCGAGGACACCGAAGTGCGCCGCGACCTGAAGCGTTGGGTGCCGGAGTTCCAGGCGCAGGTGAGGCCGAAGCTGAAGGCGGTCTCCAGCGCCAAGTCGGCCGCCTAGAGCGGGATCGCCGCCTCCGCGGCCAGTGCGCGCAGCGCCGCGACCGCTTCTGGGGGCGAGATGTCGCCGACTTCCTTCGATGCCGGCTGCAGCAAGCGGTAGCGAACGCCCCACGGATGCCAGTAGGCTGCGTCCGATTGCCCGAAAAAGCACACCACCGGCTTCCCGAGTGCCGCGGCGACATGCATTGCGCCCCCGTCGGACATCATCGCGATGTCGCAGCCGTTCAGGCCGGCCACCAGCGCGGCTAGTGTTTTCGTTTCGATCGCCTCGACACGGATCCCCGGGGTGGCGGCGACGACCCGCGCGGCCTTCTGGTCGTCGCCGGGATGGCGGCGGTCATCTTCCCTGCCCGGCGCCCAGAAGAGGCGAAAGCGCACGCGCGGGTTTGTCGCGAGCATTTGCATCGAGGCGATGAAGTGCGTTTCGGTCCAGCGCTGGCTCGGCTTGCGCGCGCTGAGGTGCACGCCGATCGTGACCGCGCCCGGATCCGGGCCGGGCGCCGAAGTGCGCAGCGTGAGCGGCGGGGGCGCGCCTTCGATGCCGAGCCGCCGTGCCAGGCGAAAGACGTCCTCGACATGATGCAGGCCCTGCGGCGCTGTGTAGGGCACGGCCAGGTCCACCACGCGCGGCGTGCGCGCCGCCGGCACGAAGGCAAGCAAGTGGCGAGGCGCGAGCCAGCGCGCCATGCGCACCATGCGCGGCTGCCAGCCGGGCGTGGCGAGCACCACGCAATCGTAGCGGTTGCGGCGCAGCTGCATCACCTGCCCGACGCGCCCCCAGTAGCTCGCCAACTTCGATTCGCGCTCGCCGAGGTGCTTGGACTTGGTATAGGCATGGATCCGGTCTATGTCGGGGTTGCCCTCGAGAATCGGCGCGTTGTAGCTGTTCACCAGCACGTCCAGGCGCGCCGCGGGGAAGCGGCGCTTGAGCGCGGTGAACAGCGGCGTAGTGCAGACCAGGTCGCCGATGTTGTCGCGGCGGACGATGAGCAGGCGCTGGAAGTCGGGATCGGCGCCGGTCATCTGTCGATGGTGCCGCTTGCGCCCCGGCTGCAGGCGAGGTGCATTCCGAGCAGGATTGCCGCGAGCAGGCCGTGTTCATGGTGAAGCGTGGTGTTGATGAGGCCCGCGGCGACCGTGACGAACCAGCCGCTGAAGCTCGCGCCCCATACCATGAAGGCGGTCTCGTCCCCGCTTTCGCCCGGCCGGGTTCGCGCAAGCAGTACCGCCCAGGCCACGATCAGCAGCGCAACGGGCAGGGAGCCGACCAGGCCGCGCTCGACCAGGGTGTTCACGTAGAGGCTGTGCGCGTGCGAGTTGGCAAGGTAGGCGCGCAGTTCGAGGGGCTTGCCGTCGCGCGCGAGCCAGCCGAGCACGTGGCGGTCGGAGATCTCGTTGAAGTTGCCCATGCCGACGCCGGCGAACGGCATGTGCCTCCAGGCGAGCAGCCCGCGGTCCCAGATCTGCCCCCGGTAAGCGGAGAAATTGTTCGCCTCGATGTTGCGCTGCTGCTTGCGGCCGATCTCCAGGTCGCTCGACAGCACGGCCGCGGCGCACAGCGAGCCGAGTGCCACCAGCATGGCCAGCCTCCAGCGGAAGCGGTAGATCGCCGCGGCGCCAAGCAGCACGGCGAGAACGATCGATACGGTGAAAGCGCCCCGGCTGCTGCCGTCGATGACGCCGGCGAAGAAGAACAGCGCGAGCAGGCCCCAGGCGGCGCCTGCGGCAAGTCGCCGCGCCTGCCATCCCCCGATGAGCCCGGCGATCGCAATGCCGAACGCGATCGAAAGATAGATGGCACTGTGGTTCACGTGGCCGACACTTTGCAGCTCGAGATCGGAAAACGTCTTCGACACGTGCAGCCTCCACATGCCATGCGCCAGCGCAATTGCCGTGCTGGCTGCGATGACGGCCAGGAGAGTGCGCCACGCGCCTTCTGGATAGCGGCCGCGCGAGGCGATCCACGCGACGAAAGCGATGCGCGGCAGGTCGTGCGCAGCGCCCCATTCGTGGCGCGGCAATCCGGCAAACGGTGCCATCGCGTAGCCCGACAGTCCCCAGGCCAGGAACAGCGTGTCCCAGTGCCGCCACGGGCCGCCCCATTGCCCATCCGTGCGGTTCACCAGCCAGGTGAGCACATAGAAGATGGCGAAGACATTCTTCGGCGCTTCGCCCAGCGGCAGCGAGAACGCGAGCAACGCGAGCATCGTGAACTCGATCCTGCGCGAAACGGGAAAGGCGGAGTCCATCCGGTCAATCCGCCGCCGCAAGGTGGTCGGCCAATCGCCCGACACGCTCGACGAACGCCGGCATCGAAAAGCGCTCGATGTGCGCCCTTGCCTTGCGCGGGTCGGGGCGATCGGGCGCAGCGACAAGGCGCTGCATGAGGCTCCGGAAATCGGCGCCACCGTCCTCGCGCGGGTCGGTGTAGAAGAAGCCCGTTTCGCCCTCGACCACGGTCTCGGTGAATGGCGGGGCGCGGACCGCGAGCACCGGGGTGCCGCAAATCTGCGCCTCGAGCGCATTCAGGCCGAGCGCTTCGCGTTCCGGCAGTCCGGTCAGCAGATAGTCGAGTTGCGGGTAGATTGCAGCGACATCGCCTTGCTCGCCCCAGAAGCGCACGCGATCGGCGATCGGCGCCAATGCGCGCCGCAGGTCCCGCACCGGCCTGTAGCCGACGCCGGAACCGAAGATCTCGAGCGACACCTGCGGAAAGGACGCCAGGACCGGCGCGAGCACCTCGAACTGCGCGGTGAATTGCTTGAGCGGCGCGATGCGCGAAACGATGCCGAGCGCAACGCCCGGCCGGCGCGAGAAGGTGCGCCTCGGCGTGAGCGCGCGCAACGCCGGGTAGACCGCGGAAAACAAGCGATCGCGCAGCTTGTTCCGGTCCCAGTCGTAAAGGGGCTGGTCGACAATCGCCGCCCCGGGGCGTTGGCCGCGCGAAAGGTCCGCGACGCCCAGCAACGGCTCCCGGTATATCCGGTGAAAGCCCTCGCGTTCGAGCGTTTCGATCACGTATTGCGACACCGGGAGCAGGAGATCGCTCATGTCGTAATAGGCAGGGCGCGTGTGGCTGTAGAGTGCCTGGTTTGCGAAACCGGCAAGGCGATGCCGGGAGCGCAAGAACTCGAGGTCTCCCGCGGGAACGGGTGAATGAATCACGAGCCATTGCCGCTCGCCGGGAAGTCGTGCGGCGATCTCGCGGGCATCGCGCACCGGAGTCACGCGCGCGCCGCCGAAGTCGAAGCTGTTCCAGAAACCCGCGCCTTCGCGCACGAACAAGTCGGTCTCGCAACCGACGGCGAGCAGCGCCTGCGTGAAAAAGTGGGCGTAGACTTCGGCGCCGCCCAGTGCCGCCGACAAGTTGATCTGGCAGATGCGGCGAGGGCTCAAGCCTTCGGCTTTTCAGGAAAGTGGGGGATGGCGCGCCCGGAGGGAGTCGAACCCACGACCTTTGGCTTCGGAGGCCAACACTCTATCCAGCTGAGCTACGGACGCGTCGATGACGAGGCTCGATTTTAGAGGAAATCAGAGGGGCTGTCCAAGCAAAACGCGTTCTGCGCCGGGGCGTTACGCGATATAATCCGCCCTCGTCGCGCACCCGGCCCAGGTGGCGAATGGCGAAAATTTCCAGGCAATCCCCGAGGAAACCATGTCCGAGCACCACACCGACATCGTCGAAGAAAACATCGAAACCCATCCGGTCAAGCTCGCCGCGGCGGTGCTGGTCGGCGCCGTTGCGATGATCATCGGCTTGATGCTAATTGCGTCGTACGCTGTGGGCTCATGGGGGCAGCGCAGCACCGCCAACGATCCGGCGATGTCGCCCGGCGCGGTGGCCAAGCGCATCGCACCGGTGGCGAAACTGGCCTTCGAGTCCGGCGCGCCGGTTCCTTCTGCCGCGCCGGCAACGGCAGCGCCGGCATCGCCTGCCGTGCCGGTTGCCGTTCCCGCTGCTGCGCCGGCGGTGGTTGCTGCCGCGGGCAAAGGCGAATCGACATACAAGGCCGTATGTGCGGTGTGCCACGCCGCGGGCGTTGCCGGCGCGCCGAAGAACGGCGACAAGGCCGCATGGGCGCCGCGCATCAAGTCCGGCACTGCGGCGCTCTACGACTCCGCGATCAAGGGCAAGGGGGCCATGCCGGCCAAGGGCGGCAATGCGGCGCTGGCCGACGCCGATGTGAAGGCGGCCGTCGATTTCATGGTGGCCGCGGCGAAATAGGCGCTGCGCCGATGAGCCGCAGGAAAAGGGCGACGCGCATCGCCCTTTTTCATTTTTCCTGACCGTCATGGCGACCTACGCCGTCGGGGACCTCCAAGGCTGCCTTGCGCCGCTGGAGAAGTTGCTCGCCATGATCGCGTTCGATGCGGCACGCGATCGCCTGTGGCTGGTCGGCGATCTCGTCAATCGCGGGCCGGACTCCCTGGGCTGCCTGCGCTTCGCCAAGGCGCTGGGCGATGCGGCCGTCGTGGTGCTGGGCAACCATGACCTGCACCTGCTCTCGCTTGCCGAGGGACTTTCCAAGGGGCGCTCGCGCGACACGCTGGGGCCGGTGCTTGCGGCGAAAGACCGCGATGAGCTTCTCGACTGGCTGCGGCATCGGCCGCTCATGCACGTCGAAGGCGATTTCGCGATGGTGCATGGCGGATTGCTGCCGGCGTGGTCGATCGCACAGGCGCGCGCGCTGGCCGCGGAGGTCGAGGAGGAACTGCGCGGCCCCGGCCACCGCCTGTTGCTGCGCGACATGTACGGCGACAGGCCTGATCGCTGGAATGATGCGCTTGCCGGCACCGACCGATGGCGCGTGGTCATCAACGCCATGACGCGCCTCAGGGTGTGCACGGCGGACGGCCGCATGGCGCTCGGCTTCAAGGGCGACCCCGTCGATCTCGACGGCAAGCTCCTGCCGTGGTTCGACGTGCCCGGGCGCGCCAGCCGCAACACGACTGTCGTGTGCGGCCATTGGTCGGCGCTCGGACTCAAGCTTCGCGATGACCTGCTTGCGCTGGATTCCGGCTGCGTATGGGGCCGCGCGCTCAGCGCGGTTCGGCTGGAGGACCGCCGGCTGTTCCAGGTTTCGTGCCAGGGCGCGGCAGGCCGAGAAGACTAGCCACCGAAGCCTCGGTGGCTGCAGCGAGCTCGCGCCGGGTGAGCCCACCCGCCTCGATGGGCGCGGCAAAGCGAATGCGCGCGATGATGCGCCGCTTGCGTATCACCAGGCCCATCGACTGCGCGAAAGTGAGTTCGCCGACATAGGCCGCGGAGCGGCACAGCGTGCCGTCGGTTTCCTCGTAGCGGATCGCGACCGGATGCACCCGGGCGCTGTTGGCCACGGCGGGCTCGAACAGGGACGAATGGAACTTGAGCAGCCGGTCGCCGTCGGTCGTCGTGCCTTCGGGAAAGAGTCCCACGCAGTCGCCGTTCTCCAGCGCGCTGTGGACGACGGCATTGATGCGGCCGGTGTCGTGCCGGCGCGCGCGGTGGATGAAAATCGTGCCCACGCTCTCCGCGATCCAACCCGCGACCGGCCATTCGCGGATCTCGCTCTTGGCGATGAACCTCGTCGGATGGATGCTCGAGATGAAAAATATATCGATCCACGAAACGTGGTTGGGGACGAACACCACCCTCGCGGCCTCGGGCGGCACCTCGCCCTCGATGATGGGCACGATGTTGAGCGCCCGCAGCAGGCGACCCGACCACCAGCCGTAGAAGCGCCGCCGGCGCTCGCGCGAACTCGCGGGGAAGACGAGCCGAAGCAGCGCCAGCGCGAGCACGACGTGGGCAAGCAGCTTGGCCCAGCGCCACGCGCGAGTGATTCTGTGGGTCTTGTTGCGTATGGTGTCCCCCGTTGCCTTGCCGCTCGCGCGGCAGGCGACGGCGGGAAATGGCCTGTCAGCCGGGCTGGCCGGCCATGAAGCGTTCCGCATAGCGCCTGTCGAGACGCTCCATGGGCAGCATCATGAACAGGTCCGCGGTGTTGAAGTCCGGATCCCACGCCGGCTCGCCGCAGACCGTTGCGCCGGCGCGCAGGTAACCCTTTATCAGCGGAGGAAGCGGCGCATCCGCGTTGGGCTCGAGCGACTCGAGCGGAAGGCGGACCCGGGGCGATACGCGCCACTCTGCGGGGCTGGAATGATTATCGCACAGCCTTTGGTAGATCCCGGCGGCGCTGCGGCCGCCGTCGGCGAGGCTCAGGCTCGCGCAACCCGTGAGGTAGCGATGTCCGGTTCGCTTCATGTAATCGGCGAGTCCCGTCCAGAGAAGCGCGATGACCGCGCCGCCGCGATGGTCGGGGTGGACGCAGGAGCGGCCGACTTCAACCATCTCGTCGCGCAGCGCATCGAGGCGCGTGAGATCGAACTCGCCGTCAGAGTAACAGCCGCCCGCCTCGCGGGCGCGTTGCGGTGACAGGATGCGATAGGTCCCGACTACTTCACCGGACGCCGAGTCGCGCACGGTGAGATGCTCGCAGAAGTCATCGAAACGGTCGCTGTCAGTGCGAGCGCCTTCGCTTTCCAGCCGGGCGCCCAGTTCCTCCGCGAAGACGCGGTAGCGCAACGCCTGCGCCTCGGCGACTTCGGTCGCGCTGCCGGCCATGGACAACTCAAGTCGCGGCCGGGCCGCGCGGCTGCGGTGTTGCTCCTGGATCTGCATGCCCGCCCTCGTTGCGCATTCGACGAGGGCAGACTAAGGGCGCGCAGTGACCTGCCCGTGACGGAATCGTGAACGATTGGTTACCCGGCGGCGTTGCACGCCGCCCCGCGCGCGGTCCTCAGGGCGCAACGCGCGTGGTGCGACCGTCCGAAAGCACGCGCACGCGGTCGCCGACGCGGAACTCGACATCGGCTTCCTGCGTAACCGCGATGTACCTGCCGCCATCGAGGAGCACCGTGATCTCGATTGCCTGGCGCTCGTTTGCGGATTTCTCGATCGCCTGTCCGGCGAGGCCGCCCAGCAAGGCCCCCGCAACCGCCCCAGCCGCGTTGGCGGTGCTTCCGCCACCCACCGTGCTGCCCGCAAGGCCGCCGAGCGTGGCACCGACCACAACGCCGGTGCCCGTGCCGCCGGCCTGGAGCTTCACCCCGCGCACCGCTTCAACGACGCCGAAGCGCACCGATTGCTCATTGCGGGCCTGTCCCGGCCAGTAATCGGCGCTGCCGTATCCCTGGGTGACGCACCCGCCGAGGACCAGTCCTGCCGCAGCCAGCGCCGCGATTGCCAAAGTTCTCGATTTCATCGTCTTCTCCGTAGTCACCACGGCGGCTCGCCAAAGGCCTTCGCGAAATGCTCGCCGATTGCCTCGCGCGTCGGAGCATGGTTCTGCCCGCCGCGCTGCGCAATCTTGATCGATCCCATGACCGAAGCCAGCCGGCACGACTTTTCCCAATTCCAGCCCGAATCGAGCCCATGCAGCAGCCCGCCACGGTAGGCGTCGCCGCACCCTGTCGGATCGACCAGGCCTTCCGGCTTAACGGCCGGGATGGTGATTTGTTGACCGCGCTGCCAAAGGACCGAGCCCTCGCCTCCCCGGGTGACAACCAGCGCCTCGACGCGCAAGGACAGCTCGGCGGGACCCAGGCCGGTCTTTTGCTCGACGACGCGCGCCTCGTAGTCGTTCACGGTCACCCCGCTCGCCCCGCCCATCATCGTGAGCAGGTCTTCGCCCGAGAACATCGGCAGTCCCTGTCCGGGATCGAATATGAAGCGGATCCCGGCCTCGGCGAACTGCCGGCAGTGCTCGAGCATGCCGTCGCGCCCGTCGGGGGAAACGATGCCCCAGCCGATGCCCTTCGCGTCCCCGACGCGGTTCTCGTGCGAGCGCGACATTGCCCCCGGATGGAAGGCGGTGATCTGGTTGTCGTCGAGGTCGGTGGTGATGAAGGCCTGCGCGGTGAACTGGTCGTCCAGTCGCCGTATGTGGCGCTGCGAAAGTCCGAGGGCCTCCAGGCGCCGGGCATACGGCTCGAAATCATGGCCGACGGTCGCCATGATCTCGGGACAAGCGCCGAGCAGTTTCAGGTTGTAGGCGATGTTGCCCGCGCAACCGCCGAACTCGCGGCGCATCTCGGGAACCAGGAACGAGACGTTCAGGAGGTGGATCTGGTCGGGAAGGATGTGGTTCTTGAACCGGTCTCCGAACACCATGATGGTGTCGTAGGCCATGGAGCCGCAAACGAGGATGGACATGAAGGGATCCGGGGAGCCAGTGCTTGCTCGCATTATAGCGACGGGGAACCGCGACGACCGGGAGTTTCGGGCTGACGGGCGGCGTTGACACCCTTGCCCGGATTTGTGCACTATTTAACAGCGAAAGCAAAACAAACCTGTTCGCGCACGTTTTTCTGAAACAGGGCAAACCCATCGAAAGGTGGGGACGCAAAGTTACCGGTCTAAGGGGTGTCCAGCCCTATGACAGCGGGATTGCCAGAGAGTCGTGGGGCCTTTCTTCTCACGGGGTCCGATTCTCGCAGGAGCCGTCCGGCTGCTGCGGCACATCCCACCGGCCGGTGACGGCGTTCCCACCTCGCGGGACTTGCCCTGGTTCGTTCGGCAAATCTGCCGGCGCGTTCTTGGGAGCCCCGGGGCGGGATCCCGCGAGAGGCATGGCCATGGCATCTTCGGCACAGGAAAAAGTCGTTCCCATCGGCGCCTACCAGCGCCCTCGCGCGAAATTGTCCGCGCAGGAGTCCGCGAGCGTCCTCGGCGGTTGCCGCGACCTCGCCCTGAAGGGCATCTCCAGCGCGCTTTCCGTGATGCTCGATCGCATCGAGGAGGACCTCTTTTCGCTCGCCGAGAACTCGCGCGACCGTGAGGCGCAGAACCTCTATCTCGACGCGCGCGCCCAGACTCGGGAAAAGCGCGCAGCGATCGAGAGCGCGTTCCGCAGGCATTTCATCAACGTCTTCGACGGCAAGGCGAAGGGCGTCGCGCCGAAGTCGCGGGCGGAGCCCGAAGGCGGGATGCTCGAACTCAAGCTCCTCGACGATGACGCGCTCGAGGAGTCGATCGCCGTCCAGGAAATGACCAACAAGCTGAAGGCGGCGTGCGAGCCGGAACTCTACGCGCTCGGCCGGCGCATGGGCTACCTGATGGAGAAGCCCGAGCTCGAGGACGACGCCAACCCGATGAGCCCCGACACCATCTGCCGGGCCCTGAAGGACGCCTGCGATGCGATCGAGTCCGGCTACAAGGTGCGCGTGACGCTGCTCAAGATGCTCGAGCGCTATGTCGCGAGCGACCTGCAGCGCATTTACGGGGACATCAACACCCACCTCGTCCAGCAGCAGATCCTGCCGGAGATCCGCGTCGTGGCGCAGCGCAATGCTGCCACTGCGCCGCCGGTCAAGGACCCTTCCGGCGCAGCCCCGGGCGCGAAGGGCGCGCCCGCGGCGCCCGTTCCGGCGCCGCCGGCCGGCAAGGGGCAGGGCGGCGACCTCTACGCGATGCTCTCGCAATTGCTGGGTGCACAGGGCACGGGCCAAGGCACCGGAGGCGTCCCCGGCGAATCGGGAGGCTCCCTGGCGAGCCTCGCCGCGTTTGCCTCGGGCGCCGCCGGCGCGGCGCCGCCCGGCAGCCCGGGGGCGCTCTACCCCGGCCAGCAGCAGTTCGTGAGCACGCTCACGGCGCTTCAGGTCGACGACCAATCGCTTGCTGCATTCGCGCCGCCTCAGCCGGGCGTGGCAATCCCCGGCGGGCTCGTCAACGTCCTGCACGGGTTGAAGGCCTCTCCGGTCACCCGCGGCGTGACCGGCCTGGACGCGATGACCATCGACATCGTTGCGATGCTCTTCGACTACGTATTCGGTGACCGCCACATTCCCGAGCACGTGAAGCCCTTGCTCGCGAAACTGCAGATCCCGATGTTGAAGGTGGCGATACTCGACAAGGCGTTCTTCTCCGGCCGCGAGCATCCCGCCCGGCGCTTCCTGGACCTGCTTGCGGAAGCCTCGATCGGCCTCACCGAGCATGCCGACCGCCGCGACGTGCTTTACGCCAAGATCGAATCCGTGGTCGCGCGCGTGCTCGACGAGTTCGAGACCGACCTGGGCTTTTTCGACGAGCTGAACAACGACCTCGTGGCGTTCCTTGCCGCGCTCGAGGAGTCGGCGCAGTCGGTCGTGGAGCGCTCGGCGCGCCTGATCGAGGAGCGCGAGAAGGTCGAGATCGCGCGGCTGGTCGCCGAGGACGAGGTCGAGCGCCGCCTGGAGCCCCGCACGGCTGTTCCGCGCGTGGTGCGCCGCTTCCTGGCGGGCGCCTGGGCGCGGTCGCTCGCGCACATCTCGCTCCATGAGGGCGAGGGCTCGCCGCCCTGGAACAGCGCGCTGCAGATGATCGACGAGCTGCTCTGGAGCGTCGAACCCAAGCCGGGCGCCGACGATCGCCGCCGCCTCGTGGGGCTGTTGCCGCAATTGTTGCGGCGGCTCCAGGAAGGCATGGAGCGCATCGGCGTGGAAGAGGCGGAACGCGACAATTTCTTCGGCTCGCTGGTCGACTGCCACTCGGCTGCGGTGAAGGCGGGCCTGCGCGGCCAGCCGCTGCCGGCCGAGCCCGAAGGCAGGGTCGCCGACGACGCCCCCCCGCCCGAGCCGAAGATCGCGCGCGCCACGTTCGCGAACGAAGGCGTCACGGTGGAAGAGATCACTCTGTCCAATGCGCCGCGCCGCCGCGAGCCCGAAGTCGCCAATGTCTTCACGCGCACCGGCGTGCTCACCAATTTGCAGCGCGGCTCATGGGTCGAGTTCGTCCGCGAGGCCATGGCGCCAATCCGCGCGCGGCTTACGTGGATCAGCCCGCGCAAGGGCATCTACCTCTTCACCAATGCCAACGGCGGCGCTACGGCGATCTCGGTCGCGCCCGAGGCGCTTGCCGAGCAGATGCGCCTCGGCGAAGCGCGCCTGATCGACAGCGGGCCGCTGGTCGACCGCGCGGTCGACTCGATGCTTGCGAACCTGCGCGGGGCGCCTGCCTAGCCGAGCGCCGCCAGCGCTGCGTCGTAATTCGGTTCCTGCTTGATCTCGGGCACGAGCTCGGCGTGGATCACCCTGTTGTCCGCGTCGAGCACCACCACGGCGCGCGCCGTCAGGCCCTTCAGCGGACCGTCGGTGATGTTGACTCCATAGGCGTCGTGGAAGCCGCGGTTGCGGAACGTCGAAAGCGTGACGACGTTCTCGATGCCTTCCGCGCCGCAGAAGCGCGCCATCGCGAACGGCAGGTCCGCGGCAATCGTCAACACCACGGTGTCGGACCTGCCCGCGGCGCGCTCGTTGAAGACGCGCGTCGACGTCGCGCATACCGGCGTGTCGAGGCTGGGGACGATGTTCAGCACCTTGCGCTTGCCGGCGAAGTCGGCGAGCCCGACTTCCTTCAGGTCTTTCGCCGTGAGAGTGAAGGCGGGCGCGGTGTCGCCTTTCTTCGGCAGCGTGCCGGCGACGTTGATGGGATTGCCTGCAAGCGTGACGCTGGCCATGGCGGTTCCTTTCGAGGTATCAGGGATAGAAGAGCAGCAGTTCGTAGCCGGTGGGCTTCACGCGCCTTGCCTCGAGGCGCACGCTCACGAGCGTGTCTCCGCGCGCCGGCATGACGTCGCCGGGCTTGAGCGACCGGCCCAGGTAATCGGCGGGCGCGAACACGCGTCTGACCGAGGCCTGGCCGTCGATGTCGGTGAGCGTGAGCTGGAGCTGGGGGAATTCCTGCGGGTGATCCGAGAGGTTGCGGATGCGCGTGGAAAGCGTGATCTGGCCGGGCTGTCCCGGCACCTCGAGCAGTTCCGAGTCCTCGAGCTTCACGGCCATCTCATCGTTCTGCCACGGCACGCTGCAGCCAACCTGTTCGCACGCGGACTGCAACACCGGGCGCAGGTCGGGGTATCGCGTGGCGAGCAGCGCGCGGTACTCGAAGACACCGAGGGCGGCCACGGAAAGAAAGAGCAGCAGCGCGCCGAACCCCCAAAGGCGGCTCGGTCGCGGGCGAGGCGGCAGGGCCGGCAGTTCATGCGGCAGCGGTGACAGTTCGCGAGCCGCGCTCGCGCGCGAGGCGGCTTCCCCGGCATCCTCGTCAACAGGTGCCGCTGCGCGAAGCTCCATCCGGGCATGGTTCTCTTGGCTGGTCCGGGGCGCGGCGGCGACCGACTCGAGCTCCGGCATTTCCGGATCCGAGGCCTGCAAAGCGGCCTGAGGGCCGGGATCCGAGGTGCCGTCGCGGAAGCTTGCGAACTGCTCGTCGGGGATCTGCTCGAGGGTTTCGAAGCCGTTGAAGACGTGGCCGCAACTTCCGCACTTGACCGCGCCTTGCCGCAGGTTCAGCTGCTCGGGCGTGACGCGAAAGCGCGAGCTGCAGTTGGTGCAGGCGGTGATCAGCATCGCGGCGCTAGCGGCGCTTGCCCGAAAGGCGCACCCACTCGCCTTCGGTCCCGGTGACGCGAAGGTCGAACCATTCGGCGTAGGCGCCGATCACTTCGCCGGCCTGCGGCACGAGGATGCCGGCAAGCGCAAGCGCGCCGCCGGGACGGGTGTGCGCGGCGAGCAACGGGGCGAGCATGCGCAACGGATTGGCGAGGATATTGGCCACGGTCAGGTCGGCTGCGCCAACGAGAGGCTGGGCAGCGTCCAGCATTTCCACTTCGACATCATTCTGCCGGGAATTATAGCGAGCCGCCTCGAGGGCGAGCGGATCGATGTCCACGCCGGTCGCCGCGTGCGCGCCCGAGGCGCATCGCCGCGATCGCCAGGATGCCCGAGCCGCAGCCATAGTCGAGCACGCGCTCGCCCCCGGCGATCTCGGCCTCCAGCCATTCGAGCATCAGGCGCGTCGTCGGGTGGCTGCCGGTGCCGAATGCCGCCCCGGGATCGAGCACGATGTTGATCGCCTGCGGGTCGGGCGCCGTGTGCCACGTCGGCACGATCCAAAGCCGCGGGGTGACCCTGATCGGCTCGAACTGCGCGCGATTGGCCGCGACCCAGTCGGTATCCTCGAGGCGGCCCGCCGCCACGCTTGCCCCGTCCTGCCGCCCCGGCCTCGGCCAGGCAGGCCACGGCGATCGCGACAACGTCGGAATCCTCGGGGAACAGCGCCTCGAGCCGGCAGCGTGGCCAGGGCCCGGCGTCGGCGCCGGGTTCGGCGAAGCGGGCCTCTTCGCAGGCCATTCCTGCGTGCGCGTCGGTGGTCTCGACCGACAGGGCGCCCCTCGACCCGAGCGCGTCGGCAACGGCCTCGGCCCGCCTGCCCTCCACTTCAAGCGACAGAGTGCGCCACGCCATGGGACGGCCTCAGCCCTCGGGCTGGATGCCGCGCAGCTTCGCGATGCGCTGTTCGAGGTAGTGGATGTCGATGCCGCCGCGCACGAACGCCGCGTCGTTCATCAGGTCCTGGTGCAGCGGGATGTTGGTCTGGATGCCCTCGATCACCATTTCCGACAGCGCCGTGCGCATGCGCGCGATCGCCTGCTCGCGAGTGTCGCCATAGGCGATCAGCTTGCCGATGAGGGAGTCGTAGTACGGCGGCACGTAGTAGTTGTTGTAGGCGTGAGAGTCGTAGCGGATGCCCGGGCCGCCGGCGACGTGGTACTGGGTGATGCGTCCCGGCGAAGGCACGAAGGAGTACGCGTTCTCGGCATTGATGCGGCACTCGATCGCGTGGCCGCGCTTGACGATGTCGCGCTGCCGGTAGCGCAGCTTCATGCCGGCCGCGATGCGGATCTGCTCCTGGACGATGTCCACGCCGGTGATCATCTCCGTGACCGGATGCTCGACCTGCACGCGCGTGTTCATCTCGATGAAGAAGAACTGGTCGTTCTCGAAGAGGAACTCGAACGTCCCGGCGCCGCGGTAGCCGAGCTTGCGGCAGGCGTCCGCGCAACGCTCGCCGATGCGCTCGATCAGGCGCGGCTTGATGTGCGGCGCCGGCGCCTCCTCGACGATCTTCTGGTGGCGCCGCTGCATCGAGCAGTCCCGCTCGCCGAGGAAGATGGCGCCCTTGTGCTCGTCGGCGAGCACCTGGATCTCGATGTGGCGCGGTTTCTCGAGGTACTTCTCGAGGTAGACCATGGGGTTGCCGAAGGCGTTTTGCGCTTCGCTGCGGGTCATGGTCACCGCGTTGAGGAGCGCCGCCTCGGTGTGCACCACGCGCATGCCGCGTCCGCCGCCGCCGCCGGCGGCCTTGATGATCACCGGATACCCGACCGCGGCAGCCTGACGGCGGATTTCCCTGGGGTCGTCCGGCAGCGGGCCGTCGGAGCCCGGCACGCAGGGGATGCCGACCTTTTTCATCGCAATCTTGGCCTGCACCTTGTCGCCCATGGTGCGGATGGACTCGGGGCGAGGGCCGATGAAGACGAAGCCGGAGTTCTCGACGCGCTCGGCGAAGTCGGCGTTCTCCGAAAGGAAGCCGTAGCCCGGGTGGATGGCCTGGGCGTCGGTGACCTCCGCCGCGCTGATGATCGCCGGGATGTTCAGGTAGCTGTCGCGCGAAGGCGGCGGGCCGATGCAGACCGACTCGTCGGCGAGCATCACGTATTTCGCGTCGGCGTCGGCCACCGAATGGATGGCGACAGTCTTGATGCCGAGCTCCCGGCAGGCGCGCTGGATGCGCAGGGCAATTTCGCCCCGGTTCGCGATCAGGATCTTCTCGAACATTTTCTAGCAGGCGTTCCCGTGAGAGCGGGCGCTCACTCGATGATGAACAGCGCCTGTCCGTATTCGACCGGCTGGCCGTTTTCGACCAGGATCGCCTTGATCGTGCCGGTCGCGTCGGACTCGATTTCGTTGAGCAGCTTCATTGCCTCGATGATGCACAGCGTCTGGCCCTTGGTGACGGCCTGCCCGACCTCGACAAACACCGGCGACCCGGGAGACGGCGAGCGATAGAACGTCCCGACCATCGGCGACTTGAGGCTGTGCCCGGCGGGCTCTGGCGGGGCGGCGGCGGCGGGCTCGGTCGCCCCGCCGCTCGGCCCGGTGGTCAAGGCCTGGTGCGCCATTGGCGCGCCCTGCGGCACCATCACGGCCTGCACTCCCCCTGCGGGATTGCGGCTGATGCGCACCTTTTCCTCGCCCTCGGTGATTTCCAGTTCGCCGATCCCCGATTCCTGCACGAGGTCGATCAGCTTTTTCAGTTTTCTCAGGTCCATGGTCATGTCTCGGCTCATTTCCTCGCCGCCCTGGTGGGGCGGCGATGGGGGAGGCCATCCTGGTCAGGACGGCGTGGCCTGCAGGTTCCGTATTACTGCTTCGAGGGCAAGCTCGTAGGAAAGCGGACCGAATCCGCTGACGACCCCGGCGGCGATGTCGGAGAAATACGAGTGCGCCCGGAAAGCTTCCCGTGCGTGAACGTTGGACAGGTGAACTTCGATGAAGGGCACGCCCACTGCCGAAAGCGCATCGCGCAAGGCGACGCTTGTATGGGTGAATGCGGCGGGATTGAAGATGATGTAGGCGGTTCCATCACCCTTCGCCGCATGTATCCGGTCGATCAGGGGCGCCTCGGCGTTGCTCTGGAAGCTGGCAACGGCCACTCCTGCCTTCTGCCCCAGTTCGGCCAGGCGACGGTCGATCTGCTCGAGGGTGGCGTGCCCGTAGTGATCGGGCTCCCGACTTCCCAGCAGGTTCAGATTAGGCCCGTGGAGGACCAATACATGTTTCATGGCCGGCGAGTTTGCCGGAGAAAGGCGCAAATTGTCCAGTTATTGCAGAAGTTATGTTGCGCTGCATGATGAAGGAGGTCGGACGGCCGGGAGCGATGTTGTGGTCAGGCCTAAGTCCGACCAACGCTAGCCTTGGGCGAAAGGTATTCTAAACGCGTACGACGAACATAGCAGGAGTTAAGAGAATTTAAATGATTTTGGTGTCATTTAGAAGTGGATTTCGGCAACGCCTCGGCAAGCAAACTCGACATTTCGGCCTCCGAGAAGACGCCGATCCGGTTGGCGATCACTTCCCCCGCGGGATTGAGGATTACGGTATGGGGCAAGACGCCCAACCGGTTTCCGAAACGCCGGGACAGCGCCATGGCCCCATCGACATCGGCCAGCAGCAGGTAGTTGATTGCGAACTCCTTGCCGAAGGCCGCCACTTTCGCCGGGTCGTCGCTGGCGGCCCCGATGAACTGCACCCGGTCCCTTCCCAGATGCGATTGCACCCGCACGAATCCGGGAATTTCCTCGCGGCAGGGGGCGCACCAGGTGGCCCAGAAGTTCAGGACGACGAATTTGCCGGCGAACTGGCCAAACGACTGGGGCCGGCCTTCGAGATCGGGAAGGCTGGAAGCATGAAAGGCGTTGGGCGAGATCCCGGAGGCCTCCGGCCGGGGCAGGCCGGGCTCGGCATTGAAGTGGTCGACCAGCCACGCGACCCCCGCGAGGGCGGCAAGCAATGTCGCCACGGCAACCGGCAAGCGAGCGTTCAAGGCCTGGCGGGCGTCGCGGGCCGGATCGGCGCGTCCTGCTTCGCCTGGCTGGAGGGCACGTTCACGACCACCTTCTGCGTGAACGGGGCATAACAGAAGCCCGAATCCGCGCAGCCTTGCGCAGTGACTTCGACCCAATAGCGCCCCGGCCGCGGCCTGCCTTCGAACGCCACCGGAACCTCGACATACCGGCGATAGATCTCGGTCTTGCCGAAGTACGGATCGTCCTTCGCTTCGCCGGCAGGAGCGGCGGGGGGCTTGAGGACCAGCCCGGGCGTCACCACATCCAATTTGAAGCGGTTGCGATACATGTAATACCCGTCGAGGATCGCGTAACGCAGGCTCAGGCCGGCAGCGTCGGGGGCGATGGCCACCGAAAGCCGGAAGGCCTTCTCCGGATCGAGCGGCTCGTCGGCGGGGCCGGCGGCATGCGTCGCCGCGAAGAACAGGCAGCAGGCCGCCAGCGATGTGAATCGCTTCATGGATTCCCCCCGGCGGCCGGCGCAGAATCGCACTGGGCCAGCACCCAGTCGAGATAGGCAGGAAGGCCTTTTTCGACGGGCGAGCGCGATGATTTCGGGCAGTTCGTAGGGATGGCGCAAGCGGATGGCCTTTTCGACGGCGGCGTAGCGTTCGCTGGTGGTCTTGATCAGCAGGGGAACTTCATCGGCTTCCTCGACCTGGCCCTGCCACCGGTAAACGGACCGCACCGGGGCGAGAACGTTTGCGCACGCCGCGAGTCCATCTTCCACCAGTTGCCGGCCGAGATTGAAAGCCGAATCGGAGTCGGGTAGGTTAGTAAGCACGACAATGACGCTCATGCGGCAACGAGAGAAGGCGGATTGAAGAGATGAGATTCCTGTTCCTGGCGATTCTACTGGCATTCCCGGTGGCGGAAGCCACGCTGCTGTTGCGCCTGTCGGAACAGCACGGCTGGTGGGTGCTGGGATGGCTGGTGCTTGCCGCCTGCGCGGGCATCGCGCTCATCAAGGAGGCGCGCTTTGCGCTCGTCTCGCAGCTTGCGGCCTCGTTCGCGCAGGGGCGCTTTTCCGTCGCGGCGCTGGTCGATAGCGGCCGGACCGTCCTGGCAGGCCTCCTCCTGATCTTCCCCGGGGTGATTTCCGACTTCCTTGCGCTCACCTTGCTGCTCCTGCCATCGCATCGCGCGATGCCCGGGCCGGCTCCCGCGCGGATGGCATCGGGCAAGAACGTCATCGACGGCGAGTTCCGCCGGGAACGCTGACCCCGCCCCACTAGGGTAGAATCGCGCCTGCATTTCGACAGTCGCGCGCATCTCCTCGCCGCGCATCCGGGAAGTCCCCTTTTGTCACAGCCCACCGAAGCAACTGCCGCCGGCTTCCAGGTCACGCTGAAGCCTTCGGGCAACACATTCCCGGTCGCGCCCGGCCAGACGATCCTCGAGGCCGCGTTGCATCACGGGATCGGCCTGCCCTACGGATGCCGCAATGGCGCCTGCGGCGCCTGCAAATGCACGCTGGTTTCCGGAGATCTCGAGTACGGAGAGCACCAGGAGCGCGCCATCCGGCCGGAAGAGCGGGCGGCAGGCAAGGCGCTCACCTGCTGCACGCGGCCGACATCCGACATCGTGCTCGAAGTGCGCGAACTTGCGGACGTGAAGGACCTGCAGGTGCGCACGCTGCCCTGCCGCGTCGAGAAGGTCGAAAAGCCCGCCCCCGACGTCGCCGTGCTGTACCTGAAACTGCCGGCCAACGAACGACTGCAGTTCCTTGCGGGGCAGTACATCGACATCCTGATGAAGGACGGCAAGCGGCGCAGCTTCTCCATGGCCAACGCGCCGCACGACGACCAGCACCTGCAACTGCATGTGCGCCGCAACCCGAACGGCACCTTCTCGAAGTACGTGTTCGACGAAATGAAGGATCGCGCCATCCTGCGCTTCGAGGGGCCGCTGGGCACCTTCTACCTGCACGAGGACTCCGACCGCCCGATCATCTTCGTTGCCGGGGGCACCGGCTTCGCGCCGATCAAGGGAATCATCGAGCACATGTTCTTCAAGGGCCTCGACAGCCAGATCGTGCTCTACTGGGGCGCGCGCTCCGCCGTCGACCTCTACATGCCGACGCTCGCGGCGCAGTGGCAGCGCGACCACGACAATTTCAGTTTCATCCCGGTGCTCTCCGATCCCGCTGCCGGAAGACCAGTGGCAGGGGCGCACCGGCCTCGTCCACCAGGCCGTGCTCGACGATTTCAAGGATCTTTCCGGTTGGTCGGTCTATGCCTGCGGCGCGCCCGCGATGACGGACATCGCCAGGGAGACCTTTGTCGCGCAGCGCGGGTTGCCCGAAGACGAGTTCTACTGCGACGCCTTCACCTACTCGGTCGATCCGAAGAAATAGCCGGCGTCGGCGCAGTCCGACATCCGCGTTCGGGTTTGCCTGCCGCCCGCGGGCGGCGGGCGCCGACAGCGCCCCGCCTGGCGCACGCGCAAGCTGTTGCCTTGCCCAGCCGGGCAAGGGGCGATGAATGGACCACGCGGACAGGACTGACGGGCAGCGCGCGATCGTGTCCTCGATAAGGGTCGCGTGCTGGTTCCTCGTCGCGTTGGGCACGCTGGCCTTGTTGCACGTGGCCGACAGCTTTTTCATCCCGGTGTGCATGGGCGTCGTGCTGGCATATGCTTTGCGCCCCTTTGTCGACATGCTGGCGCGCATCGGTTTGCCCGGCCGATCGCTTCGTTGCTGGTCACGCTCGCCTTTGTTGGCCTGGGGCGCTTCGCGGCCTATTCACTCGCGGACGATGCGACCCAGCTCCTGAACGAAATGCCCCGCGCGACGCGCAAGGTGCGCGTGGCGCTGCAGGAGCTGCAAAGCGACAAGTCGGGCGCATTGCAGCAGATGCGCGAAGCCGCACGCGAGATCGGTCGCGTGGCCGAAGAGGTGTCCGGCACACGCCGGTGCCTCGCCGCGCGCAAGGAGCCCGCGCGCGACTTGTCCCGGGAACTCGGCGACATGCTCATGACCCAGGGATATTCGATGGCTGCCGTCTCTGGCAATCGCTGTTCGCGCTTCTCCTCGCAAGTTACCTGCTTGCCGAAGGCAATGGGTTCCGGCGTCGCCTGATGCGCGCGGTCGGCCCTTCGCTGCCCGATCGCCTGGTCACGACGAGCATCCTCGACGACATCGATCCTCAGGTCCAGCGCTACGTCATCGCCACGCTTGCCACGGGCGTGCTGTTCGGCCTTGTGATCACGCTGGCATTCTTCGCGCTCGGCATGGAACATCCGGTCCTCTGGGGCGTCGGCGCCACGGCCTGCATTTCGTGCCCTACGTCGGCCAGATCGCGCTTACCGTCGTGACGACGCTGGCGGCATTCATCCAGTTCGGCTCCGCGGCACAGGCGGCAGCCGTGGGCGCCGTCGTGATCGCAGCCGACTTCATCGTCGGCATCCTGCTCATGACCTGGCTGCAAAGCCGGGTGTCCCGCACCAATCCGGCGGCCGTGTTCATCGCGCTGCTGTTCTTCGGCCTGGCTGTGGGGCGCCTGGGGGCTGGTGCTGGCGTCGCCCATCATGGCGGTGGTGAAGAGCCTGTGCGACCACGTCCCGGCATTCGCACCCGGGGCGGCGCTGCTCGCGCGAGGCGACCCGCCGATGCAGCTTCCCGAAGCCGCCGTTCCCGAGGCCGGCCCGCGCGCTGGGTAGGACATGTCCTACAGCACAATCCTCCCGATCCGGCCTGCAGGTGCCCCGCGCACGGCATGGTCTAATTTCACCATGGGAACTGTCAAGAACACGATGATCCGCTTGCTCATCGTCGATGACCACGACCTCGTCCGGATGGGCCTGAAGCAGGTCTTCGAGGGCCGCGTCGACATGGAGGTCACGGGCGAGGCGCGCACCGGCAAGGAAGCGATCGACCTGGTGCGCTCCACCGCATACGACGTGGCCCTGGTCGACATCTCGCTTTCCGACATGTCCGGGGTCGATGTGCTGGCCCGCGTGAAAGGCCATCCGGCCGGAGATGGCGGTGTTGATCGTGAGCGGCTACCCGGAGGAACAATACGGCCTGAGCCTGCTCAAGGCGGGCGCCTCCGGCTTCGTTGCCAAGGAATCGACCAACGAGAGCCTGGTGGGCGCGGTGCTCACCGTCTCGCAAGGTCGCCGTTACCTGAGTCCCAAGCTCGCCGACAAGCTCGCGCAGGGACTTTCCGGAGATGCATCGGGCCAGCCAGCCCACCTGCAATTGTCCGACCGCGAGTTCCAGATCTTCTGCCGCCTCGCGGCGGGGCAGACGGCGACCGACATCGCGAAGGAACTGTTCCTCAGCGTGAAGACCGTCAGCACCTACCGCTCGCGCATCCTCGAGAAGATGGATTTCACCTCGAACGCCGACATCACCTATTACGCTGTCAAGAACCAGCTGATCGCCTGAACATGAATGAGCTCTCCCGCTGCATGTCGCAGACCGGTCGTTTCACGATCGCCGCGCAGCTGCTTGCCGCCGCCGACGACGGGATGTCGCCCGGGGCCGCCGCCGCTCCGTTGCCCCGGGCTTCGACGGGTCATCCGCACGCTGATCGTCGAGGACGCGCCTCAGATTGCCGACCGGCTCGTGGAAATGGTCTCGGTTCCCGGCGAAGTCGAGGTCATGGCGGTCGCCGCGACCGAGGCGTTGGCGATCGCCGCTTGCGAGAGCCAGGCATTCGATCTCGCCGTGGTCGACCTGCAGCTCGCGCAAGGCACCGGCTTCGCGGTGATCCGCAGGTTGCGCGCAAATGACAACGACCACCACCGTGCCTGCATCATCGTGCTGACCAATCACGCCGTTCCGGCGCTGCGGGTTGCCGCCCTCGAGGCGGGAGCCGACCATTTCCTCGACAAGAGCAAGGACTTCGCGCGCGTTCCGCAAGTCATTCGCGAGTTGATGGCGGCCCGCGTCAACTAGCCTGTAGGTCGAGTCCCGCACGTCTTTCGGCGCGCCTCCCGGCGCAAGGCCTGCCTCCTCCGACAGGGAACGGCCAGGCGAGCGTCGACAATGTATCCGTGCGGTACGCGACCAACGTGGTCGCGGCACGGATTCACCATTCCACGCAAAGGAAGCACAAATGAACTGGAACCAGATCGAGGGCAACTGGACGCAACTCAAGGGCAAGGTACGCGAGCAATGGGGCAAGCTCACGGACGACCAATTCGACAAGATCGCCGGAAAGCGCGAGCAACTTGCCGGGCGCATCCAGGAATCCTATGGCATCGCCAAGGAGGAGGCGGAAACCCAGATCAAGAAATTCGAGGCCGACGTCGAGCGCAACAAATGGCTTTCGGCAAGTGTCACGACGAAAAAGGAATGACCATGAAACGCAACATTCTCCCTGCAATCGTCGCCGGCGCCATGTTCTGCGGCGCTTCGATGGCCGCCTCGGCCGACACCATGACCAAGGCCGACTACAAGGCTGAAAGGACGCGCATCGACGCGGTCCAGGACGCCGATCTCGCGCGCTGCAAGCAACTCTCCGGCAACGCCAACGACATCTGCAAACTCGAAGCCAGGGGCGCCGACAAGGTGGCGATCGCCGACCTTGACGCGCGCAACAAGGGGACGAAGGAAGCCGCCTATGACGCACGGGTCGTGCGAGCCAAGGCTGCCTATGCCGTTGCCAAGGAAAAGTGCGACGACCTTGCCGGCAACTCCAGGGACGTCTGCGTCAAGTCGGCGAAATCGACCGAAGTGGCCGCGCTTGCCGATGCCAAGGCGAACAAGAAGATCGTCGCTGCCAACGTCAAGGCCAACGAGACGATCGTCGACGCGAAAACCGACGCCAGCAAGGAAAAACTCGAGGCCCAGTACAAGGTTGCGACCGAAAAATGCGAGTCGCTCGCCGGCGAGACCAAGGACGCCTGCGTCAAGGAAGCCAAGCGCACTTACGGCAAATCCTGACCTGCTGTAAAATCTGTTTCACGAGGGGCCGGTCGCGAGACTGGCCCTTCTCGTTGGAGCGCCATGGAATGCCTCGACACATGATCAGCCTGAAGATTGGCGCCGTACTGGAATACGTCGTCGACGCCCAGAGCGAATTGTTGTTCCACCTCCAGCCCGCGCGAACCCTGCAGCAGGCGGTCTGGGACGAAAAGCTCGCCGTTGCCGGCGGAGCCGCGCCGACCGAGCACATCGATTCGGTGACCGGCAACCGCATTCTCAGGACCCGGTCGGCGGGCGGAGCCCTCAAGCTCGAATATGCGGCGATCGTCACGCTCAATCACTACGCCGCCAGTCCCGACGCGGTACTGGAACTGCAGGTGCGGGACATCCCGGCGGAAGTGCTGCCCTACCTCCTTCCCAGCCGGTATTGCGAATCGGATCGCCTCTCGGTCTTCGCCAAGCAGACCTTCGGCCACCTGGCTCCCGGCTATTGGCGCGTGCAGGCAGTCTGCGATTGGGTGTTCGGAAATGTGCGCTTTGCGCCTGGCGCGTCCAATCCGACCACGTCGGCGCTCGGGACGCTCGAAGCGCGTGCCGGCGTCTGCCGCGATTTCGCCCACCTCACGATCGCCCTTCTTCGCGCCCTCAATGTTCCCGCGCGCTTTGTCTCGAGCTATGACTACGGCGCGGATCCCGCGTTCGGTCCGACCGACTTCCATGCGTATGTCGAGGCGTTTCTCGGAAACCGTTGGTACATTTTCGATCCGACGCGAATCTGCCCGCGCAACGGGCTGGTGCGCATCGGCTGCGGGTTCGACGCGGCCGATGTCGCGTTCGCCACCATCTACGGCCCGACCCGCTTCGTCGGCATGGCGCTCGACATCGTCGCGCTCGGAGCGGCTGGCGAGCCCACCGTGGTGAACGAGGATCCATCGCTTGCCGTGTCGACCGCGGGGATGCTGGACATGCACCCGTATCAATGCCCGGCGGCGCTTTCCAGGATCGCCGGCGGCGCCCTATCGAAGGGGATGCAGTCCGGGTTTTCCGGCTGACGCCGGATGCCTAGATGCGTCCCATCAGGAACAGGACGACGAGGATCAGCAACACAGTGCCGACGATGCCGCTCGGCCCGTATCCCCATCCGCGTGCATGCGGCCAGGCCGGCACGACGCCGACGAGCGCCAGCAGTAGAAGGACAAGCAGGATCATTCCGATGCTCATGAAGTACTCCTTGGTTGAGGCGCTAATTGCGCTTGACGAGCCCGAGGACCAGCGAGATGACGAAGCCGATCGCAAACAGGAAAAAGAGGATCTTGGCGATGTCCACGGCGCCGCCGGCGATGCCGCCGAAGCCGAAGACTGCCGCGATGATGGCGATGACGAGGAAGGTGGCTGCCCAGTTCAACATGTGTGTCTCCGGTATGCGTGTGGTGGCGATGAAGACAGGCTAGCGCCCGCTATCGCGCGCGTAAGTAGGACACGGCGCAGACTTCGCGAAACCTTGCCACTTTCGGGCGTAGGAGCGCGCCGACGGCGCGGGCCGGTCAAGCGGTAACGGGCGAATCCAGCGGCACCGAGACCGCGATGACCGTGCCCTTGCCGGGCGTGCCACGGATGTCGATGGTTCCGCCGATCGAATGCACGCGGTGGCGCATGCCCACGAGCCCGTGCGACATGCGCTTGAACGCGCCGGTATCGCCGATGCCGACACCGTTGTCGGCGATGACCAGCAGCAGGCCCGAGGGCGTGCGTTCAAGGGTGAGTTCGACCAGGGTGGCCTGGGCGTGCTTGGTGATGTTGGTGACGCTTTCCTGCACGACGCGGTAGAGCGCGATTTCCAGGTTGGCGGGAAGGCGTTCCACCGAGTCGCTCAGCTTGAAGCGGCACTCGAGGCTCGCCGCCTTGCAGGTTTCCTCGACATTCCATCGCAGCGCCGCGGTGAGGCCCAGGTGGTCGAGCAGCGAGGGGCGCAGGTCCTCGATGATGCGCCGCTTCATGTCGATGCCCTCGTCGATCAGCTTGATCAGGCGCCGGATGCGCTCGACGCTCGCGGGGTCGGCTGCGAGCCGCCCCTCCAGCCAGGAAAGGTCCATCTTCGCGGGCGTGAGGATGCCGCCCAGCTCGTCATGCAGTTCGCGCGCGAGCGCGGCCTTTTCCTCTTCCGTGCTTGCCTGCAGGTAGGCCGAAAGCGAGGACAACTCCCTGGTGCGGGTCGCGACATCCCGCTCGAGTTGCTCGGTGTAGGTGGCCTTGAGGCGCATCGTTTCGATTGCGCGGCGATTGTCGCGAATGAGCAGGAGCGCCGCAATTGCGATCAGCACTACGTTCACCACGACCACGATCAACACGCCGGTGCGACTGGCCTCCACGGAATTCTGCCAATTTTTCGACTGGCCCCGGATCCGCTCGCCGACCAGCGCATTGAGCGCCTTGAGGCTTTCGCGGATGTGCATGCATGAGAGTCTGCCCTCGTCGTTTCCCAGGGCCTCCTGCGCGGTTTCGAAGTCGCCGCCGCGCGCCGGCCGGATCGTGCTCTCCATCTCGTCGATTTTCAGCGCAACCATCGCATTGATGTCGGCAAACTGCTCGCGAATGTCGCGGTTCACCGCCACCAGGTCGCGCAGCTCCGCCTGCAAGGAACTCAAGCGTTCGATGGCCTTCGGGAAGCGCTCGAGGTAGTCGGCGTGGCTCGTGATCAGATAGCCCCGCTGCGACGTCTCGGCATCGACGAGTGTCTTCTCGAACTCGAGAAGCCGTGACTGCAATATGACGCCCCTGCTGACCTCATCGCGCGTATCGGCAAAGGAGCGGTACGACATTTCTGAGACCAGGAACATCGCCGTCGAGATCGGCAACGGCGACAATGAGCGGCAGCCAATACTTCGCCGGCATCCTGATCGACGCGGCGATTCGGTTGTCGGGGCGGTTGGCATGGCGATCATCGAGTCTACCGCAGCGACCCGCCAGCCACCCACCCGCGTGCATCAAAGGCGAACCAGCCTGCCGTCTTCGATCCTCACGCTGTCGCCTGCGTGCAGGTTGTCGATCGAAGCCTGGTCGCAGGATCGCGTGTCCCCGCCGTCGACTGGCGCACGGTGACGCGATACGTGTCGGGCCCGTTGCCGGAGCGGCCCTTGCCGATCTCGCTGTCGATCACGGCGCCTCCGACGGCGCCGACCACCGTGGCCACGTCATTGCCGCGGCCGTTGCCGACCTGGTGGCCGAGCACCCCGCCGATGATTCCGCCCACCACGGCGCCGGCAACCGAGGAAGACGGTCCTGCGCCGCGCACGACGTCGATGGCGGTGACGCGGCCTTCTTCGTAACGGCGGGGATAGTCGGGCGTCGTGCCATGGCTCTGCAACAGGACGCGGAAGCGCTCGTGGCACAGCCCGCGGCGAGCACCACGAGCGAGGCGAGGATGAATGCGTTGGTGCGAAGCATGGTGTTCTCCTATCCCGCGGGGAGCAGGGGCATCAGCAGCGAGACCGCGAAGGCGACGGCGAAGATCACGAACAGGACCTTCGGCGATCGACGCCGCGCCGGAGGCAATGCCGCCGAAGCCGAGCAGTCCGGCGACGATGGCAATGATGAAGAACACGACGGTCCAGTAAAGCATGGTGGCTTGCCCTTCTTGGCCATGCGGATTGCCGCCTCAGGGAGCTGCGCCGCACCGCCGGTATCAGCGCCGAAAGCGCGGAGAACGTGATGCGCCGTGCCGTGCGCGTGCCCGTCCTCGATAATCGAGCTTCCGGAGGAACGCCCGCGATTTCCCGGAGGAAATCGCCGGCGTCGCGCTCGACTCGCATTCGGTTGGCATAATGGCCATGGCAGGCCCTCCCCGCGGGCTAAGCGTGCTACTTGAGGCGAATATCGTTCTTCACGGACTTCACGCCTTCGGTGGCGCGGGCGAGTTGCACGGCGCGATCGGCTTCGGCCTGGTTGTTGGCGAACCCGGAGAGCTGCACCGTGCCCTTGAACGTCTCGACGTTGATGTTCATCGCGCTGACCGCCTTGTCGTCGACGAACTTCGCCTTGACCTTGGAGGTGAGCGTGGTGTCGTCGATGTACTCGCCGGTGCTTTCCTGCTTGGAAGTCGATGCGCAGCCGGCGACGAGGGCGAGGCCGAGGATCGCGGCGGCGAAGAGGTTGCGGTTCGAGCTGGTTTTCATGTTTGTTCCTTGGAAGTGGGGGGAAATTGCAGGTTGTCCTGTAATTGGGAGAGGGCATTGCGTATCCCACACCGCCAGACTAGGCGTCGCGCCGACCGCGCCGTGTAAGTGCGCAACCGGGTCGCCGCGGGTCCCGCTCCGATTCACCTGTCGGACTGGTCCCACAAACGCATTGCGTCGGCGCTGTCCGACACGCGGGCGCGCGCCGGGCCGATGGTCGGTGGGCCGGGGACGCGCCAGTATCGGGCCACGCGACATTCATCGGGAGAAGAGCATGGAAACGTTCAAGATCTTCGGTATCGCCATTGCTGTTGCGGCATTCACGGGCCTCGCGGCCTGCGAGGAGGTCGCCCCGGAACGCACCGCCGGGCAGAAGCTCGACCAGGCGATCGATTCGACCAGGCACTCGGTGTTCGATGCCGGCAAGACGGTCGAGGCGAAGGCCGGCAACGCCGTGCTGGTCCTGAAGGGCGCGCGCGACGCGGTCGGCGCGGGAGCGGCCTCGGCAGGCACGGCGATCGACGATGCCGCGATCACCACCTCGATCAACGCGGACTTCCTGAAGGACAGCGGCTTGGCCGTGCTCAAGATCGATGTCGATACCCGGGAGGGCGTCGTGTCCCTGAACGGCCTGGCCGGTTCCGAGGCGGCACGCGTGCGTGCGGGGACGCTTGCCGCCGGGGTCAAGGGCGTGCACGAGGTGCGCAATTACCTCGTGGTGAAGCGCAGCTAGCTTCCGGCCTTGCGCCTTGCCTCGGCAAGCCTGAGGACGCGCCGCTGGACCTTGCCGGTGGTGGTCATCGGCAGCGCGTCGATGAACTCGATCTCGCGCGGCACCTGGTAGGGCGCGAGCGCCGCGCGCACGTGGCCGCGGATTTCCTCCGCCAGCGCCGGGGAAGCGGCAAAGCCGGGCGCAAGTTGCACGAAGGCCTTGATGACCGTCCCGCGCGTCTCGTCGGGGCTGGGCACGACCGCGCTGTTGGCCACCGCGGGGTGCTTCACCAGGCAGTTCTCGATCTCGGTGGGGCCGATGCGATAACCCGCGCTCTTGAACATGTCGTCGGCGCGTCCCTGGTACCAGAGGTAGCCGTCCGCATCGACCAGCGCCTCGTCGCCGGTACGGCACCAGTCGCCTGAATACTTCCTGCGCGTGGCATCGGGATTTCCCCAGTAGCCGAGGAAGAACACCGGGTCGGGCGTGCCGTCGAACCAGTGGCGGTGCACCGCGACGTCGCCCACTGTCCCGGCGGGCACTTCGTTTCCCGCGTCATCGATCACAGCGATGCGGTGGCCGGGATAGGGCCGGCCCATCGAGCCGGGCTTGACCGGCCAGAGCGTGTGCGAGTTGCCGACGATGTAGTTGATCTCGGTCTGGCCGAAGATCTCGTTGATGGTCACGCCGAGCTCCTCGCGCGCCCATTCGAACACCGCGGCGCCGACCGGCTCGCCGCCGCTCATCATCGTGCGCAGATTCAGTCGGAACTTCTCGCGCGGCTTCGGGAACGCCTTCATCATCATCTTCAGCGCGGTGGGGAAGAGGAACGCATTGCGCACGGCATGCTTCTCCATCAGGCGAAAAGCGCGCTCCGGATCGAAGCGGCCGCGGTATCCGACGATCGTCCTGCCAAGGTGCAGGGTCGGCAGGAGCGCGTCCCACAGGCCCCCGGTCCACGCCCAGTCGGCGGGCGACCAGAACAGGTCGCCCTCCTGCGGGAATCCGTCGTGCGAATGAACGAAGCCGGGCAGGTTGCCGAGCAGCGCGGCGTGCGGCATCAGCGCGCCTTTCGGCGGCCCGGTGGTGCCGCTGGTGTAGATGATCAGCGCCGGGTCGGTGGCTGCGGTATCGACGGCCGCGAAGCGGTCGGAGGCGTTCGCGAGCAGCGTTTCCCAGTCGAGCAGCGCGTTGCCCGTGGCGCCTGCGACGCCGATGATCGCGCCCAGTTGCGGGAGCGCACCGAGCACCGGCGCGAGGTTCTCGAACGACGCCGGATCGACGATCGCGACCTTGGCCCCGCTGTCGGCGACGCGGTACTCGAGCGCCTCGGGCCCGAACAGGAAGGAGAGCGGCACCGCGATCGCCCCCATGCGGAAACAGGCGATGTACGCGATCGCCGTTTCGGGACGCTGCGGCAGCATGATCGCGACGCGGTCGCCGCGCGCGATGCCGAGCGCGGCGAGCGCGTTGCACAGTCGGTTGGCGGCAAGATCGAGTTCGCGAAAGGTATGGCGGCTGGTCTCGCCGGACTCGTCTTCCCAGACGAGCGCGAGCCGCGCGGGATCACCGGCCCAGCGACCGCAGGCCGATTCGGCGATATTGAAACGCGCCGGCACGTCCCAGCGAAATGCCCGATACACCTCGTCGTAGCGGTCGGGCATCGCCGGCTTCAATGCAACAGCGCTGCCTCGATCTCCGCGAAGGTCTTTGCGACTTCGGTCGTCTGCAATTGCACGCCGAGCTGGCGCGCGATCTGGGTGGCGGAGAAATGCCGCGCACGCGGCGGCCGCCGGGTTCGGCGACCAGCGCGTGCTGGCGGCCCGACTCCTTCAGGCTCGCAACGATGTGGCCCACCTGCGCGTGCGTGACGTCCTGCATCGACAGCGCCTCGATCTGCGCGGCGGGCGTCATGATGTCGGCGACGCGCACCTCGCTCCTTTTCACGCCGCGTTCGGTGACGAAGCGCATCGGCTTTTCGCCCAGCAGGTCGGTGGCGGTGAGCAGGCCGATGATCTCCAGCTGGCTGTCGAGCACGATCAGCAAGCCGCACGCCGCGCTGGACCATCTGCCGCATTCGCCTCGTCGATCGGGCGCTCGGGCCCGATGGTGGCGGCGGGCACGACATCGAGATCGGTCATCACTTCCGTGCGCCCGCGTCGAGGCGCACGCGGCGCGCGCTCGGCGCGCTCTGGGCCAGTCGCGCGCCCGGCTTCAAGGGCGAAGAGGAAAGCGGGAGTAGGAATCGCGGATCATGTCGACACCTCCGGGAAAGGGGTTGCTCAGCCGGACAGCTCGGCGCTGCGGCGGAAATGCCTTACGGCCTCGTTGGGCTTGCCGATCTTTTCCATCAGCGCGGCGAGGGTCATGTGCCCGTCCTGCGAGGGCTCCATGGCGAGGCTCGCCTCGATGTAGCTTTGCGCCTTGCCCCACAGGCCCTGCTTCATGCACAGCTTGCCCAGGTCGAGCAAGAGCGCCGGGTCGCGCGGGTGATCGCGAAGCCACCGTTCGGCGCGCTCGATCTGCGGCAATGCGGTGGCGCCGTGCGCCTCGCCGTAGATCGCGACCAATGTCGGGTTCCAGTCGCGCTCCAGGGCATGCTCGAGGATGGCCTGCGCATCCTCGTTGCCGCCGGCGGCGAGGAAATAGCGCGCCGCGGCGGCGGCAAGCGTCGCGTCGAGGCGCAACTCCGCCGGCAGTTGCTTCCAGTAGGCGGAAAGGGCCGCGTGCATCCTGGGCCTTGCGATTGAGGTTGCCGAGGTGCGCGGCGCGCGCCGGCGTGGCGCGCTCCGCTTCGCCGATCGCATCGAGCCGGCCCAGCGAGGCGAGCGTGACGAGCACGTCGTCCCAGCGTCGCAGCGCCTGCTCGGCCTGCAGGCGCATGCGCAGCAGGCGCACGTTCTTCGCGTCCTTCTGCGGCGAGTTCCTTCAGCACCGCGAGCGCTTCCTCGTGCTTCGACTGGCCGAGCAGGAGGTCGGCGAGCGTGGTGAGCCGCAACTGGTCGCTTTCGGGCGCTGCCGGTATTGGCCTTTTCGAGGAAGGCCTCGCGCTCGGTGAATCGCCCGAGCTCGTGCGCGCTTCGCGCCGCGATGATCGCCGCCACGCCCTTGGATTCGTCCATCGCCAGCGCGTGGCTTGCCGCGCGCTCGGCGGTGGCGTAACGGCCCTGGAAAAAGGCCACCAGCGCGTCGTTCAGCGACTGGCGCGAACGATCGCTCGCGCGCGCCTCGCGATACGCCTTCACGCGCGCCGGGATCGCCAGCATCGTTGAGACCAGCCGGGTGAGGAAATAGAACGCGAAGTAGCCGCCGAAGACCATCAAGCCAGCAGGTTCAGCGACAGCTCGACCCGCCAGGGCGCGAGCACGATGATGACGTAGCCGTTGGAATGAAGGCCGAGGAGCGCGATCGCCACCGCGACTGCCGCCATCGCCACCAGCCAGAGCGCCGTGCGCATGCCTATTTCACCTTCTCGCGCGCCGCGCGGACGGCGCGCACCGCGGCGAGGCTCGTGTTGATGTCGGGCACGCTGATCGAGACCGGGCTGCCCGGCCAGGAGTTTCAGCGTTTCCAGCGCGTTCGCGTTCACCTTGGCCTTGGTGTCGAAGTACTTCTGGATCCATCCTGCGCCGCCTTCAGGTCGTCACGGTAGCTTTGCTCGTCGCGCGCAAGCAGCGCCACGCGCGCCGCGAGCAGGCGCAGCTTGAGGTTCTCGCGCAGGAAATAGCTTTGCGCGGGAGTGAGCAACGCAGCGTCGCCGGACTCGAGGTCGCGGATGCGCACGAGCGACTTCATTTCCGCCCAGAAGTCGCGGGCGACGCGGGACCATGCCGGCTCCTCGGGCGGCTTGGCGCGCGCCGCGGGCGCGCCGCGGCAGCGAATCCGATACCAGCAGCGGCAGGGTGTCGGCCTGTGCCACGAGGTTGTCCAGCTTCACCGCGATCCCGACCGTATCGACCTGCGGCAGCGCCTTCAGCCGCTCCATGTCCAGGTTGAGCGTGCGGCGCAGCTGTGCCACCTGCAGCTTGTCGGCCCGCGCGAGGCGCTGGTCGGCGGCCTGCAGCGCGATCAGCGCGCCTTTCACGTTGCCGGCGAGCTGCAGCTGCTGGCTGGCGATGATCAGCAACTGCTCGACCTCGGCGAGCATGCGGTCGTCGGCGCTTCGCGACAGCTCGCGGTACATTTCCTCCAGTGCCACGCGCTGCTCCTGCGTGTCCGCGAGCCGCGCCTCGAGTTCGCGAACCTGCGACTGTGTTTCCTTGAGCGCGGCCTGCGCCTGGGCGAGCGTGATCTTGGACTGCTCCACCTCGGCGGCAAGCCCGGCGAGTTTCTGTGCCGCGACCTGTTGCAAGGAGCCGACTTCGTTCCTCGACTCCCACCATTGCCATCCGGTGAAGGCCAGCGCGGCGAGCGAGAGCCCGATCGCCAGCCGCGCCGCGCTTCGTTGCGCGGGGAGGGCCGCGTGAAGGGCGAAATCGGCGTTCCTTGTTGGGTGTCATCATTTCCTGTCCTGCGCCATTTCGGAAAGCGCCAGTGCCAGCCCGTCTGCGGCGGCGTCGGTCACGGCAACCTTGACGAGGCCCAGCCGGCGCGCGCGCTCGGCGATACGGGGGTGCGGCACGAGCAGAGTCGTCGTTTGCATCAGTGTGCGCCCTTCCGCACCGACCATTTCGAGAAAATTGGCGAGCGATTCCGCGCTCATCGCACTCACCGCGTCGACCTTGCCCGACCGCCACGCGGCAAGCAGCGGCGCGGGGTCGCCCTCGGGCCTCACGCGCCGGTAGCAGGTGAGGCAAGTCACGTGCGCGCCGCGCGCGGTGAGCACCTCCGCGATCAATTCCCTTCCGCCTTCGCCCCGGAACACGATGATGTCTTTCCCCTCGACCGATTGCAATTGCGGCAAGGCCAGCAGTGCTTCGCTGTCCGCGCCGGTCGCCGGCACGATGACCTCCTGGTGCCCGGCGTCCCGCAAGGCCTGCGCCGTGGCGCCTCCGACTGCGGCAACCCGCAGCCCGGTGGCCATTCGCGGCGCTCGCGCACCGCACCCAGCCCGCGTTCGACCGCGTTGGCGCTGACAAAGATCCCGAGCGTGAACCGGTCGAGTTCCGCGATCGTGTGCTCAAGCGGCCCGGTGTCCGCAGGATCTTGATCGCCAGGGAAGGAAAGACGAATACCGTCGCTCCCAGCGGCTGCAGGCGTCCGGCCACGGCAAGGCTCTGCTCGACCGGCCGCGTCAGCACGATGCCCATTCCTTGCAGTGAAGGGCCGTTGCTCATTTCGGCGCTGGCGGCAATGCGGCAAGCACCGCGCGGCCGCCGCAATCGAGCAAGCGCTGCCCGGCGCGCTCGCCGATCCGGACTGCGTCAGCAAGCGCACCCCGGTCCTCCACCCGTATCACGCGCGTACCGTCGGGCATGCCGACAAACGCCTCGATGCGCAGTGTGTCGCCATCGACGGTCGCGTGCGCGCCGATCGGCACCTCGCAGCTGCCTTCGACGACCACGCCCACCGCGCGCTCGGCGTCGGCTACGGCCGTGGTCGCGGTATCCGTGAAGGGCGTCAGCAGCGCCGCGAGTTCGGGCCGCGACGACAGGTGCTCGAGCCCGAGGATGCCCTGCCCGATCGCGGGCAGGGCCAGCGCCATCGGCAGTGTCGCCCTAATGCGGTCTGCGAAACCGAGCCGGCGCAGTCCTGCGGCCGCGAGAATGATGGCGTCGTACTCGCCGCGGTCGAGCTTCGCAAGCCGCGTGTTCACGTTGCCGCGCAGGGGATGGAATGCCAGGTGCGGCGCCGCGCGGCGCAATTGGCATTCCCGGCGCAGGCTGGAGGTGCCGACCCGGGCGCCCGCAGGCAGGTCGGCAAGGCTCGCGTAGCGCGTCGAGACGAAGGCGTCGTGCGGGTCTTCGCGGCCGGCGACGAAGGCGAGCGTGAAGCCCGCCGGCAGGACCATCGGCACATCCTTCAGGGAATGCACGGCGAGGTCGGCGCGATCTTCGGACAGCGCGTTCTCGAGCTCCTTCACGAAGAGCCCCTTGCCGCCCACCTGCGCGAGCGGCCGGTCGAGGATCTGGTCGCCCTTGGTGGTCATGCCCGCGAGCTCAACGGTAAGCCCCGGATACAATTCGCGCAGGCGCGCGGCAATCATCTCGGTCTGGCACATCGCCAGCGCGCTCTCGCGGGTGGCGATGCGGATCAGGTCGGGGACCACGTGGAAAGGGCCGAGTTCAAGAGGAGAAAGGGCTGTCGAGTTTATCACGCGCACTTGACGACCCCTGCCCGCAATCCCCCATGGATACGCTCCCCCACACGCCGCTGGGCGCGCTCGCCGCGCTGTTCGTGTCCAGCTTCACGTCGGCCACCTTGCTGCCGGGAAGCTCCGAGGCCGTGCTCGCGTGGTTCCTGCTCAACTGGAGGGACGCCGCGCTCGCCGCGATCGCGGTCGCGACCGTCGGCAACACGGCGGGCGGCCTGGTCACCTATGCGATGGGCCGCTTCGTTCCTGAAAGCAAGGCGGACGCGAAAGCGGTCGTGTGGATGAAGCGCCATGGCACGCCTTTGCTGGCGCTCTCGTGGGTGCCGTTTGCCGGCGACGCCTTGTGCGCTGCAGCGGGCTGGCTGCGGCTGCCGGTCGTCCCCGCCGCCCTCTGGCTTTTCGCAGGGAAACTGGTTCGCTACCTCGTCATCGCCGCCGCGCTGTTGTGGTGGTAATCGGGGGAAATGCTGCAATGCGGTAAACTTCAAGGCCCTCTCCCAGCGCCTTTCGAGCAGCCCGCGACATGACCGCCCGCCTACGGGAAATTCCCTACAACTACACCTCGTTTTCCGACCGCGAGATCGTCATCCGCCTGCTCGGCCGCGACGCCTGGGATGTGCTCGACGAGTTGCGCGCGCAGAGGAAGACAGGCCGCTCGGCACGCATGCTCTACGAGGTGCTGGGCGACATCTGGGTGGTGAAGCGCAACCCCTATCTCCAGGACGATCTCCTCGACAACCCGCGCCGGCTTCGCCTGCTGGTCGAGGCAATGCGGCACCGGCTGGCCGACATCGAATCGCGCCGCCGCGACGACGATGGCGACATGGCAAGGAGCGCAAAGGTCGCGAAACTGCTCGAAGCGGCCGCGGGCGCCGTCGATGCGTTCGAGGCTGAATTCGCGGAAACAAGGCTCCTGCGCAGAAAGGTGCTTTCGCGCCTGTCCAGGGTGACGCGCCGGGACAACATCTGCTTCGACGGCCTTGCGCGCGTTTCGCACGTGACGGATGCGACCGACTGGCGCGTCGAATATCCGTTCGTGGTCGTGAATCCCGACGGCGAGGAAGAGTGCGGCGGGCTGGTCGCGGCCTGCATCGAGCTCGGGCTCACCATCATCCCGCGCGGCGGCGGCACCGGCTACACGGGCGGCGCGATCCCGCTGGAGCGGCTCTCTGCGGTGATCAACACCGAGAAGCTCGACACGCTGGGCGCCGTGGAACTGAAGGCCCTGCCGGGCGTCGCGGAGCCCGTGCCGGTGATCCGCTGCGGCGCCGGCGTGGTCACGCGCCGCGTGATGGAAGCCGCCGAGATGGAAGGGCTGGTGTTCGCGGTCGACCCCACTTCGGCGGACGCGTCCTGCATCGGCGGCAACGTCGCGATGAACGCCGGCGGCAAGAAGGCGGTGCTGTGGGGCACCGCGCTGGACAACCTGGCTTCCTGGCGCATGGTGACGCCGGATGCCGAATGGCTCGAGGTCGAACGCCTCGAACACAACCGCGGAAAGATCCACGACGCCGAGCTGGCGCGCTTCCGGCTCAGGCGATACAAGGCCGACGGCACGACGCTCTTGTCCGAAGAAATGCTCGAGGTCGCCGGCCGGCGCTTTCGCAAGGCGGGCCTCGGCAAGGACGTCACCGACAAGTTCCTCTCCGGAGTGCCGGGCATCCAGAAGGAAGGCTGCGACGGCATCATCACCTCCGCCACGTTCATCCTGCATCGCATGCCGAAGCATGTGCGCACCGTGTGCCTGGAATTCTTCGGCGACGTGAAGCGCGCGGTGCCGGCGATCGTCGAGATCAAGGCCTACGTCGACCGCCATCCGCACGCCGTCCTCGCCGGACTCGAGCACCTCGACGAGCGCTACCTGAAGGCGGTGGGCTACGCGACCAAGGCGAAGAGCCACGGGCGGCCGCGCATGGTGCTGATCGGCGACCTCGTCAGCGACGACGAGGATGCGGTGATGGAGGCGGCCTCGCACGTGGTGAAGCTGGCCAATGCGCGCGCGGGGGAGGGCTTCATTGCCGTCAGCGCGGAGGCGCGCAAGCGCTTCTGGCTCGACCGCGCCCGCACCGCGGCGATCGCGCGCCACACCAACGCCTTCAAGATCAACGAGGACGTGGTCATCCCGCTCGAGCGCCTCGGCGACTATTCCGACGGCATCGAGCGCATCAACATCGAGTTGTCGATCGCCAACAAGCTGAAATTGCTCGACGCGCTGGACGCCTTCTTCTCGGGAGACCTGCCGGTGCAACAGGACGAAGTGACGCTCGGCAAGGGCGAACTCTTCGGCGACCGCGCGGGCGAGGCGCGCGAGCTGCTGCGCTTCACGCGCAACCGCTGGGCCTACCTGCTGCGCAACCTCGACCGCGCGCTGGGGGAGGTCAGGCTGGACCTGGGCGGCCTCGGGCTGCAGCACCTGGTCGCCGGCTACGGCGACGATCGGACGCTCTTGTCGCTGCTGCAGGACCACACGCTCCGGGTGTCGTGGAAGCGCGAGCTGCTGGAGCCGCTTCGCCAGGTCTTCGGCGGCCGCGCGTTCGAGCCGGTGATCGCGCGCGCCGAGGCCATCCACAAGGAAGTGCTGCGCGGCCGCGTGTTCGTGGCTCTCCACATGCACGCGGGCGACGGCAACGTGCACACGAACCTGCCCGTCAACTCCGACGACTACGAGATGCTGCACACGGCCAACACCGCGGTGGCGCGCATCATGGCGTTCGCGAAATCGCTCGGGGGCGTGATCTCCGGGGAGCACGGCATCGGGCTGACCAAGCTGGAATTCCTCGACGCCTCCGACATCGACCGCTTTGCCGCCTACAAGGCGAAAGTCGATCCCGAAGGCCGCTTCAACAAGGGCAAGCTGCTCGCCGGCGCGGACCTGCGCAATGCCTACACGCCGTCCTTCGCGCTGATCGGACACGAGAGCCTGATCCTCGAGCAAAGCGACATCGGCGCGATCGCGGCCTCGGTGAAGGACTGCCTGCGCTGCGGCAAGTGCAAGCCGGTGTGCGCGACCCACGTGCCGCGCGCCAACCTGCTCTACAGCCCGAGGAACAAGATCCTCGGCGTGTCGCTGCTCACCGAGGCCTTCCTCTACGAGGAGCAGACGCGGCGCGGCGTGTCGATCCGCCACTTCGACGAGTTCGGCGACGTCGCCGACCACTGCACGGTGTGCCACAAGTGCGAGGCCCCGTGCCCGGTGGACATCGACTTCGGCGATGTCTCGATGGCGATGCGCACGCTGCTGGCGAAATCGAAGAAGCGCCGCTTCAACCCCGGCACGCGCGCCTCGATGCTGTACCTGAACGCCACCGACCCGCGCAAGGTCAAGCTCCTGAAGGCGCTGATGATCGACTGGGGCTACAAGGCGCAGCGGTTCGCGCACGGGCTCGCGCGGCGCTTCGGCCTGCTGCGCTCGCAGTTGCGCGCCCCGCCCGCCTCCGTCGGCAAGCCCGATTTGCGGGCGCAGGTGATCCACTTCATCAACAAGCCCATGCCGGGGAAGCTTCCGAAGAAGACCGCGCGCGCGCTGCTGGACATCGAGGACGCGACGATGGTGCCGATCATCCGCGACCCGGCGCGCCTGAACGAGGAATCCGAGGCGGTGTTCTATTTCCCCGGCTGCGGTTCGGAGCGCCTGTTCGGGCAGGTGGGGCTCGCCACCCAGGCGCTGCTTTATCACGTCGGCAGCCAGTGCGTGCTGCCCCCGGGCTATCTTTGCTGCGGCTATCCGCAGCGCGCGGTGGGCGACGCGGCCAAGGGCGAGGAGACCACGACGCGCAACCGCGTACTGTTCCACCGCGTCGCCAACACGCTCAACTACCTCGACATCAAGACCGTGGTGGTGTCCTGCGGCACGTGCATGGACCAGTTGCAGTCGTACGAATTCGACAAGATCTTCCCCGGCTGCCGGCTGCTCGACATCCACGAGTACCTGCTGGAGAAGAAGCTCAGGCTCGAAGGCGTCGAGGGCGTGCGCTACATGTACCACGACCCCTGCCACTCGCCGATGAAGACCTACGAGCCGATGAAGGTGGTCAATGAACTGATGGGCGCGCCGGTCGGGCTGAACGGGAGATGCTGCGGCGAGTCCGGCACGCTCGCGATCTCGCGCCCCGACGTGTCGACCCAGGTGCGTTTCCGCAAGGAAGAGGAGATGGCCAAGGGCGCCGGTCAACTGCGCAACGACGGCTTTTCGGGCGAAGTGAAAGTGCTGACCTCGTGCCCGTCCTGCCTGCAGGGGCTGTCCCGCTTCGACAGGGACTCGGGCACGAGCGCCGACTACATCGTGGTCGAGATGGCCCGGCACCTGCTCGGCGAGAACTGGATGGCGGAATTCGTCGCCAGGGCCAACCGGGGCGGGATCGAGCGGGTGCTGCTTTGAACCGGCCGTCAGCCCTGCCGAGCCACTCATCCGCCGGTTTGCCCGGCAGCCCGGGATTCACGGACAATCGACGTCCGGCCCCTGGACGGCAGTGACCCCATGATCCGCTTCGGCCCCGTGCTTGCCCTGCTTGCATCCACCCTCGTCGCGGGAGGCTGCGCCACGATGCCCGCGCCGCAAGATCCGGAAGCGGTCATGGCCACGACCGTCTTTCTTGCCGAGACCAGGATGCGCGAGGGCAGCAAGGCGAGGCGCCGCGCGCCGGCCGCGGATTTCTTCCTCGCCGACGAAGCCGACGAGTTCGGCCCGCCGCGCGCCTCCCAGATCCTGCGCGCGGCCGAACAGCGCCGTGCGCTGGTGGCGCAGCCCGGGGCGAAGCGAGCTGGCATCGACAGCGGCAAGTGGACCTGGCTGGGCCCCGGCAACGTGGGCGGCAGGCTGCGCGCGATCGCGATCGATCCGCGCAACGCCAACCGCATATTCGTCGGCGCGGCGAGCGGCGGCATCTGGATCTCCGCAAACGCGGGCGGAAGCTGGGCGCAGGTGAACGACTTCCTCCCCAACCTTTCCATCACCTCGCTGGTGTTCGATGCCAACAATCCCTCCGTGATGTACGCGGGAACGGGCGAGGTGAGCGCCGGCCTCGTCGGGGTCGGCATCTTCAAGAGCGTGGACGACGGCATCACCTGGCAGCACCTGTCGTCGACCAACCCCGACTTCGACGCCGACTGGCGTTTCGTCAACCGCGTCGCCGCGCACCCCGCGCAATCCGGAGTGCTGCTCGCGGGCACCAGCAACGGCAACAGCTCGGCCGCCGGCGCGATCTTCCGCTCCCTGGACGGCGGCGCCACGTGGACGCGCGTCGCGCCCTACAAGGCGCTGGACATCGCCTACGAGCCGTCCAACCCGAACAACGCGGTCGCCGGCCTGGACGACGGCACCATCGCCTATTCCACCGATGCAGGGGGAAGCTGGCGCAAGAGCGCGCCGCTGGCGACGACCTTCACCAGCAAGAGCAACACCGCTCGCGCCGAGATCGCCTTTGCCCGCTCGCGTCCCGGCCTCGTTTACGCCTCGCTGGACAGCAACAAGGGCGAAGCCTGGCGCTCGCTCGACTCGGGCGCGACGTGGGAACTGCTGGCCACGCCCGAGCACCTGAACCTGCAGGGAAATTACGACAACACCATCTGGGTCGATCCGACCGACCCCAACCACGTCCTGATAGGCGGAATAGACCTGCACCAGTCGCGCGACGGCGGCCAGACATTCTCCAGGGTGAGCGACTGGCGCCGCTCCCCGCCGTCGCCGCACGCCGACCATCACGCCATCGTTTCGGTGCCGGGCTTCTCGCAGGCCTTCCCGGTGGTCTACTTCGGCAACGACGGCGGGCTGTACCGCGCGCCGAACATCTACGCGGTGGCTGCGGAGGGAGCGGGCTGGCAGAACATGAATTCCGGACTGGGCGTGACCCAGTTCTACAGCGTGGCGGGAAAGGCGTCGGCGGGCGGGCGCGTCATCGGCGGCACGCAGGACAACGGCTCGCTTGCCTATGGCGGCGGCACCACCTGGCGCGCCTTCCGCGGCGGCGACGGCGGCTTCAGCGCCGTGGACCCGCGCGGCGATGCCACGCTCTACGGCGAATACGTGTACGCCGCGGTGCATCGCTCGAGGGACGGCGGCGCAAGCGCCGGCTACATCTGCAGCGGCATCAGCGAGGCGCTGCCGGACGAGGACAACGCCATCTATTGCGGCGCGGGCAACGAGCAGAAGGCGAATTTCATCTCGCCTTTCGTCCTCGATCCGAACAACCCGGACCGCATGCTCGTGGGAGCCAACTCGCTCTGGGTCGCCGACAACGCCGCAACCGGCTCGCCGCCGGCATGGCGGTCGATCAAGCCGCCGTATTCGCGCACCTCGGACAACTTCATCAATGCGATCGCGGTTGCGCCGGGAAATTCCTCGGTAATCTGGGTCGGCCAGAACAACGGCGAGGTGGTGCGCACGTTCACCGGGCTCGCGGCCGTGCCGACCTGGAACCTGGTGGGCCAGGGCGTGCTCCCGGCGCGCCGGGTCCAGCGCATCTCGATCGACCGGGACGACCCCAACAAGGTCACGGTTGCCTTCACCGGCTTTACCGCCGACAACCTGTGGCGCACGCTCGACGGCGGCGCCACCTGGCGCTCGGTCACCGGCAACCTGCCCAACGCGCCGATCTTCGACGTGAAGCGCCATGCGACCAACCGCAGCTGGCTCTATGTCGGGACATCCGTCGGTGTGTTTGCCAGCGAGGACGACGGCGCCTCCTGGTCCACCGGCAATGACGGCCCGGCGACCGTGCGCGTGCGCGAGCTCGCCTGGTACGACGACGACACGCTGCTCGCCGGGACCTACGGGCGCGGCATCTTCAAGGGCACCGTCTCGGGGGGCGTGCCCAACTACCAGGACCTGTGGTGGTCGGGCCCGCAGGAGAACGGCTGGGGGCTCACCATCACCCAGCATCGCGACATCCTGTTCGTCGCCTTCTTCATCTACGACGACGCCGGCAAGCCGTTCTACGTGATCATGTCCAGCGGCACCTGGGACGCAAGCCATACGGCGTATACGGGCGCCCTCTATGTTCCCGTCGGCTCGTACTTCGCCAACTACGACGTGTCGCGGCATTCGCCCGGGCCGCCGGTCGGCTCGGCCACGCTCACCTTCTCGGCGCTCGACAAGGCAACGCTCAACTACACCATCAACGGCCGCAGCGGGACGAAGCGGATAGAGCGCGTGCTGTTCGGCCCGCAGGACGCGACGCCGGTCGGGTCGTGGGGCGACCTGTGGTGGGGAGGGCTCGCGCAAAACGGCTGGGGCATCGCGCTCAACCAGCAGTACCGCAAGCTTTTCGGCCTCTGGTACACCTACGACCAGGCGGGGAAGGTGACCTACTTCGTGCTTCCCGACGGCACGTGGACCTCTGCCAACGAGTACACCGGCACCGCGTACAAGACCACCGGCCCGGCGTGGATCGGCGTGCCCTACGACCTCGCCCGGCATACCGTCACGCCCGTCGGCTCGATCACGCTCACTTTCACCGGGCAGGACAGCGCGGTCATGCGCTATACGATCGAAGGCGTGAGCGGCACCAACAACATCTCGCGGGTCCCGTTCTAGCGATGGCCTGCGAATTCTGCGAAGGACAGGGCGGGCGCATCCTCTGGCAAAATGAGGCCTGTCGCGTGGTTGCTGGTGACGATCCGGACTATCCGGGGTTGTGCCGGGTGATCGCCAACCGCCACGCGCGCGAGCTTACCGACCTGCCGCGTGAGGAGCGCGACGCGTTGATGCAGGTGGTGTACGCGGTCGAGTCCGCCGTGCGCAAGGCGATGCAGCCGCACAAGGTCAACGTCGCCAGCCTCGGCAACATGACGCCGCACGTGCATTGGCATGTCATCCCCCGCTTTGCGGACGACAGGCATTTTCCCAGGCCGGTGTGGGCGCAGCCCGAGCGCCCCGCCGCCGAAAACACCGAACGGGCGAGGGCGGCGCACGCCATTGGCGGCCTGATCGGGCAGGAGCTCTCCGGCGGCTAGCGGCGTTGCAAGGCCTTCCCGGGCACCGGGCACCCATCCAGAGGATGAAATGTTCTTCACCGACGCGCGTACTTGCAAGGACTGGCTGACCGGGCTGCCGCTCACCAACATCCCCGGGGCGCAGCAGATGGTGCTCGACGGGCTGCGCCTGCTCGGCAGCTCCGATTTCGACTCCATCGAGCGCCTGAAGTGCCTCGAGCTGACGCGCGACAAGATCGCCTTCCTGCAGGGCGAGCAGCGCTCGCGCTACTTCGGCAAGTCGCTGCCGCTGTCCGCCAACGACAACGCCGCCTGGATGATCGGCTGCGCGCTGCTCGAGGAAATGGAGTCGGGCTACCGGCAGTGCCTCACGGCGGCCGAGATCGAGCAAGGCGAGCTCGCGCGCCACACTGCGCTGATGATGCAGCGCGTGATCCGCTACATCGGCGCCGAGATGCAGTTTCACGCCATGATCTACCGCCGGTTCGATCCCGATCTCTGGGGGCGTCTGCACGGCCAGTACCAGGCGGCGGAGCGCGCCGAGGTGCTCGACGAGAGGATCAAGGATTCGCTCGAAGGCGACATCGGGCTTTCCAGCGTGATGGAGTCGTACACGCAGGTGGTGCTCACGCAGGCGTCCTACCTGTCCGAGATGACTGCGCCGCAGATGGATTTCATGGACGCGCTGCTCAGGATGTGGACGCGCAAGGTGCGCGTCCTGCCGCTCGGCAAGGGCGTGGAATCCGACGCCACCCATCCGCTTTCGGTCGATCTTGCCAAGCAGCTCGGGGCGCGCCCCGTGGCTGGCGACGCGATGAACATCAGCCACCGGGTGCTCGATGTGGAGTCGCTCTCCAAGAGCATCCGGCGCCGCATCCACGCGCTGCAGGCGGGCGAGGAGCCGGTGAGCCTGGGGCTGCCGGCGGAAGCGAACGCGCTCGAGGCCCTCACCCAGCTGCAGCGGCTGCACAAGCTCTGGTGCGAAGGTGCGCCGCCGCGGCCGCCCGCGAAGATCCCCGAGGAGCGCAGCGCGGCCCTCGCCTTCGGCATTCCCGAGATCCACTTCTTCGTCTCCGAGGGCAAGGCCTTCGAGCAGCCCGACAAGCCGCGCGAGCTGTCGCGGCAGGAGAAGGACGACATCGCGATGTTCGGGCAGGTCAGCGCGCGCACCGCGCAGATGAAGGTGTCGGAGCACACCTACTCCACCGAGGAGTGGGGCGTGATCGACGAGATGCTGGGCGCCTTCCGCCTGCTCAGGCCGAACAATGCCTCGAAGGGGGTGGCGATCGGGCGCGTGATGGCGATGCGGCTCGGTCCCAGGTCGCCGTTCTACCTTGGCGTGATCCATGCGCTGGTCCAGGAGAACGACGGGCGCATCGTGATCACCGTGAACGTGCTGCCCGGCAAGCCCGAGCCGATCGCGGCGCGCGCGGGCGATGCGCGCAATCGCACGGCGGGCAATGCCTGGGTGCAGGCATTTCGCCTGCCCGCGATCGAGCGTCTCGGCGTGCCGGAGACGCTGGTGGTGCCGAGCGGGCTCGCCGGCCGCGGCCGCGGTGTCGAGACCTGGCGCGACGGGGCGGCGAAGGAAACCACCGTTTACGAGGTGCTCGAGCGCGGCGGGGATTTCGACCGCATCACGGTGTTCTAGCGGCCACGTTCGCTGAAGTAGAACCGCTCCGTGATGGCGTAAAGCGCGCGCGCGGCCAGGAGCGAAAGCGCCAGCCCCCCCGATACAAGCGTCACCGCATACAGCCAGGCCCCCGGCCGGGCGCAGCCACGCATCGAGCGCCGCGGCGAACAGGTGCAGCACGATGTAGTGGATGAGGAAGAAAGAATACGAGTAGCGGCCGATCCAGCGCGGCACTGCCCGCGTGAGGGTGCGAGCGAGCCAGCCCCCGGCGTCGCAGGCCTTGAGCACCAGCAGGCCGCCGCACGCACCCGACATCGCGTAGTACAGGGCCTCGCGGTTCGACAGCCATCCGAATTTCACGCTTGCGGCGAACAGCGCCCATGCCGCGATCACGATCGCCAGAGGCACCGCCTTGGCCATGCGGGCGCGGGCGTCCGGCTCCATCGCGCCCATGGCGATGCCGGGAACGAACAGGGCGAAGTAGGCGAGGTAACGCGACTTCTCGCCGGGAAGGGCGAAGGCGCCGAGGATCACCGCGGCGAAGGCGAGCATCAGCATGGCGAAGAAGGTCGCGTGGAACGGTTCCGTCCTGCCGCGCCATGCCAGGGCGAGCAGCGGCACCGCGAGGTAGAACGCCGCTTCGTATGTGAGCGACCAGCTCGGCGGATTGAAGGCCGGGATGCCGAGGCCGAAGAACCCCTGGAGCAGGAAGACATTGCCGGCCACGTCGGCGAGCGCGATATCGCGCTTCAGCCAAAGCACCGATGCGGCGAGGCAGATAGCGAGGCTCACGAGGTACGCGGGATAGATGCGAAGCGCCCGCCGCGACAGGAATCGCGCGGTCCCGGGCCAGCGCCTGAGGGCGAGGTCCGCCATCAGCAACCCGGAGAGCACGAAGAACAGGTCGACGCCGTAGTGGGAGCGGAACAGCAGGGTCACCGCGATGCGCGCGAGGTCCGGGTCGCCATCGAGCGCGTGCTCCTGGGGGTCCGCCCCGTAGAGCTTGGCGAAGAGCAGCCCGAAGGCGTGCACGAGGAAGACCAGGAACGCGGCATAGCCGCGCAGTCCTTCGAGCGCATCGACGCGCCCTCCGGGCTTCATCCTGCCGCGGGGCGCCGCTCCAGCGCGTCGATGAAGTCGGTGGCCGCGTTGTACCCGGCCTGCGCGAAGATCTCGGCCATGCAGGTGGGGCTGGTGACGTTGATCTCGGTGAGCGAATCGCCGATCACGTCGAGCCCGGCAAACAGGATGCCCGCCTCCTGCAGCCTCGGCGCGACGCCTTCGGCGATCTCGCGGTCGCGCGCCGAGAGCGGCTGCGCGACGCCGCGCCCGCCGGCGGCAAGGTTGCCGCGCGTCTCGCCCGCCTTCGGGATGCGAGCGAGCGAGAACGGCACGACCTTGCCGTCGATCACCAGCACGCGCTTGTCGCCCTTCGCGATCTCGGGGAGGTAGCGCTGCGCCATCACCGTGCGCGTGCCGTCCTGCGACATCGTCTCGATGATCACGTTGCGATTGGGGTCCGCGGCGCCGACGCGGAAGATCATCGCCCCGCCCATGCCATCGAGCTTCTTCAGCACGACGTCGCCCTCGGACTCGATGAAACCGTGCAGCCTGCCGGGGTCGGACGTGACCAGCGTGCGCGGCGAGAATTGCGGAAAGCCGAGGATGCCGAGCTTCTCGTTCCAGTCGCGCAGCGCGCGCGGGCTGTTCACGATCCATGCGCCATTGGCCTCCGCGACGGACAGGAGCTGCGTCGCGTAGAGGTATTCGAGGTCGAAAGGCGGGTCTTTCCTCATGAGCACCGCGTCCCAGTAGCTCAGCGGCTGGGTGGACTCGCCTTCCTCGCGGTACCAGTCGTCGCTCTCCGAGGAGACGGCGAGGTGCCTTGCCTGGGTCGTCACCATGCCGTCGAAGAACATCTCGCGCGCCTCGAATGCCCAGACTTCATGGCCGCGCCGCGCAGCCTCGCGCATCATCGCGATCGAGGAATCCTTGGCCGCCTTCAGCCCGGCGATCGGGTCGATGATGAAAGCGAACTTCATGGCGTTGTTGCGGCTTGCTCTGGGTGGGGGACCATGTCGGCGTCTTCTTGTTGCGCTGCGGCGCGAAGCAAGTCCGCGGGAGGGCAAGTTTACACCGGCCGCCGATCGCGGCGGATGACGGCAAGGACACTCGGGCGGCGCGGGCTTTTGCACTCCCGGAATGCTAAAATCACCGGCTTTTCCCGCTTGCGCCGAACCACCGAAAAACCGTCCGCATGATCGTCACCAACAGCCTCACCATCCAGTTCGGCGCCAAGCCCCTGTTCGAGAACGTTTCGGTCAAGTTCGGCGATGGCAACCGCTATGGCCTGATAGGGGCGAACGGCAGCGGCAAGTCGACCTTCATGAAGATCCTGGGCGGCGACCTCGAATCCTCGGCGGGGTCGGTCGCGGTCGACGCCAGCGAGCGCGTGGGCAAGCTCAGGCAGGACCAGTTCGCCTACGAGGACGTGAACGTGATCGATGTGGTGATCATGGGCCACGAGCGGCTCTGGAACGTGAAGCAGGAGCGCGATGCCATCTACGCCAAGGCGGAGATGAGCGAGGAGGAGGGCCACCGCGTGGCCGACCTCGAGGCCGAGTTCGCCGAGCTCGACGGCTACACCGCGGAGTCGCGCGCGGGGGAATTGCTGCTGGGCGTGGGCATTCCCACCGAGCAGCACTTCGGCCCGATGAGCGCGGTCGCACCGGGCTGGAAGCTGCGGGTGCTGCTGGTGCAGGTGCTGTTCGCGGACCCCGACATCATGCTGCTCGACGAGCCCACCAACAACCTCGACATCAACGCCATCCGCTGGCTGGAAGGCGTGCTCGACGCGCGCGACGCGACGATGATCATCATCTCCCACGACCGGCATTTCCTGAACGCGATCTGCACGCATACCGCCGACCTCGACTACGGTTCGCTCACGGTCTATCCCGGCAGCTACGACGAGTACATGGAGGCGTCGACCCAGGCGCGCGCGCAGCTGCTCTCCGCCAACGCCAAGACCAAGGACCGCATCGCCGAACTGCAGGATTTCGTGCGCCGCTTCTCCGCCAACAAGTCGAAGGCGCGCCAGGCGACGTCGCGCAAGCGGCTGATCGAGAAGCTCAAGGTCGAGGACGTGAAGCCGTCGTCGCGCCAGTACCCGTTCATCCGCTTCGAGGTGGACGACAAGCAGAAGCTGCACCGGCTCGCGGTCGAGGTGGAAGCGCTCACGAAGGGCTATCCGGGCATGCCCGGGCCGCTCGTCAAGGACCTCTCGATGATGGTCGAGGCCGGGGAAAAGGTCGCGATCATCGGGCCGAACGGCATCGGCAAGACCACGCTGCTGCGCTGCCTTGCGGGCGACCTGGCGCCCGACCGCGGCAAGGTGAAATGGGCGGAGAAGGCCAGGCTCGGCTATTTCGCGCAGGACCACGGCGAGATCTTCACCTCCGACCGCGCGCTCTACGACTGGATGGAGGACTACCGCCAGCCGGGCGACGACGAGCAGAAGATCCGCGGCACGCTCGGCCGGCTGCTCTTTTCCAGCGAGGACACGAAGAAGAAGCTGAAGGTGATCTCCGGGGGCGAGCAGGTGCGCATGCTGCTGGGCAAGCTGATGCTGGAAAAGCCCAACGTGCTGCTGATGGACGAACCCACCAACCATCTCGACATGGAGTCGATCGAGGCGTTGAACGACGCGCTCGACCGCTACACCGGCACCCTGTTCTTCGTCTCGCACGACCGCGCTTTCGTCTCCTCGATCGCCACCCGCATCATCGAGATGACGCCGCAGGGCCTGCGCGATTTCCGCGGCAACTACGACGATTACCTGTTGAGCCAGGGGATCGAGGCGTGAAGGCGGCAAACCCAATGCGCCTGCACATCCTCGGGATCTGCGGCACCTTCATGGGCGGGCTCGCCAGGCTCGCGCGCGAGGCGGGCCACACCGTCACCGGCTGCGATGCGAACGTCTATCCGCCGATGAGCGACCAGCTGCGCGACCTGGGCATCGCCTTGCACGAAGGCTACGACGCGCAGCAGCTGGATGAATTTCCGGCCGATATCTACGTCGTCGGCAACGCGATGACGCGCGGCAAGCCCGTGGTCGAGGCGATCCTCGACCGCGGCTTGCCGTACGTTTCCGGCCCGCAGTGGCTTGCCGACCATGTCCTCCAAGGCAAGTGGGTGCTGGCGGTGGCCGGCACGCACGGCAAGACCACGACGTCCTCGATGCTCGCCTGGATACTCGGCTGGGCCGGGCTCAATCCCGGCTTCCTGATCGGGGGAGTGCCGAGGAACTTCCACGTCTCGGCGCTGCTCACGGAGTCTCCCTTCTTCGTCGTCGAGGCCGACGAGTACGACAGCGCGTTCTTCGACAAGCGCTCCAAGTTCGTCCACTACCGGCCGCGGACAGCGGTGCTGAACAACCTCGAATACGACCACGCCGACATCTTTCCCGACCTTGCCGCGATCGAGACCCAGTTCCACCACCTGGTGCGCACCGTGCCGTCCAACGGGCTGGTCGTCGCCAATGGCGAGCAGGCCTCGCTCGATCGCGTGCTGGCGCGCGGCACGTGGACACCGGTGGAAAAATTCGGCGCAGGGCAGTACTGGGAAGCGGCCAATGTCGGCGCCGACGACAGCTTTGACGTGCTCGCGGGCGGCGCGCTGCAAGGCCGCGTGCAATGGAGCCTGACCGGCGAGCACAGCCGCATGAATGCGCTTGCCGCGCTGGCGGCGGCGCGGCATGCGGGCGTGCCGGCGGGCAAGGGCATCGAGGCGCTGGCGCAGTTCCTGGGCGTGAAGCGGCGCATGGAAGCGCGCGGGACGGTGAACGGCATCACGGTCTACGACGACTTCGCGCACCACCCGACGGCGTTTGCCACGACGATCGCGGGGCTGCGCAAGCGTGTCGGGAATGCGCGCATCATCGCCGTGTTCGAGCCGCGCTCCAACACGATGAAGCTGGGCGCGATGCAGTCCGCCCTCGCCCCCAGCCTCAAGGAGGCAGACCTCGCGTACTGTTATGCGAGCGATCTGGGCTGGGATGCGGCCAAGGCCATGATGCCGCTGTCGACGCGCGCGGCCACCTTCGACGATCTCGGGGCAATGGTCGAGGCGCTCGGGCACGTGCTGCGGCCCGGCGACCACGTCCTCGTGATGAGCAACGGCGGCTTCGGCGGCGTGCACGACAAGCTACTGCAGCGGCTGCTGCGCAACGATTCCCGGGGATGAGGCCATGAGCGAATTGAGTTACCGCATCGTCAACGTATTCACCCGCGGCGGCGGCAAGTTCACCGGCAACCCGCTTTGCGTGTTCGAGGATGGCTCGTCCCTGTCCACGCAGACCATGCAGGCGCTCGCCCGCCAGTTCAACCTGTCCGAGACCACCTTCATCGTGCCCTCGGCGAAAGCCACGGCCGGCGTGCGCATTTTCACGCCCGCCTTCGAGATGCCCTTCGCGGGCCACCCGACGCTCGGCACGGCGCACGTGGTGCGTTCCCTCAAGGGTGGCGACGCAGTGACGCTCGACATGAAGGTCGGCGTCATCCCGGTGAAGGCGCAGGGCGATCGCTGGACCCTTGCCGCGAACAAGCCGGCCTCGCGCGAGGTCGGTGCCGGCCGCGCGGCGCTCGCGGAAATGCTGGGGCTCGACGAGGCCGACATCGGCCCGCAGCCGCTTTGGGTGAGCACCGGCAGCGAGCAGCTGGTCGTGCCGCTCAACTCGCTCGCGGCGGTCGATCGCTGCAGCACGGCGACCGTGAAGCTCGGCCCGCTCAGGAACGCCGAAGGGCGAGGCATGGCCTACGTCTTCCACGACGACGGCAGGCAGGTCACTTCACGCTTCTTCTTTCCCAACATGGGCGCGGTGCTGGAAGACCCGGCGACGGGCTCTGCCTGCGCGAACCTCGGCGGCTGGTTCGTCGCCACCGGCGCGGCGCGGCCGCTTGCTCGCGTCGTGTCCCAGGGCGAAAAGGTCGACCGGCCTTCCACGCTCCTGCTCGACGTCGACGCCGCGGGCGGCATCTTCGTCGGCGGCGAAGTGGTCGAGCTCGGCCGCGGCACGCTCACGCTTTGAACGCGCTCGTCTACCTTCACGGCTTCCGCAGTTCGCCGAAATCGACCAAGGCGCGGATGCTGGGCGATTTCCTGTCGCGCCATGCGCCTGAAATCGAGTACATCGTGCCCGCGCTCGACGCGCGGCCGGCGCAGGCGATGTCCCAGGTTCTCTGGCATTGCCTCGCCAAGGCGCCCGGGCAGCCTGACGCTGGTCGGCAGCTCGCTGGGCGGCTTCTATGCAACGGTTGCCGCGGAGAAGCTCGGTTGCCGCGCGGTGCTCCTGAACCCCGTCGTCAAGCCGCAAGAGGCGCTTGCCGCCCAGCTTGGCACGCAGCGCAACCTCTACACAGGCGAGCCTTTCGAACTGACGCGAGCGCACCTGGACGAGCTTGGCGCGCTCGCCGTGGCTGCGATCACTCGACCGGAGCGCTATTGGCTGATCGCCGAGACCGGCGACGAGCTGCTCGACTGGCGCGACATGGCGGCGTTTTTCTCGTCCTGCCGGCAGACCATCGTCGAAGGCGGCAGCCACGTGCTCGATTCCTTCGCCAGTCACCTCGACGGGATTGCCGCCTTCGCCGGCGCGGTCCCGGGAGGGCGGGCATGAGCGCGCAGGTGCTCTTCGAGGAAGACGGCGCCTTCAAGGTGGGCGCCGTGCGCGAGGAAGCGGGCTCCTCGCTGCAGGTCGAGGCGGCCTCGGGCAAGCGCAGCAAGGTGAAGGCGGCCAACGTGCTCCTGCGCTTCGCCGGGCAGCCGCTCGCCACCTTCATGGCGGACGCGCAGAGACTCGCCGACGAGATCGACCCGGACTTCCTCTGGCAGGTGAGCGGCGCCGCGGAGTTCGCCTTCGACGCTTTGGCGAAGGACTACTTCGGCCACGTCCCGGCGCCGCGCGAGGCCGCAGCCGTGGCGCTGCGCCTGCACGCGAGCCCGATGTACTTCTACAAGCGCGGCAAGGGCCGCTACCAGGGGGCGCCGGAGGAAAACCTCAAGGCCGCGCTCGCGGGCGTGGAAAGGAAGCGCAGGCAGCAGGAGCAGGTCGACGCGTGGGCGGCCGCGATCCTCGCGGGCGCGCTCCCCGAGCCGATCGCGGCGAGGCTCGACGCATTGCTCTTCAAGCCGGACAAGATGTCGCTGGAATGGCGCGCGCTCGATGAGGCGGCGACCGAGGCGGGGCTCGCGATCCCCAGGCTGCTCGCCCGCGGCGGCATCCTTGCCTCGCCGGAGGACTGGTTCCTGCGCCGTTTTGCCTTCGAGCGCTTCCCGGGCGGGTTCGCGCATCGCGAAGCGGTGGCGCTGGACGCGCACGAGGAGCTTGCCGCATGCCGACGCGCCCGCCTTCAGCATCGACGACGAGGAAACCACCGAGATCGACGACGCTTTCTCGATGGCGTTCGTGGATGCGACGACGGTGCGGGTAGGCATCCACATCGCCGCGCCGTCGCTTATTTTTCCGCCGGCCAACCCGCTCGAGCAGGTGGCGCGCGAAACGGCTCTCCACCGTGTACTTCCCCGGCGGCAAGGTGACGATGCTGCCGGAGGCCGCGATTGCCGCGGCCACGCTTGGCGAGGGCGCAGTCCGTGCCCTGCGTGTCGCTCTATCTCGACGTCGATGCCGCGACGCTCGCGATCCGTTCCTCGATGAGTCGCGTGGAACGGGTCGGGATCGCGGACAACCTGCGGCTTTCCGACCTCGACGCGCGGCATGGACAGCGCGGCCGTGGAGTCGGGCTCGATCGAGGGTCCGCACGGCCGCGAGCTGCATTTCCTGTGGCGGCTTGCCGCGCATTGCGCCTGAAGCGCGCGGCGCGCGTGCCGAGGCGCCCGACCGGCTCGACTACACCTTCCGCGTGAAGGACGGTCGCGTGGCGATCGTGCCGCGCCGCCGCGGGAGTCCCGGTCGACATGCTGGTCGCGGAGCTGATGATCCGGGTCAATTCCACGTGGGGGAAGTTGCTCGCCGACAAGGGGCTCCCCGCGATCTACCGCAACCAGCAGGCGGCGCGCACGCGCATGGAGACGACGCCGGACGTCCATGAGGGGCTCGGTGTCACCCATTACGCCTGGTCGAGTTCGCCGCTGAGGCGCTACGTCGACCTTGCCAACCAGCGCCAGCTGGTGGCGCTTGCTCACCGGCGCCGCGCCGCGCGTTCGAGGCCGAGTCGATGGCCGCTGCGGCGCGCGACTTCGAGGAGGCCTACGAGGCCTACGGCGAGTTCCAGCGCCACATGGAACGCTACTGGTGCCTGCGCTACCTCGAACAGGAGGGCATTCGCGAGATCGCGGCCAGCGTGATCCGCGACGAACTGGTGCGCATCGACGGCATGCCGCTGGTGCTGCGCGCGATCGGCGTGCCCACGGCGGCGCCGGGTGATCGGCTGCGCGTGGCCTTCGGCGAATTCGATTTCTGGGAGGTCGCGGTGGTCTGCCGCTACGCCGGCGCGCAGCCTTGAGCCGCGTGGAGCGATGCTACAATTGCCGTCCATGCATTTCGCCTTCTCGAGCGCTTCACCGAGCTGATGCAAGCGCAGCAGCCCACCCCCGACGCGCTCTTCAGCTTCTCCGAATTCCTGCTCGAAAAGTTCGGCCTGATCGCCTCCATGCAGGTGGCGCTGCTGGTGTCGATCGCATCGCACGCGGCGGTCATCATCGGCGTGGGATTCAAGGTGCCCGACCCGAAGGCCTGGGACGCGCCCCATAACTCGCTGGACGTGGTGCTGGTGAACGCCAAGTCCTCCACCAAGCCGGTCAAGGCCGATGCGCTGGCGCAGGCCAACCTCGACGGCGGCGGCAACACCGACGAGAAGCGCCGCGCCTCCAGCCCCTTCCCGAACCTCCCGCCGCGCGATGCCAGGCAGGACGCGAAGCAGGCCGAGGCCAAGGTGAAGCAGCTCGAGCAGGAAGCGAAGGAGCTGATGACGCAGCTCGCCGCGAAATCGAAGGTGGCGCAAGGCGAGATCAAGGAGCCGGTCGCCAAGCCCGACACCTCGGCGCAGGACCTGGCGGAGAAGAGCCTCGAGATCGCGCGGCTAGAGGCACAGATCCGTCGCGACTACCAGGCCTACCAGGAGCGCCCCAAGCGCGTCTTCATCGGCGCCCGCACCCAGGAGTACCGCTTCGCCCAGTACGTGGACAGCTGGCGGCTGAAGGTCGAGCGGATCGGCAACCTCAACTACCCCGAGGATGCCAAGGCGAAGAAGATCCACGGGTCCCTGCAGCTCACCGTCGCGATCAAGTCCGACGGCAGCGTCGAGTCGGTGGAGATCAACCGTTCCTCGGGCTACAAGGTGCTCGACCAGGCGGCGATGCGCATCGTGCGGCTCGCAGCGCCTTTCGACCGTTTCCCCGAGAGCATCCGCAAGGACACCGATATCGTGCACATCACGCGCACCTGGAGCTTCACCCGCGGCGACCAGCTGTTGTCGGAATAGAAAACCGGGTCAGATTACATTTCCGGCCGGATCGTACAGCGATCCTTGGCGACCGGAAATGTACTCTGACCCGGTTTTCAGCTCTTGACGGCAGCGAAGAGCGCGAGCGCCTTCTCGCGCTGCACGGCGTGCTCGACGATCGGCGCCGGGTAGTCGCGGCCGATGATGCAGCCGACCGCGTCCTGCGTGAGCGGACCCATCGTCCACGGCGAATGGATGAAGCTGTCGGGCACCTTCGCCAGTTGCGGCAGGTAGTGGCGGATGAAGTTGCCCTTCGGATCGAAGCGCTGCGACTGGGTCACCGGGTTGAAGATGCGGAAGTACGGCTGCGCGTCGCAACCGGTGGAGGCGGCCCACTGCCACCCCCCGTTGTTTGCGGCGAGGTCGAAATCGATCAGGTGCCGGGCGAAGTAGCCCTCGCCGTTGCGCCAGTCCACCAGCAGGTCCTTGGCGAGGAAGGACGCGACGACCATGCGCAGCCGGTTGTGCATGTAGCCGGTGGTATTCAACTGCCGCATCGCCGCATCTATGATCGGGTACCCGGTGCGCGCCTCGCACCACGCCTTGAATGCTCCTTGCTTCCCGGCCAGCGCAGTTTCGCGTATTCGCGCTTGAAGGCCGAGCGGGCCGCGTGCGGGTGGTGCCAGAGGATCTGGAAGTAGAAATCGCGCCAGGCGAGCTCATCTCAGCCAGGCCTCGGCGCCATGGTTGCCGGCGCTCCCGGGCGAAGCGGGCGAGCTCGCGGATCGAGATCGTGCCGAAACGGTTGTGCACGGAGAGGTAGGACGACCCCCTTCACGCCGGGAAAGTCGCGGGCCGCCTTGTAGTTGGCGATCCGGCCGGCGAAGTCCAGCACGAGGGCGCGCGCCCCGGACATCCCGGTGGCGGTGCCCGAGCTCGCGCAGGTTGGTGCGGGCAAATCCCAGCTTTTCCAGCGCCGGGCATTGCCTGGCGGGTCGATGGGTTCGCCAGCCGCGAGGCGTACTTCGCCACCGGGTAGGGTTTCACCGAAAAATCGTCGAGCTTCTTCAGCCACGCATTCTTGTACGGCGTGAAGACCGAAAATGCGCCGCCGGCCTGCGTGAGGATCTCGTCCTTCTCGAAGATCACCTGGTCCTTTGCGCGGTGCATCGCGATGCCCGGCGGCCTTGAGCGCCTTCTCGACCGCGTCGTCCCGCGCGCGCGCGGCAGGCTCGTAGTCTTCGTTGGCGAAGACGGCGTTCACGCCGAGCCCGGCCGCCAGCCGGGGAATTTCCTCCGTGGCGCGGCGCGTGCAGCACGATCAGACCCCCGCCGCGGCCCTCGAGTGACGCGGCCAGCTCGCGCACGCTCTCCCAGATGAACTCGACCCGGCGGTCCTCCTTCGAGTGCAGCTGGTCGAGGATCTCGCGGTCGAAGACGAACGCGCAATACACCGCTTCGGCGCTCTTCAGGGCGTAGTACAGGCCGGCGTTGTCCTCGTCGCGCAGGTCGCGGCGGAACCAGAACAGGGCCTTGGGGTAAGCGACTTCGGCTGGCATCGATCGGGGCGCCAGCCGGGTCTTTCGGGCGGGCGCGAGGAAATGTTTGGCGGGGAGTGTCCTGACGGATTAAAATACGCGAAGACGGGGTCAATGCAAACGGTCAATCTCACAAGCCACTTCCTGATTGCCATGCCCGGCATGGCCGACCCGAATTTTTCCCGGTCCCTGACCTTTGTCTGTGAGCACAACGAGCGCGGCGCGCTCGGCATCGTCGTAAACCGCCCGATAGAAGTCACCCTCGGCTCCCTCCTGCAGCAGGTCGACATCGCGCTCGATGACCGCGCGCTTGCCGCCTTGCCCGTGTTCTTCGGCGGCCCGGTGCAATTCGACCATGGCTTCGTCCTGCACCGCCCCGTCGGGTCGTGGAAGTCGACGCTTCCCGTGGGCGAGGTCGGGCTCACGACCTCGCGCGACATCCTCGAGGCGCTTGCCGTCGGCGCCGGCCCGAAGGAGCATTTCGTCGCGCTGGGCTATGCCGGCTGGGCGGCGGGCCAGCTCGAGGACGAGATCGGCCACAACGGCTGGCTCACGGTCAAGGCCGACCCCGACCTGATCTTCACCGTGGCACCGGAGCTTCGCCTCGAAATGGCGATGGGCACGCTCGGCGTGAACTTCACGAACCTTTCCGACGAAGCGGGGCACGCGTGAGCGTGGCCGCGCTCTCCGGCACGGTGCTCGGTTTCGATTTCGGGGAAAAGCGCATCGGGGTGGCCGTCGGTGAAACGGCCACGCGGCTTGCGCATGCGATCGAGACCATCGAGGGCGAGGCCAACGATGCGCGCTTCGCCCGGATCGCCGAGCTGGTCGCCCAATGGCGGCCCGCGCTGCTGGTGGTCGGTCGTCCCAGGCATGCCGACGGTGCGCCGCACGCGGTCGCCGCGCTCGCGGAAAAGTTCGCGCGCCGCCTCGAGGGGCGATTCGCCCTGCCGGTGCGGTTCGTCGACGAGTCCTACACTTCGGCCGAGGCGGAATCGCTGCTCGCCCGAAACGGGCGCGACACTCGCGCGGCCAAGGGCGAAATCGACCGCCTCGCGGCACAGCTGATCGTGCAGTCCTTCCTCGACGGGGGCGGCGATGCTGCCTGAGGCAGAGAAGCTGCTGGTGGCGCTCGCCGACGCGATCCGCCCCGCCGTCACCGCGAATACGGCGCTGGTCGGGATCTGGACCGGGGGCGCCTGGGTCGCCGAGCGGCTGCATCCCATGCTGAAGATCGCGCTGCCGCTCGGAACGCTTGCAGTCAACTTCCATCGCGACGACTACTCGCGCATCGGGCTGCACCGGCAGGCCAAGCCCAGCAACGTTCCCTTCGACGTCGCCGGCCGCGACATCGTCCTTGTGGACGACGTGCTCTTCTCCGGCCGCACGGTGCGCGCCGCGGTGAACGAGCTGTTCGACTTCGGCCGGCCGAAATCGGTGCGACTTGCCGTGCTCGTGGACCGTGGCGGGCGAGAACTGCCGATCGCCGCGCAATATATCGGCGCCGCCGCGGACCTCGCCCCCGGGGACGAGCTGGTGCTCATGCGCGACGGCAGCCGCCTCGCCTTCACGCAACAGCCGAGGCCGTAGCAGAGCCCATGACCAGGAATCCCCAGCTCGGCGCCGACGGCAAGCTCGCGCACCTGCTCACCACGGAGGGCCTCTCGGCCGAGGTGATCACCCATATCCTCGACACCGCCGAGCAGTTCGTGCCGGTGGGCGACCGCGAGATCAAGAAGGTGCCGCTCCTGCGCGGCAAGGCGGTGTTCAACCTGTTCTTCGAGAATTCCACGCGCACCCGGACGACATTCGAGATCGCGGCCAAGCGGCTCTCCGCCGACGTCATCAACCTGAACATCGGTGCGTCCTCCACGACCAAGGGCGAAACGCTGCTCGACACCGTCTACAACCTCGAGGCGATGGACGCCGACATGTTCGTGGTGCGCCACTCGCAATCGGGCGCGGCCCACCTGATCGCCTCGCACGTGCGGCCCGGCGTGCACGTGATCAACGCAGGCGACGGGCGCCATGCGCACCCGACGCAGGGCCTGCTCGACATGTACACGATCCGGCACTACAAGAAGGACTTCCGCGCGCTCACGGTGGCGATCGTCGGCGACGTGCTGCACTCGCGCGTGGCGCGCTCGCAGATCCACGCGCTCGCCACGCTGGGCGTGCCGGAGCTGCGCGTGATCGCCCCGCGCACCTTGCTGCCGAAGGATGTCGAGCGCCTCGGCGTGCGGGTCTTCAACGACATGGCGGCAGGCCTCAAGGATGTCGACGTGGTGATCATGCTCAGGCTGCAGAACGAGCGCATGAACGGCGCGCTCTTGCCGAGCGCCCAGGAATTCTTCAAGTCCTACGGACTTACGGCGGAGAAATTGCGGCTGGCGAAACCCGACGCGATCGTCATGCATCCGGGCCCGATGAACCGCGGCGTCGAGATCGATTCCAACGTGGCCGACGGCAAGCAGAGCGTGATCCTGCCGCAGGTCACCTTCGGCATCGCGGTGCGCATGGCCGTCATGGCCCTGCTGGCGGGACATTGACGATGCGGATCGAGATCAGGGGCGCGCGCCTCGTCGACAGCACCCAGTCGCTCGACAGGAAGGCCAGCCTGTTCGTCGCCGATGGCTTGATCGTGGCCCACGGCAAGGCGCCCGACGGATTTCGCGCCGATGCCACGGTGGAGGCCGCCGGCAAGGTGCTGTGCGCCGGGCTGGTCGACTTGTCGGCACGGTTGCGCGAACCCGGTTTCGAATACAAGGCGACGCTGGAGTCGGAAATGCGGGCCGCAGCAGCAGGCGGGGTCACCAGCCTGGCCTGCCCGCCGGACACCGACCCCCCGCTCGACGAGCCCGGCCTCGTGGAAATGCTCAAGCGCCGCGCCGAGAGCCTGAAGGGCGCGCGCGTCTATCCGCTCGGGGCGCTGACACTGGGCCTGAAGGGCGAAAGGCTCACCGAAATGTCCGAACTCACCGAGGCCGGCTGCGTCGGCTTCTTCCAGGCCAACCATCCCGTTCCCGACACCATGGTGCTTTACCGCGCCATGCAGTACGCGGCGACCTTCGGCTACACCGTCTGGCTGCGTCCCGGAGGACCCGTTCCTCGCCGCGGGCGGCATGGCGCACGACGGGGAGACGGCCTCGCGCCTCGGGCTGCAGGGCATCCCCGCGAGCGCGGAGACGATTGCGCTCGCCACCATCCTCACCCTGATGGGCGATACCGGCGCCAGGGTGCACATTGCGCGGCTCTCCAGCGCGGCGAGCGTGCCCCTGCTGGTTCGCGCGCGCGAGGCGGGCCTGCCGATCAGCTGCGACGTCGGCATCCACCACCTGCATCTTTGCGACAGGGACATCGGTTTCTTCGATCCGCAATGCCGGTTCGTGCCTCCGCTGCGCGATGTTGCCGACCGCGCGGGGCTGCGCGCGGCGCTCGAGGCCGGCGTGATCGATGCGGTCTGCTCCGACCACACTCCGGTCGACGAGGACGCGAAACAGGTGCCCTTCGGCGAGGCCGAGCCTGGCGCCACCGGGCTGGAGCTCCTGCTTCCGCTGACGCTCAAGTGGGCCAATGAGTCCAAGGTGCCGCTCGGCGAGGCGCTGGCAGCCGTCACTTCGCGGCCTGCCCGGATCCTCGGCCTGGACGCCGGCACGCTCGCGCCGGGACGCCCGGCAGACCTGTGCCTGTTCGATCCGGCCGAGCCCTGGCGCGTGACGGCCGATACGCTGGAGAGCCAGGGCAAGAACAGCCCCTTCCTCGGTTTCGAACTCGAGGGGCGCGTCACGCAGACGTTTGTCTCCGGCATCGCGGTATTCGGCCCGGCCGCCTGAAGGCGGCTTATAATTTGCGCCCCGCCCCCTGAAGGGCCCAAGGGGCCGAGCGGCCCCGAATCCCAGGACGCCATCGTGAACCCCCTGCTCGATTTTTCCGGCCTGCCCCGGTTTTCCTCCATCCGGCCCGAGCACGTCGGGCCGGCCATCGACACCCTGCTTGCCGAGGCGCGTTCGACAATCGAGCGCCTTGCCGCCCGGCCCGAAGCGCCGTCGTGGGACAGTTTCGTGGTCCCGCTCGACGACGCCAACGAACGCGTGGCGCGCGCATGGTCGGCCGTGCAGCACCTGAATGCGGTGGTCAATTCCGCCGAATTGCGCGAGGCCTACAACGCGGTGCTGCCCAGGGTGACGCAGTTCTTCGCCGAGCAGGGACAGGACGAACGGCTGTACGGGCGCTACAAGCAGTTGCGCTCCCATCCTTCCTTCGACTCGCTGGCGCCGGCGCGCCGCATGGTGATCGAGAACGAGCTGCGCGATTTCCGGCTCGGCGGCGCGGAGCTTGCGGCGGACGACAAGAAGCGTTTCATGGCGCTGCAGGAAGAGCTTGCGCAGAAGGCGTCGAAGTTCCAGGACAACGTGCTCGATGCCACCAACGACTTCTCGCTCTTCGTCACCGACGAGAATGAGCTCGCCGGGATTCCTGCCGACGTCGTGCAGGTCGCGCGGGAAGCGGCCGCGAAGGACGGCAAGGACGGCTGGAAGCTCACCTTGCACATGCCGTGCTACCTGCCGGTGCTCCAGTACGCGGATTCCCATCCGCTTCGCGAGAAAATGTATCGCGCCTACGTGACGCGCGCGGCAGAGTTCGGCAAGCCGGAGTGGGACAACACCGGGTTGATCGGCGAAATCCTCGCCAGGCGTGCGGAGGTGGCGAAGCTGCTCGGCTACGCGAGCTTCGCCGACGTCTCGCTCGCGACCAAGATGGCGCGATCTTCTGCCGAGGTGCTGGGTTTCCTCGGCGACCTGGCGGCGCGCGCCAAGCCCCATGCCGACCGCGATTGGCAGGAGCTGGTGGACTTCGCGCGCGCCGAACTGAACATCGCCGACGTGCAGGTCTGGGACGCGAACTATATCGGGGAGAAACTGCGCCAGAAGCGCTACGCGTTTTCCGACACCGAAGTGAAGCAGTATTTCCCCGAGGACGTCGTGCTGCCCGGCATGTTCAAGGTGGTCGAGACGATCTACGGCGTGCAGATCCGTCCGTCGACTGCCGAGAAGTGGCATCCCGACGTGCGCTTCTTCGAGATAGCCGATCGCGCCGGCAAGCGCGTGGGAGAGTTCTACCTAGACCTCTATGCCCGCGAGGGAAAGCGCGGCGGGGCGTGGATGGACGACGCCATCAACCGCAGGATGCGCGCCACGGGAGTGCAGACGCCGGTGGCCTACCTCACGTGCAATTTCTCGGCGCCCGTGGGCGGCAGGCCCGCGCTCTTCACGCACAACGAGGTGATCACGCTGTTCCACGAGTTCGGCCATGGGCTGCACCAGTTGCTCACGCGCGTCGACGAGCTCGGGGTCTCGGGCATCAACGGCGTCGAGTGGGACGCGGTCGAGCTGCCCAGCCAGTTCATGGAGAACTTCTGCTGGGAATGGGACGTCGTGAGGCACATGTCCCGGCATGTCGATACCGGGGAGGCGCTGCCGCGCGCGTTGTTCGACAAGATGCTCGCGGCGAAGAACTTCCAGAGCGGCATGCAGACCGTGCGGCAGCTGGAGTTCGCGCTGTTCGACATGCACCTGCACCACGATTTCGACCGCGCGCGCGACACGATGCTGGCGCTCCTCGATCGCGTGCGCGAAAGGGTGTCGGTGATGCGCCCGCCTGCGTTCAACCGCTTCCCGAACCAGTTCTCGCACATATTCGCCGGCGGCTATGCCGCGGGCTACTACAGCTACAAGTGGGCCGAGGTCCTGTCCGCGGACGCCTATTCCGCATTCGAGGAAGGCGGCGTGCTCAGCCCTGAGGTCGGCGCGCGCTTCCTGGACGAAGTGATCTCGGCCGGGGGCAGCCGCCCGGCGCTGGAATCGTTCATCGCGTTCCGCGGCCGCGCGCCGCAAATCGACGCGTTGTTGCGTCATAATGGGATGGTCTCCCATGCCTGAAGGGTCGATACGGCAATGAAAGCGATACTCGTCCTCGCCTTGTTCCTTCTGCCTCTTGCCGCGGATGCGCAGACCAACGTCTTTCGCTGGGTGGACAAGGACGGCAAGGTGCACTTTTCCGACTCGCCTCCTCCTCCGGACGTGAAGGTCGTCACGCAGAAACGCCTTGGCGGCGGGGGCGACACGTCGAACCTGCCCTATGCCACGCAGGTGGCGATGCAGAAATTCCCGGTCACGGTCTACATGTCGCCGGAATGCGGAGACCTCTGCAACCGGGGCCGCGACCTGCTCACGCGCCGCGGCATTCCCTTCTCCGAGCGCGATCCGCAGAACAAGCCGGCCGATGCAACCGCGCTGAAGGCGCTGATCGGCACCCTCGAAGTGCCGGTGCTGGTGGTCGGCGATTCGCGCGTGAAAGGCTTCGAAGAGGGGCTGTGGAATTCCGCACTCGATACGGCGGGGTATCCGCGCACGGCCATTCCGGGCGCCCGCCTTCCGGCGCAGGCGGCCGCGAAGCCCGCGCCGCCTCCCGTGCCGCCGCCGGCACCTCCTGCGCAGGAAGCGGCGCCCCCGCCCGCCGACGCCGCGCCGCCGCAAGAACCGCCCAAGTAAGAAATTGCGGTCAGTCGGAATTGGGGTCAGAGACGTAATACTCCGCAACCGGGGTCAGAGTCGTAATGAAGAAGTATTACGTCTCTGACCCCAATTTCCGTTTCCCATGAAAATCGCCGCCTGGAACGTCAATTCGCTCAAGGTGCGCCTGCCGCACCTGCTCGACTGGCTCGCGCGCGTGGAGCCGGACGTGGTGTGCCTGCAGGAGACGAAATGCGAGGACGCGAAGTTTCCCGCCGCCGATATCGCGGCTGCCGGATACCAGTGGGAGCATGACGGGCAGAAGACGTACAACGGCGTAGCGATCCTCTCGCGCACGCCGATCTCCAACGTGACCCGGGGGATCCCCGGTTTCGGGGACCTGCAAAAGCGCCTGATTGCGGCCGATGTTGAAGGCATCCGCGTGATCAGCGCGTACGTGCCCAACGGCCAGAGCGTCGACAGCGAGAAGTACGCGTACAAGCTCGCGTGGCTGGCAGCCTTGCGCGATCACCTGCGGGACGAGGTCGGGCGCAGCGCGCGCCTCGCGGTCCTCGGGGATTTCAACATCGCCCCGGAGGATCGCGATGTCCACGATCCGAAGGCCTGGGAAGGGCAGGTGCTGGTGAGCCCGAAGGAGCGCGAGGCATTTCGCGCGCTGCTTGCGCTGGGGCTCACCGACAGTTTTCGCCTCTTCGACCAGCCGGAGCAAAGCTTCAGTTGGTGGGATTACCGGCAAGCGGCGTTCCGCCGCAACATGGGATTGCGCATCGACCACATCCTGCTGACTCGCGAACTCGCCGGCCGCTGCGCTGCAAGCTGCATCGACCGCGAGCCGAGGAAACTCGAAAGGCCTTCCGACCACGCCCCCGTGGTCGCCGAATTGCGCCCGGCCTGAGGACTCGCAAGCGGGGCGCAGGGTAGAATTGCCTCGTGCCTTACGGCCTGCCATGAACGCCACCTCCCGCCTGGCCCAACGCGATGACGAGCGCCTTGCCCGCGTGCGCGCCTATGGCCTCGCCGACGGGCGTACCGAGCCCGCGCTGGAAGACCTGGTCCTCCGGGCGACTGGCGCAACCCATTGCCCGGTGGGCTGGCTTTCCCTGTTCGATGAAACCGGGGAGCGCATCTGCGCGAGCCTCGCCACGCCGTTCCGGCACCTCGACGCGAGGGATTCGCCGTTTCTCGCGCGCGACGCCGACAAGACGCTGGTGATTTCCGACCTCGACCTGGAGGAGGCGTTGTGCGGCGAGGCGCTGGGCGCCGGCAAGACCCCCCTGCGCTTCTACGCGGCGGCGGCCCTGCGCACTCCGGACGGCGTGATCATCGGGGCTCTGAGCGTTGCCGATCACGCGCCGCGCCGGCTTCGCGCCTCCGAATGCACTGCGCTGGAGAATCTCGCCGCCCTTGCCGTCGCGCGCCTCGAAAGCCGCCTCGCCGGGGGCCACGCGAGCGCCACGGCGATCGAGCCGATCGCCGCCGAATTCCAGCGCCTGAGCGCGCTGCTCGAAGACGAGATCACCGTTCGCCGCGATGCGGAGGCGGGGCTGCGCCGGGAGATGGAGTTCTCCGAGGCCGTCCTGCAAAGCCTGCCCGGCGCGTTCTACCTGGTCTCGCGCGCAGGCGAACTGCTGCGCTGGAACGAGACTTTCCATGTCGCAACGGGGTACAGCCAGCGCGAGATCGCGGCGCTCGGCCCGCTCGATTTCGTTTCCCCCAAGTACCGCGCCCTTGTCGAGGGCGTGTTCCGTGAAATGTTCGACACCGGCCGCGAGGTCTCTTTCGAGGCGGAAATGCTCGACAAGGCGGGCAACGTCCGGCCGTACCTCTTTTCCGGCAAGCCGCTCACCATGGGAGGCGAGACCTACCTGATCGGGATCGGCCGCGACATCTCGCTCAAGAAGCGCGCCGAGCAGCAGATGCTGCGCGCCAAGGAGCGCCTCGACCTCGCGCTCACCAGCTCCAACCTCGCGCTGTGGGACTGGGACCTCGCGGCGCAACGCGTCTACTACAACGAGGGCTGGGCCGCGATCCTCGGCGAGAGCCGCCGCGAGGCGACCTTCAGCGCGGCCGAGGTGGTGCAGTGGGCGCACCCGGACGATCGCGAGGTGTTCAATGTCGCGCTTGCCAACACCATGAAGGGCGTTTCCGAGTCCTTCGACTGCGAATACCGCATCCGGCACGTCTCGGGAGAATGGCTGTGGGTGCAGTCGCGGGGCAAGGTGACGCAGCGAGACGCGGCGGGGCAGGCGCTGCGCATGACGGGGACCTCCACCGACATCACCAAGCGCAAGGAAGCGGAAGAGCGCGCCGAGTACCTGGCCACGCGCGATGCGCTGACGGGCCTGCCCAACCGCGTGCTGCTCAACGACCGCCTCGAGCAGGCGATCACGAACGGCGCGAGAAGCCGCACCGGGCTGGCATTCATGTTCATCGACCTGGACCGCTTCAAGACCATCAACGATTCGCTCGGCCACCAGGTCGGCGACGAGCTGCTGAAACGCGTTGCCGAGCGCCTGGAATCGTGCATCCGCGCCTCGGACACCGTGGCGCGCCTGGGCGGCGACGAGTTCGCGGTGATACTCGAGAACCTCCGCGACGATGACGACGAGGGCGCGCAGCAGGTGGCCGAAAAGATGATCTCGTCGATGGCGGTCCCGATGCTGATCAACAACCAGCACCTGAACACCTCGTGCTCGATCGGCATCAGCCTCTACCCGGTCGACGGCCGCGATCCCGCGACGCTCATGAAGCACGCCGACGTAGCCATGTATTACGCCAAGGAGAAGGGCCGCAACAACTACCAGTTCTTCTCGGCGCAGATGAATGCGCGCGCGCAGGACCGGCTGGCGGTCGAGAACTACCTGAGGCTGGCATTGCGCAGGAACGAGCTGCTGCTTCATTACCAGCCGCGCATCGATATCCCCAGCGGGGACATGGTCGGCGTCGAGGCGCTGATCCGCTGGCAGCATCCGCGCCGCGGCCTGCTCGGGCCGGGAAAGTTCATCGAGATAGCCGAGGATTCAGGGCTGATCGTCCCTATCGGCGAGTGGGTGCTGGAACAGGCCTGCAACCAGGCGCGGGAATGGCAGCGCACCATCGGCCCCGGCCTGCGCATATCGGTCAACCTCTCGGTGGGGCAGGTGGTCGACGGGGATCGCCTCTTCGCGGCAGTGGAGCACGCGCTCGCGGCATCCGGCATCCCGCCCTCGACGCTCGAGCTGGAGCTGACCGAGAGCCTGCTCATGCAGAACATCGACGAAAAGGCCGCGCTGCTCAACCGGCTGGGCAAGCTTGGCGTGGGCCTCGCCATCGATGACTTCGGCACCGGTTACTCGTCGTTGTCCTACCTGAAGAAGCTCCCCGTCGACGCGATCAAGATCGACAGCTCCTTCGTGCAGGACGTCGATTCGGACCCGAACGACGAGGCGATCATCCGCGCCATCCTCGCGATGGCGCACTCGCTCAAGCTGAAGGTGATCGCCGAGGGCGTGGAAACGCAGGGGCAGCTGGCGCGGCTGCGGGAAATGGGCTGCGACGAGTACCAGGGCTATTTCACCAGCCAGCCCCTGCCGGCGGCGGAGTTCGAGGTGCGCTTCGCGGGGCTCGCGCGCGCCTAGCGCGTCTCGCCGCCCTCGATCTTCAACTCCTGCACCTTGCGCGTGAGCGTGTTGCGGCCGATGCCAAGCAGCGTGGCGGCCTCTATGCGCCGGCCGCCCGTGTGGGCGAGCGCGCGGGTGATGAGGGCAGTCTCGAACTGGCGCGTGAGCTCGTCGGCAATCCCGTGGTCGCCGCGCTGCAGGCGCGAGGCGACCTCGCGCTCGAGCGCGCGCCGCCAGTCGCCATCGGCAGCCGGGAGCGCGGGCGCGCCCTCGTCGCGCATCTCGGGCGGCAGGTCCTTCGCATCGACGACCTGCCCGGGCGCCATCACCGTCAGCCAGTGGCAGAGGTTCTCGAGTTGGCGCACGTTCCCCGGGAAGCCCTGCCGGACGACGGCCGCCATCGCCGCGTCGGTCAGGCGCTTCGCATCAACCGAGAGTTCGCGCGCGCTGCGCGCGAGAAAATGGCGCGCGAGCCCGGGAATGTCCTCGCGCCGCTCGCGCAGCGCCGGCAGTCGCAGGCGGATCACGTTCAGGCGGTGGAAGAGGTCCTCGCGGAACAGCCCCTGCTTCACCCGCGCCTCGAGCTCCTGGTGGGTTGCGGCGATGACGCGCACGTTCACGGTGATCGGGGTGTGGCCGCCGACGCGGTAGAACTGGCCGTCGGAGAGCACGCGCAGCAGCCTCGTCTGCAGTTCCGGCGGCATGTCGCCGATCTCGTCGAGAAAGAGCGTGCCGCCATCGGCCTGCTCGAAGCGGCCGCGGCGCATCGTCTGCGCGCCCGTGAAGGCGCCGCGCTCGTGGCCGAAGAGCTCGCTCTCCAGCAGGTCCTTGGGGATCGCGGCGGTGTTGATCGCGATGAAGGGTTTCGTGCCGCGCGGGCTGTGGCGGTGCAGGGCGAGGGCGACGAGTTCCTTGCCGGTCCCGGATTCGCCCGTGATGAGCACGGTCGCATGCGACTGCGCGAGCCGGCCGATGGCGCGAAAGACCTCCTGCATCGCCGGGGCCTGCCCGAGGATCTCGGGCGATTCGCCGGGCGCTTCGTCTGCGGGCGCCTGGCGCCGGCTTTCGTCGATCGCGCGGCGAACGAGCTCGACCGCATGGTCGACGTCGAAGGGCTTGGGCAGGTACTCGAAGGCACCGCCCTGGAATGCGGCGACCGCGCTCTCGAGGTCCGAGTAGGCGGTCATGATGATCACCGGTGTGGCCGGCAGCCGCGCCTTCAGCCCTTGCATGAAATCGAGCCCGGAGATGCCCGGCATGCGGATGTCGCTAACCACCACCTGCGGCGCCTCCGTGTCGAGCGCGTCAAGCGCTTCCTGGGCGGTGGCAAAGGTCTTGAACTCGATGCCTTCCCTTCCCAACGCCTTTTCGAAGACCCAGCGAATCGAGCGGTCGTCGTCGATGATCCAGACGGGGTTCATTTGGCTTTGCGTCCTTGGCTTGCCCGGGGGGCGCGTTTCAATGCGGCGCGCCGGCGGGCACAACGTTGTCGCGCACCGGCAGGAGGATGGAGAAACAGGTCCGGCCCGGCACGCTCTCGAACTCGATGACGCCGTGGTGGCGGTTCACGTAGTCCTGCGCGAGCGACAGCCCTAGCCCGGTCCCGCCGTCACGCCCGGTGACGAGCGGATAGAAAATGCGGTCTTGCAGCGCGGCCGGCACGCCCGGCCCGTTGTCGATGATCTGCACCAGGATCGCATGGCGGAAACGCTCCCTCGCAAGCGTCACCTGGCGGACGATGCGCGTGACGAACCCGATCTCGCCCTTGCCCTGCATGGCCTGAGCCGCGTTGCGCGCGACATTGAGCAGGGCCTGGATCAACTGTTCGCGATCCGCCGTGATCTCGGGCAGGCTGGTGTCGTAGTCGCGCCGCACCGTGAGGCCGTCGGAGAACTCCGCCAGCACCAGCGCGCGCACGCGTTCGGTCACCTCGTGGATGTTCACCGAAGCGAGTTGCGGGAGGCGGCTCGGGGCGAGCAGGCGGTTCATCAATGCCTGGAGGCGATCGGCCTCCTTCACGATCACCTGGGTGAATTCCTTGAGTTCCGGCTCGGGAAGCTCGCGCTCGAGAAGCTGGGCGCTTCCGCGGATGCCGCCCAGGGGATTCTTGATTTCGTGCGCCAGGTTGCGCAGCAGTTCGCGGTTCATGCTCTGTTGTTCAAGCAGCTTCTCCTCTCGGGCGATCTTCAGCTGCTGCTCGAGCGGGAGCAATTCGACGAGCAGCCGCGCGCCATCGTGATCGATCGGGCTCACCGCGCAATGAAGGCGCATCGCCTGTCCCGCCACCTCGAGGCTGGCCTCGTGCTCGTTGTACCCCGCGTTCCATTCGAGCGCCTGCCTGAGGATCGCGTGGAACGCCAGGTTTCCCGGCAAGGCCTTGTGGATCTCGAGGCCAAGCAGGTGCTTCCGGCCTTGCGCGAGGAGGTTTTCCGCCGCCGGATTGGCATAGCGCACGCGCAGCTCTCCATCGAGCATCAGCACCGCCGTAGACAGCAACTCGAGTCCGGGATAGGCGCTCGCGTTCATTCAGCGGCAGTCGGAAAAAAGCAAATTCTGCGCCAGCGACAAGGGCCGGCGCAGGCGTGCGAAACAGGAGTCTGCGAAGCGCGGCGGGCAGCGCCCGCGTGGCTCAGTTCCTCAGCGCGGAGATTTCCTTGCGGATCGCGTCGAGGTTCTTTTCGTGCTGGCCGGCGCTTTGCTGGAGCGTGCGGATCTTCGTCGAGGCCTTCTCGACCGAGCGGCGCATCTCGAGTTGCTGCGCCGGGGTCGGTTGCGTTGCTTCCTGGGCGAGGCGCACCGCCTGGACGAGCGTGGGGTTCCGCTGTTCCTCCAGGAGCTGGCCGCGGACCTCGGCAAGCAACTTCTCCTCCTGCCGCAGCTCCTCTTCGAGGATGCGGCGGCGCACATCGTCGCGCTTGCGCTGGGTGGCGCTGTCGACGTTGGGATAGGCCGTCGCGGTGACCAAGGCGGTGCGCTGCGGCTTCTGCGCTTTTTCCGCAGGCGGTGGCGCAGCCTCGGACGCATTTGCCGCGACGGGCTTTTCCGCCGCTGCCGTGGCGGCGGCCTTCTCCGCCGCGACGCGATCGCCCGGCAAGCCGGGCAGCGTCATGATCGGATCGAGCTCGAGAATTGCCGCGCCCTTGATCGGCACATTCGAGTAGGTCACTCGCCCTTGCTCGTCCACGTGCTTGTAGATCGTCGTCTGCGCGAACGCGAACGTGGCAGCGGTGATCGTGAGACCCGTGATGACCAGGCGTTTCATGGCAGGCTCCCTTTCCCCGGGTGGGCCGGTAAGCATACGGGAGCATTCTTGAAAAAATCAACAAGATCAATGACCTAGCCTGTGGATAACGCAACATCTTGTGGTTCCGGAGCAGGCAGACCACAAGTACGGCCGCCGAATTCGCCGCGCGAAAGAAAAAAGGGCGGGTAACCCCGCCCTTTCCCGTTCTCCATTCCGGCGGCGTTTCAGAGCGAGTAGTACATGTCGTACTCGACCGGATGGGTGGTCATGCGGAATCGCGTGACCTCTTCCATCTTGAGTGCGATGTACGCGTCGATCATTGAATTGGAGAACACGCCGCCGCGGGTCAGGAACTCGCGGTCCTTGTCGAGGTAGCCGAGCGCCTGGTCGAGCGAGAAACACACGGTCGGGATCTTGGCTTCTTCTTCGGGCGGCAGGTCGTAGAGGTTCTTGTCGGACGGCTCGCCGGGGTGGATCTTGTTCTGCACGCCGTCGAGGCCTGCCATCATCAGCGCCGTGAACGCGAGATAGGGGTTCGCAGTCGGGTCCGGGAAGCGCACTTCGATGCGGCGCGCCTTCGGGCTGTTCACGAACGGGATGCGGATCGACGCCGAGCGGTTGCGCGCCGAGTAGGCGAGCAATGTCGGGGCTTCGAAGCCGGGAACGAGGCGCTTGTAGGAGTTGGTGCCCGGGTTGGTGATCGCGTTCAGCGCGCGCGCGTGCTTGATGACGCCGCCGATGTAGTAGAGCGCGAAATCGGAAAGCCCTGCGTAGCCGTCTCCCGCAAACAGGTTCTTGCCGTCCTTCCAGATCGACATGTGCACGTGCATGCCGGAGCCGTTGTCGCCGACCACCGGCTTGGGCATGAAGGTCGCGGTCTTGCCGTAGGAGCGCGCCACGTTCCATACCGTGTACTTCAGGATCTGCAGCCAGTCGGCGCGCTTGACCAGCGACTCGAACTTGGTGCCGATCTCGCACTGGCCCGGGCCTGCCACTTCGTGGTGGTGCACTTCGACTTCGACGCCCTGCTCTTCGAGCGCCAGGCACATCGAGGAGCGGATGTCCTGCAGCGAATCGACCGGAGGGACCGGGAAGTAGCCGCCCTTGACCGGCGGACGATGGCCGAGGTTGCCGCCCTCGAATTTCTCCGCGGTGGACCAGGGCGCCTCTTCGGAGAACACCTTGCAATAGCTTCCCGACATGTCGACGGACCACTCGACCGCGTCGAAAACGAAAAACTCGGGCTCCGGGCCGAAATACGCGACATCGCCAATGCCGGACGACTTGAGGTAGGCCTCGCCGCGGCGGGCGAGCGAGCGCGGGTCGCGGTCATAGCCCTTGCCGGTGGACGGCTCGTGAACGTCGCAGGACAAGACCAGCGTGGGCTCGTCGTAGAAGGGATCCATGCGCGCGGTTTCCGGGTCGGGCATGAGGATCATGTCGGATGCCTCGATGCCCTTCCATCCGGCGATCGAGGAGCCGTCGAAAGCATGGCCGGAAACGAACTTGTCTTCATTGAACGCCTTTACCGGCACCGAAACGTGCTGCTCCTTGCCCTTGGTGTCGGTGAAGCGGAAGTCGACGAACTTGACTTCGTTTTCCTTGATCATCTTGAAGACGTCGGCGGTTGCCATGGTTTTCTCCTGGTGAGGTGAGCGCCCAACAATGGGGAATGCAAGCGGGAATTTTTTTGCTGAGCCTTTGGGGTAGCAGAAAACATGCCACGACCAGCACTCCGTAAGCCTATGATGCAAATGGGATAAAGGCGATCGTCCGCGCCTCTCCGCACTACTCGAGGGCGACATTCTACCAAGAGCACCGTTTTAGTGCGATGGGCTGATGCAGGCCGGACAGGCCTGCTCAGTCGTTATATATGGCAACCGTGCACATGCCCGTGCAGCGCAAGGCGCAAGCGGCCGGCGGTTATCATGATGGCCACGCTCCTTTCATTCCCGGACCAACGGATGGATCGATTTGCCGTTTTCGGCAACCCCGTTTCCCACAGCCTGTCGCCACGCATCCACGCGCTGTTTGCCGCGCAGACGGGGCGGGCGCTTTCGTATGAGGCGCGGCTCGCGCCGATCGGTGGATTCGCAGACGCGGTCAAGGCGTTCATTGCCGAAGGGGGCCGCGGCGCCAACGTCACCCTGCCATTCAAGGCGGAGGCGCGGGCGCTGGCCACCCGATTGAGCGCGCGCGCGCTGCTTGCCGATGCGGTGAACTGCCTCGATTTTCGCGACGGCGGCATTGCGGGCGACAACACCGATGGGGCCGGGCTGGTGCGCGACCTGGCGCAGCAACCTCGGCCGCGACATTGCCGGCGCACGGGTGCTCGCTGCTTGGCGCGGGCGGCGCCGCCCGCGGCGCGATCGCCCCGCTGCTCGCGCTCGGCCCCCGAGAACTGGTGGTCGCAAATCGCGGCTATGCGCGCGCGGCCGAACTTGCCGCGAAGTTTTCCTCCCTCGGGCCGATCAGCGCGCGCGATCTCGACCAGGCCTCCCGCCTATCCTTCGACCTGGTGATCAATTCGACTTCGGCGGGACTGCAGGGAGCCTTGCCGCCGGTGACGGCGGCGAACTTCGCGCCGGGCGCGCTCGCGTACGACATGGTCTACGGCAAGGCATCCGAAGGGTTCCTCGCCTTCGCGCGTTCGGCGGGAGCGCAAGCCTGCGACGGGCTGGGAATGCTGGTCGAACAGGCGGCCGAGTCGTTCCTGGTCTGGCACGGCGTGCGCCCGGACACGCGCGCCGCGATCGACACGCTGCGCGCGGCCTGATGGCGAGGCGCTTGCTGCGCATCGCGCTGTGGCTCTTCGCGGCGCTCCTCGCGTTGATCCTGGCATGGCAGGCCTCCTTTGCCGCGCGCATCTGGTGGTGGCGAGACCACAACCCCGACCTGACCGCCTTCATGGCATCGCGGCTCGACCGGCTTCGCGAGAAGGATCCCAAGGCGGCGCTCAAGCACCAGTGGGTGCCCTACCAGCGCATCTCCGTCCAGTTGAAGCGCGCCATCATCTCCGCCGAGGACGGCAAGTTCCTCGACCACGAGGGCTTTGACTGGGAGGCGATCCAGAAAGCGCACGAGAAGAACCGGAAGCGCGGCAAGGTGGTGGCGGGCGGCTCGACGATTTCCCAGCAGCTTGCCAAGAACCTCTTCCTTTCCGGCGAGCGCAGCCCATGGCGAAAGGGCCAGGAGGCGATCATCACGGTGATGCTGGAAAACCTCCTCGACAAGCGCCGCATCTTCGAGATCTACCTGAACGTGATCGAGTGGGGCGACGGCGTGTTCGGCGCCGAGGCGGCCGCCCGCCACTATTTTTCAGTGAGCGCGGCGGCCTTGTCCGCGGAACAGGCGGCGCGCATGGCCGCGATGGTGCCCAATCCCCGCTTCTACGACCGTCACCGCGACTCTGCCTGGCTGGCGAAAAAGACCGATATCCTCCTCGCGCGGATGCCCGGCGCCGAGATTCCCTGATCACCCGGGTGCCGCTGGCGCTTCGCGCGGCCTACAATGTCGCGGCGCCCGGACCCCCTTGGCGCCACACCCCACGCCATGGCACAGCGCCCCAAGCAACCCAAGCCTTCCGCGACGCCGCAGGAACACCTTGAAGCGGTGGTGCGCCTCCTCGACAAGCAGCGGCTCGTCGAGGGGCTCGTGCACCGGCAGGGCGAGCAGGACAAGCGTCGGCCGGAACTGGTCGAGGGGCTGGTCCACAAGCAGAACACCGTCGAGCTGCAAAAGCGGCTCGAGGCGCTGCATCCGGCGGACGTTGCCTACATCCTCGAGGGACTGCCGCTGGCCGACCGCCTGCTGGCCTGGGGGCTGGTGCGAAGCGATCGCGATGGCGACATCCTGCTGGAAGTCTCCGAGCCGGTGCGCGAAACGCTGCTCGCCGACATGGACAGCGAGGAGATCCTCGCCGCCACGGAAAGCCTCGATGCCGACGAGATCGCCGACCTTGCTCCCGACCTCCCGCATGAAGTCGTCCAGGACATCATCGAGGCGCAGGAAGCCGGGGAGCGCGAGCAGCTGCAGTCGGCGCTGTCCTGGGCCGAAGGGACGGTCGGCGCCCTGATGGACTTCGAGGTGGTGAGCCTGCGCGACGACGTCACCTGCGAGGTGGCGCTTCGCTACCTGCGCCGGTTCGACGAATTGCCCGGCCAGACCGATGCGCTCTTCGTGGTCGATCGCGACGACCACCTCCAGGGGGCATTGCCCCTGAAGAAGCTGCTCGTCAGCGATCCCGAGACCGAGGTGGCGACGCTATACGACCACGAGATCGTGTCGTTCACGCCGGAGAGCGAGGCGGACGACGCCGCCAAGGCCTTCGAGCGCTACGACCTGGTGAGCGCGCCGGTGGTCGACGTGTCCGGCAAACTGGTCGCGCGCATCACGGTCGACGCGGTGATGGACTACCTGCGCGAGCGGCAGGAGGCGCAGGAACTGGCCGCGGGGGGATTGCGCGAGGAGGAGGACCTCTTCTCGAGCGTCTGGACGAGTGCCAAGAATCGCGGGCCGTGGCTGGCGATCAACCTGTGCACGGCGTTCTTCGCCTCGCGCGTCGTGGGCGCGTTCGAGGGCTCCATCGAGAAGCTCGCCGCGCTGGCCGCGCTCATGCCTATCGTGGCCGGCATCGGCGGCAACTCCGGCAACCAGACCACGACCCTGATCGTCCGCTCGCTGGCGCTGGGGCAGGTGAGCCCCGGAAATGCGCGGCGCCTGCTCGCGAAGGAGCTTGGCATCAGCGTGCTGAACGGCCTCGTGTGGGGCGGCGTCCTCGGGATCGTCGCGTGGCTGCTCTATCGCAATGCCGCGCTGGGAGGGGTAATGGCGGCGGCGATGCTGCTCAATCTCGTGGTCGCCGCGCTTGCCGGGATCTTCATTCCCATGGTGATGGAGCGCTTCGGCCGGGATCCCGCGATCGGCTCGAGCGTGTTCCTCACCTTCGTCACCGACAGCATGGGGTTCTTCATCTTCCTCGGGCTGGCGACGCTCTTCCTGGTCTAGGATCGTGCGGGCGTTCTTCGCGCTCTGGCCTGGAGAAGCGCAGCGCAGCGCGCTGCACACGCTGGCAATCGACGTCGCGGCGCGCGCCAGGGGCCGCCCGGTCGCCCGGGACATGCTTCATCTCACGCTCGTGTTCCTGGGCGAAGTGGACGCGCCGACGATCGCAGGCCTTGAGGCCGCTGCCGGACGGCTGCCCGAAGAGAACATCGAACTGGCGATGTCGCGCATCGGCTGCTGGCGGAAGGCGAAGGTCGCGTGGATGGCGCCTCGCGAAGTGCCGGGATCCCTCGGGCGCCTCCGGGAGTCGCTTGCCGCCGTAGCGCGCGATTGCGGCGTGCAGCTGGAGGACCGCCCGTACTTCCCGCACTTGACGCTCGCGCGCGGCGTGGCCGAGGCAATCCCCGAGGAGCGATGCGCCCCGATCCTGCTGCGATTCCGCGGGTTCTGCCTGGTGCGGTCCGACCTTGGCAAGGGCGGCTACGAGCAGATCGGGTGCTGGCCGCAGGGCGGGCGGCGGTAAAAACAAGAAACCCGAGTCCGAGGCGCTGCCCCTGCGCCTTCCGATTGGGCGGAAGGCATTCAAACCAGGAGACAGCGCCTCGAGTTCGGGCTCAAGCCGTCGAACTGAGAGGGATGGCCCTCGATCAGCTCATCGGCTTGATCAGCGGCGTGATGACAGGAGTGACCGCCGGGGCCATCGGCCTGGCCGGCGCTGCCTTCTTCATCGCGGGCTTTTTCGCCGCTTTTTTCTTGGCCGGCTTTTTAGCCGCCTTTTTTTTCGCGGGCTTTTTCGCCGCTTTTTTCTTGGCGACCTTCTTTTTCGCCGTTTTCTTCTTGGCTACTTTTTTCTTCGCCGTCTTCTTCTTGGCTACTTTTTTCTTCGCCGCTTTCCTCTTTGCAGGCTTCTTCGCTACTTTCCTCTTAGCGGCCGGCTTTTTCGCAGCCTTCTTCTTGGCGGCGGGCTTCTTCGCTGCGGTTTTCTTCTTGGCGGCCGGTTTCTTTGCCGCGGGCTTCTTTTTTGCTGTTGCCATCGTAAGACTCCTTTCGACTGTTATCCGAATTGTCGTTCGTGCTGCTCAGGCGGGATGCCTTGCACTAGCACTACCAAGCTTCGGGTTTGCATCGAACGGTCGCCTTTCGGCGATGGTTTTCCTGCAACGCCGCGATTCCCGAGGTGCATGGAAGCGCGGTCTTGCTTGGTGAAGCGGATTCTATGTCAGAAAGTGCGGCACACAGCGCGTTTGCCCGATGTCAAGAGCGATTATTTGAACCAACTCGGGACATAATGGTATCGAGTCGATACCGGTATGGGGCGCGCCCGACGATTTCGTCGCGGTGCGGCCGTCAGGGCAGCGTGCGCTCGCCGGCGAAGAGGGATTCAAGCGATTCGCGCGGCCTTGCCTCGAAGGCGTTCGCCCCATCCACCATCACCTCGCAGGGCCGCGGGCGGGCGTTGTAGTTGGAGCTCATCGCCATCGCGTAGGCGCCGGCGGAAAGGATGGCGAGCCGGTCGCCCGGGGCGATGGCGAGGTCGCGGTCGGCGCCGAGCACGTCGCTCGATTCGCACACGGGGCCCACCACGTCGTATCGCTCGAGCGGAACGTCGCGGATCGCGAGCGGCGCGATCTCGTGCCACGCCTGGTAGAGCGCCGGCCGGATCAATTCGCTCATCGAGGCATCGACGATCGCGAAGTGGCGTTCCTTGTCGCGCTTCAGGTACTCCACCGTCGTGAGGAGTACGCCCGCATTGCCCACGAGCGCGCGTCCCGGCTCGAGCAGCAACTCGAGGGGGCGGGAGCCGAGCTTGCCCGCCAGCGAACGGCAGTAGGCGTCGATGTCGGGCGGCGCCTCGTCGCGGTAGCGGATGCCGATGCCGCCGCCGATGTCGAGATGCTTGAGGGCGACGCCTTCCCCGGAAAGGCTGTCGACCAGCGCGAGGATGCGGTCCATCGCCTCGCCCAGCGGCGCGGGGTCGGTGATCTGCGAGCCGATATGGCAGTCGATCCCGGTGACCTCGAGGTTCGCCATGCGGCTGGCGCTGCGGTAAGCGGCAAGGATGCGTTCGTGCGGAATGCCGAACTTGTTGCCCTTGAGGCCCGTGGATATGTAGGGATGCGTCTTCGCGTCGATGTCCGGGTTCACGCGCAGCGACACCCGCGCCTTCACGCCCAGGGAGCCGGCCACGCGGTCGAGCCGCTCCAGCTCGGGCTCGCTTTCGACGTTGAAGCACTTGATGTCGGCGGCGAGCGCCAGGCGCATCTCGGCTTCCGACTTGCCGACGCCCGAGAAGATGATGCGCGAGGCCGCGCCGCCTGCAGCGAGCACGCGCTTCAGCTCCCCTCCGGAGACGATGTCGAAACCCGATCCCAGCCGCGCGAACAGGGAAAGCACGGCGAGGTTGCCATTGGCCTTGACCGCATAGCATATGAGGTGAGGCCTGCCCGCGAGCGGCGCCGCGAAGGCGGCAAAGGCGTCTCGCATCGCGGCGGCGGAGTACACATAGCACGGCGTGCCGAAACGCTCCGCGACCTCTTCGAGTGCGATGTCCTCCATCCAGAGCGCGCCGTCCCGGCGCCCGATGTGCGGTCTCATTGCGGCGGAGCTTCCTGCGGCGTTGCGGGCGGCGTTGCGGGCGGCGCTGCCGGTGGCGTTGCCGGCGGCCGGGCGTCGGGGATCTTCAGCGGGCCCTTCTGGCCGCAGGCGCCAAGGGCAAGAAGCATCGCGACAAGGGCGAGAATGCGTATCATGGAAGGGCGTTTCTCAGAGGGGCGGATGGTAGCATGGCGCCCTTCGGTCCCCATCCCCGCGGTGCCTCCGAGCGATGACCGAGAGCGAATTCCACATGGCAGTCGACGAGATCCTGGCGCGCATCGAGCGTTCTCTCGAGCTCGCCCCGGACCTGGACTTCGATGCGGTCGAAGGCATCCTGACCATCGAATGCGGCGATGGCAGCCGCGTGATCGTGAACCGCCAGGCCCCGAACAGGGAAATCTGGGTCGCGGCAAAGAGCGGCGGTTTCCATTACGCCTTTCGCGATGGCGCCTGGCGCGACACGCGCTCCGGCGCCGATCTCTTTGCCGCGCTGGCGGAGATCATCGTCCTGCAGGGCGGGCCGCGGCTTTCCTTCGCGCGGTGAAGCCGGGCGATTTGCCCCGAAATGTGACGTGCATCACACCCGGATCGGAGGAAATGGGCATCTGGTATCGGGTCGATACGAAAATACAGGCAGCCAAATCCTTGACAAAGAGATAGCGACTCGCTACTAATTGCCGAGGAGCCCCCATGGACAAGAACCCGCTGGTCCTTCTGGAACTGGTCGACCGCCTCGGAAACCTGATGCGCGCCGAGTTGCGCAAGTCGGGAGCCGACGAGCAACTGCAGCCCGTGCAGGTGCAGGCGCTCATCTACCTCGCCAAGGCGAACCGCTATTCGAACACGCCGCAGGCGCTGACCGATTTCCTCGGCCTCACCAAGGGCACGGTCTCGCAGACGCTCCTGCTGCTCGACCGGCGGGGGCTTGATAGAACGCTACCAGGACGATGTCGACCGGCGGGTGGTGCGATTGCGCCTGTCCTCGGCCGGCGAGCAGTTCCTCGCCGAGGCCCAGCCGGCGCTCCCGTGGCAGAACGCGACCCGCAACATCAGCCCCAACCGCATCCGCAACGCCGTGTCGGCGCTGCGCGAGACGCTGGTGCAGATGCAGGAGGACAACGAAGGCTCGGTCTTCGGCATGTGCAACAACTGCGACTACTGCCAGAAGCTGTCGCAGCGGGTCTATCGGTGCGGCCTCATGGGCGACCGGATCTCGGGCCCGGAGACGCGCAAGATCTGCTGGCTGTTCACGGCCAAGTCGGCCGACGAATCCGAGTAGTCAGGCCTCGAGGGCCAGCCGCGCGGCTGCAATTGCCGCGCGAACGGCGGAGGGAGCCGTTCCGCCGGGATGGGCGCGAGAGGCCACCGACCCTTCCGGGGCCAGCGAGGCGTACACGTCCTCGCCCACCAGCGGCGAGAAGCCCTTGAGCGCTTCCAGCGGCAGTTCGGCCAGGCCGCGGCCATCCGACTCGGCCTTGCGCACCGCGAGCGCCACGACCTCATGGGCGTCGCGGAAGGGCAGGCCTTTCCGAACCAGGTAATCGGCAAGGTCGGTCGCGGTCGCGAAGCCTTCCGCCGCGGCAGCGCGCATCCGGCCGGCGTTCACCTCGATCCCGGGCAGCAGGTCGGCGAGGAGCGCGAGCGTGTCGAGCAGCGTGTCGACCGCATCGAACAGGGGCTCCTTGTCCTCCTGGTTGTCCTTGTTGTACGCGAGCGGCTGGCCCTTGGTCAGGACGAGGAGCGCCATCAGGGCGCCGACCACGCGGCCCGTCTTGCCGCGCATAAGCTCCGGGACGTCGGGGTTCTTCTTCTGCGGCATGATAGAGGAGCCGGTGCAATACCGGTCCGGGAGCGACACGAAGCCGAACCCCGGGCTCGACCAGAGCACGAGTTCCTCCGACAGGCGGGACACGTGCACCATCGACAGCGCGGCGGCAGCGAGGAATTCGACCGCGAAGTCGCGGTCGGAAACGGCATCCAGCGAATTGGCGGCGACAGCCTCGAAACCGAGTTCGGCGGCAACCATGGCGCGGTCGATCGGGTAGCTCGTCCCCGCCAGCGCGGCGGCGCCCAGCGGCAGGCGATTGACCCTGCGGCGGCAATCGACGAGCCGTTCCGCATCCCTGCTGAACATCTCGTAGTAGGCCATCAGGTGGTGGCCGAACGTCACGGGCTGCGCCACCTGCAGGTGGGTGAACCCCGGCATGATCGTTTCCGCATGGGCCTCGGCCAGGTCGACGAACGCCGTGCGCAGGCGCTTCAGGCCGTCGAGGGCGGCGTCGATCTCGTCGCGAAGCCAAAGCCGGATATCGGTGGCCACCTGGTCGTTGCGCGACCTCCCCGTATGCAGCCGCTTGCCGGCATCGCCGACCAGCGCGGTCAGGCGCGCTTCCACGTTCAGGTGCACGTCCTCGCGGTCGATCGACCATTCGAAGGCGCCGGTTGCGATCTCCTCGCGGATCGCCGCCATGCCGCGCTCGATGTCGGCCAGGTCGGCAGCCGACAGCACGCCGACCTTGCAGAGCATGCGCGCGTGCGCCAGGGAACCGCGGATGTCGTGCCCGGCCAAACGCCGGTCGAAGCTCACCGATTGCGTGTAGCGCTTCACCAGTTCGTCCACCGGTTCGCCGAAGCGTCCGGACCAGTTCCTGGCGGGTGAAGGGGCGGTCTTCTTGTCGTTCGGTTGCATGGGCGGGGCGACGATGGCCACAATGCGGGTCATGTCGAGTATAAATCAGACCGGCACCGCGATCCGGCTGCCCAACTTCTGCAACCTCGGCGTGATGCTCAGGGTGCTCCTGATCGCCATTGTGTTCTGCTTTGGCGCCGCGGTGATCCGGTCGCGATTCCCCGCCGACGTGATCGAGCAGTTCCTGCTTGATCTCCGCGCTGGCCCAGCCGGTGCTGATCCTTTCGCTGCTGGTCTTGTGCGCCTCGCGCCGCCTGCTGCACTCGCTCAGCTACCCGGCGAGCATCCTTGCCCTGCTGGTGATCGAGATCGCGCTCGCCTGGGCGGCCGACCAGGCGCTGCAGCGGCTCATCCCCGACCTGGTCGCGCCGGCCTTCTACCAGATCGCGTTCTTCGTGCTCTTCGTGACCGGGATCGTGGTGTTCTACTTCGACCTGCGCTCCCGCGCGCTTTCGCCCGCCGTGGCCGAGGCCCGCATCCAGGCGCTCCAGGCGCGCATTCGCCCCCACTTCCTATACAACAGCATCAACGCGGTGCTTTCGCTCATCCGCTCGGACCCGAGGCGCGCGGAACGGGCGCTCGAGGACCTCGCCGACCTCTTTCGCGTGCTCATGGCCGACAACCGCACGCTGACGCCGATTTCAACCGAGGTCGAGCTCACCCGGCAATACCTTGCGATCGAGCAGCTGCGCCTGGGCGATCGCCTCAAGGTGTCGTGGCACCTCGATACGATGCCGGGGGATGCGCTGGTCCCGCCGCTCCTCCTGCAGCCGCTGGTCGAGAATGCGGTCTACCATGGCGTCGAACCGGGCCTCGTGCCCGGCGAAATCGTCATCGACATCACTCGCTCGGGGACGCAAATGGTGATCAGGATGAGAAACCCGGTGAGCGCCGAAGGCAGCCGCCACATAGGCAACAAGATGGCGATAGGCAATATCCGCGAGCGGCTGCAGCTGCATTTCGACGCCGAGGCCGGCATGGACGCCAGGATTGCCGATGGGCAGTACCAGGTGACGATCACGCTGCCCTACATAACCGCTCCCGCATGACGCTCGCCCAGGCCGAAGTTCCGCGCATCCTGATCGCCGACGACGAGGCGCCGGCCCGCTCGCGGCTGCGCGACCTGCTCGACGACTGCCGTGAATCCTTCCCGCTGGCGATCGTGGACGAAGCGCGCAACGGGCGCGAGGCGCTCGAGATCGTGGGCCGGGAGAAGGTCGACATCGTGCTCCTGGACGTGCGCATGCCGGAAATGGACGGCCTCGAGGCGGCCCGCCACATGGCCGGGATGGAGCATCCGCCTGCCATCATCTTCACCACCGCCTTCGACGCCTACGCGCTCAAGGCCTTCGAGGTGAACGCGATCGACTACCTGCTCAAGCCGATCCGCTCCGAGCGCCTGCTGGCGGCGCTGCGCAAGGCGGGCGGGGGTGCGAACCCGTCGAAGGCGGCGCTGGAAGCGGCCTCCAACCAGCCGCGCAAGCACCTCTCGGTTCACGAGCGCGGCAAGATCCACCTCGTTCCGCTGGGCGAGGTCCTCTACCTGCGCGCGGAACTCAAGTACACGACGGTGCGGATCGCGGAACGCGAATTCCTCGTCGAGGAGTCCCTTACCAAGCTGGAAGAGGAGTTCGGCAATGCCTTCGTGCGCATCCACCGCAATTGCCTGGTGGCCCGCGAGGCGATCTCCGGGTTCGAACGCCAGGCAGAGGAGGGCGAGTCGGGCTGGGCGGTGGTGATCCGCGGGACCGGCGAGCGGCTTTCCGTGAGCCGCCGCCAGCAGCACGTGGTCAAGGAGATCGGCAAGGGCTGACTACTCCCAATAGGGCGGGTCGCCGAAGGTCTTTTTCAGGAATTCGATGAACAGGCGCACCTTGGCCGGAAGCAGGCGGCGCTCGGGATAGACCGCATAGATGTTGCTGCCGGGAAGGGCGAACTCCTCGAGCACCGCGACCAGTCGCCCTTTCCTGATTTCCTCGCTCACTTCCCAGGCACTGCGCCAGGCCAGTCCTTCGCCGGCAAGCGACCAGCGCGTCAGCACTTCCCCGTCATTGCACTGGAGGTTGCCCGCGACCTTGACGACCACGGCCTTGGCCGCGTCCTTGAGCAGCCAACCGTCGGAAATGCCGTCTTCGCCACTGGTCACGAGGCAATTGTGCTGCCCGAGGTCATGCAGGCCGAGGGGCTTGCCGGCCCGGCGCAGGTAGGCCGGCGAGGCGCAGACGACGCGATGGTTTCGCGCCAGCTTCACCGCGACGAGGTCGGCGCTCTTCAGGTCGGCAATGCGGATGGCGAGATCGAAGCGCTCGTTCTTCATGTCGACCATGCGTTCGCTCAGGTGCAGCGTGATGGCAAGGTTGGGGTGCGCATGCACGAAGGCCGGCAGGTGCGGGGCGATGTGGCGGCGGCCGAACGCCGTCGGCGCGGTGACGATCAGTCGCCCGGCCGCGCTTCTTGCGCCGGCGGTCAGGGCGCTTTCCGCTGCGCGCAGGTCGGCCAGCACGCGCTGGCTGTCCTCGAGAAAGGCCGCGCCCTCCGGGGTGAGCGATACCTGCCGGGTGGAGCGCTTGAAGAGCTTCACGTCGAGCCGCTCTTCGAGCTGGTCGATGCGCCGGCCGATCATCGCCGGCGTGACGCCTTCTTCCCGCGCGGCGGCGGAAAGGCTTCCGCGCAGGGCCACCTCCACGAAAGTTGCAAGTTCCTTGAATCGATCCATTGTAAAAAGTATCAGAGGTTGTACTATTTCAAAAGATTACACTAGTTTTGGTAATATCATAAAATGACCAATCGAGTTCGACAAAACCCATCCGATGGCCGCGGCCCGGCCTTCGGAACACCGGGATGACCGGGAGACTTGCCATGGAATCCAAGACCATTCTTCCCGCCGGGATGCAGATCTCCGGCCGGATCACGCCCGAGTTCGCCTCGATCGTTTCGCCGGAGGCACTCGCCTTCGTCGCGAAACTCTGCCGCGAGTTCCAGCCCCGCCGCGAGCAGCTCCTCGCCGCGCGCGCCGCCCGGCAAAAGGAGTTCGATGCCGGCAAGCTGCCCGATTTCCTCGAGCAGACGAAATCGATCCGCGATTCCGAATGGAAGGTGGCCGACCAGCCGGCCGACATCCAGGACCGCCGCGTCGAGATCACCGGGCCGACCGACCGCAAGATGGTCATCAACGCGCTCAACTGCGGCGCATCGACCTTCATGGCCGACTTCGAGGACGCCAACTGCCCGACCTGGGAGAACATGATCGACGGGCAGGTCAACCTGCGCGACGCGATTCGCCGCACCATCTCCTTCGAGCAGAACGGCAAGCAGTACAAACTCAACGACAGGACCGCGGTGCTGTTCCCCCGCCCGCGCGGCTGGCACCTCGACGAGAAGCACGTCACGATCGACGGCAAGCCCGTTTCAGGCGGCATCTTCGATTTCGCGCTCTACTTCTTCCATAACGCGAAGGAATTGCTCGCGCGCGGCTCTGGCCCGTACTTCTACCTGCCCAAGATGGAGTCGCACCTCGAGGCGCGGCTGTGGAACGACATCTTCACGCTGGCGCAGAAGGAGCTCGGCGTGCCGCACGGATCGGTCCGCGCCACGGTGCTGATCGAGACGGTCGTCGCCGCGTTCGAGATGGACGAGATCCTCTGGGAACTGAAGGACCATTCGGCGGGCCTGAACATCGGCCGCTGGGACTACATCTTCTCGTGCATCAAGAAATTCCGCGTCAACAAGGATTTTTGCCTGGCCGACCGCTCGCAAGTGACGATGACGTCGCCCTTCATGCGCGCCTATGCGCTGCTCTTGGTGAAGACCTGCCACCGGCGTAACGCGCCGGCGATGGGCGGGATGGCCGCGCAGATCCCGATCAAGAACGATCCCGCCGCCAACGAAGCGGCAATGGCGAAGGTGCGCGCCGACAAGGAGCGCGAGGCGACCGACGGCTGCGACGGCACCTGGGTCGCGCATCCGGGGCTGGTTCCGATAGCCAAGGAGATCTTCGACAAGTTCATGCCGCAGCCGAACCAGTACGCCAAGCAGCGCCCGGACGTGAACGTGACGGCGAAGGACCTGCTCACCTTCCTGCCCGAAGGGCCGATCACCGAGGCGGGGCTGCGCAACAACGTCCAGGTCGGCATCCAGTACATCGGGTCCTGGCTCGCGGGCAATGGTTGCGTGCCGATCTTCAACCTGATGGAGGACGCGGCCACCGCGGAGATCTCGCGCTCGCAGGTCTGGCAGTGGATCCGCAGTCCCAAGGGCGTGCTCGCCGACGGTCGCAAGGTGACCAAGGGCCTGTTCGCGGAAATTCTTGCCGACGAACTGGGGAAGACGCCTTCGATCGTGGGCGCGGAGGCCTTCGCGGCGGGCAAGTATTCCGAAGGCGCGAAGCTCTTCGGCGAGATCACGGCCTCCGACGACTACGTGGAATTCCTGACGCTTCCCGCGTACAGGGCGTTGGCCTAGCGACGCTGCCTCAGGTCGCTCGCGGCAGGGCTGCCGGCGGTTGCGGGAAACCTGGCGGGCGCGGGACGCTCGGCGGACGCGGCTGCGGATATCCCAATGGGGGGCGTACCGGCACCCACAAATAGGGCGGCGCGAGATAGGTCGCCTGTTCCGCCTCTTCCTGCGCCTTGCGGGCCCGCTCCTCCGCGGCCCGGGTTTCCCGTTCCCTCGCTTCGCGTTCGAGGCGCTCCGCATTGTCTTGCGCAGCGCGTTCCTTGAGGCGCTGGTCCGCTTCCGCGCCCTGGCGGAGCAAGCGCTCGCGCGCCTCGGGGTCGAAGTTCGGGTTGGCCGGGGTCGCGTCGATCTTCTTTTCAGTGGCGGCGGTCGGGCAGGCGGTTTGCTGGTAGGTCACCTTGCCGGCGGCATCGGTGCACTTGAACAACTCCTGCGCAATCGCGGGAAACGCCACGACCAGGAGTGCCGACAGGACGCGGGACAGATTTCGCATCGCGCCATTGTGCCTTGATCCCGCGATTGTCGAATATTCCGTGTTCCGAGTGTGCGCTGCGCCCTATCCGCGACCGGCTGGATTGGCGCATGCTTCCCTCATCAGGTTCTGGTGTGCCAGCCGGGGCGGCATTTTGCCTCCCGCACACCAACCGGAGCGGAGGCGAGCATGTCCATGGAACGTGTCACCGAGTTCTTTTTCACCGGCGCGAGCACGCTACCGGGGTTCATGTTCTGGGCGGGCGACCCGGGGCTCGCGGTGATCCTGTTCGTGCCGCTTCTCTTCGCCGGCTGCCTCGCCGGGACGATGCAGCATGACGCGCCGTTCCGCAGCGCCGGGCCCAAGGGGATTGCCGGCAGCTGACCCGGGCGCGGATTGCCGGCCCGGAGCCCGGCCACCTCAATCCGCCATGTCGGCAATCAACATCGCCATCACGGCGGCCACGCCGCCAGGAAGGGCGAAACGCTCGAGCTTCGAGACCGAGTCCCCGGAGATCACCTCCACGGGTACGGCGGTCTGCTCAAGCACCTTGTTGGTCGTGGAATCCTGAAGCATCCGGGTAAGGGAATTCTTGCGCGCGGTACTCATCACGATGCGGTCGCAGTGCAGGCGACGTGCTTCGTCAGCGATTGCCGACGCCTTGTTGCCGACCCGGACATGGGCATGGAAGGGCACGCCGAACCTCTCCAGCAGCTTTCTCGCGGGAAGCAGCGCCTTCTCCGCCTCGTCTCGATGGAAAGCATCACGCGCCTTCCGGCCGATGAACTGCGCGACATGGCGCGACAGCAAGGGCTGGACGTTGAACAGGTGGATCTCGATCCTCGGGTTGTTCATGAACTCGTTGACGACATGGCGCAACGCGTAATCCGAGTTGCGCGAGCCGTCGACTGGAACAAGGACTCTCAGCATGTTCTTTTCCTCTTCCGTTGCGACAAAGTGGTTGCGTTCCGCCTCGATCTGGCGGGCCAGCACCGCGAGGCGCGCGGAAATGCGCGACTCGAGCCTGCGGTGATTCTTCACGAATCCTGCCCAGAGAACGCCGCCGATCAGCGCCAGGTACACGAGCGCGGTGGCGGTGCCGTTTGCGGCGAACGCATCCTTGAGGAAGGGTTCGCTGGTGATCATCTTCGCGGCCGTCCAGGCGAGCACGCCGGCCCCGAAGTAGACAATCCCCGGGTAACGTTCCACCCAGCGCAGCATGATGGTGCTGCCCCAGACGACGATCGGGACGCTGATCGCGAGGCCGAGCACCACCAGCAGGTAGCTGCCGTGCGCCGCGCCAGCCACGGCGAGGACATTGTCCAGCCCCATCACGAGGTCCGCCACGACGATGGTGCGGATCGCCCCCCAGAAGCTTGCCGCCGGCCGGATCGCTCCGCCCTTCTCCCCGCCGTTCTCGGGCAGCAGCAGGCGATACGCGATCCAGACGAGCAGTGCGCCACCGGCGAGCAGAAGGCCGGGAATCCCGAGCAGCCAGACGACGACGAGCGTCAATGCGCTGCGCACTGCAATTGCGCCGACGGCGCCCCAGACGATCGCCCTCCTTTGCAGGTGCCGGGGCAGGCTGCGCGAGGCAAGCGCGATGACGATTGCGTTGTCGCCGGCCAGCACCAGGTCGATCGCGACGATCGCGAAAAGGGCGGTGAGGAACTCGAGGGAAAGGATTTCCATGGGCCGATCCTGTTGCGTGAGCGTAGGCCACGGGGCGAGTCGTGTAAAATCGAATTATCTTGAGCTATACTTCGAGTAAACCGAAGTATCGCAAGGATGAACTTCAAGCATCTCTACTACTTCTGGCACGTGGCCAAGGCCGGCGGCGTCGCGCGCGCAAGCGAGCAGCTGCACCTGACGCCGCAGACGATCAGCGGACAGGTCGGCCTGCTGGAAGACGACCTACGCTCTCCCCTGTTCGCCAAACGCGGGCGCAACCTCGAGCTGACGGATGCGGGACGGCTCGCGCTGGGCTACGCCGAAGAGATCTTTGCCCTCGGGTCCGAGCTCGAGGACTCATTGCGCCACTATCCTGCGGGCGGCCGTCCGATCGAGTTCCGGATCGGCGTTGCCGATGCCGTGCAGAAAACGATCGCCTTTCGGCTGATCGAGCCGGCAACCCGCCTGCCCAACCCGGTGCGCATCGTATGCCGTGAATGGAAGCTCGACAGCCTGCTTGCGGAGCTCGCCGCGCATCGCCTCGACCTGGTCATCGCCGGCGCGCCGATTCCCGCTTCGGTGAGCGTCCGCGCGTACAACCACCGGCTGGGCGAATCGGGCGTGAGCTTTTTCGCCTCCAGCAGCCTGCGCAGGACGCTCAAGGGGAAGTTCCCCGCCTGCCTGACCGACGCCCCGATGCTCGTCCCGGGCGAGGATGTGGCGATGCGATCGCGCCTGGAGTGGTGGTGCAAGGCCAACAAGGTCCGGCCGCGGGTGGTCGGCGAGTTCGACGACAGCGCGCTGATGAAGGTCTTCGGGCAGAACGGCGTGGGGGTATTCATCGGGCCGACCGTACTCGAATCCGAGATCGAAGCGCAGTACGGGGTGAAGGCGGTCGGGCGGACACGCGAGATCGTCGAGGAGTTTTTCGCGATTTCCGTCGAGAGGCGCGTGACCCATCCCTGTGTCGTCGCCATGACCGAAGCGGCAAGGGACAGCCTGTTTGTCGTGGCCGACGCCGGCCTTCGACAGGCGGGCGCAACCTGAGCGCTACGACCCGTCCGGCATGCGCCAGGCGTGAGCGCACTTGCGGCAGCGCAGGCGCATCCACACATCGAAGCGCGGCAAGCCGCTCGAGCCGATCTCGCCCGGAATCTCGCTCGCGCCCGCGTGCATGACTTCAAAGCGCGCATAGGCGCCGCAGGACGGGCAGGTCGATCGCGCGCCGTAACGCTCGGCCAGCCCGAGCACGCGCATGTAGCGGCGCCACGACAACACGGCCACCGGCAATGAAGCGGCCACGACGGCCAGCAGCGCCCCCTGTTGCCAGCCCAGTTCGTCGAAGCGCACGGCCTCGAGGCACGCGGCGAGCGTGATCACGGAGAGAAAGCAGGTGACAAGCGCGAGGTGCGCGTCGATCAGCTTGCGTTCGTACCAGCGGCGAAAACCCAATCGCCGGATGCTCGTGGCGGGTTCCATGTTGCAGGGGACGCGGGCGGGAGGGCGCTGCCGGATGCAGGCCTCAGGCGACCCCCGCTTCGTGCGCCTGCCGATCGGCGTGGTAGCTGGAGCGCACCATCGGGCCGCAGGCGGCGTGGGCGAAGCCCATCTTCGCCGCTTCCTCCTCGAAGACGCGGAACTGGTCGGGGTGCACGAAGCGCGCCACGGCGAGATGGTGGCGTGAAGGCTGGAGGTACTGGCCGATGGTGAGCATGTCCACGTCGTGGGCGCGCAGGTCGCTCATCACTTCGACGATCTCCTCGTCGGTTTCGCCGAGGCCCACCATGAGGCCGCTCTTGGTCGGCACGCCCGGATGGGCCGCCTTGAAGTCCTTGAGCAGCCTGAGCGAATACGCGTAGTCGGAGCCGGGGCGCGCCTGCAGGTACAGCCGCGGCACGGTCTCGAGGTTGTGGTTCATCACGTCCGGCGGCGCAGCGTTGAGGATGGATAGCGCGCGGTCGGCGCGGCCGCGGAAGTCCGGCGTCAGGATCTCGATGCGCGTCTGCGGCGACAATTCGCGCACCGCGCGGATGCAGTCGACGAAGTGCTGCGCGCCGCCGTCGCGGAGGTCGTCGCGGTCGACGCTGGTGATCACCACGTACCGGAGGCGCAGCCTGGCGATGGTCTCGGCGAGGTGGCGCGGCTCGTCGGGGTCGAGCGGGTCGGGACGGGCGTGCGCCACGTCGCAGAACGGGCAACGGCGCGTGCACTTGTCGCCCATGATCATGAAGGTGGCCGTGCCCTTGCCGAAGCACTCGCCGATGTTCGGGCAGGAAGCCTCCTCGCACACCGAGTGCAGCTTCGCGTCGCGCAGGATCTGCTTGATCTCGGTGAAGCGCTCCGAGGAGCCTGCGCGCACGCGAATCCAGTCGGGCTTTCGCAGCGGCTCGCTGGGCACGATCTTGATCGGGATGCGCGCGGTCTTGAGCTCGCGCTTCTGCCGGGTCTTGAGGTCGGAAAGGGGAGAATCGGCCATGTTCAGCAGTGCGCGGCGAGCGCGGCGAGGAGCCGCGTTTCCAGCCTTTCTTGCACTGCACCAATGCTATCACGGGCGCCGAGGGCGGCCATGGAGGTTGTCGCCATTCCCGCGTAACCGCACGGGTTGATGCCTTCGAAGGGCTTCAGGTCCATGTCCACGTTCAGGGCGATGCCGTGATAGGTGCAGCCGCGCGAAACGCGCAGCCCGACGGCGGCGATCTTGGCCTCCCCGACGTACACGCCGGGCATGCCGCTGCGCCTTGCCGCGGCGATGCCGAAGCCTGCCAGCGTGTCGATGATCGCCTGCTCCAGCCGCCGTACCAGCTCCTTCACGCCGTAGCCGAGGCGGCGCAGGTCGAGCAGCACGTAAGCGACGATCTGGCCCGGCCCGTGGTAGGTCACCTGTCCGCCGCGATCGGTCCTGACCACGGGGATGTTCCCGGGATCGAGCACATGCCCGGGCTTTCCCGCGAGGCCGAGCGTATAGACAGGAGGGTGCTCGAGCAGCCAGAGTTCGTCGCGGTCCTCGGCCCCGCGCTCGCGCGTGCGCGCCTGCATGGCGCGCCAGGTGGGCTCGAACGGCACGACGCCCAGCCTTTCGATCGCGATCCTCACAGCGCCATGATCACCATCGTGTTGGACGACAGCTCCTGGTAGATGGCGTCGACCTGCTCCTTGGACCGGGCGTTGATGGTGACGGTCAGGCCGAGATAGCGGCCGTTGCGCGAGGGCCGCATTTCCATCGAGGCGGGGTCGAAATCCGGCGCGTGGCGGATCACGATCTCGGCCACGACCTGCGCAAAGCCGTCCTCGCGCCTTCCCATGACCTTGATCGGGAAGACGGTCGGGAACTTGAGCAGAGATTCGCCGGACGGCTCGTCCATGGCTTGTCAGGCAGCAACCTCGGCGGCCTTGCCGATCCTTGCCTTGTAGTCCTGGTAGAGCGCGTGCATGCGCCGGAACAGCGGCCCGGGCCTGCCGCTGCCCACGGGCTTGCCGTCGAGCGTGGTGATGGCGAGCACTTCCTTGGTCGACGATGTCAGCCAGAGCTCGTCCGCCGCGCGCACCTCGGCCTCGCTCACCTTGCGCACCTCGAGCTTCACGTCGCCCTCCCTCGCAAGGTCGAGGAGCAGCTGGTAGGTGATGCCGAGCAGGATCAGGTTGTCCATGGGAGGGGCGAGCACGGTCGAGCCCTTCACCGCAAAGACGTTGGAGGCCGAGGCCTCGGTGAGGAAGCCGTCGCGGAACATCACGCACTCCGTGGCATCGGCGTCGGCCGCCATCTGCCGGGCGATCACGTTGCCGAGCAGCGAGATCGACTTGATGTTGCATTTCTCCCAGCGGAAATCTTTCGCGGTGATGCAGGCCACGCCGTTGTCCACCTGTTCCCTCGAGGGCGACGGGAGCGGCTGGCACATCATGAATACCGTGGGCTTGAGCCCCTTGGGCATGACGTGGTCGCGCTTGGGCGGCACGCCGCGAGTTACTTGCAGGTACACGGACTGGTTGCCGGGATGGTGGGCGAGCAGCCTGCCCGCGAGCGCGATCCACTCGTCCACCGAGTACGGATTGGCGAGCCGGATCTCGTCCATCGAGCGCTGCAGCCGCTCGAAGTGCTCGCGCGCGCGCAGCATCACGCCGTTGTACACGGGGATGACTTCATAGACGCCGTCGCCGAAGACGAAGCCGCGGTCGAGCGGCGAAATGGAGATCTCTTCGAGCGGCAGGAGCTTGCCATTGAAGCAGGCGATGTTGGCTGGTGTCATGTCGTGATCCTCGGGATGGGCGTGGTTCAGCGCAACATCAAGCGCAGCGTGTCCCAGCCACGCGATAGGAAGCCGGCGACGGGCACGTCCTCAAGCGCCACCACCGGCAAGTCGGCGACCGCGGCGCCCTCGCGCGTCAATTTCATTATCCCTGCTTTCTGGCCGGCGGAGTAGGGCGCGAGGAACGGCTGCGAGGTCTCGAGCGAGGCCTTGAGGCCGCCGAACCGGTCCCGCGGAAGGGTAAGCCAGACGTCGTTCCCGAAGCCGAGCTTGAGCTGCTTCTGCGTGCCCTTGAAGATCTCCGGCGAGGCGATCACCTCGCCTTTCCTGTAGAGAAGCTGCGTGTCGAAAACCTGGAAGCCGAAGTTGAGCAGCTTCTGGCTTTCCGACATGCGCAGCGCGTCCGATTGCGTGCCCAGGACCACCGAGATCAGGCGCCGGTTGCCGCGTTTCGCCGAGGCGATCAGGCAGTAGCCCGCGGCCTCGGTAAATCCGGTCTTCACCCCGTCGACGGTGGCGTCCGACCAGAGCAGGCGGTTGCGATTCGATTGCGTGATCCCGTTCCAGCTGAATTCCCTCTGCGAATACAACTGGTAATACTCCGGGAAATCGCGGATGAGCGCGGCCGAAAGCAGCGCGAGGTCGAAGGCCGTCGAGTAATGGTCGGGAGCGGGCAGTCCCGTGGCGTTGGCGAAGCGGGTGTTCGCCAGGCCCAGTTTCTGCGCCTGGCGGTTCATGAGCTGCACGAACGCCTCCTCGCTCCCCGCCACTGCCTCGGCAAGCGCGATGGACGCGTCGTTGCCCGATTGCACGATCATGCCGCGCACCAGGTTCTCGACGGCGGCCGGCTTGCGCGGTTCGATGAACATGCGCGAGCCCTCGGCCTTCCAGGCCCGCTCCGAGACCGCCGGCACCTGTTCGGGCATCAGGCGCTTTTCCTTCAGCGCGGTAAACACGAGGTAGGCGGTCATCAGCTTGGTGAGCGAAGCCGGCTCGAAGCGCTCGCTCTCGGCTGAGGCGGCGAGCAGCTGGCCGCTTTGCACGTCGTAGAGCACGAAGGCCCGGGCGGCAGTCGGGGGCGGCGTGACTGGCTGGGCGAAGGCGGCAAGGGTGGAGAGCGAAGCGAGCAGGACGGCGAGAAGCTTGTTCATCATTTCCTAGGGCTGGCGTGAAACTACGGGTTCGAAATTGAGGCTGGCGCGCACCTTGTCGGCGACCGCGGCGGCCTCCTCGCGGTTGCGGTAGGGCCCGAGGCGGACGCGATTGAGCCCTTCGCGGGACACCACGGTTACCGGCTCGCCCAGCCAAGGCAGTTCCCCGGCGACGCGATTGCGAAAGCTCTCGGCATTCTCCCGGCTGGAGAAGGCACCGAGCTGCAGGTAGATGCCGGCGGTGTCCTGCGTGACGATGCTGGTCTCGGCCTGCACCAGCTGGGGAAGGGGCGATGGGGCGAGCGCAGTGACCGTGGTCGCGGGCAGCGCGGGCGCGATGGCGACCTGCGTGCCGGCGAAGACGCGCTCGACCTCGACCTGGCCGCTGCCGGGACCGGCGATGCCGAGCTTGGCGGCAGCCGCGTACGACAGGTCGATGATGCGGCCCTCGTGGAAAGGCCCGCGATCGTTCACGCGCACGATCACCGATTGGCCGGTCTTCACGTTGGTGACGCGCGCATAGCTGGGCAGCGGAAAGGTCTTGTGCGCGGCCGTCATGCCGAACATGTCGTAGACCTCGCCGTTCGAGGTCTTCTGCCCATGGAACTTGCGCCCGTACCACGAGGCAAGCCCGCGTTCGCGCACGGGGTCGTTGTTCACCACCGGCACGTAGGCCTTGCCGAAGACCGTGTAGGGACGGTTCGCGAAGCGGTGATAGGGCTCGTCCTTCGGCACCGCGTCCGGGATGGCGGCAATGTCGACGGGAATGGCAAGCGGCGGGCCGTCGTCGGAGTAATAGACCGGCTTTTTCGGCGGCGCGTCGACGGGCTTGTCCGGCGCCTTTGGCGCGCCCCCGCAGGCGGCGACCAGCGCGCAAAGCAGGGCCGCGCCGATGCGGCACGGCGGCCGCAGTCAACTCGACACCAGCTGCTTGTGCGTGGCGATCGACATCAGCACGCCGAAGCCGACCAGGATCGACAGCAGCGCCGTGCCGCCATAGCTGATCATGGGCAGCGGAACGCCGACCACGGGCAGGATTCCGCTCACCATGCCCATGTTGACGAACGCATAAGTGAAGAAGGTGAGCGTGACGGCCCCCGCCATCAGGCGCGAGAAAGTCGTCGGCGCGTTGGCCGCGATCATCAGCCCGCGCCCGACGATGACGAGGTAGAGCGCGATCAGCACGAGGTTGCCCGCCAGGCCGAACTCCTCGCCGAATACCGCGAGGATGAAGTCGGTGGAGCGCTCAGGCACGAAATCGAGCTGCGACTGCGTGCCGTTCAGCCACCCCTTGCCGAGCACCCCGCCGGAGCCTATCGCGATCGTCGACTGGATGATGTGGTAGCCGGCGCCGAGCGGGTCTTCCATCGGGTCGAGCAGGGTGAGGATGCGCTGGCGCTGGTAGTCGTGCAGCATCGACCAGAGGAAGGGCAGGCTGGCGAGCCCCGCGACCCCGAGCGAGATCATGATCTTCCAGGACAGCCCGGCCAGGAAAATGACGAAGAAGCCCGATGCCGCGATCAGCATCGCGGTGCCGAGGTCGGGCTGGCGGACGATCAACCCTACCGGGATTGCCAGCAGGACCGCGGCCACCGCGTAGTCGCGAACGCGCAGGCTCTCCTCGTGCTTGTGGAAGTACCACGCCAGCATCAGCGGCACGCCGATCTTCATGATCTCGGAGGGCTGGATCGTGGTGAAGCCGAGAGACAGCCAGCGACGGGCGCCGTTGCGCACTTCGCCGAAAAGCGCCACGCCGACCAGCAGGAGCAGGCCGGCGATGTAGGCCGGGACCGCGAGGCGCATCAGCTGCTGCGGCGGGACGTTGGCGACGATCCACAGCGCGGTCATCGCCACGACGAGGTTGCGCGCCTGGCCCAGCGCGCGGTCGAAGCTGCCGCCGCCGGAGGCGGAATAGACCACGGCGATGCCGAGGGCGACGGTGAGCATGAGGGCCGCCATCAGGGGCCCGTCGATGCGCCGCGAGAACAGTTCAAAGGCGCGGCTAATCATGCTCGGCCTCGTCGTCGCCAAGCTTCTGCTTCTTCTCGGGCACCTTGCCGAGCAGGTAGTAGTCGAACACCTCGCGCGCGATCGGGCCCGCGGTCGAGCCGCCGTGGCCGCCGTTCTCGACCAGGATCGCGAGCGCGATGCGCGGGTTGTCGGCCGGCGCGTAGGCGATGAAAAGCGCGTGGTCGCGATGGCGCTCGTTCACCTTTTTCTCGTCGTACTTCTCGTTCTGCTTCATCGCGATCACCTGCGCGGTGCCGGTCTTGGCGGCGATCGAGTACGGCGCGCCCGCGCCGGCCCGTGCCGCCGTGCCGCCCGGGCGCGTCACGTCGATCATTGCGTCGCGAACGCGCTTCAGGTGCTCGGGATTGAATCCCGACGCCCCGGGTGTGCGCTCGGGCAGCTCGCGCCGCTCGAGCGTTTGCGAGTCCTGCACCGCCTTGAGCAGCCGCGGGTGCACCGGCACGCCGTCGTTGGCGAGCGTGGCCACCGCGGTGGCGAGTTGCAGCGGCGTGGCAAGCACATAGCCCTGCCCGATGCCCACGCTGATGGTGTCGCCCGCGTACCATTTCTGCTTGAATCGCTGCCACTTCCATTCCTGCGACGGCTGCAGCCCGGCCAGCTCGCCGTCGATGTCGATGCCGGTGCGGCTGCCGAACCCGAAGCGGGTCATGAACTTGTAGATCGAGTCGATGCCGAGGTCGTTGGCGAGCCCGTAGTAGTAGGTATCGCAGGACACGACGATCGAGCGATGCAGGTTGACGGCGCCGTGGCCTTCTTTCTTCCAGTCGCGGTAGCGGTGCTGCACGCCGGCGAGCGAGTAGTAGCCCGGATCGCTGATGGTGAACTCCGGCGCGCGCTTCTTGTACTCCAGCGCGGCGAGCGCCATGAACGGCTTGATCGTGGAGCCCGGCGGATACTGGCCGCGCAGCGCGCGGTTGTTGAGCGGCTTGTCCGGCGAGTTGTTGAGCGCGTCCCAGTTCTGCGGGTCGATGCCGTCGACGAACAGGTTGGGATCGAAACCCGGCTTGGACACCAGCGCCAGCACGTCGCCGTTCTTCGGGTCGATCGCCACCAGCGCGCCGCGGAATTCCTGGAACGCGGCCTCCGCGATCTTCTGCAGGTTGATGTCGAGCGTGAGCATCAGGTTGTTGCCCGACACCGGTTCCTTGCGCGCGAGCGACCGGATGGCCCGCCCGCCCGCGTCGATCTCGACTTGCTCGCTGCCGGTGGCGCCGTGCAGTTCCTTCTCGTAGGCGCCTTCGATGCCGAGCTTGCCGATATGGTCGGTGCCCTTGTAATTGACGGCCAGTCCCTGCGCCTCGATGCGCTTCACGTCGGCTTCGTTGATGCGCCCGATGTAGCCGATGGCGTGCGAGGCAACCTCGCCGAACGGGTATTGGCGGAACAGCCGCGCCTTGATCTCGAAGCCGGGGAAGCGGAAGCGGTTCACCGAGAAGCGCGCGACCTCTTCCTCGGTGAGGCGGGTGCGGATCGGCAGGCTCTCGAAATTCTTGCTTTCGTCCTGCAGCTTCCTGAAGCGGCGCCGGTCCCGCGGGCTGACGTCGATCACCTGCGCGAGCTCGTCGATCGCGCGCTCGAGGTTGCCGACTTTCGACGGCGTCACTTCCAGGGTGTACGCGGAAAAGTTCGCGGCGAGCACGGCGCCGTTGCGGTCGAGGATCAGGCCGCGGTTGGGCACCACGGGCGCCATCGATATGCGATTGGCCTCGGCGAGCGTGTGGAAATGCTCCTGCTGCACCACCTGCAGCCAGACGAAGCGCGCCGTGAGCAGGCCGAACAGCACGACGATGCCGAGCCCCGCGAGCAGCAGGCGATTGCGGAAGGTGGTGAGCTCGCGCTGCTGGTCGCGCATCGCGGTGCCCACGCCCATGCCGATGCTGGCCATCAGGACGCTCCCAGCCGGCGCGCGTCGCGCAGCCTCGGGTGGTAAATGAGCCATGCCAGCGGAAACCACGCCAGCGCGGTGAGCAATGGCGAGGCGAGGATGGCCCAGCCGGGGAAATCCTGGCCGAGGAGCAGGTTCAGCAGCAGCGTGACCAGTGAGGCGAGGACGGCGAGCCCGAGGACGTGAAGCGCCTGCTCGGGAAGCGCGAAGGAGAGGATGCGCACGCGCAGCGACTGCGCGAAGAACGCGGCGACCACGTAGGCGAGCGCGTGCTGGCCGAGCAGCATCGAGTCGTTCACGTCGACCATCAGCCCGAGCGTGAAGGCGAGCCCCAGGCCGATCATGCGGGGCTCGTTGATCACCCAGAAGAGCAGCACGAGCAGGACGAAGTCCGGGCGCGCGAGCAGCATGTCGCCCTGCCACGGCAGCGACTGCATCACGAAGGCGACGAGAAAGGAGGCGAGCACCAGCTTGCCGCCGGCGGGCCGTTTCATCGCGTCGCGGGCGACCGGCGTGAGGTCGGCGGCGCGCATCAGCGCTTCACCTTCTGGCCCGGCCGCTCTTTCGACGCGCGGCGCTCGTCCCCCCTGGCTTCGGGACGGGCGGCGGCCTCGCGCGGCGGCGCCGTGAGCACCATCACGAAACGATGGTTGTCGACTCCCGCTGCCGGCTTCGCGGTGATCTTGGCGAAGACGAAGCCCGCGTTCTTGTCGACAGCCGTCACCTGCGCGACCACCAGTCCCGGCGGATAGGTGCCGTCGATGCCCGAGGACACGAACAGGTCGCCGGCCTGGATGTCCGCGGAGACCGGCATGAAGGGAACGTCGATCGTGCCTTCCTTGCCGGAGCCGACGGCGATTGCGCGCAGCCCGTTGCGCACCAGCATCACCGGCACCGACTGGTCCTTCTCGGTGAGGAGCGTCACTTCGCTGGTGAAGGGCGCGACATTGGTCACCTGCCCGACGACCCCGACGCTGTCGACCACCGGCTGCCCTGGCTTCACGCCCTGCGTGAGCCCCTTGTCGATGACGAGCTTGCGCGAGAAGGGATTGCGTCCGGCGTAGAGCACTTCGGCCATCACCCCGCTGTCGTCGAAGCGCTTGCGCGCTTCCGCCATGGAAAGGAGATAGGCCTGCTCCGTGGCGAGCAGCTTCGCCTGCTGCGCCGAGGAGGAGTTGGCCAGCAACTGCGCCTTGAGTTCCCGGTTCTCCTTGAGCAGCCCCTCCTGCGAGGAGAAGAAGTCGCCGACGCGCTGGATCACCGCCCCGGGCATCGTGGCGACCTGCTGCAGGGGATGGACGATCACGGAGAGCGTCAGGCGCACCGCGTCGAGCGCGCGGAAACGGTGGTCGGCGATCATCACTGCGATCGCGGCAAGCGCGAAGAAGGTGAGCCGCGCGAGCGGGCTCGGGCCGCGATTGAAGAACGGGGGCGGGTCGCCGATCACGGCGGCCTACCGCGAAAGCGACAAAGCCCGGCGGGGTGCATGGGGCATCCGGCGGGCTATGGCTTCGATCACGTGGGTCAGTCGTTGGTGAACACCGATCCGAGCTTGTCCATTTCCTCGAGCGCGCGGCCGGAACCGCGCACGACGCAGGTAAGCGGGTCGTCGGCGACGATCACCGGCAGCCCCGTTTCCTCCATGAGCAGGCGGTCGAGTTCGCGCAGCAATGCGCCGCCGCCCGTGAGCACCATGCCCTTCTCGGCAATGTCGGCGCCGAGCTCGGGCGGGGTTTGTTCGAGCGCGGACTTGACCGCGGAGACGATGGAGTTGAGCGGATCGGTGAGCGCTTCGAGGATCTCGTTGGACGAGATCGTGAACGAGCGCGGGATGCCCTCGGCGAGGTTGCGTCCCTTCACTTCCATTTCACGCACTTCGGACCCGGGGAACGCCGAGCCGATGGTCTTCTTGATGTTCTCGGCCGTCGATTCGCCGATCAGCATGCCGTAGTTGCGGCGGATGTAGTTGATGATCGCCTCGTCGAACTTGTCGCCGCCGACGCGCACCGAGGCCGAATAGACGATGCCGCCGAGCGAGATCACGCCGACCTCCGTGGTGCCGCCGCCGATGTCCACCACCATCGACCCGGTGGCGTCCGCGATCGGCAGGTCCGCGCCGATGGCCGCCGCCATCGGTTCCTCGATCAGGAACACCTGCGAGGCGCCCGCGCCGATCGCGCTTTCCTTGATCGCGCGCCGCTCGACCTGCGTGGAGCCGTACGGAACGCAGATGACGATGCGCGGGCTGGGCCGGAACCACTGGTTGTCGTGGATCTTCTTGATGAAGTACTTGAGCATCTGCTCGGTGATCGTGAAGTCCGCGATCACCCCGTCCTTCATCGGCCGGATGGCCGTGATGTTGCCCGGCGTGCGGCCGAGCATCTGCTTGGCGCCAAGGCCCACCGCCTGGATGGTCTTCTTGCCGCCGTGGCCGCCCTCCTGCCTGATGGCCACGACCGAGGGTTCGTCGAGGACGATGCCCTTGCCACGGACGTAAATCAGGGTGTTGGCGGTGCCGAGGTCGATCGCGAGATCGGTCGAGAAATACTTGGAGACGAACGAGAACATCCGGGAAAACCGCTCGATTCTGGTTGGAGAGAGCCCGGGGGCGGGAAATTGTTGCCTATAATAGCCGAGAAACGCCCTGAATTTAAGCTCGCATGTCCCTCACCCACGACGAAATTTTGCGCATTGCCCACCTGGCGCGCCTCGAGGTCCGCGAGGACGAGGTTGCTGCGCTGCAGCAGAAGCTCGACGCGATCCTCGGATTGATCGACCGGATGCGCTCGGTCGATACCACCGGGGTAGAGCCGATGGCCCATGCGCAGGACCTGGTGCAGCGCCTGCGCGAGGACCGGGTGACGGAGCCCGACGCACGCGCCCTCTACCAGTCGATCGCCCCGCAAGTCGAGGCGGGCCTCTACCTCGTGCCCAAGGTCCTCGAGTAAGCCATGCGCGCCTTTGCGGGGGCCATTGCCCCGCGAGGCGCCCCTTGCCCGCCATGCACGATCTCACCCTGAAACAGCTTTCCGAGTCCCTGCGCGCGAGGAAGTTCTCGAGCGAAGAGCTGACGCGGGCGGCGCTCGCGCGCATCCACCGCTTCAACGGCCGGCTCAATGCCTTCATCACGGTCGATGACGAGAAGAGCCTCGCCCAGGCGCGTGTTGCAGATGCAATGATCGCAAGGGGCGAGGGAGGGCCGCTCGCCGGCATCCCGGTGGCGCACAAGGACCTCTTCTGCGCGAAGGGCTGGCGCACCACCTGCGGGTCGAAGATCCTCGGCAACTTCGTCGCGCCCTATGACGCGCACGTGATCGAGCAATTCGACCGGGCGGGCGCGGTGATCGCCGGCAAGGCCAACATGGACGAGTTCGCGATGGGCTCGTCGAACGAGAACAGCTTCTTCGGCCCGGTGAAAAATCCCTGGGACGGGACCCGCGTGCCGGGCGGAAGCTCGGGGGGCTCCGCCGCGGCGGTCGCGGCCCGGCTGGTTCCGGCCGCGACGGGCACGGACACGGGCGGCTCGATCCGCCAGCCGGCGTCCTTTACCGGCACCTGCGGGCTCAGGCCGACCTATGGCGCGGTGTCGCGCTTTGGCATGGTCGCGTTCGCCTCCTCGCTCGACCAGGGCGGGGCGCTCGCCCGCAGCGCCGGGGACCTCGCGCTGGTGATGAACGTCATGGGCGGCTTCGACGCGCGCGACTCCACCAGCGTCGACCGGCCGAAGGAGGACTACGCGCGGGAGTTGTCCCGCGATGGCGCGAGGCCGCTGGCGGGCGTGCGCATCGGCATGCCGATGGAGTATTTCACCTCCGACCTCGCGGCGGACGTCGCCGCCCCGGTTCTCGCGGCGATCGACGAGATGAAGAAGCTGGGCGCCACCGTGGTCGAAGGTGAGCCTGCCCAACCAGTCCCTCGCCGTGCCCGTGTACTACGTGATCGCCTCCGCGGAGGCGTCTTCGAACCTGTCGCGTTTCGACGGCGTGCGCTACGGGCATCGCGCGCCCGATTACACGGACCTCATGGACATGTACAAGAAATCGCGCGCGCAAGGCTTCGGGGCCGAGGCCAAGCGGCGCATCCTCATCGGCACCTATGTGCTTTCGCACGGCTACTACGACGCCTACTACCTGCAGGCGCAGAGGGTACGCCGCCTGATTGCGCGCGATTTCAGCGAGGCCTTCAGGCAGTGCGACGTGATCGCCGGGCCGGCGACGCCGAGCGTGGCCTTCCCGCTGGGCGAGAAGAGCGAGGACCCGGTGCAGATGTACCTGAACGACCTGTACACGATCTCGGTGAACCTGGCGGGGCTGCCGGGCATGTCGGTGCCTTGCGGCTTCGGCGCTCACGGCATGCCGGTCGGGCTGCAGCTGATCGGCGACTACTTTTCCGAGGCGAAGATGCTCGGGATCGCGCACCAGTTCCAGCGCGCGAGCGACTGGCACGCGCGCACGCCTTCGGGATTCGGGGCGCTGACCGATGGAATGGGAAGTCGTCATCGGGCTGGAAACCCACGCGCAGCTGTCGACAGCGTCGAAGATCTTTTCGGGCGCGTCGACGGCCTTCGGCGCCGCGCCCAACACGCAGGCCTCCGCGGTCGACCTCGCGCTCCCCGGCGTGCTGCCGGTGCTCAACAAGGGCGCAGTCGAGCGCGCGATCCGCTTCGGGCTGGCGGTGGGCGGGCGCATCGCGCCGCGCAGCGTTTTCGCGCGCAAGAATTATTTCTATCCCGACCTCCCCAAGGGCTACCAGATCAGCCAGTACGAGCTGCCCGTGGTCTCCGGCGGGCAGGTCGCCTTCCCCTTCGAGGGCGGCGAGCGGCGCGTGCAGCTTACTCGCGCCCACCTCGAGGAGGACGCGGGCAAGAGCCTGCACGAGGACTACCACGGCATGACGGGCATCGACCTGAACCGCGCCGGGACGCCGCTCCTCGAGATCGTCACGGAGCCCGACATGCGCTCGGCGGCCGAAGCGGTGGCCTATGCGCGCGCGCTGCACTCGCTGGTGCGCTGGATCGGCATCTGCGACGGCAACATGCAGGAAGGCAGTTTCCGCTGCGACGCCAACGTTTCGGTGCGGCCGAAGGGAACGGACAAGCTCGGCACGCGCTGCGAGATCAAGAACCTCAATTCCTTTCGCTTCATGGAGAAGGCCATCGAGTACGAGGTGCGCCGCCAGATCGAGCTGATCGGCGAAGGCGGCGCCGTGGTGCAGGAGACGCGCCTCTACGACCCGGACCGCGACGAGACGCGGTCGATGCGCAGCAAGGAAGACGCGCAGGACTACCGCTACTTTCCCGACCCCGACCTGCTGCCGCTGGTCGTCTCGCCGGCCATGATCGAGGCGATCCGCGGCGAGATGGGCGAGGTGCAGCACGAGGCCCGCAGCCGGCTGGCCCTCGAATACGACCTGTCCGGATACGACGCTTTCCTCGTGACCTCCGACCGGCAGGGCGCGGCGTACTTCGAGAAGGCAATCGAGGCACTGGCGGCGGGCGACAAGTCCGCCGGGGCGAAGCAGCTGGTGAACTGGATGTTCGGCGAGTTGGCGGCGGCGAACAACGAGATCGGCGTGGCCATATCGGACTCTCCCGTCCCGGCTGCCGCGCTTGCGCGGCTCGTGCAGCGAGGCGCGGACGGCACGCTTTCCTCGAAAATGATGAAGGTCGTGTTCGCCGAGATGCACAGGGACGGGAGCGATGCCGACGCGATCATCGCGAAGCAGGGGCTCAGGCAGCTGTCCGACCCCTCCGCGATCGAGGCCGCCGTCGACCGGGTGCTCGCCGCGAACGCAAAGCAGGTCGAGGACTACCGCGCCGGCAAGGAAAAGGCGTTCAACTCGCTGGTGGGGCAGGTGATGAAGGCGACGGCCGGCAAGGCCAACCCGGCACAGGTGAACGACATCCTGCGCCGCAAGCTTGCCGGCTGAGGTGCTACCGGGAGTGTGTCAGCGGTCGCTGCTCCGCGACCGGGGCCGGGGCCGAGGGACGCGGCGGGCGCGCCGACCCGTTGCGCAGCTGCATCCAGCGCAGCCCGGTCGGTCTCGTAGCGCGTCTTCACCTGCTCGATTTCCTTCTCGTAGCGCTGGATCGAGGCGATCAGCGTCGCCTTTTCATTGGTGGTGCGCTCGACGTCGGTGACGAGCTGGATCGGGGGCTTGCGTTCCTTCGCCGACTTGCTCTTGCCCGAGGTGTAGAACTCCATCTCGTCATTGAGTTGCTTCAGGCGCTTGTCCACGTTGACGAGGCGGTCCTGCGCGCTCTTGATGCGCGCTTCGATCGGCTCGATGTTGCGCTGCTTCGCAACCTCGAAGTCGCGTTCGCTGGAGTAGGTGTTGAGCAGGGCCAGGTCCTTGCGCGCCGCTTCGGCCGCGGCCTTCGCCTGGTCGGCCTTCAGCTTGTCCGCCTCCTGCTTCGCCTTGATCTGCTCCGGCGTGAGCTGGGCGTCGTATTTCTTCACCGTAGTGCCGCTTTGCTGCACTTCCAGCACCGGGGTCTTGGCGCATTGCGGCGGCATGGTGTCGCCGTAATGCGTGACGCCCTTTTCGTCCGTGCACTTGAAGGTCGCCCCGAAGGCCGGGGAGACGGCGATGACTGCGATGATGGCCAAGATCTTCATGAAACTCACCTGTGTGCGCTATTGGGCCCGCCCGGCTGCGCCGGTCGAATCCGAGGTCCAGGCCGGCGAGCCGTACTCTTTTCGGTACGCTTCGATCCGGGAAACATTCTCGCCCTGGTCGGCATGCCGGGAAAGATACCCGGTAATGTCGTCCAGGGTGGCGATTGCCGCAACGGGGATCCCAAAGGAATGGCTGACTTCCTGCGTGGCAGAAAGCGCGCCTTGCCCCCTCTCCATGCGATCGAGAGCAATTAGCACGCCAGCGGGGGTCCCGCCCTCGGCACGAATGATCTCGATCGACTCCCTCACCGATGTCCCGGCCGAAATCACATCGTCGATGATCAGCACGCGGCCGGCAAGAGGGGCGCCGATGACCCTGCCGCCTTCGCCGTGGTCCTTTGTTTCCTTCCGGTTGTAGCAGAACGGCACATTGTGACCGAATTCGGCAAGGGCGACTGCAGTCGCGGCAGCCAGCGTGATCCCCTTGTAAGCCGGCCCGAACAGCATGTCGAAAGGGATCCTTGAGGCAAGCGCCGCCTGGGCGTAGAAGCGCGAAAGCTCGCCTAGCGTCGCGCCGTCGTTGAACAGGCCCGCGTTGAAGAAGTAGGGCGACCGGCGGCCTGCCTTGGTCGTGAACTCGCCGAAGCGCAGGACCTTCGCGCGGATGGCGAAGGCGACGAACCGCTCGCGGAAATCGTTGCCGGAAACGCCGGAATCCATCGTGGGTAGGGGAAAATGCCGTTAGGATTCGCTATTTTGCCCCCAAATCCCCGAGGAAGACGAGATTCATGCGCATCATCACGGTCAACGTCAACGGCATCCGCTCGGCGGCCCGCAAGGGTTTCTTCGCCTGGCTGGGGCGGCAGAAGGCCGATGTCGTGTGCCTCCAGGAGATCAAGGCCGACGCCGCGGACCTCCCGCCGGAAATCCTCAAGCCGCGCGGGTGGCACGCCTTCTTTCATTCCGCGAAGAAAAAAGGCTACAGCGGCACGGCGATCTACACGAAAAAACCGCCGGACAGTGTGGTGGTCGGCACGGGCATCAGGAAGATCGACGACGAGGGGCGCTACCTGCAGGTCGATTTCGGCGACTTGTCGATTGTCTCGCTGTACCTTCCCTCGGGGTCGAGCTCGGAGGCCGCGCAGGCGAAGAAGTTCGATTTCCTCAAGCGCTTCCATCCGCACCTGAAGAGGCACCGGGCCTCCGGGCGCGAGTTCATCGTCTGCGGCGACTGGAACATCGCGCACCGCGAGATCGACCTGAAGAACTGGCGCTCCAACCAGAAGAACTCCGGTTTCCTGCCGGAGGAGCGCGACTGGCTGACCGGCGTGCTCGACAAGCTGGGCTGGGTCGATGTTTTCCGCACGCTCAATCCGCTGCCCGAGCAATACACGTGGTGGTCGAACCGCGGGCAGGCCTATGCCAAAAACGTCGGTTGGCGGATCGATTACCAGATCGCCACGCCCGCCATCTCGCGCACCGCCGAGTACACGCGCATCTACAAGGACGAGCGCTTCTCCGACCATGCTCCCTTGATCGTCGACTATGACCATGTCCTCTAGCCCCGTCATTCCCGCGAGGGCGAGAATCCAGTATTGGAACCGCCGATGAACGCCGATGAACGCCGATAAACCCAAAGGCAAGTGCAAGTTGAGTCTGGGTGAGGAATGCAGGTGCCAACGCCGAAGCCACCCACCATCCCGCTTTTATCGGCGTTCATCGGCGTCCATCGGCGGTTCCGATGCTTTTGCCCTTGGGAAATAGTGCTCCGCATCGCAAACATCACGCTGGCAAGGGGCAGCCGCATCCTGCTGAAGGATGCGTCGGTCACGGTATTTCCCGGCCACAAGGTCGGGCTCGTGGGCCCCAACGGCGCGGGAAAGTCGAGCCTGTTCGCGCTCATCCGCGGCGAACTGCACGCCGATGCGGGCGACGTCAGCCTGCCCGCCGCGTGGACCATGGCGCACGTCGCGCAGGAGACGCCGGCAGTCGACACGCCCGCGCTCGAGTTCGTCCTCGACGGCGATGTCGAGCTGCGGCAGATCGAGCGCGACCTCGCCGTCGCCGAAGCGGCGCACGACGAGGGCGAGCAGATCGCGCACCTGCACGTGCGCTACGACGAGATCGGCGGCTACGCGGCGCGTTCGCGCGCGGCGTCGCTGCTTTCCGGCCTTGGGTTCGGCGAAGCGGAGCAGGCGCGCCCGGTGAAGTCCTTCTCCGGCGGCTGGCGCATGAGGCTCAACCTCGCGCAGGCGCTGATGTGCCGCTCCGACCTGCTGCTCCTCGACGAACCGACCAACCACCTCGATCTCGACGCCGTGCTCTGGCTGGAGGAATGGCTGGCGGCCTACGCAGGCGCCGTGCTGCTGATCACGCACGACCGCGACTTCCTCGATGCGGTGGCGAAGACCATCGTCCACGTCGATGGCGACAAGCTCGTCTCCTACACCGGCGGCTATTCCGATTTCGAGGCGCAGCGCGCGGAACGCCTTTCCATGCAGAAGTCGGCGTACGAAAAGCAGCAGCGCAACATCGCCCACCTGCACGCCTTCATCGACCGCTTTCGCGCCAAGGCCACCAAGGCCAAGCAGGCGCAAAGCCGCCTGAAGACGCTGGAAAGGATGGAGCGCATTTCGGCCGCGCACGTCGATTCGCCCTTCGAGTTCGTCTTCCGCAAGCCTGCGGCGCTGCCGCGCCAGCTCTTCACGCTCGAGGACGCGCGCATCGGCTACGGTGAGACGGCCGTCCTTTCGGGCGTCAACTGGGCGATGCTCGGCGGCGAGAAGATCGGCGTGCTGGGACCGAACGGCGCGGGCAAGTCGACGCTGCTGAAAGCCGTGGTCGGCGACCTCGCGCTCCTGTCGGGTTCCCAGACGCGCGCGCAGGGGCTCGCCGTCGGCTATTTCGCGCAGCACCAGGTGGACCAGTTGCGCATCGAGCACAACGCGCTGTGGCACATGGGGAAGCTCACCGGCGACCGCGAGCAGGTCGTCCGAGATTTCCTCGGCGGCTTCGACTTTCGCGGCGAGCGCGTGATGGCGCCGGTGAGCGAATTCTCGGGCGGCGAGAAGGCGCGCCTGGCGCTGGCTCTCATCGTCTGGCAAAAACCCAACCTGCTTGTGCTGGACGAGCCGACCAACCACCTCGACATCGAGATGCGCGAAGCGCTGGCCGAAGCGCTGCAGGACTACGAAGGCGGGCTGATCGTCGTCGCGCACGACCGCCACTTGCTGAAGGCGACCACCGACCAGTGGCTGCTGGTGGCCGACGGGGCGGCCAAGCCGTTCGACGGCGACCTCGACGACTATCGCGAATGGGCGCGTGCCTGGCATTCGCGGGGCAGCGCGCCGAAGACCGAGACGACCGCCGACCGCAAGGCGCAGAAGCGCGCCGAGGCCGACCGGCGCCGGCGCCTTTCCGACGCGCGCAAGCCCTTCGAGAAAAAACTCGCCGAGATCGAGCGCGCGTTGGCGCCCCTCAACGAAGAGGCGAAATCGCTGCAGGCGTGGCTCGCCGGCGGCGACGCCTACGCCGAGGAGAACCGCGCGAAACTGCAGGACGCCACGCGCCGGCAGGGCGAGATCGCGACCCGCATCGCGCAGCTGGAAGAGGACTGGCTGTGGGTGCAGGCCGAGCTCGATCGCGCCGTCAACGAATCGCAGGCGGGAATCGTTTCGTAGGCACGGGCGCTATCGTGCGCCCCCCAATCCTACGGAGGCTCACATGCAGATCGAAACTGCGCTGCCGATCGTGCGCGCGCTCGCGGACGGCAACGACCCCTACAACGGAGAAGTGTTCGGAGAAACCAGCCCTTACGCCAACCCGGTGACGATGCGCGCGCTGTTTGCCGCGATCGAGGTGATGGAGCGCGAGAGCGCCAGGCAGCAGCGGATGCGCCGGCTGCCGCCGAACGCCGGCAAGCCCTGGAACGACCGCGAGGACATCGAGCTCGCCGACGAGTTCGACAGGGGGCTCGCCATCCGCGACATGGCGCACCGCCATGCGCGCACGCTGGCGGCGATCCAGTCGCGGCTGGAGAAGCTCGGCAAGCTGGCCCCCGTCAGCCCCCGGCCTTCTTCAGATTGAGCGCAGCCGAGTTCATGCAATAGCGCAGCCCCGTGGGCTGCGGGCCGTCGTCGAACACGTGGCCGAGGTGCGCGTCGCAGCGCGGGCACAGCACCTCGGTGCGCGTGGCGAACCAGCTGCGGTCCTCCTTCTCGGCCACCGCGTCCCTGGCGATCGGCGCGAAGAAACTCGGCCAGCCGGTGCCGGAGTCGAACTTGGTCGCGGAATCGAACAGCGGCAGGGCGCAGCAGACGCACTCGTAGATGCCGGTGTCCTTGTTTTCGGCGTACTTGCCGCTGAAGGCGCGCTCGGTGCCGTGCTTGCGCGTCACGTTGTACTGCTCGGCGCTGAGCTGCGCCTTCCACTCGGCGTCGGTCTTGGTGATCTTGTCCATGCTGTTCTCCTTAGTTTCGGGTGAAAGTATAGTCGTTCGACGCGTCCCGGCCTGACAGGTTCGGGTATCCTTCACCGCCAATGGCATCGCCTTATTCCGCGGTCTTTCGCGACCGCAACCTCGCAGTCATCCTGCTGCTCGGCTTTTCCTCGGGCCTGCCCCTGGCGCTGACCGGCGGCACGCTGCAGGCGTGGATGACGATCGACGGCATCGATCTCAAGACCATCGGCATCTTCACGCTGGTCGGCCTGCCCTACACGTGGAAGTTCCTCTGGGCGCCGTTCATGGACCGCTATGTGCCGCCGTTCCTCGGGCGGCGGCGCGGCTGGCTGGTGATCACGCAACTGGCCCTGGTCGGCGGGCTCATCGCGATGGGCGTGCTTTCACCGAAAGACGACGCCGTGCTGCTCGCAGCCGTGGCACTGTTCGTCGCTTTCGCCTCGGCTTCGCAGGACATCGTCTTCGACGCCTATCGCACCGACATCACCCAGCCGCAGTCGCGAGGGCCGGCGGCGGCGCTGATGGTGCTGGGCTACCGCGTCGCCATGCTGGTGTCGGGCGCGCTGGCACTGGTGATTGCCGCCGGCACCATGGCCTCGGGCTGGCTGGGCGGGCTGCCGGGAATCGGCTTCGGCGCGACCTACTTCGTGATGGCAGCGCTGATGGCGATCGGCATCGCGGCGACGTTGTGGGGCAATGAACCGCGTACGCCGCCGACGGCGCCCAAGTCGCTCGACGAGGCCGTTGGCCAGCCGTTCCGCGAGTTCTTCTCGCGCAAGGGCGCGGTGGCAATCCTCGTGTTGATCATTCTCTACAAGCTCGGCGATGCCTTCGCCGGGTCGCTGACCACCGCGTTCCTCCTGCGTGGCCCCGGCTTCTCGCCCGAGGACGTGGGCATCGTCAACAAGGGCGCGGGACTCGTCGCGACCATCGTCGGCGTGCTTTTCGGCGGCGCGCTGATGGTGCGCCTGGGACTCTTCCGCTCGCTGCTGGTGTTCGGCGTGCTGCAGGCGGTGTCGAACCTGTCCTTCATGTGGCTCGCGTCGGTCGGCAAGAGTTACGCGCTGCTGGTGTTCGCGGTGTGCTTCGAGAACGTCACGGGCGGCATGGGCACGGCGGCGTTCGTGGCGCTGCTGATGGCGCTGTGCGACGCGCGCTTCACGGCGACGCAGTACGCGCTGCTCTCGGCGCTGGCGTCCTTCGGTCGCGTCTATGTCGGCCCCGTTGCCGGCTACCTCACCGATCCCAGGCAGGTGGGGATGGCGTGGACGACGTTCTTCTTCTGGACTTTCGTTTCCGCACTGCCGGGGCTTGCGATGCTGTGGTGGAAGCGCGCTGAGATTCGCGCGCTGGACATGCCGAAGGAAGCGCCTGCAGGCGAGTAGTCTTAGTCATTCCGGGCTTGACCCGGAATCCAGCGCATTCCATGAAACTCGCTGGGTCCCGGCTCAAGGCCGGGACGACGACAGCACCTTCAATCCCGCTTCGCCACCCACTCGACCAACGCCTCGAGCGCGCCTTGCGCCGCGCCCGCCCTGGCGTCATTGATCGTCATCGCCACCACCCAGCGCCGGCCCTTGCGGTCGAGCACCCAGCCGGCGATCGAGCGCACTCCGGTGAGCGTGCCGCCCTTCAGGTGCGATTGCCCCGCCGCCGCGCTGTTGCCGAAGCGCCGCTTGAAGGTGCCATCGACCGCAGTGATCGGCAATGACGACATCAGCTCTGGCATCACCGCGCTCTTCCACGCTTCCTGGAGCAGCGCCGCCATGTTCTTCGCCGAGAGCCGCTCCTTGCGCGACAGCCCCGAGCCGTTCTCCATCACGAGCTCCGGGAAGTCGAGGCCGCGGCCCTTCAGCCAGCCCTTCACGACGCGCTCGCTCGCGGCGGCCTCGCCCGCCTGCGCGGGCGGCGCGGCGGAGAGCGTGAGGAATACCTGCCGCGCCATGACGTTGTTGGAGTACTTGTTGATGTCGCGCACGAGGTTCGAAAGCGGCTCGGACTCGAAGGCGATCAGCAGTTCCGCGTTGTCCGGCGCGCGCCCCGGGACCACCTTGCCATTGAAGCGCCCGCCCAGCTGGCTCCACAGCGAGCGGAAGATCACCGAGGCGTAGCGATCGGCGTCGTAGAGGCTCACCGGCCAGGCGCGCTCGCCGCAGCTTGCCGCGAAATTGCCCGACACCTGCATCGTCGCAAGCAGGTCCTGCTCGTCGACCTCGAGCTTCAGCCGTTCCCGCCAGTCGCCGCACGGCCCTTCGACCAGCTTCAATCGCGCATGCAGTTCGATGGACGGCAGGTCCGGGTCCAGGCTTGCGCGCACCGCGCCCTTCTCGGGAACCAGCCGGATCGTGGCGGCCTTGAAATTCAGGAGCAGTGCGTCCGGCCCGACGTTGTACGCGCGCCGCGGCTCGTTGTCGAAGAGCGCCGCATCGTGCGCGACCGGCGCGAAGAAGCTGCGGTCGAGGACGACGTTGCCGCGGATCTCGCGCACGCCGCGCGAACGCAATTGCGCAAGCAGGATCCACAGCCTGTCGTAGGTGAGCTTGGGGTCGCCGCCGCCGCGCAGCACGAGGTCGCCGTCGAGCACGCCACCTGCAATCGGGCCCGCCGCCAGCACGTCGGTCTTGAAAGTGTAGGCCGGGCCCAGCATGTCGAGGGCGGCGAAGGTCGTCACGAGTTTCATCACCGAGGCCGGATTCATCGGCTTGGCGGCGTTGACCGAAACGAGCGGGGCGCCTCCGCCGGCAGGCTCGACCACTGCCGAGACGTTGTCGACCGGGATGCCGGCGCGCTTCAGGGCTTCGGCGACCGGCTCGGGGAGCGCTTGCGCGCGCGCCGCAAGCGCCAGGAACGCGAACATGAAAACAAGAAACCGCATCACGCGCGCGTCCCGTACTTGTTGGCGATATCCAGCCCGGCGCCCACCAGCATCTCGAACTCCTCGTTGCCGATCACATAGGGTGGCATGAAGTACACGGTGTTGCCGATCGGGCGCAGCAATACCTCGCGTTCGAGCGCGAGGGAAAACGCGGCTCGCGCGAGGTCCTTGCGCGCGGTCTCGACCTCGAAGGCCCAGATCATGCCGAGGTGGCGGAAGTTGCGCACGCTGGCGTGGCCGGCGAGCGGCGCTGCCAGGGCTTGCCATGCCGCGGCCTTCGCGCGGTTGGCCTCGAGGACGCCGCCCTCGTCGAAGAGGTCGAGCACGGCGAGCGCCGCGCGGCAGGCGAGCGCGTTGCCCGTGTACGAGTGCGAGTGCAGGAAGCCGCGCGCCGTGTCGTCGTCGTAGAAGGCGGCGTACACCTGTTCCGTGGTGAACACGCACGAAAGCGGCAGCGTGCCGCCGGTGAGCCCCTTCGAAAGGCAGATGAAGTCCGGGCGGATTGCTGCCTGCTCGAAGGCGAACATCGTCCCGGTGCGCCCGAACCCGGTCATGATCTCGTCGGCGACCAGGTGCACGTCGAACTGGTCGCACAGCTCGCGCGCCCGGCGCAGGTAATCCGGGTGGTACATGCGCATGCCGGATGCGCCCTGCACCAGCGGCTCGACGATCAGCGCGGCGACTTCCCCGTGATGTTGCGCGAGCATGCGACCAAGCGCGTCGGCGGCCTCGATGGCGCTTTCCGCGGTGGCCCCGGGAAACGGCGCCAGCAGGTTCCCCGCGCGCAGGAGCGGCGCGTACGCATCGCGGAAAATCGCTACGTCCGTCACCGACAGCGCGCCCACGGTCTCGCCGTGATAGCCGCCTTCGAGCGAAATGAACCTCGCCTTCGCCGGCTTTCCCGAGTTGCGCCAGTAATGAAAACTCATCTTCAGCGCGATCTCGGTGGCGCTGGCGCCGTCCGAGCCGTAGAACGCATGGCCCAGCCCGGTGAGCGCGCCGAGGCGCTCGGAAAGCTCCACCACCGGCTCGTGGGTGAAGCCGGCGAGCATCACGTGATCGAGCTTGCGAAGCTGGTCCTCCACCGCGGCGTTGATGCGGGGATTCGCGTGGCCGAAGAGGTTGGTCCACCACGAGCTCACGCCGTCGAGATAGCGGCGTCCGTCGAAGTCGTAAAGCCATGCACCATTTCCCCGCGCGATCGGCACCAGAGGGAAGCGCTCGTGCTGCTTCATCTGCGTGCAGGGATGCCAGACGGCGGCGAGCGAGCGGGCGACGAGGTCGGCGTTGCGGGTCAAGGTCGTGTCAACGGAATGGTGGCGGCGCCGTCATTGTAGCGAGGCGGCGCGACTTTCCCCGATTGGCAACCAACGCGGGAGAGTGCTAGCAACACGGCGCCGCCCCGATGTGCGAAAAGAACGAGCACGATGTTTGCTTCGCTGTATTGGGGATTTGCAGTTTTGCGTTCCAGCCGACATGGAGGATGTGAACTATGCAACTGCTCGACTGCATCGAGACGCAGATCGTTTCCAACCGCCTGCCGCTGATGGCGGTGACCATGGCTGCCGTGCCCTACGCGAACACGCCGGTGGTGCTGCAGCTGCACTGGCACGGCTTCGTCGAGACGCGCCTGGCCGAAATCGAAAGCGCCAACGCGGTCGCCTACCAGGCGGTGCCCAGCTCCGCTCTGCAATTGAACGAGCGCTGGGACCGCTTCGACGAACTCGAGAACGCCGTCCTCGACGTCGCCTGGGAACTCGGCGCATGGGACCTTTCGCGTCACGAAGCGCCGCCTTTCATCCGGCCGGGCGCGCAATGCCAGGAGTCGCTCGAGTGCATGGGCGCCTTCGGTGTGCTGCCGATCACACTCGACGGCCAGCCTCCCGTGATCGCCGAGGTGCCCGACTCGGAGGACCTCATCGAGACGGCGGGACGCTCCGGCTACGTGCAATGGATCTTCCGCCCGGTGCATGGCGGCGTCTGGGCGGAGGTCGCCGAAGACCTGACCTTGCAGCCCGGGGGCTACCGCAACCCGCCTTGCCCGTACCTGAGCGCGCCGACGCGCCCGGGCAAGGCGCGCCGCGTGGTCTACCAGTTCGGTCGCAATGACCAGCTGGTGAGTTGAAGCCCGGGCGGATGCGACGCCGCCCGATTTCGCCTTCCGCGGGCTATCCCGGCCAGCCTGCCCCTGATTTCAAGGGCAGGACCCGCACTGGAAGGGCAGCAGGGCTCTCCTTGCCTATTTCTTGTCCTTGGAGACTTCATGCCCGATGATGCCGCCTACTGCTGCGCCGCCGACCGTGCCGATGGCGCTGCCCCCGGTAAGGACCGCGCCGCCTACCGCGCCGACCCCGGCGCCGATTGCGGTGTCCTTCTGCTGGGTTGTCATGCCGCTGCAGGCAGAAAGCGCGACGAGTACCGTTGCTGCCATGATCGTGCGACCGAGTGTGTTTCTCATGTTCATTCCCTTTCGGTGAAAGTGGGCGCTAAAGTGCACGCATCCACAGGTTGAGCCGGATCGGCCCTGTGGTCTGTGAGCACAGTGCTGAATGCCGCGTGGGAGAAAACTTACAGGCTGCGCGTTTGCCGGACGCATGGACGCGGTCGGCGTCGCGGTGGCCCGCCAGATCGGCCGCAGCAACCGGCTGGTGAGTCGGGCAGAAAGCCGGTTTCGGCCCGGTGATGCGAAAATGGCGCGATGCAAGACCGCGCCACCTCCCTGCTGCTCAATGTCGGTCATGCGATCGACCACATGTTCCTGCTGATCTTCGCGACTGCGGTAACGACGATCGCGCTGGAATTCGGCCTGTCGAGCTGGGAGGACCTGATGCCCTACAGCGCGGTGGCCTTCCTCTTCTTCGGCCTCGGCGCGCTTCCCGCGGGCAAGCTCGGCGACCATTGGGGCCGCCGCGCGATGATGATCCTGTTCTTCTTCGGCATGGGACTTGCGGCAATCGTGGTCAGCCTGACGCGCACGCCGCTGCAGATTGCCTTCGCGCTGGGACTGCTTGGCATCTTCGCCTCGATCTACCATCCGGTCGGGATCCCGATGCTGCTCCAGGGAGCAAAGCGCCCCGGTTGGACCATCGGCGTGAACGGCTTCGCGGGAAACATCGGCGTGGCGCTCGCCGCGGCGGTCACCGGCTTCCTCGTGAAGGAATTCGGCTGGCGCGCCGCGTTTGCCGTCCCGGGGGTCGTGAGCCTTGCCTGCGGCGCCGCGTTCATTTTCGTGGCCAGGGTCGAAGGGGCGCCGCCCGCCAGGCGCAAGGCGACGCTGGTCGAGCTGCCGCCGGGTTTGCTCGCCCGCGTGCTGCTGGTGATGACGCTTGCCGCCACCAGCGGGAGCCTGCTCTTCAACTTCTCCACCACCGGCAACTACGAATTGCTGCATGAGCGCTTTGCGGCAATCTCGCAGGATCCGGCGAGGCTGGGCTTGCTGCTCGCCGGCATTTACGCCATCGCCTCGCTGGCGCAACTTGCGGTCGGCCGGCTGATCGACCGCTTCGCGCTGAAGCCGATGTACCTCACCGTGCTGGCGCTGCAGATCCCGTTTCTCGCCCTCGCGGCCAATGCGCAGAGCTGGTGGCTGTACGTCCTGCAGGCCCTCTTCATGCTCGCGATCTTCGGCGCGATTCCCTTCACCGACGCGATGATCGTGCGCTACGTGGACGACCGCATGCGCTCGCGCGTGGCGGGCATGCGGCTGGCTGTTTCCCTCGGCGCGAGTTCGGTCGCGGTGTGGATGATCGGCCCCTTGGTGAAGCAGGCCGGTTTCAGCGTGCTGCTGTGGTTGATGGCGGCCATCGCCGCCGTGACCTTTGCGGTCGTCACCTGGCTGCCGAACCCGCCTCCGATACGCCAGGCGTGAGGGACACAGCATAGGCCGCCTCGCTTCCCGAGCGGAAAAGCCCGGAATGTGAGTGCCGACTATCGCCAAGACAGGCATCTTGCTTCGGCACTACCCCGCACTGCCCAGAACACCCCGCACCTGCCGGGGATTCGCCGGACTTGAATTGTTCACGGCGCGGCCTTACTATTAGCACTCGTCACGGGAGAGTGCTAACAATCCCGCCCCGACTTCGGGCGACCGGTCATCCGGCGCGCCCTGTTCGTTCAAGTCCAACGCCAACTGAGGAGTGAAGTCATGAAACTGCGTCCCCTGCACGACCGCCTGATCGTCAAGCGTCTCGAAGAAGAGCGCAAGACCGCGTCCGGCATCGTCATCCCCGACACCGTCGCCGAGAAGCCCGACCAGGGTGAAGTCCTCGCCATCGGCCCCGGCAAGAAGAACGAAGACGGCAAGCTCTTCCCCGTCGACCTGAAGGTCGGCGACAAGATCCTCTTCGGCAAGTACTCCGGCACCACCGTCAAGATCGACGGTGAAGAACTGCTGGTGATGCGCGAAGAAGACGTGATGGCCGTCGTCAAGTAATCCCACCCCATTCGATACGAGGAAACTCTCATGGCAGCCAAAGAAGTCAAATTCAAGGAACACGCGCGCGTTCGCATGATCGCCGGCGTGAACATCCTGGCCGATGCGGTCAAGGTCACCCTCGGCCCCAAGGGCCGCAACGTCGTGCTCGAGCGCTCCTTCGGCGCCCCCACCGTCACCAAGGACGGCGTGTCGGTCGCGAAGGAAATCGAGCTGAAGGACAAGTTCGAGAACATGGGCGCGCAGATGGTGAAGGAAGTCGCCTCCAAGACCTCCGACGTTGCCGGTGACGGCACCACCACCGCGACCGTGCTGGCCCAGTCGATCGTGACCGAAGGCATGAAGTACGTCGCCGCCGGCATGAACCCGATGGACCTGAAGCGCGGCATCGACAAGGCCGTGATCGTGGCGGTCGAGGAACTGAAGAAGATCTCCGTGCCCTGCACGACCACCGCGCAAATCGCGCAGGTCGGCTCGATCTCGGCGAACTCGGACCCGAACATCGGCAAGATCATCTCGGATGCGATGGACAAGGTCGGCAAGGAAGGCGTCATCACCGTCGAGGACGGCAAGTCGCTCGACAACGAGCTCGAAGTCGTCGAAGGCATGCAATTCGACCGCGGCTATCTCTCCCCGTACTTCATCAACAACCCGGACCGCCAGGTCGCCATCCTGGAAGACCCGTTCGTGCTCCTGCACGACAAGAAGGTCTCCAACATCCGTGACCTCCTGCCGGTGCTCGAGCAGGTCGCCAAGGCGGGACGCCCGCTGCTGATCATCGCCGAGGACGTCGACGGCGAAGCGCTCGCGACCCTGGTCGTGAACAACCTGCGCGGCATCCTGAAGACCTGTGCCGTCAAGGCGCCCGGCTTCGGCGACCGCCGCAAGGCCATGCTCGAAGACATCGCTATCCTCACCGGCGGCACCGTCATCGCGGAAGAGCTCGGCCTGAAGCTCGAGAACGCCACCCTGAAGGACCTCGGCAAGGCCAAGCGCATCGAAGTGGGCAAGGAAGACACCACCATCATCGATGGCGCCGGCAAGGAAGACGGCATCAAGGCGCGCGTCGCCACCATCCGCGCGCAGATCGAGGAAGCCACCAGCGACTACGACAAGGAAAAGCTGCAGGAGCGCGTTGCGAAACTCGCCGGCGGCGTGGCCCTGATCAAGGTCGGCGCGGCAACCGAAGTCGAGATGAAGGAAAAGAAGGCCCGCGTCGAAGACGCGCTGCACGCAACCCGCGCGGCGGTCGAGGAAGGCATCGTCCCCGGCGGCGGCGTGGCATTGCTGCGCGCCAAGGCGGCGGTCGCCAAGATCAAGGGCGACAACGCCGAGCAGGATGCCGGCGTGAAGATCGTGCTGCGCGCCCTCGAGGAGCCGCTGCGCCAGATCGCCCGCAACGCCGGTGACGAGCCGAGCGTGGTGGTGAACAAGGTCATGGAAGGCAAGGGCAACCTGGGCTACAACGCCGCGACCGGCGAGTATGGAGACATGGTCGCGATGGGCGTGCTCGACCCGACCAAGGTGACGCGCTGCGCATTGCAGAACGCCGCTTCGGTCGCGGGCCTGATGCTCACCACCGACGCGATGGTTGCCGAACTGCCGAAGGAAGACAAAGGCATGGCCGGCGGCATGGGCGGCGGCATGGGCGGCATGGGCGGCATGGGCGACATGGACATGTAAGTCGCTTGACGCTTCAAGCAGGAAAGAAAGCCCCGCTTCGGCGGGGCTTTTTCATTTCCGGGACGGGAAGAGAACCTAGAACACGCCCCAGTTGTACATCGCGTTGATGGTCACGTCTGCCGCGTTGGCAGCGGTGGAAGCCGTCAGGCCCGGGCCGTGGATCTTGCCCACGCAGATCACCGCCGGATCGTTCAGGCGGATCAGCTGCGATTGCACCGTGGCGTCGGTAATGGTCGGCGAGATCTGCGTCATGCGCTGGGTGGACTCCGGCGTCATCATGTTCAGCGCGCTCTGCCCGAACGTCGGGGCATAGAGCAGTTCGGAGTCCTTGTGCGTGACCAGCACCATGATCGCGCCGTCGGCGCCGGCCTTGATGAGCGAGGCCATCGCGTCGTCGCGCGACATGTTGGTCACGTCCGGGTAGAGGGTATAGCTCGGCCGCGCCTCGACCTTGCTGACGGAGCCGACCTGCGCGGCAAAGGCGTCCTCGACTGCGCGGCGCGTGTTCGGGTCCAGGCCGCCGGCGATCACGACCACGCGCTGGAACTTCGCGCCGCCGTACTGCGGGTTGACCCACATGCCGGCGTTGCCGAGCACATAGGGCGGCACCAGGATCTGGCCGCTGTCCTGGCCGCCGACGACGCTGGTGACGCAGTTGCTGCCCTGGAAGGACTCGACGTTGTACCCGCATTCCGTGACGACCGCGCCGCCACCCGAAGCGGCGCATCCGCCGAGGGCGAGCGCAAGAACGGCTGCAGGAATCCCGTTGCGAAGAAAGTCGTGCGATTGCATTGTCTGTTGTCCCGATCTGGATTTGTCGTGCCGAGGAAGGTGGCGCCGCCCGGCGAGCGGGGCGTGAGCCCTCAGGCGCGCTCGATGACGGCCGCGCAGTTTACACCAGCGGCAAGCGTGCCGAAGCCCCGCGCGCGGTCGCCAAGGCGCGAGGCGATGAATGCGCCGGCCGCCTCGCTTGTCGAATGCCGCGACATGAGCGCCGCTTGCGCGGCGACGGCGATTGCTTCGACGATGCGCCGCGCCTGCGACTGCGCTTCGGCGGGCCGCGACAGCAGCGAGCGGATGTCCTGCAGTTGCCGCGCGAGCAACGGCTCGCCTGCAGCCTCCCCGGCAATTTCGCCGAGTAACGCTTCGACACTCTCGGGGCTCTTCTCCATCGAGCGCAGCACGTCCAGGCAGATCGACGTTGCCGCTGCCCTCCCAGATGCCGTTCAGCGGCGCCTCGCGATACAAGCGCGCAAGACGGGCCTTCCTCGACGATAGCCGTTGCCGCCGAGGCATTCCATCGCCTCGATGGCGAACGGCGGGCAGTGCGCTTGCAGAGCCAGTACTTGGCGATCGGCGTGAGGATGCGCTGCAGCAGCGCGCTCGCGGGCGTCGCCGGCGCTCGCGGTCGAAGGCCTCGTGCGAGCCGGAACGCGATGCAGCGTCGCGGCCTCCGATTTCGAGCGCCAGGTCGGCGAGCACGTTCTGCATCGCGGCGTGGTCGGCGAGCCGCTTGCCGAATGCCTCGCGGTGCTCGCGTGGTGCAGCGCCTGCGTTCAAGACCGGCGCGCATCATGCCCGCGGAGCCGACGACGATGTCGAAGCGCGTGAGGTGCGCCATCTCGATCAGCGTGGCGATGCCGCGGCCCCGGTGCGCCGACCAGGCGCGCGCGGGTGCCGCGCGAACTCGATCTCGCTCGAGGCGTTCGACTTGTTGCCGCACTTGTCCTTCAGGCGCTGGATCAGGAACGGGTTGCGCGTGCCGTCGGGCAGCGAGCGCGGCAGGAAGAAGCAGGTCACGCCGCTCCGGCAAGCGCGCGAGCGTGAAGAAGGCGTCGCTCATCGGCGCCGAGCAGAACCACTTGTGCCCGTCGAGCAGGTACTCGTCGCCGCCGCGCCGGCGCGGCGGTCGATTGCACCGCGCGCAGGTCGCGAGCCGCCCTGCTTCTCCGTCATCGCCATGCCGATGGTCACGCCGCGTCTTCTGCGCAAGCGGCAGCGGGCCGCGGATCGTAGGCGTCGGCGAGGACCTTCGCCTCCCATTCGCGCGCGAGCGCAGGTGCGTGGCGCAGCACGGGAATGCTCGCGAAGGTCATCGTGACCGGGCAGGCCGTGCCGTTCTCGACCTGGTTCCAGAGGTAGTACAGCACGGCGCGCGAAGAGAACGCCGTCCTTCTTCGCGGTCCAGGCGAGCGAATGCACGCCTGCGCCGATCGCGAGCGCACATCAGCTCGTGGTACGCGGGGTGGAAGTCGACCGCGTCGATGCGGTTGCCGAAGCGGTCGTGGGTCTTCAACTCCGGCGTGAACCGGTTGGCAAGCGCCGCGAGCTGCTGGCCGTGTTCGCTGCCGACGAATTCCCCCAGCGAAGTCGCTTCCCGCGTGACCGACGCCAAGCCCAGCCGCGAGACGATCCCGCCCAGCCAGCGATCAGAAGTGAAGGCGTTGTAGCCCGCCAGCAGGGGAGGTTGGTTATCCATGGAAGAAACGGGGTCAGGTTACATTAAGTCGAAAACGGGGTCAGAGTACATTTCCGGCCGGATCGCACGCCGATCCTTCGCGTCCGGAAATGTACTCTGACCCCGTTTTCTCCCCCAAAAGCGACATGCCGCCGAAGCGGCATGTCGTTGCCGGAACAGCCGGGCAGTCAGCGGATCATCGCCATCCACGGCAGCCCGATGAGCAGGAACGCCGCGATGAAGAGGACGCCGAAGACGCCGCCGAGGATCCAGTAGTCCTTCGAGGGCAGGTAGCCCGAACCGTAGTACACCGGGCTGGGGCCTGTCGCGTACGGCGTGAGCATCCCCATGATCCCGAGCGTGAGGCAGAGCAGCAGCGAGAACTGCGCCATGTCGAGCCCGGGGACGGTGGTGCCGACCGCGAGCATCACTGGCAGCAGCGCCGTGACGTGCGCGGTGATGCTCGCGAACAGGTAGTGCGTGAAGTAGAACACCAGCACCAGCACCACCATGGCCACGAAAGGCGAGTAGCCGACCATGCTTGCGGCCACGCCGTCGGCGAACCATTTCACGAAGCCGACCTTGTTGAGCCCGTCGGCGAGCGCGACCAGGGTTGCGAACCACGCCAGCGTGTTCCAGGCTGCCTTGTTGGCGGTGATGTCTTCCCAAGTCACGACCTGCGTGACCAGCATGAGCGAGATCACGAGCAGCGCCGCGGTGGTGGCATTCACGTAGTCGCCGCCGAAGATCCACAGCGCGAGTGCGATCAGGACCAGCACGCCGAGCGTGATTTCGCGCCCGGAGAGGTCGCCCAACTTGGCAAGCTCGTCGCCCGCCCATTTCGGCACCTCCTCGCCGCTCTTCACTTCAGGCGGGTAGATCCAGTAGGTGATGAGGGGGATGAGGATGAGGAGCGCGATGCCCACCGGCGCGAAGGCGAGGAACCATTGCGTCCAGGTGATGCTGATCTTCGCCGTCTTCTGCACCAGCTCGAGGGCGAGCAGGTTGGGCGCGAGCGCGGTGAGGAACATCGAACTCGTCACGCAAGTGGTGGCGATCGCGACCCACATCAGGTAGGAGCCGATGCGGCGGGCGGACGGGTCGTTGGGCTTCGAATCGTAGAGCGCCGGCAGGTTGCGGATCACCGGGTAGATCGTGCCGCCGCTGCGTGCCGTATTGGAAGGCGTGAACGGGGCGAGGATCGTGTCTGAGATCGTCACCGCGTAGCCGAGCGTGAGCGTGCGCTTGCCCATCGCCTTCACCAGCTTGAGCGCGATACGACGCCCGAGCCCGGTCTTCTCGTAGCCGAGCGCGAACATGAACGCGCCGAAGATCAGCCACACGGTGCTGTTGGCGAATCCGGACAGCGCCCAGGCCAGCGACGCGTTCACCGCCTTGAAGCCGGGCTTCGCGAGTTCGGCCGGCGAATACAGCACATAGGGCGCAAGGACAGCGACCAATGTGACGCCGATCAGGCCGATCGCGCCGCCCGGAAGCGGCTCGAGCATGAGGCCGACGATCACACCGGCGAAGATGGCGAAGAAATACCACGCATGTTGCGCCAGGCCTTCGGGCGCGGGGAAGAGTGCAATCGCGACTGCAACTGCCACCGGCGCAAGCGCGCGCCAGGGGAACGGGTGTTCGGGCAGGGTCTTGGCAGCGACCGTGACGGGCGCGCCGCGGGGCAGGGTGCTTGACATGACGGACCTCCATCGATGGCGGGCCGCCGGAGAGGCGACCCTCTCAAAGACCAATTATCCATCGTGGCGACCACCGCAACTTTGATCCGGAGCAACAATGCATCCGGAAACGCGCGCGCTGCGGCATCACGGTGATGATCGGCATCAATCCCCCGCTCAACCGGTGACGAACAGGATCCACGGCGTGCCGACCAGCAGGAACACCGCCATGAAAGCGAGCGTGGTGAGGAGCCCGAGCCGGTAGAGCTCGCGTTGCGTGAGGTAGCCGCTCGCCACGAAGATGATGTTCTGGCTTCCCGCCTGCGGCGTGATCACCGAGAAATAGCTGCTGGCGAAGAGCAGGGCGAACGCCATCAGCGGCGCCGGCACGCCGCCGCGGATGCCGACATCGAGGAAGACCCCGAGCACCGCAAGTACCTGCGAGGACTGGCTCACGAACAGATAGTGGATCGCCACATAGACCGCGACGAGCGTGACGTAGGTGACCGGCCACGAGAGCCCGCCGAGGTGCGAGGCGAGGCGCTCGCCGACGTAGCCCATGAATCCCAGTTCGTTCAGCTGGCCGCTCAGCGCGAAGAGCACCGCGAGCCACAGGAACGTGACCAGCGTCTCGCCCTGCAAGGCGATGTCCTCGAGCGTGAGCACGCCCGCGAGCAGCAGGGCGCCGAACCCGGCGAAGGCGATGCTTGTGACGTTCAGCTTTAGCGTGTCGGCGAACACCCATCCGGCGACCATCACCACGAACACGACGGCGGTGATGCGTTCGTCGCGGGACATCGCGCCCATGCCGGAAAGCTCGGCGCGCGCGGCCCGCGGCGCCTCGGGCGTGGCGCTGGCGCCGTGCGGGAAGAGCTTCGCGATGAGCAGCGGCAGCAATGCGATCGCGGTGAGTGCCGGCACGCATGCGGCAAGCAGCCAGCTCCCGAAACCGATCTGGAGGCCGAACTGCTTCACGACCTGCACGCCGATCGGGTTCGCGGAAGTCGCCGTCATCCACAAGGCGGAGGAGACCGCGAGGCTCGCCATGCCGCAATACATGAGATAGCCGCCCAGCCGCCGGCTTGCGTCGTCGTCGGGGCGCGAGCCCGCGCCTTTGGTCACGGCCAGCACCACCGGGAAAAGCACGCCGGCGCGCGCGGTATTGCTGGGGAACGCCGGCGCGATGCAGGCGTCGGTGAGCACTATGCTGTAGGCGAGCCCGAGCGGCGAGCCGCCGAAACGGCTCACCATGAACAGGCTGATGCGCCTGCCGAGACCCGACTTCACGACAGCTTGCGCGACGAGGAACGCGATCACGACCAGCAGCACGCTGGCATTGGCGAAGCCCGAGAAAGCCTGCGCGGGCGTGATGGTCCCGGTGAGCACCACGGTCGCCACCGCGATCATCGCGGCGGTGAGGAGCGGGAACGCGCCGATCAGCACCGAAGCGATGGCTGCGACGAACACCGCGAACAGGTGCCACGCCGGCGCGGTGAGGCCGGCCGGCACCGGCGAGAACCAGATGCCGATGGCGATGGCGAAAGGCACCGCGCGCTTGAGCATCGGCGAGGCGGTCATGGCGGCGATCCCGCCTGTCCCGGCGCACCGGGCCGCACGCGGCCCTTGAGGCCGACGGCGCGGCCCTGGATCGAGCCGTCTTCCGCCTCGATCATGGACTGCCAGGAGAATTCGTAGGACCCGGTCGCGCCGGCGTATCGGCCGGTGCCGCCGAGGATGGTGCCGGTGAAGCGGTTCTGAGCCGCGCTGCCGACGCCCGCGAGCTCGCTGTACACCTGGTCGCCGCGCTCATCGGTCCAGACGCTGCGTCCCGTGAGCCCCGATTCGCTGTCGACGAGCGCGATCAATTCCGAGCGGAATCCCACGCCGGGCTTTCCGGGCCCGGCCAGCAACAGGGTCCCGCGCAGGTCGATGACGGAAGCATGGCGCGTTGCTCCGAGAGGAATGGTGCGCCGCGACCCGTTGGCGGACCACGTTCCCTCGAACTGCCTCCATTCGCCTGCGGATGCTGCGATTGGCGCCGGAGCCTGCGTTGCCGGGCCGCACGCGGCGATTGCGCAAGCGAGCGCGGCGAGCAGCGCCAGCCGGACCCCGGCGCCCCGGATGATGAACGTGAAAGTCGCGATGACGACGATTGCTGCGAGGAAGTCCATCATGGTTCACGTTCCTCCGGGGTACCCGCCCCGGTCGCTATTGCTCGAATTTCGGCGCGATCAGGTTCTCGAACGAAAACACCTCGTCCCATTTCTCCTGCGTGAGGAGCTTCTTTTCAATGACCACGATGTCGTGCAGCGACTTGCCGGTCTCGTAGCCTTCGCGCGCGATGTCCGCGCACTGCTTGTAGCCGAGCGAGGGCTTGAGCACCGTGACGATGCCAAGCGAGTTGAGCACCATGTCGCGCGTGCGGTCGGAGTTCGCCGTGATGCCGTCGACGCAGTTCACGCGCAGGCTGTTGACGGCGTTCTCCATCGTCGAAAGCGACATGAAGAGCGCGAAAGTGATCACCGGCTCCATCACGTTCAGCTGCAGCTGCCCGGCTGAAGCGGCGAGCGTCACGGTAAGGTCCAGCCCGATGACGAGGAACCCGGTCTGGTTCACGACTTCCGGGATCACCGGGTTGACCTTGCCCGGCATGATGGAAGAGCCCGGCTGCATCTGCGGAAGGCGGATCTCGTTGAAGCCGCAGCGCGGGCCTGAGGCGAGCAGCCGGATGTCGTTGCAGATCTTGGTGAGCTTGGACGACGTGCGCTTCAGCACGCCGGAAAGCAGCACGTAGGCGCCGGTGTCGGAGGTGGCCTCGACGAGGTCGCCCGCCAGGATGAACGTCGTCCCGGTGATCTGGGAGAGGTATTTGGTCGCGAGCTCCGGGTAACCCGGCGCCGCGGTCACGGTGGTGCCGATCGCGGTGGCCCCCAGGTTGATCTCGTGCAGGAACTGGCGGACCTCCGCGATCCTCTGGACTTCCTCGCCGATGGTCGTGCCCCAGCCGTGGAACTCCTGGCCGAGCGACATCGGCACCGCGTCCTGCAGGTGCGTGCGGCCCATCTTCAGGACGCGGTCGAATTCCTTTGCCTTGGCGAAGAACGCGTTCTGCAGCTTGGTGAGCGCCTCCATGTAGCTCGCGAGCCTCAGGATCAGGGCGAGGCGGAAAGCGGTCGGGTACATGTCGTTTGTCGACTGCCCGAAGTTCACGTGGTCGTTCGGGTTGACGAACTGGTACTCGCCCTTCTTGTGGCCGAGTTTCTCGAGCGCGACGTTGGCGATCACCTCGTTCGCGTTCATGTTGGTGGACGTGCCCGCGCCGCCCTGGATGAAGTCGGTCACGAACTGGTCGCGGTACTCCCCGGCGATGAGCTTGTCGCAGGCGAAGATGATCGCCTCGGCGATCTTCTTGTCGAGCACGCCGAGGTCGCGGTTGGCCATGGCAGCGGCCTTCTTCGCGTAGCCGAAGGCCTTGATGAAATAGGGCTCCGTGGCCATCGGGATGCCCGTGATGTGGAAGTTCTCCTTGCCGCGGAGCGTCTGGACGCCGTAGTAGGCGTCGTCCGGGAGCTGTTTTTCGCCGAGGAAGTCTTTTTCGATCCTTGCCATGTTTGCTCCCCTGCTTTCCCCGGCGGGATTGCCGCCGAGGGATCAGCTCACGCCGACCTTGACCATCTTCCTGCGCACGAACGCGATCTGCGTCTGCAGCGGCAGGTCCTTCGGGCACACGTCGTGGCAGGCGAGCAGCGACATGCAGCCGAACACGCCGTTGTCGTCGCCGATCAGTTCGTAGAAAGCCGCGTCGTCACGAACGTCGCGCGGATCGAGGCGGAAGCGGGCGATCTTGTTCAGCCCCACGGCGCCGACGAAATCCTCGCGCATGCGCGCCGTGCCGCAGCCGGCCACGCAGCAGCCGCACTCGATGCAGCGATCGAGCTCGTAGATCTTCTCTGCCAGCTCCGGGTCCATCGGCTTCTCGATGCGCTGCAGATCGACTTCCTCCTCCTTCGCGTGCACCCAGGTCTCCAGGCGCTCGCTCATCGCGCGCATCCACTTGCCGGTGTTCACCGACAGGTCGCCGATCAGCTCGAACACTGGCAGCGGCGCGAGCGAGATGTCGGGCCCGAGGTCCTTGGTCACCGTGCGGCAGGCGAGGCCCGGGCGGCCGTTGATCATCATCCCGCAGCTGCCGCAGATGCCGGCGCGGCACACGAAATCGAACTGCAGCGACGGGTCCTGCTTCTCGCGCAGCTCGGTGAGGGCGATGAAAAGCGTCATTCCCGGCGCCTCTTCCAGCTCGAAGTCCTGGATGCGCGGCACGTCGCCGGGCTCGGCCGGGTTGTAGCGCAGGACGTGGAATCTCAGCTTCCTGTGGTTGTTGGTCTCGGCCATGGAAGGCTTCCTCTAGAAAGGCTCGTCGATGCGTTCGTTGCGGCCGCGCAGGCCCGGGGGCAGGAGGTGCTCGTAGGGCATGAGCGCCTTCTGCATCGCGAAGCGGTCGTTCGCGTACTGGGCGCGGATCGCCTCGACCGCCTTCTGGCGCTCCGGCGTGTCCGGATGGTCGATGTAGTCCTTGGTGCCGTAGCCGCGCCAGCCCGGCGGCAGTTCCATGCGCGTGATGTCCAGCGGCTCGTACTTGAGCGTGGGCAGCGTGTCGGAATCGCCCTTCCATGTTGCGAGCGTCCGCTTGAGCCATTCGGCGTCGTTGCGGCGCGGATAATCGGAGCGGAAATGCGCGCCCCGGCTTTCCGTGCGCACCGAGGCGCCGTAGGCGATCGTGAGGGCGATCTTGAGCATGCGCTGCACGCGGTAGGCGGTTACCAGTTCGGGATTCGCGCCGAGGGAGGCCGAACGCAGGCCGATGCGACGGCTGCGCACGAGCAGCTTCTGCAGCTTGTCGACGGCCTCCTCGAGGTCCTGCCCGGTGCGGAAGATGCCCACCTTGCCGGTCATCAGGTCCTGCATCTCGCCCTTGATGAGCGAAGCGTCCTCCGTCCCGCCGCCCTTGGTGAACGCTGCGAGCTTCGCAGTCTCGCGCTCGAGGAACTCGCGCACCAGCGCAGTCGGGATCGCCGGTTCGTTGGCGCGGTTGTCGCAGTAGTCCGCGATGGTCTCGCCCACGATCATGCCCGCCACCACCGTCTCGGCCACCGAGTTCCCGCCCAGCCGGTTGAAGCCGTGCATGTCCCAGCAGGAAGCCTCGCCGGCGGAAAACAGCCCCTTCAAGGTCGGGCTCTGGCCCGATGCGTCGGTGCGCACGCCGCCCATCGTGTAATGCTGCGCGGGCCGCACCGGGATCATCTCCTTCACCGGGTCGACGCCGAGGAAGTAGTGGCAGATGTCCCAGACTTCACGCAGGTTGGTGTGGATGTGCTTCTCGCCCAGCAGCGTGATGTCGAGCCAGAGATGCTCGCCGAAGCGCGACTTGGCTCCCTTGCCCTTCTTGATGTGCTCTTCCATGCGCCGCGACACGACGTCGCGGGAGGCCAGCTCCTTCTTCTCCGGCTCGTAGTCCGGCATGAAACGGTGCCCGTCCACGTCCTTGAGCAGCCCGCCGTCGCCGCGGCACCCTTCCGTCACGAGGATGCCCGCCGGATAGATGCCCGTCGGGTGGAACTGCACGGCTTCCATGTTGCCGAGCGCCGAGACGCCGGTCTCGAGCGCGAGGCCGTGGCCGATCCCTTCGCAGATCACGGCGTTGGTCGTGGTGCGATAGACGCGCCCCGCCCCGCCCGTGCAGATGGCGGTCGCGGTCGCGACATAGGCGGACAGCTCGCCGGTGACGAGGTCACGCACGATGGCGCCGTAGCAGCGCGCGCCGTCGTGGATGAGGGCCAGCGCCTCCATGCGCTCGTGCACGGGGATCGAGTCGGCGATCGCCTGGTCGGCCACGGCGTTGATCATGGCGTGGCCCGTGCCGTCGGCGGCGTAGCAGGTGCGCCACTTCTTGGTGCCGCCGAAATCGCGCTGCGCCACGAGTCCCTGTGCCTCGTCGCGCTCGGTGATGGTGACCTTCTGCCCGTTGATGATGACCTGCCGGTCGCCCTTGCGCACACGGCTCCACGGCACGCCCCAGGCGGCGAGCTCGCGCACGGCCTTGGGCGCGGTGTTCACGAACATGCGCACCACTTCCTGGTCGGCGCCCCAGTCCGAGCCGCGCACGGTGTCCTCGAAATGCACGTCCTCGTTGTCGCCCTGTCCCTTGGCGACGTTGCCCAACGATGCCTGCATGCCGCCCTGCGCGGCCTTGGAGTGCGAGCGCTTGGCCGGCACCAGCGACAGGATGATCGCGTCGTGGCCGCGGCGGCGCGCGGCGATCGCGAGCCTGAGTCCGGCGAGCCCGCCGCCGATCACCAGCACATCGGTGTAGATGATCTTCATTTCGGCACTCCCGGAGGTTTCTCGGGAAGGACCCACGACGGCGTGTAGCGCTCTCCCACATTGCTTCGGTGCTCGTATCCGATCTTCATGTACGCGGCGAGCGTGGCGAGGCCGAGGACGATGAAGAACACCGTGAGGGCCCACTTCAGGACCTTGAGGCGCTTGCGGCTCGCGTCGGGGTCCTTGCCCTCGAGCCAGCCCCACTTCACGGCCAGGCGGTACAGCCCGATGCCGCCGTGCAGTTCCACGGCGAACAGCGCCACCAAATAGAGCGGCCACCAGCGGCCGCTCCAGACGCGGTCGGCCGACTCGTAGGGGCCGATGTCGCCGGGGTGCATCAGCATCTGGTACAGGTGCACGGCAGCGATGAAGAAGAGCAGGAAGCCGGTGATCGCCTGCACCCACCAAAGCGTCGTGTCCTCATGCGCCATCAGGCGGCGGTGGCCGATGAACGCGCGGTACTGCTGGTAGTTGGCGGGGAACTTCCGCATCGCCAGGAAGGCGTGGAAGATGATGAGCGCGAACACGCCACCAACGATCACCGAGACGAGGCCCGGGAATGCCCTGCCGAAGAAGAAGTAGCCCTCGAAGAGCTTGGTGATGCTCCACATCGCATCCTTGCTGATGAGGATCGAGGACACGAAGAACATGTGGCCCCACATGAACAGCCCCAGCGCCAGGCCCGAAAGGCTCTGCGCCAGGTCCATGCGCGCGGGCCAATGGCTCTTCCGCGGCTTGTCGGACAGGCCGACGCCGGCAACCACATCGGTGTTTGTGCTCATGCGACCTCCGTGAAATCACACAGTGCGACCGGGCGCCAAGCCATTGCTTGATCTGAATCAAACTGCCAAGAAGTAGCGGGAACAGGATGTGAACCATGAGGTGGCGCAAGCCGCTGCCCCGGCAGGCAGAACAAAAATCACGTCGGAGGAGAAGCATGTTCCAGGTCCGCATTCACGGCCGCGGTGGGCAGGGTGTCGTTTCCGGCGCCGAGATGCTGTCCGTGGCGGCATTCATCGAGGGCCGCTTCGCGCAGGCCTTCCCCAGCTTCGGCTCGGAGCGCATGGGCGCGCCGGTGATGGCGTTCTGCCGCATCGACGACAAGGAGATCCGCATGCGCGAGCCGGTGATGCAGCCCGACGCGCTGATCATCCAGGACCCGACGCTCCTGCACCAGGTCGACCTGTTCAGCGGACTGGGTGCCGAAGGCTACATCCTCATCAATTCCAAGCGCGGCTTCGACGAGCTGGGCCTGGGCGATTTCGCGCAGCGTTTCCACCGTTCGCGGCTGTGCACGGTGCCTGCGACGGAACTCGCCATGAAGCACGTCGGCCGCGCGGTGCCCAACGCCGCGCTGCTCGGCGGGTTCGCCGCGGTCAGCGGGCAGGTGAAGCTCGAGTCGGTCATTGCCGCCATCCGCGAGAAATTCCCGGCGAAGATCGCCGAGGGCAACGTCGCCGCCGCAACGGAAGCGCATGCGCTCGTGAGCGGCATGCTGGAGGCCGCCCATGCTTAGGCAGATCGAGGGATCGAGGGGGGTCGCCGAGGCGGTGGCGCTGTGCCGGCCCGAGGTGATCTGCGCCTATCCGATCACGCCGCAGACGCACATCGTCGAGGGACTGGGCGAACTGGTGAAGACGGGAGAGCTCGCCGACTGCGAGTTCATCAACGTCGAGAGCGAGTTCGCCGCGCTTTCGGTGGCGATCGGCTCCTCGGCGGCGGGCGCGCGCACCTATACCGCGACCAGCAGCCAGGGGCTCCTGTTCATGGCGGAAGCCGTGTACAACGCCTCCGGCCTCGGCTTGCCCATCGTGATGACCATCGGCAACCGCGCCATCGGCGCGCCGATCAACATCTGGAACGACCACTCCGACAGCATGTCGATGCGCGACGCCGGCTGGATCCAGCTCTACGCGGAGACCAACCAGGAAGCGCTCGACCTGCACATCCAGGCCTTCAGGCTCGCCGAGGAACTCTCCTGCCCCGTGATGGTGTGCATGGACGGCTTCATCCTCACCCACGCCTATGACCGCGTCGACGTGCCCTCGCAGGCCGACGTCGACCGGTTCCTCCCGCCCTTCGTGCCGCGCCTCCTGCTCGACCCGAGCGAGCCGGTGAGCATCGGTGCGCTGGTCGGGCCCGAGGCGTTCACCGAGGTGCGCTACCTCGCGCACCACAAGCAGATGCGCGCGCTCGAGCTGATCCCGCAGCTCGGCGCCGAGTTCAAGTCGCTGTTCGGACGCGAAGCCGGCGGCCTGCTGCGCACCTATCGCACCGAGGACGCCGAGACCATCGTCGTGTCGCTGGGCTCGGTCAACGGCACGGTGCAGGAAGTCGTCGACGACATGCGCGCGAAGGGCACGCGCATCGGCTCGGTGAGCATCTGCTCGTTCCGGCCTTTCCCGCTCGAAGCGCTGCGCGCCGCGTTGCAAGGCGCGAAGCGCGTGGTGGTGCTGGAAAAGTGCCTCGCCGTGGGCCTCGGCGGAATCGTCTCCGACGGCGTGCGCAAGTCGCTCTCGGGCATCGCGCTCAAGGGATATACGGTGATCGCGGGGCTGGGCGGCCGCGCCATCACGCGCGCCTCGCTCACGGGATTGTTCGAGCAGGCCGGGCGCGACGCGCTCGAGCAGGTGACTTTCCTCGACCTGAACGTCGAGGCCGTGGCCGCGGAGCTGGAGCGCGAGAAGAACGCGCGTCGCAGCGGGCCGACCGCCGAGGCGCTCCTGAAGCGCCTGGGCACCGTCGCATCCGGGATCGGTTGAGGAGCCGCCATGGAATTGCAGACCATCAGGTTCTACCAGACCGGCACCTTCACCGTCGGCAACCGCTTGCTGGCCGCGGACGAACGCTCGGTGCAGGCCAACATGGAGCGCACCAATTCGCTCAACTCGGGGCACCGCGCGTGCCAGGGCTGCGGCGAGGCGCTCGGCGCGCGCTACGCGATCGACGCGGCGATGCGTGCCACCAACAACCAGTTGATCGCGGTGAACGCCACCGGCTGCCTCGAGGTGTTCTCCACGCCGTACCCCGAGACCTCCTGGCAGGTGCCGTGGATCCACTCGCTCTTCGGCAACGCCGCGGCGGTGGCAACTGGCGTCGCGGCAGCGATGCGCCGCAAGGGACGCGAGGACGTGCGCGTGGTCGCGCAGGGCGGCGACGGCGGCACGACCGACATCGGCTTCGGCTGCCTTTCCGGCATGTTCGAGCGCAACGACGACGTGCTCTACATCTGCTACGACAACGAGGCCTACATGAACACCGGCGTGCAGCGCTCGAGCGCGACGCCGCCCACCGCGCGCACCGCGACCACCGCCGCGGTGGGCAAGTCGCCGGGCAACCCGTTCGGCACCGGCAAGAACGTGCCGCTGATCGCGATGGCGCACAACATTCCCTATGTTGCGACCGCGAGCGTGGCCAACCTGCGCGACCTCGAGCACAAGGTGACCCGCGCGATGGAAATCCGCGGCGCGCGCTACATCCACATCCACGTGCCCTGTCCGCTCGGATGGGGCTCGGTGCCCGCCGACACCATCAAGGTCGCGCGCATGGCCGTTGAGTCGGGCCTGTTCCCGCTGTTCGAGGCCGAGCACGGCGAGATCACCGGGCGCACGCCTATCCGCCGCCAGGTCCCGGTGACCGAGTACCTCAAGCTGCAGAAACGCTTCGCGCATCTTTTCGGCAAGTCGCCCGACAACGAGCGCCTCGCGCTCATCCAGGCGATCGCCGACCGCAACATCCGGCGCTTCGGCCTCATCGATGCAGGTACCACGAAGGACGGAGGCCAGGCCAATGGATAAGCCGTACGCGATCACGCTCGACGTCGGCTCGAGCCTCGCCAACCACACCGGCACCTGGCGCACCGAGCGCCCGGTGTACCTCGACCGGCTGCCGCCGTGCAACAACGCCTGCCCCGCGGGCGAGAACATCCAGCAGTGGCTGTTCCATGCCGAGGGCGGCGACTACGAAAGCGCGTGGCGGCAACTGGTGCAGGACAACCCGCTGCCGGCGATCATGGGGCGGGTCTGCTACCACCCGTGCGAGAGCGCCTGCAACCGCGCCCAGCTGGACGAGGCGGTCGGGATCAACTCCGTGGAACGCTTCCTCGGCGACGAGGCCCTCAAGCGCGGCTGGAAGCTCTCGCCGCCCGCGAGCGAGACCGGCAAGCGCGTGCTCGTGGTCGGCGCCGGCCCCTCGGGCCTGTCGGCGGCGTACCACCTGCGCCGCCTCGGCCACGCGGTGACGATCGCGGAAGCGGGGCCGCTGGCCGGCGGGATGATGCGTTTCGGCATCCCGACCTACCGCCTGCCGCGCGACGTGCTCGAGGCCGAAGTGCAGCGCATCGTCGACATGGGCGTGGTGCTGAAGCTCAACGCCAAGGTCGAGCGCATCCAGGAAGCGATGCGCGAGGGCAATTTCGACGCGGCCTTCCTCGCGGTCGGCGCGCATATCGCCAAGCGCGCTTACATACCGGCCGGGGAGGCGTCGCACATCCTCGATGCGGTCGCGGTGCTGCGCGGCATGGAAGGCGAAGACAAGCCGATGCTCGGCCGCCGCGTGGTGGTCTACGGCGGCGGCAACACCGCGCTCGACGTGGCGCGCACGGCCAAGCGCATGGGCGCGGAGCCGATCATCGTCTATCGCCGCACGCGGGAGAAAATGCCCGCGCACGACTTCGAGGTCGAGGAGGCGCTGCAGGAAGGCATCCTCATCAAGTGGCTTTCCACGATCAAGAACATGGGCGCTGGCGGCGCGCTCACGGTGGAGAAGATGGCGCTCGACTCCAAGGGATTCCCGCAGCCCACCGGCGAATTCGAGACGCTCGAGGCCGACTCGCTGGTGCTGGCGCTCGGGCAGGACGTGGACCTGGGCCTCCTCGACGGCGTCCCGGGGCTCATGATCGTCGACGGCACGGTGCAGGTCGGGACCAACATGATGACCGGGCACCCCGGCCTCTTCGCGGGCGGCGACATGGTGCCCTCGGAGCGCACCGTCACGGTCGCGGTCGGCCACGGCAAGAAGGCAGCGCGGCACATCGACGCGTGGCTGCGCGGCGCCGAGCACAAGCCGCAGCCGAAGCACGAAGTGGCGGCGTTCGACCTGCTCAACCCCTGGTATTACGCCGACGCGCCCAAGACCGTGCGGCCGCAGCTCGACGTCGCGCGCCGCACCTCGACCTTCGAGGAAGTGGTGTCCGGGCTGGACGAGAAGACGGCGCTCTTCGAGGCGCGGCGCTGCCTGTCCTGCGGCAACTGCTTCGAATGCGACAACTGCTATGGCGTGTGCCCGGACAACGCGGTGATCAAGCTCGGCCCCGGCAACCGCTTCGAGTTCAACTACGACTATTGCAAGGGCTGCGGCATCTGCGTGTCCGAATGCCCGTGCGGCGCCATCAAGATGGTGCCCGAGACGATTTGATGCCGCCCCCCATGTGAGGGGGCGCAACGAGGAGAGAGAAATGACGACGAGACGGCAGAAGGATGCAATGGCGATCAAGGACCTCCCGCGCGGCGTGACCCTGCTGCAGGACGGCATGCTCAACAAGGGCACCGCGTTCACCGATGCGGAGCGCGACGCGCTCGGCCTGCGCGGATTGCTGCCGCCGTTCGTCCACACCTTCGACGAGCAGGTGATGCGCTTCCTCGCCACGCTCCGGCACCATACCGACCCGCTCGACAAGTTCGTCGCCCTGAACGCCCTGCACGACAGGAACGAGACGCTGTTCTTCCGCGTCGTCTCCGAGAACCCCGACGAGATCCTGCCGTTCATCTACACGCCCACCGTGGGGCTCGCCTGCCAGCGCTTCGGCTGGATCTTCCGCCGGCCGCGGGGGCTCTTCATCAGCACGCAGGACCGCGGCAGGATCAAGGAGCTGCTCCGCAACTGGCCGCACAAGGCGCGCCTCATCGTCGTCACCGACGGCGAGCGCATCCTGGGCTTGGGCGACCTTGGCGCCAACGGCATGGGCATCCCGGTGGGCAAGCTTTCGATATACACCGCCGGCGCGGGGGTCGATCCGAGCGAATGCCTGCCGATCACCATCGATGCCGGCACCAACAACGAGGCCCTGCTCGCCGACCCGATGTACGTGGGCCTGCGCCACAAGCGCATCACCGGCGAGGCCTATGACGCGCTCATCGAGGAGTTCGTGACCGCGGCGCAGGAAGTGTTTCCCGGCGTGCTGATCCAGTTCGAGGACTTCGCCAACCACAACGCCTTCCGCCTGCTCGACCGGTACAAGGACCGCATCTGCACCTTCAACGACGACATCCAGGGCACCGCCGCCGTGGCACTGGCCGGCCTGCTGTCGGCGCTCAAGGTGACGGGCGGCAAGCTCGCCGACCAGAGGGTCCTCTTCATGGGCGCGGGCGAGGCCGCGACCGGGATCGCCAACCTCATCGTCGCCGCGATCGTCTCCGAGGGTGGCGACGAGGCCGCGGCGCGCCGCTGCTGCTGGCTGGTGGATTCCAAGGGGCTGGTGGTGAAGAGCCGCACCGACCTCGCGCACCAGAAACTTCCCTTCGCGCACGAGCACGCCCCGGTGGGCGACTTGCTTGGCGCGGTCAAGTCGATCAAGCCCACGGCGATCATCGGCGTGGCGGCTGTCGGCGGGACCTTCACGCCCGAAGTGCTGGCCGAGATGGCGAAGAACAACGCGCGGCCCATCGTCTTTGCCCTTTCCAACCCGACGTCGAAATCGGAATGCACGGCCGAGCAGGCCTATCGCGGCACCGGAGGAAAGGCGCTGTTCGCGTGCGGCAGCCCGTTCGACCCGGTCACGTTCGATGGCAAGACCTTCGTGCCGCGGCAGGGCAACAACTCGTACATCTTCCCGGGCGTCGGGCTGGGCGTTCTTGCCAGCCGTGCGCGCCGCGTGACGGACGCCATGTTCATGGCGAGCGCGCGAACGCTGGCCGACATGGTGACCGCAGAGGACCTCGCGCAGGGCAGCCTCTATCCGCCGCTCAAGCGCATTCGCGACGTCTCGGCCAGGATCGGGGCCGCGGTGGCTCTTGTCGCGCGCGACGCGGGGCTGGCCGGGCACGCCGTGCCCGACGACGCCCTCGCATTCGTCCGGGAGCAGATGTACCAGCCCGTCTATCGCGATTACACCTGAACCCCGGGCGGAGTTTGCCCGATTCGGCTGCATCGGTTGATCCATATCAACTTGCACGGGAGCGCCGCGTCCTAGGCTGTCGAAAGCAAGAAACAAGGATCGGCGCAGCCACGGGTTCCGGCACACGCGACCGTTCCACGAAAGGCATGCCTTTGGCCTCCAGAGCAAGGATCCAGGGAGTTCCGCAATGAGTCCCTATGCGGTATTTCTCCTGTACCTCGGGGCGATCCTCGGATTCGTCGCGCTGACCCTGTTCCTGAATGCCCTGCTCGGCCCGAAGCCGGCCGCCAGCACCACCAAGCTCGAGGCCTTCGAGTGCGGCGCCACGGTGATCGACGCCTTCGGCGCGAGGGCGGTGCCGATCAAGTATTACGCCGTGGCCATCCTCTTCGTCCTCTTCGACCTCGAGACGGTGTTCCTTTTCATCTGGGCGCTGGGCGCCCGGCCGCTCACCGGTTTCATGCTCTTCACGTTCGTCTTCTTCATCGTCCTGCTGGTCCTCATCCTGCTCTATGTCTACAAGGCGCGGCTGCTGGAGGAAGTGACGCAATGAACGCGCGCGCGAAGACCATCCCGATCCACCCGGCGCAGGGCGGCGGCGCGTTCGAGTACATCACGACCAAGAAGGACGAGCTCGTCGGCTGGGCGCGCAAGTTCTCGCTGTTCCCCTATCCGTTCGTCACCGCCTGCTGCGCGATGGAGTTCATGTCGGTCAGCTCCACGCCCTACGACACCGACCGCTTCGGCGCCGCGCTCCCGCGCTTCTCGCCGCGGCAGGCCGACCTGCTCATGGTGGTGGGCACGGTCTCGCACAAGCAGGCGCCGGTGCTGGCCAAGGTCTACGAGCAGATGTGCGAACCGAAGTGGGTCATCGCCTTCGGCGTGTGCGCTTCCAGCGGCGGCTTCTACCAGAACTATGCCGCGCTCCCGGGGATCGACATGATCATCCCGGTGGACATCTTCATTCCCGGCTGCCCGCCGCGGCCCGAGACGGTGATCGACGGCATCATGCAATTGCAGGACAAGATCGCCCGTTCCGAGCACCTGATCTTCAACGAAAAATTCTGAACGTGCCTGCCGCGATCTTCGACCTTGTGCGCGACCGCCTTGCCCCGAGAGTGGGCGAGGCGACGCTCGCGCACGGCATCCTGGCGCTCAAGATCGCCCCCGGGGAGCTCCTTGGCGTGGTCGCCGCGCTCAGGGACGAGTTCGCCTTCGACCTCTTCCTCGACGTGACCGCGGTCGACTGGCCCGCCGAGGACCCGCGCTTCGAGGTGGTCTTCCACTTCTATTCCACCGCGCACAAGGTGCGCATCCGCGTGAAGACCCGCGTCACCGCCGAGGATCCGTCGGTGGACTCGCTCGTCCCCCTTTACGGCTCGGCGGCCTTCATGGAGCGCGAGTGCCACGAGATGTACGGCATCAGGTTCCGCGGCAACGCCGACCTGCGCCCGCTCCTGCTCTACGAGGGCTTCAGCGGGCACCCGCTCCGCAAGGACTACCCGAAGCGCAGGGAACAGCCCCTCGTGCCCTACAGGACCGCGAAATGAGCCCGCGCGAAGCCGCTCCCATCGCCAATCCGGTCCGCTCCGCCTTCGGGCGCGAGGGCGACGCGATGATCGTCAACATCGGGCCCTCGCACCCGGCCACGCACGGCACCGTGCAGATCATCGCCGCGCTCGACGGCGAGCGCGTGAAGCGCGTCGACATCCACTGCGGCTACCTGCACCGCGGCTTCGAGAAGGAATGCGAGTCGCACACCTGGGCGAACCTCATCCCCTACGTCGACCGGCTGAACTACTGCTCGGCGCTGCTCAACAACTTCGCCTACTGCGACGCGGTCGAGACCCTGATGGGCGTGGAGATCACGCCGCGCACGCGGATACTTCGCACGCTGCTCGGCGAATATTCGCGCGTCGCCGACCACCTCACGTGCATCGCCGCGGGGCTCATGGAGCTGGGTGCCATGACCGCGTTCCTCTACCTCGTCTCGATCCGCGATTACATCTACGAGCACATCGCCGCCGTCACGGGCGCGCGCGTGACCTATACCTACGGCCGCATCGGCGGGCTGGCGAACGACCTGCCCGAAGGGTGGCTGAAGCGGCTTGAGGAAATCCTCGTCCAGTACGACGACTTCGTCGGCCGCGTCCACGGGCTGGTCGACCGCAACCGCATCTTCATCGACCGCATGCGCGACGTCGGCGTGCTCACCACCGCCCAGGCGCTCAGCTACGGCTACACCGGGCCGATGCTGCGCTCCACCGGCGTGCCGCGCGACCTGCGCAAGGACACGCCCTACCTCGCGTACGCCGACCTCGACTTCGAGGTGCCCGTCGGCATCAAGGGCGACAACTACGACCGCTATTACGTGCGCATGCGCGAGATGGACGAGTCGATCCACATGATCCGCCAGCTCGTGAAGATGCTCCCGGCCGGCCCCATCAACGTCGTCGACCGCCGCTGCGTGCTCCCGGAAAAGAAGCTGGTCTACACCGAGATCGAGTCCCTCATCAACCATTTCAAGCTGATCATGGAAGGCCCGCAGGTTCCCGCCGGCGAGGTGTACGTGGCGCATGAGGCGGCCAACGGCGAACTCGGCTTCTACCTCGTGAGCACCGGAGGCGGGACGCCGTGGAAGGTGCACGTGAGGAGCCCGAGCTTCGTGCACATGGGTGGCGCGCACCTGATGCTCGAGGGCTACCAGCTCGCCGACATCGTGCCCACCTTCGGCTCGATCAACATGATCGGCGGGGAGTGCGATCGGTGAAGCATTTGATCGCCGAATTCGAATCGTGGAAGAAGCGCTACCCGGCGGGCTTCGAGTCGTCCCTCGTGCTGCCCTGCCTGCGCCGCATCCAGGAAGACCGCGGCTTCATCGCCGACGAAGACATCGAGGCGCTGGTCGCCTGGCTCGGCGTGCCGCGCATGCAGGTGGAATCGGTGCTCTCCTACTACACGCAGTTCCGCAGGAAGCCGGTCGGGCGCTGGCACCTGCAGGCCTGCCGCAACGTCACCTGCTCGATGCGCGGCGCCGAGGGCGTCATCGCGCACCTCGAGCGCAGGCTCGGCATCCGCACCGGGGAGACCACCGCCGACGGCCGCTTCACGCTTTCCACGGTCGAGTGCCTGGGCTCCTGCGGCACGGCGCCCGTGGTGATGGTCAACGACACGTATCGCGAGAGCATGAGCGCGGAAAAGCTGGATAGCTTGATCGAGGAGCTGAAGTAATGCCCGGCACCCCGCTCATCATGAATTTCCCGGTCACGGCGACTTCGCACGTGCTTGCGGACTATGTCGCGCGCGGCGGCTACAAGACGCTGGAGAAGGCCCTGAAGACGATGGCCCCCGGCGACGTGACCAAGGAAGTGATGGCCGCGGGATTGCTCGGCCACGGCGGCGCGGCCTTCCCGGTGGGACGCAAGTGGTCGGTGGTGAAGCTCGACGACGGCGTACCGCACTACCTGTGCTGCAACGCCGACGAAGGCGAGCCCGGCACCTTCAAGGACCGCTGGATCCTCGAGCACGCCCCGCACCTGCTGGTGGAGTCGATGGGCATCGCCTCGCATGCGCTGGGCGTGCGCAACGCCTTCGTCTACATCCGCGGCGAGTTCGACCTTCCCTATCGCCGCATCCAGGCCGCGATCGACGAGGCCTACGGCGCCGGCTATCTCGGCGAGAAGATCCTCGGCACCGATTTCGCGCTCGACATCGTCGTCTACCGCGGCGCCGGCTCCTACGTCTGCGGCGAGGCCTCGGGCCTCATCACTTCGGTCGAGGGCAAGCGCGGCTATCCGCGCAACCGCCCGCCGCGCCTCACCGTGCGCGGGCTATACCAGCGCCCGACCGTGATCAACAACGTCGAGACGCTCGCCAACATCACCGGGATCATCGCCAATGGCGCCGCGGCCTTCCGCAAGGTCGGCACCGAGAAGAGCCCGGGCACGCAGCTGGTCTCGATATCCGGGCACATCGAGAAGCCCGGCGTCTACGAAGTCGAGTACGGCTATCCGTGGGCGAAGTTCCTCTACGAGGACTGCGGCGGGATCCTCGGGGGCAAGGACCTCAAGTGCGTCATTCCCGGCGGGATCTCGACCAAGGTGCTCACGCGCGCCGAAGTCGAGCCCACCATGCTCGACAACCAGTCGCTCGCTGCCGCCGGCTCGTCGCTCGGCTCGGGCGGCATGGTGGTGATCGCCGAGGGAACCTGCATGGTGCGCCTCCTGCAGGTGATGCTGCGCTTCTACCATCACGAGTCCTGCGGCCAGTGCACGCCGTGCCGCGAGGGCATGGGATGGATGCATCGGCTCATCGACCGCATCGTCGCGGGCGAAGGGCGCCCCGAGGACATCGAGACGCTGATCCGCATCTCGAATGCCAACGACGGCACGACGATCTGCGGCATGGGGGACGCCGCCGGCTATGCCACGGTCGGCATCCTCGCCAAGTATCGCCACGAATTCGAATACTGGATCACGAACAAGCGCTCGCAGTTCGAGGGCCGCCTCGAGGTCGCCCATGCCTGACTTCTTCGTCGACGACAAGCCCGTGCATGCCGAGCCCGGCCAGACGGTGCTCGAGGCCGCGCTCGCCGCCGGCATCTTCATCCCGACCTTCTGCTGGCATCCCAGGCTCTCGATCGCGGGCAACTGCCGCATCTGCGTCGTCGAGGCGCAGGAAACCAAGGGCGGCGCCTGGGTGGAGATCGCCTGCAACATGGCGGTCTCCGAGGGCATGCGCGTGCAGACCAATTCGCCGAAGGTGCGGCAACGTCGCAAGGAGACGATGCAGTTCATCACCTTGAACCACCCGGTCGACTGCGGCATCTGCGACAAGGCCGGCGAGTGCACGCTGCAGGACCACCACTACACCTACAACGGCGAGCCCTCGGTGTCCTCGATCCCGAAGGTGCACGCCACCAAGTTCCACGACCTGAGCAGCCGCATCCTCATCGACAACGAGCGCTGCATCATGTGCTCGCGCTGCGTGCGCTTCACCAACGAGGTCTCGAAGACCTTCTCGCTCGGCGTGCAGGAGAGAGGCGACAGCTCGGTTATCCGCGCGAGCGAGGACGGGCGCTTCGCCGACCGACCCGTACTCCGACAACGTGATCGACATCTGCCCGGTGGGGGCGCTCCTTTCGAAGGCGAACCTCTACAAGACGCGCGTCTGGTACCTCGAGCCGACCCGCTCGGTGTGCCCGGGATGCGAGCGCGGCTGCAGCGTGCAGTTCTGGCACCGCAAGGCGGAGTGGAAACTGAACGCGCTCGACCAGCGGCAGAACACCACGATCGCCCGCGTGACGCCGCTCGACAACCCGGAGGTCAACGGGCCGTGGATCTGCAACAAGGGCCGCGACATCGCGGCGTTGTTGGAACGCCCGCGCGCGCTCGAAGCGATGCTCAAGGGCAAGGGCGCCGGGCTCTCGCACGCGATCGACTCGGCGCGCCGCCTCATCGCCGCGGCGAAGAGCCCCGTCGCGCTGGTATCGAGCTGGGGCTCCAACGAGGAACTCGCGTCTTTCAAGAAGCACCTCGGCGCGCGCTTCCAGTCCTTCGTCAAGACCGACTGCGTTGCAGACACCGGCGAAGTGGTCGCAGACAATATCCTCATCAAGCCGGACAAGAACCCCAATGGCGCTGCCGCGCGCGCGCTGTTCGGCTCCTCCCCGCCCGCATTCCCGGCCGGCACCGACCTCGTGCTCGTCTGGGGCGAGGGCTGCAACTTCGCCGACCTGCCCAAAGGGGCGAAGATCGTCTTTCTCGGCAGTTACCTCGCGCCCGAGAACGGCCACGCCGATGTGTTCCTCCCGGTGAGCGTGCAGACCGAGCGGCGCGGCCACTACACCAATTTCGCGGGCGTGGTGAACGCCTTCGAGCCGTGCTTCGCCAGGGCCCCGGGCGTGGCGGACGCTGAAACGCTGTTCGCCGCGCTCGCCGCGAGCGTGGAGGTCCCGGCGTGATCCAGGACCTCGTCATCTACGTCGTCTTCATCAGCTACGCGATGGGCGTGCTGATGACCTTCGGCACGGTGCTCACCTGGGTGGAACGCAAGCAGGCCGCGGTGATGTCGGACCGCATCGGCGCCAACCGCGCCTACATCCGCATCCCCTTCACGCAGGTGAAGCTCGATCTGGCTGGGGCTCTTCCACGGCATGGCCGACGGCCTGAAGATGCTGCTGAAGGAAGACTGGAAGCCGAAGACCTACGATGCCTACGCCTACGCGGTGGCGCCGTGGGTGGCGTTCGCGCCGGTGCTGCTGGTGTTCGCCGTGGTCCCGTTCGGCGGCGCGCTCATCCCGGGCAACCTGCTGCAGGCGTTCCCCGCCGCGTCGCAATGGTTCGGCGACCGCGTCTACCCGATGCAGATCGCGCGGCTGGACGCGGGGCTGCTGATCGTGTTCGCCTTCGGCGGCATGTCGGTGATGGGCAGCATGCTCGCCGGCTGGGCGTCTTCGAACAAGTTCTCGATGCTGGGCGCGCTGCGCGCCGGCTCGCAGATGATCTCCTACGAGCTCGTCATGGGCCTCACCGTGCTGGGCCTGGTGCTCATCTACGGCACCGTCGACCTCGGCGCCATCGTGCAGGCACCAGTCGGGCGTGCTGTTCGGGTTCCTGCCGGCGTGGGGCATCTTCTACCAGCCGTTCGCGGCCGTGCTCTTCCTCGTGGCGGCCGTGGCCGAGAACAAGCGCATCCCCTTCGACCTGCCCGAGGCCGAGTCGGAGCTCATCGCCGGCTTCTACACCGAATACAGCGCGATGAAGATGGGGCTCTTCATGTTCGCGGAGTTCATCGAGATCGCGATCATCGCCGCGCTCTTCACCACGCTCTTCCTCGGCGGCTACAACCTGCCGTTCCTGACCGACGCCGGCTTCGTGTTCCCCGGAGGCCACGCGCTGGCGATGCCGCACTGGCTCGTGGTCGCTGACGCAGCTCGCGGTGTTCCTCGTGAAGGTCCTGGTGATGTCGAGCTTCCAGATCCTCATCCGCTGGACGCTGCCGCGCTTCCGCTACGACCAGGTGCTGATGTTCGCCTGGAAGTTCATGTTCCCGCTGGCGCTCGCCAACCTCGTCGTCACGGCCGTCGCCGCATGGGCCCTGCAATGAACGGCAAGCCCTACGTGCGCAAGAAGTACTGGAACGAGCCCGCGATGGGCCTGTGGGAGCGCGCCTACCTGCCCGAGGTCGTGCGCGGCTCTGTACATCACCAGCCGCGTCTTCCTCGCGCAACATGTGCAAGTGGATGACCGGGCAGGAAGGGCGCGATCACGACGTACTACCCGGAAGAGACCCGCGCCGACTACGCGCCCGGCCAACCGCGGCAAGCACATCCTCACCCAGCGCCCCGACGGCAGCCCGCAATGCGTCGCCTGCAACATGTGCGCGACCGTGTGCCCGGCGCAGGTGATCGAGATCGAGGCGGCCTTCGACCCGGAGGACGCGGCGCACCCGAAGTACCCCGCCGCGCTTCGAGATCGACTACTCGCGCTGCATCTTCTGCGGGCTGTGCGTCGAGGCCTGCCCCGAGGACGCGATCCGCATGCTGAAGGAAGTGCCGAACCTGCCCTCGGGCGACCGCCACGCGATGTGGATCGGCAAGGACGAGCTGCTGACCTGGAGCCCGCGCTCGGACGTCGCCAAGCCTTACCCGCCGCGCGCCGGCAAGGCGAGGCCCGCGATGATCACCGGCGTGCTCGACAACCTCGACACGCTGCTCCTCATCGCGTTCGGCGCCGGCGCGCTCGCGGGCGGCGTGCTCGATGCTGGTGCTGCGCCACCCGATGCAGGTGGCCATCGCGCTCATCTCGACCATGGTGCTGCCTCGGCGGCATCTACGGCCTGCTCGGCGTGCACTTCATCGCCGCCTTCCAGGTGCTGATCTACGTCGGCGCGGTGATGGTGTTCATGGTCTACGTGATCATGCTGCTCGACGTGCGCGACCCGTCGCTTCAAGCACCGCTTCTCGGGGATGCTCTGCGCCGGGCCTGGCCGCGGGGCTGCTGTTCCTCGAGCTGCTTGCGATCGGCGTCTGGTACGGCGCGCCGTCGTCGTCGGACCCCGCGGGCCGCTCCGGCTTCGGCCTGCAGCAGTTCGCCGAGGCCTTCCTCAACGAATACTGGCTGCACTTCGAGCTCACTTCCGTGCTGCTGCTCGCCGCCGCGGTCGCGGCGCTGGCCGTGATCAAGGGATCGAGGAGGAACGCATGGATAGGGTCCACCTCCTGGTCGCGCTCAGCGCCGCGCTCTTCGCGCCTGGGCCTCATCGGCGTGATCATCCGCCGGAACCTGCTGGTGATGCTGATGTGCATGGAATTGATGCTGAACGGCGTGGTCCTGAGCCTCGTCACCTTCGCCGAGCAGACGGGCGCGGCGGCGGGCGCCGTGCTGGTGTTCCTGGTCTTCGTCGTCGCCGCGGCCGAGATCGGCATCGCGATCCCGATCGTGCTGCTGCTGGTGCGGCAGCAAGCGCACGCTCGACGCCGAGGCCTTCTCGGACATGAAAGGCTAGGCCTTGAAGCCGCTTACCCTCATCGTCCTGCTGCCGCTCCTGGGCTTCCTGCTCAACGGCCTGCTCGGCAACCGCCTCGGCAAGCGCTTCGTGTGCGTGATTGGCTGCGCGCTGCCGGCAATCGCCTTCCTCGTCACGGTGAAGTGCTTCCTCGACCTGCGCGCGACCGACGCGGCGCTCGTCGAGACCGCCTTCACCTGGGCGAAGATCGCGGGCGCGCCCTTCGAAGTGGCCTTCTGCCTTCGACCGCCTCGCGCGCGGTGATGGCCTTGATCGTCACCGGCGTGGGCACGCTGATCCACATCTATTCGATCGGCTACATGAAGGAGGACGCGAGCTACGCGCGCTACTTCGCGTACCTGAACCTGTTCCTGTTCTTCATGCTGTTGCTGGTGCTGGGCCGCTCGCTGCTGGTGGTGTTCGTCGGCTGGGAAGGCGTGGGGCTCGCCTCCTACCTGCTGATCGGCTTCTGGTTCGAGGACGACGACAAGGCGGCCGCAGGCAAGAAGGCCTTCATCACCAACCGCATCGGCGACGCCGGCTTCCTGCTCGGGATGTTCCTCGCGTGGTGGGCCTTCGGCACCTTCGATTTCGACAAGATCAACGCCGCCTACGCGGGCGGCGCCACGCCGCGCGGTCTCGGCGAGCCTGCTGGGAATCCTCCTGTTCATCGGCGCCTGCGGCAAGTCGGCGCAGATCCCGCTGCACGTGTGGCTGCCCGACGCGATGGCGGGCCCGACTCCGGTCTCGGCGCTGATCCACGCGGCGACCATGGTCACCGGCGGCGTGTACCTCGTCGGCGCGCCTGAACGGCGTGTACCTGCACGCCGAGGCCGCCTCGCAGGCGATCGTCGTGGTGGGCGCTGCCGACCGCGTTCTTCGCCGCGACCATCGCGATTGCGCAAAACGACATCAAGAAGGTGCTTGCCTATTCCACGCTCTCGCAGCTGGGCTTCATGTTCGTGGCACTCGGCGTCGGCGCGTACGGCGTGGCCATCTTCCACGTCACCACGCACGCCTTCTTCAAGGCCTGCCTGTTCCTCGGCTCGGGCAGCGTGATCCACGCGCTGCAGGGCGAGCAGGACATCCACAAGATGGGCGGGCTCGGCAGGAAGATCCCGATCACCTTCCTCACTTTCGGCATCGCGACCCTTGCAATCGCCGGCATCCCGCCGCTCTCCGGCTTCTTCTCCAAGGACGAGATCCTCTGGTTCGCGTTCGCCAGCACGCGCGGCGGCTCGACGCTGCTGTGGCTGGTGATGGCGACCACCGCGCTCATCACGGCGTTCTACATGACGCGGCTCTTCTGGCTCACCTTCCTCGGCGACTCCCGCGTTGACCCCGAGGTAGAGCACCACATCCACGAGTCGCCGCCCTCGATGTCCTACGTGCTCATCGTGCTCGCGGTGCTTTCCGCGGTCGGCGGCTTCATCGCGATCCCGCACTGGCTCGAGCCGGTGATGCCGATGCCCGAGGCGCGCCACGAACTGCACCACCTCGAGAATGCGCTCATCTACGTGTCGGTGGCCATCGCCGTCACGGGCATTGCGATCGCCGCGTACTTCTACGGCAACAACGCGGCGCGCGCGAAGGCCATCCGCCCAAGCCTCGAGGGCATCCATCGCGTGCTCGCCGGGAAATACTTCGTCGACGAGTTCTACGTGCGCTTCCTCGGCAACCCGCTCACCTGGATTTCCGACCGCGTGTTCCTGCGCTTCGGCGACCGCTTCCTGATCGACGGGGCATTGAACGGCATGGCGGCGATCGCGCAACGCTGCGCGGGCGTGCTCGGCCGCTTCCAGTCCGGAAGCCTGCAACGCTACGTGCTGCTGGTGCTCGCCGGCAGCGTGGCCTGCATCCTGTGGAGTGTGGGCAATGCCTGAGCAGGCCATCCTCAACATCGTGCTGTACCTGCCGCTCGCCGGCATCGCGCTGCTCGCGGCCACGCCGGCGAAGCAGGAGGGCATGGTGCGCCAGGTCTCGCTCTGGGTCATGGTCGTGCAGTTCGTCCTCACGGCCTGGCTGTACCAGCGCTTCGACGCCACCGTCGCGGGCCTGCAGTTCGAGACCATGGCCGCGTGGATCCCGGCCTGGGGCGTGTACTACCAGATCGGGCTCGACGGCTACAACATCCTGCTGGTGGCGCTCACCGCTTTCCTGGGGCCGCTCGTGGTCGCCGGCGCCTTCACCGCGATCAAGAAGGACGTGAAGCTGTTCTATTCGATGGTGTTCCTGATCCAGTTCGCGATGCTCGGCGCCTTCGTCGCGCAGGACCTGTTCCTGTTCTATCTCTTCTGGGAAACGATGCTGATCCCGATGTTCCTCCTGATCGGCATCTGGGGCGGCGAGCGGCGCATCTACGCGACCCTCAAGTTCTTCCTCTATACGGCGTTCGGCAGCATCCTGATGCTCGCCGCGCTGATCTACCTCGTGCTCTCGCTGCAGGCGACGACCGGCATCACCTCGTTCGCCTTCGCCGACCTCTACGGCGCGCGGCTGCCGCTATCGACGCAGCTGGTGCTGCTCTCGGCCTTCGGGCTGTCGTTCGCGATCAAGGTGCCGATGGTGCCGCTGCACACCTGGCTGCCGGATGCGCACGTCGAGGCGCCGACCGCGGGCTCGGTGATACTCGCCGGGGTGCTGCTGAAGATGGGGACGTACGGCTTCATGAAGCTCGGCTTCCCGCTCTTCCCCGATGCCACGCGCGAGATCACGCCGCTGATCCAGGCGCTCGCCGTGGTGAGCATCGTCTACGGCGCCTGCCTGGCGCTGGTGCAGGACGACATCAAGAAGATCATCGCCTACTCGTCGATCAGCCACCTCGGCTACGTGATGCTCGGGCTGGCGAGCCTTGACATCCTCGGCATCCAGGGCGCGGTGATCCAGATGGTGAGCCACGGCCTCATCGCGGCGCGGGCTGTTCCTCATGGTCGGCATGATCTACGAGCGCTGCCACACGCGCGAGCTCGCCGCGTACGGCGGAATCGCGAAACTGCTGCCGGTGTACTCGGTGTTCTTCATGATCCTCACGCTCGCCTCGATCGGGCTGCCGACCACCAGCGGCTTCACCGGGGAATTCCTCGTGCTGCTCGGCGCCTTCAAGTCGGCGTGGACGCAATACCAGCTGGGTTCGTCGTTCCCGATGTGGATGGCGGTGACCGCCGTGTGCGGCGTGGTGCTGGGCGCGCTGTACATGCTGCGCTTCGCCCAGCGGTTCCTGTTCGGCCCGGCCAAGGCGCCGCACATGCCGCTCGCCGACCTCGACACGCGCGAGCGCCTGATCCTCGCCGCGATCGTGGTGGCGGTGTTCGCCCTCGGCATCTTCCCCGACGGCCCGATGCAGAAGACCGAGCTTGCCGCCCAGCAGTACCGTGAGCTGGTCACGACGCCGCGCCTGCCCGGGAGCGCGCCATGAACTGGCAACTGCTGGTCACCGCGATGCTTCCCGAGCACATCCTGCTCGCCGGGATCGTCGCGCTGGTCGTGATGGCACTCGTCTCCGAGCGACGGCGCGGGGTGCGCGCGCTTTCGCTCGTCGCCGTCGCGCTCGCTGCCGCCGCCGCGGCCTGGCTGCACTCTGCCGGGCGCCGCGGCCGCGCCCTTCCCGGGGCAGTTCGCGGTGATCCGGCGATCACGGCCGCCAAATCGATCGTGCTGGCGCTTTCCATCCCGGTGCTGATGATGTCGCGCGACGACTTCGCACCGACGACCGCTTCTACATCCTGTTGCTGTCCTCGCTCTACGGTTTCTGCCTGCTGCTCTCCTCCGACAGTTTCCTCACGCTCTTCCTCGGGCTGGAGCTGATGTCGCTGCCCGTGTACGTGCTGGTCCTCATCGCCTTCACGCGTCCCGAAAGCGTGGAAGCGGCGCTCAAGTACCTGGTCCTCGGCGGGGCGGCAAGCGCCACCCTTCTCATGGGCATCTCGCTGCTGTTCGGCGCGAGCGGCACGATGGCGCTCACGTCCTTCACGCGGGCATTGGGTTCGCACGACACCATGGCGGTGATGGGCGTCGCGCTGGTGACGATCGCCTTCTTCCTCAAGGCGGCGATCGTGCCGTTCCATGCCTGGGCGCCCGACGCCTACGAGGGCGCGAGCATTCCGGTGACTGCCTACATGTCCACCGCGTCAAGGCGGGCGCGCTGCTCGCCGCCGCGCGGCTCTTTTCCACGGCCGCTGTGCCGTGGCAGGCCGCCGCGCTGATCGCGATCCTGCCGCTCATCTCGATCGTGTGGGGCAACCTCACCGCGATGAAGCAGGTGAGCTTCCGCCGCATGATCGCGTACTCGTCGATCGCGCACGCCGGTTACCTCTTCTACGCCTTCCTCGGCGACGGCCCCGGCCGCTTCCAGGCGGTGGTGTTCTATTTGCTCGCCTACGGCCTGATGAACCTGCTCGCCTTCTCGGCGATCCCTCCCGGCGACGATGCGACGCGCGACCGGCTGGACAACCTCAAGGGCCTCTGGCACCGCGAGCCCTAGCCGCGCTCGATCGGCATGGCCATGCTCTCGCTCGCCGGCATCCCGCCGTTCCCGGGCTTCATCGCCAAGTTCCTCATCTTCAAGAACGTGATCGCGGCGGGCTACACCACCTACGCCGTACTCGGCCTCGTCGGCAGCTACCTCGGGATCTACTTCTACCTGCGCGTGATCCAGTTCATGTTCATGAGCCCGCAGGAAGCCGTGGCGGGCGCGGACCGCGCCGCGCCGCGTTGCCGGCCGCAGCGTCCTGTGCCTTGTCCCGGTGGTCCTGCTGGCCTTGTTCCCGGGCTGGGTCCTCGGCCTGTTCTAGGTTGGAAGCCGCTTTCCACCGGGTTTGCGCGAAAGCAAACCGGAGCGCGGCATCTTCGCTAACATCGATTCATCGCCCGCGATCCGAAGGAGACGATCATGGCCACCCCCGCATTCGAAATCCTGAAAAGATCCGCCCTGTCGAAAGACCTGTCCAATGCCGAGTGCGAGGTGCTCGCCGGCCTGATCGAGCTGCGCGACCTGAAGGACGGCGAGATCGTCTGTGCCGAAGGCCAGTCCGACAGCCGGCTGCATGGCGTCATAAGCGGCGCGCTCGGCGTGTCGCGGCGCGACCCCGCGTCCGGCGAGTGGCAGAACCTGCACGTGATCACCGTGGGCGACCTGGCGGGCGAGTTGTCCTTCATCGACGGGACGCCGCACTATTCGGCGCTGCGCGCCCTGGGCGACACGAGCATCTACTCGCTCGAAAGGACGCGGCTGGAATCGCTGCTGGACACCGACCCGCGCATCGTCTACCACGTCATGCGCGCCATCATGCGCGTGGTGCACACGATCCAGCGGCGGCTCAGCATGCAGGCGGCCGAGCTCACCAACTACATCTACAAGCAGCACGGCCGCTACTAGCCGCCGCGCTCCTTCGCGACCAAGCGGTACATCGGCACGGTGAGCAGCACCACGATCACGAAACGCGTGACGTGCGCGGCGGTTACCAGCGGCACGCCGATCTTGAGCACCTTGGCGGTGATCGACATTTCCGCGATGCCCCCCGGTGAGCAGGCCAGCAGCATCGTGCCGATGTAAACGCCGCTCACCCACGACAGCAGCAGCGCGAGCAGGCCCGCGAGCGCGATCGTGAGCAGCACCGAGGGAATGAGCGCGGCGACGAAGCGCGGCGCGTGCCTGACGAAGCTTTGCTGGAAGCGGGAACCGAGCGCGCAGGCGAGCAGCACCTGCCCGGCGTTCGACATTGGCGTGGGCACCGACGAGGTTTCGACCCCCAGCGCGGTGATCGCGATCGTCGCGAGCAGCGGCCCGATCATGTAGGCGTTGGGCACGCCGAATCGCCGCGCCACCGCGCCCACGCCGGCGACCCCGGCGAACAGGAGCGCGAGCTTGCCGGCATCGAAAGGCACGGTGACCGGGCGGTAGTCCTGGCTGCCGGAAAATCCCGCGGCGGTGATCGCCACGGGCACGATGGTCACGACCATCAGGATGCGGATCGAATGCGCGAGCGCGACGCGGTCGGTGAGCGCGCCGAAGCGCTCGCCCAATATCGCCATTTCCGCCGCTCCCCCGGGCACGCTGCCGAAGAACGCGGTGGCGCGGTCCACGCCCGCCGCGCGTTGCAGGAAGCTGCCGCTGGCAAAGCCGATGCCGATCGAGGCGATCGCGGCGGCCAGCATCACCGGCCAGTGCCCGATGACCTCGCGAAAGACCGTCGGGGTGAAATACAGGCCGAGCGTGACGGCGATGAGCAGCTGGCCGAGCTCGCGGCCGAAGCGCGGCGCCTCGAGGTTGCCGCCGCTGAACTGGACGATGGCCATTGCGCCAAGCGGCCCGATCATCCACGGCAGCGGGGTCTTCAGCCATGCGCACAGTGCGCCGCCGGCGATGCACACCGCGAGGCCGCCGAGGCTGGGGAGGAGTTTTTTCATGCCCAAGCGTCCCATCATGCCGGGCATCGGGCCCGGCGGCCACGACGCGAGTCAATCACGGCAGGCCGGGGGAGTGGCTTAGGAAGGCGGTAAACGCTATAATTTCAGGCTTTCCGGCGTGAACCGTCGCGAAAACGGCCTGGTAGCTCAGTCGGTAGAGCAGAGGATTGAAAATCCTTGTGTCGGCGGTTCAATTCCGTCCCAGGCCACCAGATTTGCGGCGCTGCCCAGGTCAGCGCCGCATGGCCCCAGGCGCAAGTCCCTCATCATTCGCGCGGCTTGCGCGCCACATACATCAGCGAAGCGCTGTGTGGCGACTGCTCGCCAGGCACCAGCGAGCGCCCGTCGACATCAACGACCTCGAGGAGCTCCATCCGGCGGCGGCGAGCTGTTCGCGCTGGAGTGGGAGCTCACAGTAGTAGTGCAGACCCGTAAATCGTGCCCCGGATCGTCCAGCAAGGCGTGCTCGGCGTGAACCTCCCGCTGCGCGCGCAGGCGCGCGTGGTTGCGCCACTGGCGGGGCAACCTCAAGGCGTTGAGGGCAAGCCTGGCCAGGCTGTGCGAGGGCGCCAGTCTCGGGCCCTCGAGAGCGCGCGCGTAATGGCGGTTGTGCGACGAGAAGACCAGCATGCCGCCAGGCCGCAACACGCGCGCAAACTCGCGCAGCGTCTGCCGGCGCCCGTCCTCTCCGACCGCGTCGATGACGTTGCTGGTGCCGAAGACGAAATCGAAAGTCGCATCCGTAAAGGCCGACAGGTCGCGCATGTCGGCCAGGCGCACTGCAAGTTGCGGCTGGTGGACGCGCAGGTACTCCACCATCACAGGCGAATACTCGACGCCCTCGTAGCGGCGGGCCAGCGGCGCCAGGTAGATCGAAGTCCGCCCGGTGCCGACCCCGATGTCGAGAACGTCGCGGCCGGCGAACGCCGCCTGGTACTTGAGCAGGATGATCGCTTCGACCCGGGTGAGCGTGTCGGAACGGTACTCGCGCTCGACCCCCGGCCGGTGATAGACCCTTCCGCGTTGACGGCATCCTGATCGTGCTCCTTGGTTGGCATGTCCGTCCTCGTGTCGACAATCCATACTACGCCGGCCGAGCCCCGTTCCGGCAGGGGCAGCCCCGCCGCTAACCGGCGTCGCCAGGGCGCGCCGATGGCGGTCGCATCGAAGTCACCTTGCACACCGTCGGCGGGCACGCGAAGCGGTAGGAGGTCGCATTCAGGTAGGCGCTCACGTCTTCGACCTCGTCGGCGCCCCACTTCAGGGCCAGCGTCGCGTCTCCCACCGCGCTACCCAGGCGGTGATTTCCTCGAACGACCCGGCGACGCGCTTGGCGCGCCCGTGGACGCTTTCGCCATGGCAACCGGAGCAGCCCGATACTTGAAGCGAGCGCCCGCGCTCAAGATCTGCGGCCTCGGCGCAGGGCGCGAATGCCCCTAGTGCGATGGGAATCATCGATGCCAGTGCCCCTGTTCGCATGTCCCGCCTCACGCGAATGGAAACCTGAGTTGAGTCTGCCACGTCGGGCGCTGCCCGGCTTGAGCCCGGTCAACCGCCGCCAGGGATGAGCGGAATGGCGCTTTGTCGCGACGGGGCGGCGCGCCGGAATCCGGAAGAAGAGTGCTCACAGGTTGGAGTCCCCATCCGTGATCGGCGCGGCCGGCGCCGGCTCCCTCTTCCAGAATCGCCGCGCTTCGCCAAGCGTGACAAACAAGCGGCCGGAACGCACGAGGCTGTCGCCGACACGGCCGAGGAACCAGCCGCGCGCGAAGGCGCGGAACACCTCCGGCGCGGCAAGCGAGGCGATCATGCCCCGCGCATCCACCGCGTCGTTGGCCGCGCCCAGCGTTTCCTGCATCGATTCCAGCTGCCCAAGGTAGTCGTCGACGCGGTCGCTGTTGAACAGCGGCGCCACGAACTCCACGGTGTAGCGCAGGCGCTTGGCATCGAGGCGCAACTGGTGGCGCTGCTCGGGCGCAAGCTCGGCCAAGTGCGCGCCGGTCTCGAGCAGGCGCGCATGGCGGCGGCGCACGGCGCGCGAGGCGAACTGGATGAGCGATGCGCTCGCCCCGGCGGCCAGCGGCGCCGCTTCGGCAAGCGCGGTCCAGCGTGAGAGCGCCAGGGACAGCCGCGCGAAGCGAAGCGAGGCAAGGGCTTCCCGCATCGTGGCGCGCGCGGCGCGGCGGTGCTTCGCCGCTTCCCTGATGATGCCCCCGGAAACGGCCGCATCGTCGAACGCGGCGGCGAGCGGCGGTAGCGTCTCGGTGGCGAGCACGTCCCAATCGCGCGCATGGCCCAACGCCGTGCCCAGCCACTTCAGGTCGGGCGCGACGCGCGCGAGGAAGTCGGGGTCGACGGCATCGCGGAATACGCGCAGCGCGGAGCGCAGCGGCCCTGGTTGGCCACGCGCAACTGGTGCACGAACTCGGGATCGGCGCTCGCCAGCGCGCCGGTCTCGTTGGCCTGCAGGTGCGCGAGGCAGGAGGCGACGATGCGCCGCGCGGCTTCCTGCGGCGCGAGCGACTTGTCGATGCCGGTGGCCCGGGCCTTGCTCGGGCGGACCTGTCGGCGCAGGAACAGCCGGTAGCCGGTTTCGGCCTTGTTCACGGCGCTCGGGAAACGGTGCGCCGATTCCTGCAGTTGTTCGGCGAGCGCGAATGCGGCTGCGGCAGGCCCGCTCTTCACCTCGATCTCGATCTCTGAAATGGCGGCCTCTCGCGTGCCGGAGCGCACCGAGCCCACGTCGAGGGCGAGCTCGAGCTGCGTCCCCGGTTCCGGCTCGAGCTTCCATGCCAGCCGGCGGAACTCGGCGGTGAAGGCGGGCTTGAGCCGCGTGTGCAGCGTGGCGGCATCCTCGAGCGCGGCAAGCGGCGTATCGGCGAAAAGCGCGAGGTCGAGCACCGGCCCGGGCACCGCGAATTCCCATTCGCTGCGCGAGTGCAGGCCGCCGCCCGCGCTCGCGCCCGCCTTCAGGGTCTGCAGCCAGCGCCCGCCGATGCGCCTTGAGCGTGAGCGCCATGCCGTGCTGCGAAAGCTCCAGCGCCAGCGTATCGAAGTAGAGGTTGTAGACCGCCAGGCTGCGCGGCCGCTTTCCCGCGAGCAGGGGATGCCGCGCAATGCGGCCACCTCTTCGGGTGGCAGACGCAGCTTGAGTTCGGTCTCGGTCGCCATGGGTCAGATGTCCGCGCGCGCTTTCCAGAGTTCGGGGAACAGCACCACATCGAGCATGCGCTTCAAGTAGGCCACGCCCGAAGTGCCGCCGGTGCCGCGCTGCATGCCGATGATGCGCTCCACCGTGGTCGCGCTGCGCAAGTGGCCACCGCGGACGCGTCCTCGAGGTCGAACCGAGTTTCTCCGCGAGCTCGTAGAGTTCCCAGTGCTTCGCGGTATCGCGATAGACGCCGACCCAGGCGCGGCAGACCGACTCGTCGAAGCTCCACTTTTGCGCGAGGTCGCGCTCCGATGCGGCGCCCGCGACCGCAAATCCGCTGCGCGAGAGCATGCGTATCGATTCGTCATAGAGCGAGGGCCGCGCGAGCTCGGCCTCGAGCGGCGCCAGCAGGTCGGCGCGGTGGCGGTGCGGCCCCAACATCACGGCGTTGCGGTTGCCCAGAGCACGAACTCGATCAGGCGGTACTGGTAGGACTGGAATCCCGATGAACTGCCCAGCGCGCCACGGAACGAAGCGTACTCGGCCGGTGTCAAGGTGGAGAGCACGTCCCAGGACTGGTTCAGCTGCGCAAGGATGCGCGCCACGCGGGCGAGCATCTTGAACGCGGGCTGCAGGTTGCCGGCGCGGATATGCTCGCGCGCGGCGCCCAGCTCGTGCAGCGTGAGTTTCATCCACAGCTCGCTCGCCTGGTGCTGGACGATGAAAAGCAGTTCGTTGTGGTCCGGCGCAGCGCGGCCGCTGCGCGGCGAGGACCTGGTCGAGGCAGAGGTAGTCGCCGTAGCTCATCTCGCCCGCGAAATCGAGGCGGGCGCCGTCGACCACGGGGGCTTGGGAGGGATCGGTCATTGGATGCGGTGGGGCAGGCGGATTAGAGACTGCCAGTCTATCGACTTCGGCCGGACCTGTAAGGGCGGGGGTGCTTGCCCCGACAGATGCCGCAAGGCGCTTTGCGTATCATCCCTTCCACCAGATTCGGGCCACCGATCCATGCACGCCACGCTTCCCCTGCTTGTCCAGGACCGACTTTCCCGCCCTGTCGCCGGCGTTCGCCTCGACACGTTGCAACTCAACCTCGGTTACCTGTGCAACCACTCGCCTGCATCCACTGCCACGTGAATGCCGGCCCCACGCGCAACGAGGAGCTGATGTCGCGCGAGACCATGGCGCCCTGGCGCTGCAATTCGCAACCGGCGCCAGCGCGTCGACGCTCGACCTCACCGGCGGCTCGCCGGAGATGAACCCGCACTTCCGCTGGCTGGTGCGGCGGCGCGCGCGAGCGCGGCCTGCACGTGATGGATCGCTTCAATTCCCACGGTGGCCGAACACGAAGGCTACGATCTGGGTTCCCGGGTTCCTCGCCGCGCAGCGCGTCGAGGTGGTGGCGTCGCTGCCCTGCTACACCGAGACCAATGTCGACACCCAGCGCGGCGACGGCGTGTTCGCGTCCTCGATCCGCGTGCTGCGACGGATGAACGAACTGGGCTTCGGCGTCGCCGGCAGCGGGCTGCTGCTCAACCTCGTCTACAACCCCGGCGGTGCCTTCCTGCCGCGCAGGACGCGCTCGAGGCCGACTACAAGCGCCGCCTTGGCGAGGAACACGGCATCGTGTTCAACCAGCTCTACACCCTGGCCAACATGCCGGTGCAGCGCTTCGGCTCGTGGCTGCAATCGAAGGGCGAATTCGACCGCTATCTCACGCTGCTGCGCGACAACCACCGCGACGACAACCTCGACCACGTGATGTGCCGCGACCTCGTCAGCATCGACTGGCAGGGCCACGCCTACGACTGCGACTTCAACCAGATGCTGGGCCTGCCGCTGGCCGGCGATGCCACGCGGCCGCACCTGCACGACCTGCTGGATGCGTCGCTCGACGGTCGGCCGATCCGCGTCAGCGGGCATTGCTACGGCTGCACCGCGGGGCAAGGCTCGAGCTGCGGCGGCGCGCTCGGCCTGAGCGGCGCGACCGAACGGTCGCCGCGCGGCGATCCCGGGCCGCGCCTGCCCGATCGACTACCGCTACCCGCCGCGCGTCTTCGACCGCCGGCCCGAGACTCGTCGCCGACACGCTCTATGTGGTCGGCGGCCTGTACGGCAATGTCGAGGCGCTCGAGGCGATCGAGCGCCATGGCGGCGCCGAGACGCGGCGCGGTCGGCGATCGCTTTCAACGGCGATTTCCACTGGTTCGACGTCGATCCCCCGGGGTGCCTTCGAACGCTATCAAGCACGCGCGGTGCTGCGCTTCCACGCGTTGCGCGGCAACGTCGAGACCGAACTCGCCGATGAAGGCGGGGGCGACAACGGCTGCGGGTACGCCTACCCCGCCTGGAGTGGGCGACGTAGACGTGGTCGAGCGCAGCAACCGCATCCTTGCAACGCACTGCGCGAGACGGCGCGCAGCTGTTCCGAGATCTGCGCCGCGCACTGGCCGCCGCTTGCCGATGCGGCTGCGTAGTGGACGTGGGCCCGATGCGCCTGGACAGCATCGTGCACGGCGACGCGGAGTCGCTCGCCAGCTGGACTTCGCGGCCGAGCACCTAGGCAAGACGCCGCGCACCGCGACACGGTAGCAGCAGCGTGTTCGATCGCAGCGCAGGTCGAGATGCCTTCGCCTGCAGCCACACCTGCCTGCCGGTGTTCCAGCGCCTGCCGCGGCGCGACCCCGTGTGCACCCCGCCCCGCTGAGTGCTGAACAACGGCGCGGCCGGCATGCCCAACTTCGCCGGTGACGGCCCCCCGGCCTGATCACGCGCGTTTCGCCCGGGGCGCCCCTTCGCCGGGCCGGCGCGGCGCCACGGCCTCGTGGCAGGCGAGCGTGCACATCGACGCGCTCGCCGTGGAGCAGCGCGAGGGGGCCCGACTGGCGCGCGCGCAGTTCCTGCGCCAGTGGCCGCCGGGCAGCGACAGCGCACGCCTCCTACTGGTCCCCGGCATCACCCAGGGCCCGCGCTTTCAGGCGACCGGTCGCAGGCCCGCGCCGCCTGAATCAGCCGCGCGCGCCGTCCAGCGACATCGCCGCCCGCACCAGTTCGGCAAGCGAGCGCACCGCCATCTTCTCCATGATCGCGCGCGCGATGGATTTCGACGGTGCGTTCGCTCAGGCCGAGGTCGATCGCGATGACTTTGTTCGCGCGGCCGTCCACGACCATGTTCATCACCTCGCGCTCGCGCGGCGTCAGCGTTGCGATGCGGCGGTTCACTTCGGCGTTGCGTTCGAGCACCTGACGGTTTTCCGCGTCCTTCTGCAACGCGCGGTTGATGCCGTCTATCAGTTCCTGATCGCGAAACGGTTTCTGCAGGAACTCGAAGGCGCCGTCTTTCATTGCCTGCACCGCCATCGGCACGTCGCCGTGGCCGGTGATGAGCAGAATCGGAATCATCGCGCCGCGGCGGTTCAGTTCGCGCTGCACGTCGAGGCCGCTCATGCCGGGCATGCGCACGTCGACCACTGCGCAGGCGGGCGCGGCGATCGGCAGCGCGGCGAGCAGCGCACCGGCGCTGTTGAAGGAAACGCTCCTCAGGCGCACGGACTTGAACAGGAACGCGAGGCTGTCGCGCACGGCGTCGTCGTCGTCGACGATGCAGACGGTGGGGATGCCGGTGGTCGTCACGTGGTCGCCTCGTCGAGTGGCAGGGTGAACTTGAAGGTCGCGCCGTGCCCCGGGCTCGACTGCCCGCCCAGCCTGCCGCCGTGCGCCTCGATGATCGAACGGCTGATCGCGAGTCCTATGCCCATGCCCTCCGCCTTGGTGGAATAGAACGGCTCGAAGGCGCGCTCGATGTCGGCCACGCCGGGGCCGCTGTCGGTCACGGTCACCTCGACCGCCTTCGGCCTGGAGGCTGTCGTGATGGTCACCTCGCGGCGCGCGCTGCCCGCGGTGTTCAGCGCCTCGATCGCGTTGCGCACGAGGTTGAGGAGCACCTGCTGCACCTGGATCGGGTCCGCGGCGGGCCTGGGCAGGTCGGGCTGCAGGCTCGTGAGCAATTGCACCCGGGACTGGCGTGCGTCGGCCTGGGCGAGGCGGATCACCTCGTTCACCAGGAAATTCAGGTCCACCGCGATCGCCTGTCCCGGCTCGTTCTTCACGAAGCGGCGGATGCGCCGCCCGATCTCCCCGGCGCGGTCCGCTTCGCTCGCGACGCGCTGCATCGCGCCGGAGAGCTCCTTGTGGTCGACGTTCTCGTGCGCGAGAAGGCGCAGGCAAGCCTGCGTGAAGGTGGCGATCGCCGAAAGCGGCTGGTTGATCTCGTGCGCCATGGCGCTCGCCATCTCGTCCATCGAGGAGACGCGTGTCACGTGCGCCAGTTGCTCGAGGTGCTGCCGCGACAGCTGCTCGGCACGACGGCGCTCCTCGAGCGTGGCGGCGAGCAGCAGCGTCGGGATCACCGCGATGGCGAGGAAGAGGTAGAGCGAGATGAGGTTCTGCAATTGCCTGCCCTCGGCGAACGGGCCGTGGCCGAGGCTCGTGGCGACCACCGCCGCCGAGCCCACGACAAGCACCAGCGCGCTCACCTCCCGCGCGCCGAAGCGCAGCGCGCCCCAGAAGAACACGGGAAAGATCAGGTACGGCACGGGATTCACCGTGAGCGCCTTCGACATGTTGGTGAACACCGTCGCGAACACCGCGACCGCAACGACGACGAGCGCGAGCGCCTCCCACGGCCGAGACTTCAGCTGCGAAGGCGACTGCCCGTGGGCGAAGGCGAGAATCACCGGCGTGACCAGCAGCACGCCGATCGCGTGCCCGAGCCATACCGCCAACGGCTCGATTACCTGCATGGGATTCGGCGACCGCAACGGCGACTGCGCTTGCAAGGCAAGGGTGACCGCGGCCGCGGCGGTGACGGCGACCGCCCCCCAGCCGACGAGCGCCAGCACGTCGCGAAGCCGGCCCAGCCCGGGCTGCGGGCCGGAAAAACGCAGGATCAAGGTCGCTCCAAGCCAGGCCTCGAGACTGCTGCCGATGGCATAGGTCACGCCCTGCGTGGGGGTGAGCCCGGCGCCGATGCCGAGCGCGAGGCTGCCGATCGCGATGCCCGGCCAATGTCCCCGTCCCCACACCAGCAGCGCGCCGAGCGCGAGCCCGGAAGCCGGCCACGCGGTGGCAAAGGCACCGTCCAGCGGGAACGTCCACAGTGCGAGCGCGCCGGCAAGCCACCAGCCAAGGGCCAGCGCTGCCGTATGCGCGATCCAGCGGGGCGTGAAGGCATCCATGGCATCGAAGTGTAGGGCCTTGCGGCCGCCGGCGCGTACGTAGTTTCCACAAGGCTGTGCGTGTTTTTCCGGATTTTCCGCGGGCGCACTGCCGGCCAGACTGCGCTCCATGAACCCGCCCACCCCTGGAGCCAAGATGAACACGCTGCGCTCGATGCCCGCCCCTGAACTCGACGAGATGGTCCGTTACCTGCGCCGCTACGCAGCCGCGCAACTCCACGAATCCGATGTCGTCGACGACCTCGTGCAGGAAACGCTTTCCGCCGCGCTCGCCAGCCAGCAGGGCTTCGACGGCCGCAGCACGCTGCGCACCTGGATGACGTCGATCCTGCGCCACAAGATTGCCGACCACGTGCGCGGCCGCATCCGGGAGCGGGCGCATCGTGCCGAGGACGGCATCGACGGGGAAGAAGAATCCAGCCATTCCGCGCAGGCGGTGGCGACACTCTGGGATGCCTCGAGTACCGAAGATGCCTCGGGAGCCGCCGAGCGCAGGGAACTCCTGCGCGACCTTGCGGCCGGGCTGGGCACGTTGCCGAAGAAGCAGGCCGCCGCGTTCCTGCTCTGCGAAGTGCAGGGGCGGGACACCAGCGAGGCCTGCCGCCAGCTCAAGGTGAGCGCCAACAACCTCTGGATCATGGTGCACCGCGCGAAGCGCGCGCTGCGCGAGCAGATGGCCGGCCACTACCTCCCGGCGATGGGGCGCGGGGGCGGGCCCTCGGCTGCTATCCTGTGATCGGCTGTAAGAAAGGCTGCCTGCTCCCCGACTACCCGGGAGTGCCAGTCCGCCCACACCCCAGGAGCCCCCGTGTCGAAAGTCAGGAACGCGCGCTGATCCCATGGCCCGCCGCACCCCGAAACGCAAGGCATCCACCGCCCGCGGCGGCGCGCCGAAGAAGCGCGTCAACCTCGCCCTGCAGGGCGGTGGCTCGCATGGGGCTTTCACCTGGGGCGTGCTTGACCGGCTGCTCGAGGACGGGCGGATCGAGTTCGACGGCCTCTGCGGCACCAGCGCCGGGGCGATGAACGCGGTCGTCTCGCCTAGGGCGGATGACCGGCGGGCCGACGGCGCCCGGCCGCGCTGCACGATTTCTGGAACCGGTTTCGCTCGCGGGATCGATGCTGCCCGGTGGACGCGCCCTGTGACCGGCCTTCGATGGCGGCGCCGACAACTCGCTTCGGCTTCCAGATGTTCAAATCCTTGACGCAGCATTCTCGCCCTACCAGCTCAACCCGATCAACTTCAATCCGCTGCGCGAGCTGCTGGAGGAACTGGTGGACTTCGCGCGTGCAGGCCTGCGAGTGCACCAAGCTGTTCCTTTGCGCCACCAATGTGCGGACCGGCAACGTGCAGCGTGTTCAGCACCCGGGAGCTTACCGCCGATGCGGTGCTGGCATCGGCCTGCCTGCCGTTCCTGTTCCAGGCGGTCGAGATCGACGGCGAGCACTACTGGGACGGCGGCTACATGGGCAACCCGGTGCTGTTCCCGCTGTTCTACGACACCGATACGCCCGACGTGCTGATCGTGCACATCAACCCGATCCACCGCGAGGCCCGCCGCGCTGCGCACGAGATCGACGAACCGGGTCAACGAGATCAGCTTCAACTCCTCGCTGATCAAGGAATTGCGCGCGGTCGCCTTCGTCCAGAAGCTGCTGGACGAAGGCTGGCTGAAGGAAGAGTATCGCGACCAGATGAAGTACGTGCCGATCCACTCGCTGCGGGCGGATGAAGCGCTGGCCGATCTGTCGCCTCCGCCAGCAAGGTCTGCACCGAATGGGGATTCCTGACCAACCTGCGCTACTGCGGGCGCGAGATGGCGAAACAATGGCTTGAGCGGCACGATGACGACATCGGCGTGCGCCAGACAGTCGACCTGCGCACCGAGTTCCTCAGCAGCGGCAGCGATGAAGGCGCGGCGCAACGCCGAAGCCCCCGTCACCCCGATTATTCGCAAACGCAAGCGCGCATCCAGATAGTGCCGGACGGCGTATCCGTCTCATCAGCAGGGAGCAGCATGAAAAGAAGCTTATCGTTGTCGTTCTGCCGTGGCGCTGATCGGCGGCGTTCTTCGCCTTCGACCTGGGCCGCTACTTTCAGCCTCGACTATCTCAAGAGCCAGCAGGCGGCGATCGACGCCTACTACCGCGCCAACCCGCTCGCAGACCGGCGCGATCTTCTTCGGCGCTCTACGTGGCGGTCACCGGGCTGTCGCTGCCGGGCGCCGCGATCATGACGCTGGCGGCCGGCGCCCTTTTCGGCCTGGTCGTGGGGCACCAGTCATCGTGTCCTTCGCCTCCTCGCATCGGCGCGACGCTGGCCTTCCTGGCCTCGCGCTTCCTGCTGCGCGACTGGGTGCAGGCGAAGTTCGGCGACAAGCTCAAGGCCATCAACGACGGCATCGCCCGGGAAGGCGCGTTCTACCTGTTCACGCTGCGCCTGGTGCCGGCGTTTCCGTTCTTCGTGATCAACCTGGTGATGGGTCTGACGCCGATGCGGACCCGGACCTTCTACTGGGTCAGCCAGCTCGGCATGCTCGCGGGCACGGTCGTCTACGTGAACGCCGGCACGCAACTGGCGCAGATCACTCGCTGTCGGGCATCCTTTCGCCCGGGCTGATCGGCGCCTTCGTGCTGCTCGGCATTGTTCCCGCTGGTCGCCAAGAAGATCGTCGACGCGCATCAAGGCGCGCAGGGTCTACGCGACGTGGCCCAGGCCGGCGCGCTTCGATCGCAACCTGGTGGTGATCGGCGCCGGCTCGGCGGGCCTGGTCACCGCCTACATCGCCGCCGCGGTGAAGGCCAAAGTCACGCTGGTCGAAAAGCACCGGATGGGCGGCGACTGCCTGAACACCGGCTGCGTGCCGTCGAAGGCGCTGATCCGCTCGGCCAAGCTGCTCGCGCACATGAGCCGCCGCAGGGAGTTCGGCATCAGCTCGGCCAGTCGCGCGATTCGATTTCGCCGAGGTGATGGAGCGCGTGCAGCCGGTGGTGACGACGATCGAGCCGCACGATTCGGTCGAGCGCTACACCGGCGCTCGGCGTCGAGTGCCGTGCAGGGCACGGCGAAGATCATCTCGCCCTGGACGGTGGAGATGACGCCGGACGATGGCGACGAACAGCGCTCACCACCCGCAACATCGTCATCGCCGCCGGCGCGCGCCCGTTCGTTCCGCCGATTCCCGGCATCGAGGAATGTCAATCCGCTGACCTCGGACACGTGTGGGACCTGCGCAAACTGCCGCAGCGCCTGGTGGTGCTCGGCGGCGGCCCGATCGGCTGCGAACTCGACGCAGTGCTTCGCGCGCTTCGGCGCCCAGGTCACGCAGGTCGAAATGCTGCCGCGCATCATGATGCGCGAGGATCCGGAGGTTTCGGCGATGGTGCATGGAGAAGTTCGAGGCCGAAGGCGTCAAGGTGCTGGTCGACCACAAGGCGAAGCGATGTGCGCGGTCGAGAACGGCGAGAAGGTGCCTGGTCGTCGAAAGCGACGGCGTGCGAGAAGACGCATCGCCTTCGACGAGCTGCTCGTGCGCCGTCGGCCGCGTCGCGAATACCGCCGGCTACGGGCTGGAGGAACTCGGCATCCCGGTGACCAAAACGCGCACGGTGGAGGTCAACGAGTTCCTGCAGACGATTACCCCAACATCTATGCCTGCGGCGACGTCGCCGGGCCCTACCAGTTCACCCATACCGCGGCGCACATGGCCTGGTACGCCGCGGTCAACGCGCTGTTCGGCGGCTTCAGGAAATTCCACGTCGACTACTCGGTGATCCCGTGGGCCACCTTCACCGACCCGGAAGTGGCGCGCGTCGGCCTGAACGAGAAGGAGGCGAAGGAAAAGGGCATCGCCCACGAGGTCTGACCTACGGCATCGACGACCTGGACCGCGCCATCGCCGACGGCGAGGCGCACGGCTTCGTCAAGGTGCTCACCGTGCCGGGCAAGGACCGGATCCTCGGCGTCACCATCGTCGGCGAGCATGCGGGCGACCTGATCGCCGAGTTCGTCGCCGCGATGAAGCACGGCTTCGGCACTGAACAAGATCCTCGGCACCATCCACATCTACCCGACGCTGGCCGAAGCCAACAAGTACGCGGCCGGGTCTGGAAGCGCCGACCTCACGCACGGCCAAATGGCATTCCTCGATGCGTTCCAGCCTGGACGCTGGGCGCGCGGCGGGCTTCGGCAGCGTGCTCGCGCAAGTGTTGCGCGCTGACCTGGCGGACAAGCGGCCGCACTACGCAGCCCGCGGCGGGCCACTGACGACGCAGCTGGCGTCCGGGCGAAGTATACCTTCCGGATACAGTTCCGTTCCGGAGTGACGCGATGACGCACGCACTGTCTCCTCGCTCGCCGTCACTGGCGCTCCTGCCGCGCCCCGGCCTTCGCCCAGTTCGACCACACACACGCCGCCTGGGACGCGCTGCTGAAGAAGCACGTGAGTCGCGGATGGCGGCAAGGCCTCGCAGGTGCGCTATGCCGACCTGGCGAAGGACCGCGCCGCGCTCAAGGCCTACCTCGCGCAGCTTCGAAAGTCACCGAAGGCCGAATTCGCCGGCTGGACCAAGCCCGAGCAGCATGGCCTTCCTGATCAATGCCTACAACGCGTTACACGGTCGAGATGATCCTCACGCGCTATCCGGACCTCAAATCGATCCGCGACTTCGGCAACGTCTTCGACAACCCCTGGAAGGACAAGTTCTTCACGCTGCTCGGCCGCGAGTCCTCCCTCGACAAGATCGAGCACGAGATGCTGCGCAAGCCCGGCGTCTACGACGAGCCGCGCGTGCACTTCGCGGTGAACTGCGCCTCGATCGGCTGCCCGATGCTGCGCGAGGAGGCCTTTGTCGCCGAGCGCCTCGACGCGCAACTGGAGGAGCAGGCGCGGCGCTTCCTGTCCGACCGCACGCGCAACCGCTACAACGCCGCAGCCGGAAGCTGGAAGTCTCGGAGATCTTCAACTGGTTCAAGGAGGACTGGACCAGCGGCTACAGGGGCTGCGGCAACGCGGCCGGTCACGTCGCGCGAGCATTTTTTCGCGCGCTATGCGACCTCCTCGCCGACAGCCGGAGGACCGCAAGCTCGTCGCCGAACGGCAAGGCCGATCGCGTACCTGGATTACGACTGGTCGCCTGAACGACGCCCGCTAACATAAGGGTACACTCCCCTGCCGACTCCGCCCGGACTCCTCACGGGATAATCGAGGCGTGGGCGCCTGTCCATCATCATCCCCGTGCTCGACGAGGCGGCGGGCATCGCCGCGTTCGCTCGCCCGCGCTGCCGCCCCTGCGCCAGCGCGGCGCGGAAATCATCGTCGTCGATGGCGGCAGCAGCGACGACACGGGCAGCGCTCGCCGCACCGCTTGCCGACCGGGTCATTGCCGCGCCGCGCGGCCGCGCGCGGCAGATGAACGCCGGCGCGCGCGGCCACGGCGAAACGCTCTGTTCCTGCACGCCGACTACGCGCCTGCCCGAAGGCGCCGACGGCGCTGATGCGCGAGGCCTCGAGCGAGCCGCGCGCCTGGGGACGCTTCGACGTGCGCGATCGACGGCCGCTCGCCGCTGCTTGCGCTCGTGCCGCGATGATGAACTCGCGCTCGCGCCTCACCGGCATCGCCACCGGCGACCAGGCGATGTTCGTGACGCGCGCGGCCTTCGATGCCGCGGGAGGCTTCCCGGAATCGCGCTGATGGAGGACATCGCCTTCTCCGCGCCTGAAGCGTATCTCGGCCCGCCGCTGTGCCTGCGCGAAGGTCGCCACGTCCGGCCGCGCCGCTGGGAGAGCCACGGCCCGCTGCGCACCGTCCTGCTGATGTGGCGGCTGCGCCTGGCCTACTTTTTCGGCGCCGATCCGGCGCGCCTCGCCGCCTACTATGGCACGGCTGCGGCGGCGCATAGCGGGCGCGGTCGCCGTGTTCGCCAAGGCGCCGGTGCCGGGCGAGGTCAAGACGCGCCTGATTCCCCTGCTGGGCGCGGAGGATGCGGCGGAGTTGCACGCCACGCTCGTGCGTCGCCCTTTCGGGTCGCGGCGGCGGCGCGCTGGGGCCCGTGGACCTCTGGTGCGCGCCGGTGCGGGCTCTTCCTTCGGCGAGTCGTGCGCCGAGGCGACGGCGTCTCGCTGCACGAGCGCGCGGCGGCGACCTGGGCGAGCGCATGGCGCGCACTCGTTCGGGGCACGCTCCTGCGGCTCGGCGCATCCTCTGCTTGGATGCCCCGCCTTCGCGCGACCTGCGCACGCGTCTGCGTGGCTGGCTCAAGCCTCCGATGCGGTGTTCGTGCCGGCCGAGGACGGCGGCTATGTGCTGGTCGGCCTGCGCGCCGGGCTGGACGCGGCGCGCGAAGCGGTGTTCACGGGACATCGAATGGGGCAGTGAGCTCACTGATGGGCAGCAGACGCGCGAACGCCTGCGCGCCGCCGGCCTCTCATGGCGCGAGCTGCCGCCGCTCTGGGACCTCGACCGTCCCGAGGACCTCGCCCACTTGCCGGCAGCGCTCGCATGTTGAGGCGCATGGCGCTTTGCGCGGCACTGCTGGGCGCCCTCGCCGCGGCGACGCGCGCAGAACCGCCGATTGCGCCGTTCTCGGTTGCAGCACCCGGCACGCAACTGCCGGCGGGCTGGAAGCCGCTGATGCTGCCCGATCGCAGGCAGACCGAACTCACGCTGGTGGAGGACGAGGGGCGGGTGGTGTTGCGCGCGCATGCCGAGTCGGCAGTCGGCACCGCCGGGTTCGCGATGCACGCCGGCATGGGCACGCGCCCGATGCTCACCTGGCGCTGGAAGATCGACCGCGTGATCGCGGGAGCCGACACGAATACCAAGCCGGGCGACGATTACGCTGCGCGCGTCTATGTGATGTTCGACGTGCCCGCGGACCAGCTCTCCTTCGTCGATCGCGCGAAGATGAAGCTCGGCAAGGCGATCTACGGCGTGGACATGCCGGCCGCGTCGCTATGCTATGTCTGGGACAACCGCCTGCCGGTGGGCACCAGCCGCTGGAGCCCTTACAGCGACCGCGTGCGCACCATCGTCCTGCGCAGCGGCAACGGCGAGGCCGGCAAATGGGTGACGGAGTCGCGCGACCTCGATGCCGATTTCCAGGCCGCGTTCGGCGCCGGGCATCCGGGCCCGACGCCGGCGGTGACCGGGATCGCGGCCGGCAATGACACCGACCAGACGAACGAGACCGCCACCGCATGGTTCGGCGACTTCACGTGGAAGGCGCGGCCTTGAAGCGGCTGGTCCTGCTGGGCGGCGGCCACGCCCACGTCGAGGTGCTGCGGCTTCTCGGCGAGCCGGCCGGTGAGGCGGGCAGCGTGACGCTCATCAACCCGCGCCCGGCGCTGGTGTATTCCGGCATGGTGCCGGGCGTCATCGCCGGCCATTACCGGATCGAGGACTGCACGATCGACCTCCATCAACCTTGCGTCGCGCGCCCATGCCTCTTTCCTGCAGACCTCCGGTGTCCTCGTGAACACCGGCATGAAGGAGGTCATCTGCGCCAACGGCACGGTGGTGCCCTACGACGTCCTGTCCATCGACGTCGGGCCGCAACCCTTTTTCGCCAAGGCGACGGGCGTGGCCGAACACGCGATCGTCGTGCGGCCGCTCGAGAACCTGCTGGCAGGGTGGGAGCGCGTGCACCAGGGCGCGCTGGCTGGGCGGGTGCGCGCCGTTTCGATGGTGGGAGGGGGTGCCGCCGGCGTGGAACTCGCGCTCGCGATGCAGTACCGGTTGCAGCTGGCGATGGGCGCGGCCGCGCCTCACGTGCGCATCATCACCGATACGCAGGCGCCTCTTCCCGAATACAGCGACGCGGTGCGCGCGCGCCTGCGCCGCGTCCTCAGGAAGGGCGACGTCGGATTGCACGTGAAGAGCCCGGTGGCCGAGGTCGGCGCCGATTTCGTGCGGCTGGCCGGTGGCAATTCCTTCGCCTCCGATGCCACGTTCTGGTCCGCCGGGGCCGGGTCGCACGCCTGGATCGCGGCCTCGGGACTGCAGGCCGATGCACGTGGCTTCCTCGCGGTGAACGACTTCATGCAATCCATTTCGCACCCCGAGGTGTTCGGCGCGGGCGACTGCGCGACGTCGGTCGCGAACCCGCGCGCCAAGGCGGGAGTGTTCGCGGTGCGCGCGGGGCCGGTGCTGGCGAAGAACCTGCGCGCCGCGCTCGGTGGCGGCACGCTCGAGGCGAACGTCACTTCGCCGAGATTCCTGGCGCTGCTCGCCACCGGCGGGCGTCGTGCGATCGGCGCCTGGGGGCCGTTGTCGTTCGAGGGCGGCTGGGTATGGCGGTGGAAGGACCGGATCGACCGGCGCTTCGTCGCGAAGTACGCGACCGGAGAGGCGTTCCCGCCGTTGCGCTAGGCGGCCGCTGCTTCCGGAGCCTCGGCGCCGGTGCGGATGCGGACGACTTTCACCATTCGGTTCTGCGTCTGCATGATCTCGATCGCGTGTCCCGTGATGACGACCGTGACGCCGGGCTCGGGAATGTCCTCGAGCTTCTCGAGGATCAGGCCGTTCAGCGTCTTCGGGCCGTCGATCGGCAGTTCCCAGTGCAGCGCGCGGTTGATGTCGCGGATCGCGGTGGCGCCGTCGATCACGAAGCTGCCGTCGGGCTGCGGCACGATCTCCGGCGACTGGTCGCTGATGCGAGGTGAACTCGCCGACGATCTCCGCGAGGATGTCCTCGAGCGTGACCAGCCCGCGCACCGAGCCGTACTCGTCCACCACGATGCCCATGCGCCGCTTCAGCTTCTGGAAGTTCAGCAACTGCGTTTCAGCGGCGTGCCTTCCGGCACGAAATAGGGGTCCGCGGCCGTGCGCTGCATCGCCTCGCGGTCCAGGGGTCGCCGTTCAGGAACAGGCTGACCGTGCGCAGGTGCAGTATGCCGAGGATGTTGCCGATTGTCCTCGCGGTAGAGGATCAGGCGTGTGTGCTCGCTCGCGCGCAATGCCTCGATGTCTGCGCGTCGTCCTCCTCGACGTCGATGCCGCGGATCTCGTCGCGCGGGTCATGATGTCGTCGACCGTCACTTCCTCAGGTCGAGGATGTTCAGCAGCATGCGCTTGTGGCGCGGCGGGATCATCGGACCGGACTCGCCGACGATGGTGCGCAACTCCTCGGAGCTGAGCGCTTCCTCGGGCCTCTTGTCGGGGTTGACTCCCAGCACCTTGAGCAGGCCGTTGGTGACCTGGTTGATGCACCACACCAGGGGGTACAGCACGTACATCAGCGCGTTCAGCACGTAGGCGGCGGGGAAGGCGATGCGCTCGGGGTGCAGCGCGGCCAGCGTCTTCGGCGTCACTTCGCAAGACGAGGATGAGCACCATGCAGCGCACCGGTCGCGATCGCGACCCGTTCGCGTCGCCCAACAGCCGCAGCGCGATCACGGTGGCCGATCGCGGGCGAGGATGTTGACCAGGTTGTTGCCGATCAGGATCAGCCCGATCAGGCGGTCGGGGCGTGTCGAGCAGCCGTGTGGCAAGGCGGGCGCCGCGATGGTTCTTGCGCAGGTGCTTCAACCGGTAGCGGTTGAGCGACATCATCCCGGTTTCGGACGCGGAGAAGAAAGCCGACATCAGCAGGCAGGATGCCGAGCAGCAATTCCAGCGAGGAATCGTTCAAGCGCAGGGGTGCTAGACGGGATGCGTATGGTGAAGAAAACCGGGAGCATGGCAACCCGGCCGTCCGGCGCTCCCCTCAGCCCGGGCGCTGCAGCAGCAGTTCGAGCACGAACTTGCTGCCGAAATAGGCGAGGATCAGCAGGCCGAAGCCGGTCAGCGTCCACTTGACCGCCGTGGGGCCGCGCCAGCCGAGGCGGTGCTTGCCCCACAGCAGCACCGCGAACACCAGCCAGGCGACGATGGACAGCACGGTCTTGTGCGCCAGGTGCTGCGCGAACATGTTCTCGAGGAACAGCGCGCCGGTGAGTATCGCCAGCGCGAGCAGCACTTCGCCGGTCCAGATCAGCCGGAACAGCAGGTATTCCATGGTCCTGCAGCGGCGGCATCACGTCGACGACGCCGTGCAGCCGGCGGTGCTTGAGGCGGTTGATCAGCAGGCCCACAAGCGCCACTGCCTGCACCGCGGCGATGCCGAGGATGCTGTAGGCGAGCACCGAGAGCAGGATGTGCAGCGCCCCATGCGACCCAGCCCAGATCCTGCCGCGGCGCTGTAAGGCGAGTGCAGGAACAGCGCGCACAGCACCGCGACCACCGTGAGCGGACGACCAGCAGCAGGTTGGACAGCCGGCAGGCGCCAGCTGGCGCCCCAGGCCAGGGCCCGCGACCACCCAGAAGAACAGCGAGGCGGCATTGAACCAGCCCGAAGTCGGAGACCCTGCGCGGTGACCCTGCCTCGGCGAGCCAGCTCAGCAGGTGCAGCAGCAGTGCGGGAGCGCCAGCAGCATCGCAGGCGCAGCGAGCGCTGCTGCGGCGACCCTCGTGCAGGGCGAACAGGTGCGACGCGAGGCTGGCCAGGTAGAAGAGGCAGGCGGCGAGTCCGGACAGAACCCGTAGTCATCGAAAGCACGCGGCGTCGGCATCCAGTGGTGGGCCGGACAGGCGCGGGCGGCAGTGTCGCTCCCGGCAATCTATACCGTCGCCGCTATTTCCTCCTTTCAGCGCCGCCGGCGGCCCGGACTGCAGCATGTTCGACACCCTGAGTGAACGCCCTTTCAGAGCTCCTGGCGTTGCCGGCAAGGCGACCCTGAGCGAGGACAACATCAAGGACACGCTGCGCGAAGTGCGCCAGGCGCTGCTCGAGGCGGACGTCGCGCTGCCGGTGGTCAAGGATTTCATCGACCAGGTGCGCGAGCGCGCGGTCGGGCAGGAGGTGATGAAGAGCCTGAGCCCGGGCCAGGCCTTCCTGCGCATCGTGCAGCTCGAGCTCGAGCGCGCGATGGGCACCGCCAACGAGACGCTCGACCTCGCCACCACGCCGCCGGCGGTGATCCTGATGGCCGGCCTGCAGGGTAGCGGCAAGACCACCAGCGCGGCGAAGCTCGCGCGCTGGTCTGAAGGACAGAAGGGCAAGAAGGTGCTGATGGTCAGCGCCGACGTCTACCGGCCGGCGGCGATCCGCCAGCTCGAGACGCTGGCCGAGAGCGTCGGCGTGGGCTTTTCCCGTGCCGAGCCACGAGGGACAGCGCCCGCTGGACATCGCGCGCGCCGCGCTGCAGACGGCGCGCATCCAGTTTTCCCCGACGTGCTGATCGTCGACACCGCGGGGCGGCTCGCGATCGATGCGGAGATGATGCAGGAGATCCGCGACCTGCACGCCGCCGTCAAGCCGATCGAGACGCTGTTCGTGGTCGACGCGATGACCGGCCAGGACGCGGCACAGACCGCGCGTGCCTTCAACGAGGCGCTGCCGCTGACCGGCGTGATCCTGTCCAAGGCCGACGCGGATTCGCGCGGCGGGGCGGCGCTGTCGGTGCGCGGGTCACCGGCAAGCCGATCAAGTTCCTCGGCGTCGGCGAGAAGACCGATGCCTGGAGCCGTTCTACCCGGACCGGATCGCCTCGCGCATCCTCGGCATGGGCGACATCCTGTCGCTGATCGAGGAGGCCGAGCGCAAGCTCGACCGCGACAAGGCCGAGAAGCTGGCGAAGAAGATCAAGAAGGGCAAGGGCTTCGATCTCGAGGACTTCCGCGCAGCTGCAGCAGATGCGCGACATGGGCGGCATCAGCGCATGCTCGACAAGCTCCTGGCATGGGCGGGCTGGCGCAGATGGCGCAGCAGAAGGTCGATAGCGAAATGTTCGCGCGCATGGAGGCGATCATCAACTCGATGACGCCGCGGGAGCGGCGCGACCCGGACATGCTGAAGGCTCGCGCAAGCGGCGCATCACCGAGGGCTCGGGCACCCAGATCCAGGACCTGAACCGCCTGCTGAAGCAGCACAAGCAGATGCAGAAAATGATGAAGATGATGCGCTCCGGCGGCATGGGCAAGATGCTGCGCAACATGAAGGGCATGCTCCCGGGGAAGCGGTGAGCATCGCCTCCCTCGCCCCGGTCCTGTTCCTGCTCGCCCTGCCGGCGCAGGCGCTGGCGCCGCACGAGGAGCTGGCGCAAGAGATCTATCGCGAGCTGGTGGAGACCAACACGGTCCACCCGAGCGGCGACAACACCGCCGCGGCCAGGGCGATGGCGAAGCGCCTGCTCGATGCGGGATTCGACGCGGCCGACGTGCAGGTGATCGAGCCCGCGCCGAGAAAGGGCAACCTCGTCGTGCGACTGCGCGGCACCGGCGGGCGAGGCCGATCCTCCTGCTCGCCCATCTCGACGTGGTGGAGGCTAAGCGGGAGGACTGGTGACGGCTCGATCCCTTCCGGCTGACCGAGGGCGACGGCTATTTCTACGGGCGGGGCCCTCGACGACAAGGCGATGGCCGCGACTTCGTCGCGAACCTGATCCGCTACCGACAGCGGGCTACAGGCCCGAAGCGCGACATCATGCTCGCGCTCACCGCCGACGAGGAGAGGCGGGCCGCACAACGGCGTCGCATGGCTGCTGCGAACCACCGCGAGCTGATCGACGCCGAGTTCGCGCTCAACGAGGGCGGCGGCGGCCAGTCGCGCAACGGCAGGGCCTTCGAGCAGGCGTGCAGATCGGCGAGAAGGTGTACCTCATCCTTCCACCTGAGGCGACCAACCCCGGCGGGCACAGCTCGGTCCCGGGCGCGACAACGCGATCTACGACTTGCGGCCGCCTGGCGCGCCTGGCACGTTCGAGTTTCCGCCGCGCTTCGCACGTGACGCGCGCATTTTTCGAGCGGCTCGCCGCACCGAGGACGGCCGGCTGGCCGAGGACCTGAGGCCTCGCTGCCGGCCGGCCGTACGAGCCGCCGCGCTGGCGCGCGTGCGCCGGCCCCACAACGCCCAGCTCGCACCACCTGCGTCGCCACCCGCCTCGAGGCCGGCCACGCCGACAACGCGTTGCCGCAACGCGCACAGGCCATCGTCAACTGCCGGCTGTTTCCGGGCGAGGATCCCGCGTTCGTCCTTGCAGGAACTGAAGCGCGTGGCCGGGGACCGGGTGTCGGTCAAGGCGCGGGGCCAGCCCCGCCTGAGCGAGGCCTCCGACCCGCAGGCCCCCGGCGATGCGCACGATCCAGCGCGTCTCGGAGTCGATGTGGCCGGGCGTCCCGGTGGTCCCCACGATGAGCGCCGGCGCCACGGATGGGTCGCGGCTCAGGAATGCCGACATCCCCACCTACGGCGTTTCCGGCCTGTTCGTGGAGTACGGCGAGGTCCGGATCCACGGCCGGGACGAGCGCATCGGCATCAAGGCATTCTTCGACGCCAACCGCTTCCTCTACCTGCTGGTGCGCGACCTTTCATCCGGCCCGTGATGCCGTTCGTCGGCGCGGCTGTCGATTCCCCGCGTCGCTTGAAGACTACACTTCCGGAGGCGTATAAGGTGTCGGTTCCGGACTGGACCGCCATGGAAAATGTGCGGCATGCATGCCCGGCGCCCATGCCTTCTGGAGTCGACATGAAGACACGCATCCTTGCGGCAGCCCTGTTCGCGGCGTTGCCCTGCCTTTCGCTTGCCGACGGCAAGATCGTCATCGGCCAATCCGCCCCCCTCAGCGGCGCCAATGCCGAAATCGGCACGGACATCCGCGATGGCGCGCTCGCCTGGTTCAAGAAGGTCAACAGGACGGGCGGCGTGCACGGCAAGACGATCGAGTTCATCACGCGCGACGACAAGAACGACCGCAAGACCGCCGGCGCCAATGCGGTGAAGCTGGTGAACGAGAGCGGCGCCGCGGCGCTGTTCGGCTTCGCCTCGGCCACCCTCTCGCTCGACGCGATGCCGGTAGTGAACGAAAAGAAGGTGCCGTTCTTCGCGCCCTTCACCGGGGCGGACGCGATCAAGAAGATGGGGCCCTACGTCTTCACCATCCGCGCCTCGTACGCCGACGAGCTGGAGCGGATCCTCGACCACTGGTCCAACCTGGGCATCAACCGGGTCACCGTGCTGCACTACGACGACGAGATCGGCAACCAGAACTTCGCCACGGTCGAGCGCTACATGAAGGCCGCAGGCAAGCAGGCGATGAGCGTCAAGATCAAGCGCAACGTCGACATCGGCAAGGAAACGGTGGAGGCGATCATCAAGAGCGACCCGCAGGTGGTGGTGGTGACCACACTCTACGGGCCCACGGCGCAGCTGGCCAAGGGCCTGCGTGCCGCCAACAGGATGTACTCGATGACCACGCTTTCCTTCACCGGGCCCAGCCAGCTTGCCAAGGCCGGGGGAAAGGACGTGGAAGGGATCTCGATCGCCGGCGTCGTGCCGGCGCCTTCCAGGAGCAGCGTTGCGGCAGTGCGTGAGTGCAGCGAAGCGATCAAGGCAGCCGGCGTGGCGGAGGTGAACTACACCAACATCGAGGCCTGCATAGCGGCGAAGATCCTCGTCGAAGGCATCCGGCGCGGCGGCAAGGACGTGACCCGCGAGTCGATCTACAAGGGGCTGCAGGCCCTGGGGACCTACGATGCCGGCGGCTACGTCGTCAGGTATTCCGACACCGAGCGCCACGGCAGCACCTATGTGGACCTCGCGGTGATCGGCAAGGGCGGGGTGTTCCGCTTCTAGGGGATTCCGCGCAGCTTGCGCGAAAAGCCCCAAGCCCTTATAATGCAAGGCTTTTCCGCGGCCATGGTGGCCGACGGCGTTACCCGTTCGCAACGGGAAGGAGCCAAGAATGGTTGTCATCAGATTGGCGCGCGGTGGCGCGAAGAATCGTCCCTTCTACAACATCGTGGTCGCCGACCAGCGCATGCCGCGCGACGGCCGCTTCATCGAGCGCATCGGGTTCTACAACCCGAAGGCCGCCGAATCCGAGCAACGCTTCCGCATCGCGCTCGACCGCGTCGCGCACTGGGTGTCGGTGGGCGCGCAGCCGTCGGATGCCGTGAGAAAGCTCGTCAAGCTTGGCAAGACCCAAGTCGTCGCCAAGTAGTCCCGCTGCCCCGGCAGCCCCGGGGCAACCGGAAAACATGGTGGCGATGGGGCGCGTGATCGCGCCCTTCGGGATCAAGGGCTGGGTGCGGTTGCGCACCTGGACGGAAACCGAGGAAGGCCTCGCCGGATATCCCACCTGGTGGCTGGAGAATGGCGGCCGCTGGGCGCCGGTGGAGCTGGAAGAGTACGAAGTGCACGCCAAGGGCGTGGTCGCGAAGCTGAAGGGCGTCGACGACCGCACCGCGGCGGAGAAACTGAAGGGCCGGGACGTCGGCGTGCCGCGCGAAGCGCTCGGCGAGGCCGGCAAGGGCGAGATCTACTGGGTGGACCTCGCCGGCTTCGCGGTGGTGAACCTTGCCGGCGAAGTGCTGGGCGAGATGGCCGGACGGCTCGATACGGTCGGCAGCGACGTGATCATGGTGAAGGGGGAAGGGAATACCTGATCCCCTTTGTCGATGCGTACGTGAAGGAGGTGAGCCCCGCCTCCCGCAGGATCACGGTGGACTGGGGCAGGGATTACTGAGGTTTCCGGGGGGCGCATGCAGTTGGATGTGATCACGCTCTTCCCGGAAATGTTCGAAGCGGTCTCGCGTTGCGGCATCACGCGGCGCGCGCTGGAAGAAGGGCGCTTCAATCTGCAGGCGTGGAATCCGCGGGATTTCACGACCGACAACTACAAGACGATCGATGATCGTCCGTACGGCGGCGGCCCCGGCATGGTGATGATGGCCGAGCCGCTGGATGCAGCGATCGAGGCGGCGCGCTCCCGGCAGAAAGAAGCGGGGATCGCGGCGACGAAAGTGATCTACCTGTCACCGCAGGGCGAAACGCTCACCGATGCGATGGTGAGGGAATTGGCAGCGGAGCCGGGGCTGGTGCTGGTCGGGGGCGTTACGAAGGCGTGGACGAAAGGCTGGTGCGCGCGAAGGTCGACCGGGAAATCTCGATCGGCGACTACGTCACCTCGGGCGGCGAATTGCCGGCGATGGTGGTGATCGACGCGATCGTGCGCTTGCTGCCGGGCGTGCTGAACGACGCGGAGAGCGAGAAGCAGGACTCGTTCTCCGAAGGATTGCTGGACTGGCCGCACTACACGCGGCCGGAAGAGTGGCAGGGCGAGCGCGTGCCGGAGGTGCTGGTGTCGGGCAACCATGCGGCAATCGCGAAGTGGCGAAGGAAGCAGGCCCTGGGCAGGACGATGGCGCGGCGGCCGGATTTGCTGGAAGGCCGGGCGCTCACGAAAGAAGATGCAGGGCTCCTCGAGGAATACCGCAAGGAGCAGGAGCAGCAGCAACAGCAGTGACAATAAACCGCGTGCATCCACCGAAGCTGGCGGCGCTGCACGGAAGGCCAAGTGCCGGAACCATAAAAGGGTAGCGACATGAACCTGATACAGAAACTCGAGCAGGAAGAAATCAAGCGCCTCGCGCGCAAGATCCCCGACTTCGCCCCCGGCGACACGGTGATCGTCAAGGTGGTCGTCGTCGAAGGCGACAAGAAGCGCGAGCAGGCCTACGAAGGCGTGGTGATCGCCAAGCGCAACCGCGGCCTCAACTCCAATTTCATCGTGCGCAAGATCTCCAGCGGCGAAGGCGTGGAGCGCACGTTCCAGACGTATTCGCCCGGCCTCGCGTCGATCGAAGTGAAACGCAAGGGCGATGTGCGCCGCGCCAAGCTCTATTACCTGCGCGAGCGCTCCGGCAAGTCGGCGCGCATCAAGGAAAAGCTGCGTTCCTCGGCCGACCGCGAAGTGCTGCCGCCGGTGGAGGAAGAGAAGGCCTGAGCGTTCCGCTCCGGCTGTTGCAGGACAGGGAAGGGGCGCGATCTTCGCGCCCCTTTTTTCAAGGTGAGGAGCCGAAAACATGACTGCATTTCTTCCCGCGCGCCTGTTCGTTCTCGCGCTTGCATTGGCGTCCTGCGGCATCGTGGTTGCGCAGGGCCCGGCAGCGGCAAGCAAGCCCGAGGCCTCGGCAAAGGTCGACCTCGGCACCTTGAAGGGCAACTGGGTCCGGCCCGACGGCGGCTACCGCATCGAGATCAAGGGAGTCGCGGCGAACGGCGAACTCGACGCGACCTACTACAACCCGAACCGCCTTCCTTTCGCCAAGGCGCAGGCAACGCTGGAAGGCGGCACGCTGCGCGCGAACTTCGAGCTGCAGGCGGGCGGCTACAACGGCTCGACCTACGACCTCACCTACGATCCCGCAAGCGACCGCTTGAAGGGGATCTACTACCAGGCCGTCGTGAAGCAGAAGTTCGAAGTCTTCTTCACGCGGAAATAGCCGCGGCCCGGTCGCGCGGCTTCCGGCCCTCCGAGGCTGTCTTGAATCTGTCATCGCTTCCGGTGCTACTATGGCTGCCCTGCCTTGCCCCGGGTAGCAGGCGGCGCGGGCACGGCGATCAGCAAACGTGCAGTATCCAATTCCTCAGGAGGCCTCAATCGTGAACTCCCCCAGAAACTTCCTTGCGGGCCTGCTTGCCATTGCGTCCGCGGTCCTCGGCCTCGCGCCGATGCTTGCCCAGGCCCAGGCCAAGCAGCCCAATATCGTCGTCATCATGGGCGACGACATCGGCATCTGGAATATCGGCGCCTATCACCGCGGCATGATGGCGGGCAGCACGCCGAACCTCGACAAGATCGCCGCCGAAGGCATGCTGTTCACCGACTACTACGCCGAGGCCAGCTGTACGGCTGGCCGCGCCGACTTCGTCACCGGCGAGCTGCCGATCCGCACCGGCATGACCACGGTCGGCCAGGCCGGCGCGCCCGACCGGCTTGCCGGCGGAGGCACCGACCATCGCTACCGCCTGAAGTCGATCGGCTACGCCACCGGCCAGTTCGGCAAGAACCACCTCGGCGACCGCAACGAGTTCCTGCCCACGGTGCACGGCTTCGACGAGTTCTTCGGTTATCTCTACCACCTCGACGCGATGGAGGACCCCTGCCACCCGAACTACCCGCAGGACCTGCGGCACAACGTCGGGCCCGCGCAACATGGTCCACTCGTGGGCGACCAACGCGGACGACACCACCGTCGATCCGCGCTGGGGCAAGGTCGGCAAGCAGAAGATCAAGGACGCCGGCGAGCTGTGCCCGAAGCGCATGGAGACGGTGGACGACGAGATCCGCGACAAGGCGCTCGCCTTCATCGACAAGGCCAAGGGCGACGGCAAGCCCTTCTTCCTCTGGCTCAACCCGACGCGCATGCACATCGTCACGCACCTCTCGCACAAATATCAGGCGCTGCGCAACTCGAAGAACGGCTGGTCCATCCAGGAAGCCGGCATGGCGCAGATGGACGACGACATCGGCATCGTGATGAAGAAGCTCAAGGACATGGGCGTGGACGACAACACCATCGTCGTCTTCACCACCGACAACGGCACCGAAGTCTTCACCTGGCCCGATGGCGGGCAGACGCCGTTCGCGCAGAGCGAAGGGCACGGTCATGGAAGGCGGCTTCCGCGTGCCTGCGATGATCCGCTGGCCGGGCAAGGTGCCGGCAGGCAAGGTCGAGAACGGCATCATCTCCGGGCTGGACTGGCTGCCGACGCTTGTGGCCGCCGCGGGCAACCCGAACATCGGCGAGGAGCTGAAAAAAGGCAAGCGATCGGCGGCCGGACCTACAAGAATCATCTCGACGGCTACAACCAGATGGACATGATCACCGGCAAGGGCCCGTCGAACCGCCATGAGATCTTCTACTTCGGCGAAAGCTCGCTGGGCGCGGTGCGCATCGACGACTACAAGTACCGCTTCATCGACCAGCCCGGTGGCTGGCTTGGTGAAAAGACCCATGCCCGACGTGCCGTACCTGACCAACCTGCGCCTCGATCCGTTCGAGCGCACGGGCTGGCCGGGAGCGGGACCAAGATGGATCGCAGAATTATTTCTACGTGGTTCCAAGTACGAGTTCTGGCGCTTCGTGTTCGTCCAGCAGGCAGGTGGCGAAGCTTGCCATGACCGCGCTTGAGTTCCCGCCGATGCAGAAGGGCGCGAGCTTCAACCTCGACGCCGTCAAGGCGAAGATCGAGGCGGCCATGGCGGCGCACGGCCAGTAGGCCATTGCGGGGAAGTTGCAAGGGAAAGGGGCGCGGAACTCCGCGCCCCTTTTTTTGTTCGTCATTCCGAGCTTGACCCGGAATCCAGTGCTTCTGTGTGAACAACGCTGGGTCCCGGGTCAAGCCCGGGACGACGATCACGAACGGTAACCAGGACTTTCGTTGTCGAGTCGCCTCAGCAATGCCGGCCAAGCCATGTTCCCGCCCGCGCCACGCGTCACCTGCTGCCACTGCGCCTGCGCGCCATCGACGATTCCCTGGCTGATGCGCCGGAGCTTGCCCCCGCCTGCCTGCGCGCGCACCTGCATCATGCAGGTCGCCTCGAAGAAATACATCGCGACGAAGGCCTCGGCCACCGTCGCGCCGACGGTGAGCAGGCCGTGGTTGCGCAGCATCAGGAAGCGCTTGTCGCCGAGATCCCCCACCAGCCGCGGCTTCTCGTCGTCGTTCAAGGCCACGCCCTCGTAGTCGTGGTACGCGAGCGAGGACAGCACGAAGATCGAGTGCTGCGAAAGCGGCAGCACGCCTTCGTCCTGCGCGGAAACCGCCACGCCGTTGACGCTGTGCACGTGCAGCACGCAGCCGGCATCTTCCCGCGCGGCGTGGATCGCGCTGTGGATGGTGAAGCCCGCGGGGTTCACGTCGTGGGGGCTGTCCTGCACCTTGCGGCCCTGGAGATCGACCTTCACGAGGCTCGACGCCGTGATCTCGCGGAAGAGCCAGCCGTACGGGTTGATCAGGAAGTGGTGCTCGGGGCCCGGAACGCGCGCCGAGATGTGCGTGAAGACGAGGTCGTCCCAGCCGTACAGGGAAACCAGCCGGTAGCAGGCGGCGAGGTCCACGCGCTGCTGCCATTCGGCCTCGGACATCGCGGGCCGCACTGCGGATACGGAGGCGTTCATCGAAATTCTCCCCAAAAGTGGCGCAGGAAAGGTACTATATAGACTGGTCTAGACAGGAAAGCAAGCATGGCAGGCACGCCGTCAACTCAGGGCAATCCCAGGGACAGGATCGTCGAAGCGACGATATCCCTGATGCGCCGCTCCGGTTATTCCGGGGCGGGACTCAACGAGATACTGAAGGAGAGCGGCGCGCCCAAGGGCTCGATGTACCACTATTTTCCCGGGGGCAAGCGCCAGGTCGCGGGCGAGGCGCTGGAGGCCTATGCGCGGCAGATCCTGGCGATGTTCGACGAGAGCCTCTCCACGGGGCGCACGCCCGGGGCGAAGGTGAGGGCCCTGTTCGATGCCAGGGCGAAGCGCCTCGAGAAGAGCGCGTTTCGCATGAGCTGCGCGGCCGGCGCCACCTGCCTCGACCTGGAGGAGGACCTCGAAGCTGGTGCGGCTCGCGATCGCCAGCGCCTTTGCCGACTGGATCGCGCTCATTTCGAGGCATTTCAGGTTCGCCGACAGCCGCCGCACGCGGTCCTTTGCCGGGTTGGTGCTCACCGCAATCGAAGGCGCCTACATCCGCGGACGGGCCGAGCATTCAGGCAGGGCCTTCAAGGAAGCGGGCGCCTGGCTCGCCGAGATCGCCGACCGGGAGCCGTCGCGCGCTAAGGCGCGGGGGGCGGGCGGGCCCTGTTGCTTGCGCTGCCGCCCGCGGCCTTCGCGATGCGCGCGCTACCGCAAGGCCTGGCAACTGCCTCTAGCGTCGTCGCAGGAATGCCGCGCCCCCCAGCATCATGAGCGCGGCCAGCCCGGCAAGCACGGCAAGCGGAGCCACGGGCACAACGGCACCCGCGACGGGGGCTGCGGGGAAAGCAGTCACGATCACGAGGTTTCCGGCGCCGTCGAAGGTGCTGAAATACGGCTGGAACCCGGACGCGTTCGGCGCGACCTCGGGCAGGCTGAAATTTCCAGTGTTCGGAAGGCCGTCGACGAGCACCGCGTTGCCGTTTGCATAAACGCCGACCGGCGCGCTCCAAGTGAGGCCGTTGTCGGCAGACTCGACGTACCAGATCTGCTTGTCCAGCCGCGCGCCGGTGTTGAAGTCGCGCAACGAGTAGTAGACGCCGACGACGCTGCCGCCCTGCGCCAACGCGCGGCCGGAATTGTGCACGTAGGCGGGTATCAATGCGGGAAATACCGTGCACGGCGTCGGCGGGATGCCCACCAGCGGCCAGCAATACGGCGTGCCGCCGAACATGTCCGGTTCGCTGGTTCCGAACAGCGGCGAGAGCGAGGGCCGGATTCCGTCGGTATAGATGTAGCGCCCGCTGCCGCCGCCCGTCACCGGCGGCCCGGCGCTGTAGGGCGTGTCCTGGCGCAGGTAGATGTTGCCGCCGACCATGCCGAAGGACCCGACGAAGTTGCCGCCCGGCCCGGGTGGAATGTCGGTGAGCGACGGCAGCGGCCCGTGCTGGACGATGTTCAGGTTGTTGATGTTGGCACCGATGTCCCAGACGTTCGCGTTGTAGTTGTAGCGCCCGGTGTTCACCTCGTTTGGCGACCAGATCGTCAGGAACCACTCGCCGTTCAGCCTGTCGACGCGGAGGTAGTTCACCGACGGTTCAGCCGTCGCGCCGACGCCCGCGATCTGCGTCCACCACGATGCCGGCGGGTTGAGGTTGCCCAGCGATGTGAAATGCGCGCCGTCTGCGGAGGTCGCGTGGGTGATGTCCGACACCTGCATGTCGGGCGGGGTCTGGGTATCGCCGCCGTTGAGCACCCAGAGGTGGTACAGGTTGTCCGCCGGGTTGAACGCAACGGTGAAGCGGATCGAATTGAAGGACGCCGGGTGGCGCAGGCTCCCCAGCGGCGTGCCGTCGATCGTGACCACCGTTGTTTGCAGCGGGAAGGGGACGGGGGCGGCCTGCGCCACGAAGGAGAGTATCGACGCCGCCAGCAATGCGGCGGCGGCCCTCACCATGCGGCTTGCGGTCGCGATCCTACTTCGCGCGCACGAAGCGCCACTCCTGCGACTGCGCCTTGCCCTGCACCGTGCCTTCGATGCGGGCGAGCAGGGTGTCCTTGCCTTCCTTCACGTAGATCACGCGCTGCGGATACTCGTGCGCGCGGTTCTCGAACACCAGCCTCTTCGGCGATGTCTCGATTGCCTTGAATTCCACGCCCGGCTTGCCGCCGACGCCGGCAAGATAGACGGGGCGCCCGTCCCGCGTCTCGATGCGCATGTACTCGAAGGCGCTCTTCTTGCCGGTGAGCACAGTGCGGTTCATTCCCAGCATGATGCCGCCCTTGGGGGCGAGCCATGCCTCCTCGGTCTCGATGTTCTCCTTCTTCTCGATCCAGCTGCCGGCGAGGAAGGCGGCCTCGGCGAGTTCCTGCGCGCCAAGCGGCGCGGACAGCAGGGCCGCTGCAAATGCCGCAGCGGTAAAAAGTCCCGTTCTTTTCTTCATGTCATTCTCCCCTTGATGCGCGACTGTCTCGGGCACGCACCTCTGCGGGCGCGCTGGTCCGGCTAAAGCTGTCTTGTTGCAAACGTATCACAGGCCTTCAGGCTGCCGGCCTCGTAGCCGCGCTTGAACCAGCGCACGCGCTGCTCGGAAGAGCCGTGCGTGAAGGATTCCGGCACGACCACGCCGCGCGCCTGTTTCTGCAGCCGGTCGTCGCCGATCGCGGCCGCCGCGGTGAGGCCTTCCTCGATGTCGCCGGGCTCGAGGCGGTTGCGCCCCTGCACGGACCTTGCCCACACGCCGGCGAAGCAGTCGGCCTGCAGTTCCACCCGCACCGACAGCGCGTTCATCTCGCGCTCGCTCACGCGGCCGCGCATGGCATCGACCTTCTTCGTGATGCCGAGCAGGTTCTGCACATGGTGGCCGACTTCGTGCGCGATCACGTAGGCCTGCGCGAAATCGCCGGGCGCCTTGAAGCGGTTCTGCAGGTCGCGGTAGAAGGCGAGGTCGATGTACACCTTGCGGTCGCCCGGGCAGTAGAACGGGCCCATCGCGGCGTCGCCCAGCCCGCACGCCGAACGCGTCTGCCCGTCGAAGAGCACCAATGTGGGCGCCTCGTAGCTCGTGCCGCCCTCGCGGAAGATCGTGGTCCACGTGTCCTCGGTCTCACCGAGGACGCGGGCGACGAAGCGCCGCTGCGAGTCGTTGGGGTCCGCCGGCCGCTGTTGCTGCGGCGCCGATTGCGGCGCGTCCTGCTGCGGATTCAGCAGGAACGAGGGATCGACGCCGAAATACATCGCCACCAGCGCCAGCACGATCGTGCCGATGCCGATGCCGCCGCCCACGCGCATGCCGCCGCCCCCGCGCCGGTCCTCGATGTTGTCGCTTTCGCGGCTGTCGTCCAGTTTCATGTCGCCCCTCGCCCTGTTCCGCGCATCTTAACCCGCCAGCAGGGAAATCCAGAACGGGATGGTCAGCATCGACACCAGCGTGCCGACGGTGATCTGGGTGGCCACCGCGCGGCCGTCGCCCACCATGCGCACTGCGAGCACGTAGGCGCTGGACGCGGTCGGCAGCGCGGCGGTGAGGATCAGCAGCGCAACGGGCATTCCGGTGAGGCCGAGGGCGCGGGCGAGGCCCCAGGCAATGAGGGGCAGCGCGGCGAGCTTCACCGTGAGCCACCACGCATGCGCCGGCCACGGCCCGTGTCCCGCCTCGATCCTCAGCGCGGCGCCCACCGACAGCAGCCCCGCGGGCAAGGCGGTCTGCGCGAGCAGTTGCAGCGTGTGGTCGGCAGCGCCGGGCATCGGCAAGCCGGCGAGGTTCCAGGCAAAGCCCGCGAGGGTCGATACCACCAGCGGGTTCTTCGCCAGCTCCAGCCAGAAATTGTGGCCGCCGTGCCTCGCGAGCGCGGCAACGGCGCCGAAATTCGCGAGCGGGATCATCGCGCCCACCACGACGGCCAGCAGCGCCACGCCGTCCTTGCCGTAGAGGCTCGCGGCCACCGCGAGCGCGATGTAGGTGTTGAAGCGGAAGCCGCACTGGAAGCATGCCGCAGCCGTCTTCGCATCCGGCTTGAACAGGGGCCGCGCCAATGCGGAAAGCAGCATCCCCGCAGCGGTGAAGCTCAGCGCGACCGCGATCATCGGCGCGGCAGTGGCGAAGTCGAGGTTTCCCGTGGCGAGCGAGCGGAACAGCAGCGCCGGGAACAGCACGTAGTAAACGAGCTTCTCCAGCCCCTCCCAGAAGCCACGCTGGTAGCCGAACAGGCGCGCCAGCACGAGGCCGATCACGATCAGCAGGAAATCCGGAAGGATGACGAGCGCGATGTCCAACTACAGCGGCTCGCTCTTGCCGAAGGTGTTGTGATAGTCGTGCGCGGCGCTGTTGACGATGGAGGTGCGCGCTTCCACCGGCCGGTCGCGGAAGCTGAAGGCGACACGGCGGATTTCCAGCAGCGGGCCGCCGGTCGCCACGCGCAGCAGCGCGGCGTGGGCGCCAGATGCCGTGACCGCGCGCAGCCGCTCGTCGGTGCGCAGCACGTTGATCCCGTAGCGGCTCTGGTAGAGGTGGTAGATGGTGTTGTCGCGCGAGGTGAAGATCTTCTCCGAGAGCCCGGGGAAAAGCTCGGCCGGAAGCGTGATGTCGTCCACGATCACCGGCATGCCGGCGAGCTTGAGCAGGTTGCGGATGCGGATCACGCGGTCGTCCTGCGGGATGGCGAGCGCGCGCGCGACTGCGGCATCGGCGCGGTCGCGGCGGAAGTCGAGCGTGCTCACCTCGGGATAGGCCTTGTCGCCTTCGCGCGGCACGATGTGGAAGAAGTGGAACATCAGCCGGCTGGCGTTGTGCGAGGCGACGAAGGTGCCCTTGCCCTGGCGGCGCAGCAGCACGCCGCCCGCGACCAGCGCGTCGACCGCCTTCCTGACCGTGCCGATGCTCACCGTGAACTCGCCGCGCGAGCTCGGCCTCCGTCGGGATGGCATCGCCCGCCTTCCAGCGGCCGCGCGAGATGCCGTCGAGGAGGCGCGCGCGCAGCTCCTCGTAGAGCGGGCGGCCGGCGGCGGCATCGAGCGGGGATCGGACGGGCATGCTGCAGCGTATCATGCAACTCATCTAGTTGAATACCGCGTTCGCGCCGGCCTAGACTCGCTTCCTGTCCTGACTGTCCGAGGGGGAAGCGATGATCCATTTCGTGGTGCACGACGAGGGCGATTCGGTGGGGGTGGTGGTGGTCGAGGGCGTCAAGTCCGGCGACACGCTGACCGGCTGGATCATGGACCAGGACAAGGAGATCAAGGTGACCTCCAGGTCCGACATCCCCATCGGCCACAAGCTGGCGATCAAGGCGCTCGCGAAGGACGCCACCGTCATCAAGTACGGGGTCGACATCGGCCGCGTCGTCGCCGCCATCCAGGTGGGCGAGCACGCCCATGTCCAGAACATCAAGACCAAGCGCTGGTAGGCCTTGGTAGTGACTGGCAGAGTGAAATTGAGATAGATGAGTTAACCGCCGATGGACGCCGATGAACGCCGATAAAAACAAAATCAGGATTGAGTTCGTTTCCGGAGGCGAGGTCGTCAACGCAGCCACCCACCATCACGGTTTTATCGGCGTTCATCGGCGTTCATCGGCGGTTCCAAATTCCGTTCCCCCGCCATCCACAGGCGGTTCCAGCAAGGAAAACCAATGAACCTGAGCAAAGCGAGTTTCCAGGGATACAAGAGGGAAAACGGCCGCATCGGCGTGAGGAACCACGTCATCATCCTGCCGGTGGACGACCTCTCGAACGCGGCGTCGCTCGCCGTGGAGAACAACATCAAGGGGACGATGGCGTTGCCGCACCCCTACGGCCGCCTGCAGTTCGGCGCCGACCTCGACCTGCACTTCCGCACGCTGATCGGCACGGGCTCCAACCCGAACGTCGCCGCCGTGGTGGTGATCGGCATCGAGGACCAGTGGACGAAGAAGATCGTCGACGGCATCGCCGCGACCGGCAAGCCCGTGGTCGGCTTCGGCATCGAGGGCCACGGCGACCACGACACCATCATGCGCGCCTCGAAGAAGGCGAAGGAATTCGTGCAGTGGGCGTCCGAGCTGCGCCGCGAGGAAAGGCCGCTGAAGGACCTGTGGGTCTCGACCAAGTGCGGGGAGTCGGACACGACCTCGGGCTGCGGCGCCAACCCCACGGTGGGCAACGCCTTCGACAAGATGTACGACCACGGCGTGACCCTGGTCTTCGGCGAGACCACCGAGCTCACCGGCGGCGAGCACCTCGTCGCGGCGCGCTGCCGCACCGACGACGTGCGCAAGAAGTTCCAGTTCATGTTCGACCGCTACCAGGCGATCATCGACAAGCACAAGACCAGCGACCTCTCGGACTCGCAGCCGACCAAGGGCAACATCGCAGGGGGGCTGACCACGATCGAGGAGAAGGCGCTCGGCAACATCCAGAAGATCGGCCGCAAGTGCTTGGTCGACGGCATCCTCGACAAGGCGGAGGCGCCGACCGGGCCGGGGCTGTGGTTCATGGACTCGTCGTCCGCCGCGGCCGAGATGGTGACGCTGTGCGCCGCCGCCGGCTACACCGTGCACCTCTTCCCGACGGGGCAGGGCAACGTCATCGGCAACCCGATCCTGCCGGTGATCAAGCTGTGCGCCAACCCGCGCACCGTGAAGCTGATGAGCGAGCACATCGACGTCGATGTCTCGGGGCTGCTGCGCAAGGAAATGAACCCCGACCAGGCCGGCGACGCGCTGCTCGAATGCATGTTCCGCACCGCCAACGGGCGGCTGACCGCCGCCGAGGCGCTCGGGCACCGCGAGTTCGTCCTGACGCGCCTCTACGAGAGCGCCTGAGCGCAAAGCGGCCGGAAAGCCAAGCGATGGCGGCAAGACGCCGGTTCGGGCGCACGCAGATTGCCGTCGCGACGGTGGCGGGCACGTTCGCGCTCTGGTACGTGCTGACCGCGACCGGCGTCATCAGCGCCGCGCGCTTCGCCTCCCCGCGCGAGGTGTGGGCCGCGCTCACGCAGATCTCGGTGCAGGGCTACGCCGATGCCAAGCTCTGGCAGCACATCCTGCAAAGCTGCAAGCTGGTGCTGATGGGCTTCCTCGCGGCGATCGCGGTGGGCGTGCCGCTCGGGCTCGCGATGGGCTGGTCGAAGCGCGCCGAGGCCTTCATCAACCCGATCTTCCTTTTGCTGCGGCCCATCCCGCCGCTCGCGTGGATCCCGCTCGCGATCGTCTGGCTGGGATTGGGCGACGCGGCGAAAGTGATGGTGATCTTCGTCGCCGCCTTCGTGCCCTCGGTGATCAACACCTACACCGGCGTGCGCGCGATGGAGCCGTATCTCGTCGAGGCCGCGGCGATGCTCGGCGCGAAGCGCTGGACCTTCATCCGCGAGGTGCTCGTCCCGGGCGCCGCGCCGCACATCTTCACGGGACTCAGGCTCTCACTGCAGGCCTCGTGGACCACGCTGGTCGCAGGCGAGCTCGTCGGCGCGCTGCACGGCCTCGGGCAGGTGCTCAACGCCGCGTCGCAGGACATCTTCCCGGCGATGATCCTGGTCGGCATGATCTTCGTCGGCGTGTGCGGCGGCGCGATGACGTGGCTGCTCGGCGCGATCGAGAAGCGCTCGATGCCGTGGCGCACCTCATGAGACGCGCGCGATGAACCGCGACGCGCTCACCGCGAAGGAGTTCTGGCTGCTGAGCACGCTGGGCTTCGCGACGCTCTTCGGCGTGTGGAGCGCGGTGGCCTTGAGCGGCTTCGTGCCTTCGCAGTTCCTGCCCACGCCCTGGGGCGTGGTCGACCGCATCGTCGAGCTGACGGCCAAGCCCTTCGCCGGCTACACGATCCAGCAGCACCTCGTCTCGAGCGTCGGGCGCTACCTGCTGGGCTTCGGGCTCGCCGCCGCGATCGGCGTGCCGCTGGGACTGCTCATGGGGTGGTTCCGCTGGCTGGACGATGTCGTCTCGCCGCTTTTCGAGGCCGTGCGCTTCATCGCGCCGATCGCGTGGGTGCCCTTCGCCGCGCTCTGGTTCGGCACCGGCATCGGCGGGCCGACGCTGATCATCTTCATGGGCGCCTTCCCGCCGGCGCTCATCAACGCCTACCGCGGCGCGAAATTCGTCGAGCCGCGCTTCATCGAGGCGGCGCAGACGCTGGGGGCGAGCAACTGGCGCATCATCGTCGAAGTGCTGCTGCCGGCGTCCGTGCCGTCGATCGTCGCAGGGCTGCGCATCAGCGCGGGGCTCGGCTGGCAGTCGCTGGTCGGCGCGGAACTCATCGTCGCCTCGAGCGGCATCGGCTACCTGATGGTCAAGGGGCAGGCGAGCATCAGCACTTCCACGGTGATGGCGGGCATGATCGCGATCGGCTCGGTGGGCATCGTCATCGACGTGCTGCTGCAGGCGCATGGAAGCGCACCATCAACAGGAGGCGCGGGCGATGAGCGAGATCGTTTTCGAGGGCGTGCGCCGGGTCTTCACCCGCGACGGCAAGGATTTCCTCACGCTGGACGGCATCGACCTCACGATCCGCGAGAAGGAATTCGTCGCCATCGTCGGCCCTTCGGGCTGCGGCAAGACCACCTGCCTGCGCATGGTCGCGGGGCTCGAGTTCCCGAGCGAAGGCACGGTGAAGGTCGGCGGGAAACTCGTGACCGCGCCCGGGCCCGAGCGCGCGGTGGTGTTCCAGCAGTTCGCGCTGTTCCCGTGGAAGACGGTCTGGGAGAACATCGACTTCGGGCTCAAGTGCAAGGGCGTGCCGGTGGCCGAGCGCGGAGAGCCGATCCGCCGCTTCATCGAGCTGATGTCGCTGCAGGGCTACGAGAGCGCCTTCCCGCACCAGCTCTCCGGCGGCATGCAGCAGCGGGTCGCGATCGCGCGCGCCTACGCGCTCGACCCGGCGGTGCTGCTGATGGACGAGCCCTTCGGCGCGCTGGACGCGCAGACGCGCACCGTCATGCAGGAAGAGCTGGTGCGCCTTGCGCGCAAGAACCCGCGCTCGGTGCTGTTCATCACGCACGCGGTGGAGGAAGCTGTCTATCTTGCCGACCGCGTGGTGGTGATGACCCGCCGCCCGGGGCGGATTCGCGAGATCATCGACGTGGCAAGCGTGCGCCGCGCCGAGAACTGGGACCGCCTCGAGCACATCGAGGAGGTGATGGACCAGGCGTCGTTCGTGCATTTGCGTACCCGCATCTGGAGACTGCTGCGCGAGCAGCAGCAGCCCGGCGAGCACTGAAAAACCAACGAGGAGAAAACCATGAAAGCAGCCAGCAGGATTGTTGCCGCCGTCATTGCCACATTCGCCTTCGCCAACGCGCAGGCGCAGGCGCCCGAGGAGATCAAGGTCAGCTACCAGCCGGCCCTCTACTGGGCGCTGCCGTTCTTCATCGCCACCGAGAAGAACTGGTGGGGCGAGCTGGGGCTGAAGCCCGAGTTCAGCACCTTCCCTGCGGGCGTGCCGCAGATCGCGGCCTCGGCCTCCAAGTCGTGGGACGTGGGCGGCACGGGCTCGGTGCCCGCGGTGCTCGGCGCCGTGCGCTTCAACATCATGACCATCGGCATCACCAACGACGAGTCGCAGGGCAACGCGCTGCTGGTGCGCGGCGACAAGGCGGCGCAGTACATGGCCAACCCCGCCTCGATGAAGGGGCAGACCATCCTGCTCACGGCAAACTCCACCGGCGACTTCGCGGTGCAGGCCTGCCTCGCCAAGTACGGGCTGAAGAAGGCCGACGTGACGCTGAAGAACATGGGACAAGCGGAAATCATCTCGGCGATGTCGTCGAACAACACGGAACTCGCCGGCGTCTGGGCGCCCAACACCTACACGCTGGAGGAGAAGGCGGGGGCCAAGACGCTGTGCACGGGCAAGGACGGCGGCGCAATGGTCCCGGGCGCCCTGATCGTGCGCGCCGACTACGCCAAGGAAAAGCCGCAGAACGTCGCCAAGTTCCTCGCGATCTACCTGCGCGCGCAGAAATGGGCGCACGCCAACAAGAAGGAAGCGATCGCGATGATGGCGAAGTTCTACGAGAAGGGCGGCGTGGTGATCTCGGAGGCGGCGATGAACAAGGAATTCGACACGCGCCCGACGCTCGATCTCGCGCAGCAGCTGGCCGCGTTGAACCGCGCCTCGGGCGCCTCGCCCGCCGACGGCTGGTTCACGAAGATCGGCGACTTCATGAAGGGCGCGGGCTCGATCCAGGAAGTCCCCGTGGCGAAGACCTACATCAGCGACGACTTCATGAAGATGGTCGAGAACGACCCGAAGCTGAAGGCGTTCGCGAACAAGTCCAACTGAATGCGCATCAAGGCAACGGAGTGAAGCCATGGCAACCACGTACCTGAAGAAGGCCGGGAAGACGCCGGAGACCGAGTCGGGCAACGCGCAGGCGGTGGTCGCGGAGATGCTCGCCGCGATAGAGGCGCGCGGCGAGGCGGCGGTGCGCGAGTACGCGGAGAAGCTCGACAAGTGGACGGGCGACATCGTCGTCAGCCGCGAGGAAGTCGAGCGCCGCGCGCGCGACGTGCCGGAAACGGTGAAGGCGGACATCGCCTACGCCGCCGAGCAGGTGCGCCGCTTCGCGATCGCGCAGCGCGACTCGATCGAGGAGTTCGAGGTCGAGGTGTCCCCGGGACTCGTCGCCGGGCAGCGGCTGATCCCGGTCAACGTCGCGGGCTGCTACGTCCCCACCGGGCGCTACGCGCACATCGCCTCGGCCTACATGAGCGTGGGCACGGCCAAGGCGGCGGGCGTGCCGATGGTGGTGGCATGCTCGACGCCGTACAAGGGGCAGGGCATCCATCCCTACGTGCTCTACGCGATGAAGGTCGCGGGCGCCGACGTGATCATGACGCTGGGAGGCGTGCAGGCGATCGCGACGATGGCCTATGGCCTCTTCGGCGCGCGGCCCGCCGACATCATCGTCGGCCCCGGCAACAAGTACGTCGCCGAGGCCAAGCGCATGCTCTTCGGCAAGGTCGGCATCGACGTCTTCGCCGGCCCGTCGGAAGTGGCCGTGATCGCGGACGCGACGGCGGACCCGATGATGGTGGCCACCGACCTGGTCGGGCAGGCAGAGCACGGGCACGAGTCGCCGGCGTGGCTTTTCACGGACTCATCGAAGCTCGCCGAGCAGGTGATGAAGCTGGTGCCGGAACTGATTGCGGCCCTCCCGCCCACGGCCTGCGATGCGGCGGGCGCGGCGTGGCGCGACTACGGCGAAGTGGTCCTCTGCGACACGCGCGAGGAAGTGGTGAGGATCTCGGATCACTACGCGAGCGAGCATCTCGAGGTGCATGCGAAAGACCTCGACTGGTGGCTGAAGCACCTCACCTGCTACGGCTCGCTCTTCCTCGGCGAGGAGACCACCGTGGCCTTCGGCGACAAGACCTCGGGGCCGAACCACATCCTGCCGACCAAGGGCGCGGCGCGCTATTCCGGCGGGCTGTCGGTGCACAAGTTCATCAAGACGCTTACCTGGCAGCGCATGACGCGCGATGCCAACCGCCAGACCGGGCAGGTCACCGCGCGCATCTCGCGCCTCGAGGGCATGGAGGCGCACGCGCGCACCGCGGACGACCGGCTGCACAAATATTTCCCGGGGGAACAGTTCCCGCTCGGCGAGCAAGTGACGGCCTGACGATGGCCGACGTGCTCGACCGCTTCCGCCTCGGCGGCAAGGTGGCGCTCGTCACGGGGGCAAGCTCCGGCATCGGGCGCGCAATTGCGGAAGCGCTCGCCTCCGCGGGCGCGGGCGTGGTGCTGTGCGCGCGGCGCGAGGCCGCGCTGGAAGAGGCGCGCAACGCCATATCGAAAGCGGGCGGGGCCGCGGCAAGCGTCGCCGGCGACGTCGGCAAGCGCTGCCTCGCTCGGCGCGCTTGCCGAAGCGGCGGCGAAACCGTTCGGCGCGATCGACATCGTCGTGCACGCCGCGGGACTCAACCACCGGCAATCGGCCGACGAGATCACCGACGCGGCCTGGGATGAACAGGTCGAGGTGATGCTTTCAGCGCCGTTCTTCCTCTCCCGCGCGCTCGTGCCGGGGATGAAGGCGAAAGCGTGGGGACGCATCCTCAACATCGCCTCGCTGCAGTCGTACCGCGCGTTCCCGAAGGGGGCGCCGTACGGCGCGGCCAAGGGCGGCATCGTGCAGTTGACGCGCGCGATGGCCGAGGAGTGGTCGCGCTTCGGCATCAACGCGAATGCGATCGCGCCGGGCTTCTTTCCGACCGCGCTCACCGCACCGGTGTACGGCGACGCGGCGCGCATCGGCGCGCTCGCCGCGCAGACGGCGATCGGCCGCAACGGCGAACTGGCCGACCTGCAGGGCGCGGCGGTGTTCCTGTGCAGCCCGGCTTCCGACTACATTACCGGCCAGACGCTTGCCGTCGATGGCGGTTTCACCGCAAAGTGACGACCATGAAGGCGCTTGTCTATACCAATCCCCTCGAGGTCACCTACCGCGACGAGCCCGAACCGGCGCTGGCCGCGAACGAGGTGGTGCTGAAGATCGACGCGGTGGGCATCTGCGGGTCCGACATGCACGCCTACCACGGCCACGACCCGCGCCGGAACCCGCCGCTGATCCTCGGGCATGAACTCGCCGGCACGGTGGTCGCCGGGCCCGGCATCGGCACGCGCTACACCGCGAACCCGCTCATCACCTGCGGCACCTGCGAGTTCTGCGTGCAGGGCAGGAACAACCTCTGCGCCAACCGCACCATGGTCGGCATGACGCGCCCCGGCGCGTTCGCCGAGCGCATGTCGATCCCGACATCGAGCCTGGTCGAGATCCCGCAGGACATGACGCCGGTGATGGCGGCGCTGACCGAGCCGGCCGCGACGGCGCTGCACGCGATGAACCTGTCGATGCGCGCGATGCACCGGCCGCTGCAGGAAAGCTCCCTGCTCATCATCGGCGGCGGCGCGATCGGCATGCTTGCCGCGCTGCTTGCGCGAAGCTACGGCGCAAGCGAGGTGCGGGTGGCGGAGACCAATGCGCTGCGCCGTGCGTCGATCGAAAAGCACGCCGGATGCCGCGCCTTCGACCCCGCCGCCGAAAAGACGCCGGACAATTCCATCGACCTCGTGATCGACGCGGTAGGCGCCAAGGCCACGCGCAATGCCGCCTTCGCGGCGGTGAAGCCGGGAGGGGTGATCATGCACGTCGGCCTGCAGGACTGGGCGAGCGAGATCGACATGCGCAAGCTGACCCTTGCCGAGATCACGCTGCTCGGCACCTACA
>CAWKGC010000027.1:0-4579 GCA_963849005.1 uncultured beta proteobacterium | reverse complement strand
GGCGTCGACCGACCATGCTCCATTTTCTGCCTTCCCCGTTGCGCGGACTGATCGCGGCCACGCTGCTGGTCCTCAATACGCTCGCGTGGTGCAGCCTCCTCTTCGTGTTCGCGCTCGTGAAGCTCCTGCTGCCGTTCCGGCCCGTGCGCGCCGTGGTCGACCGGATACTGAACGCACTGGCAACGGCATGGGTGGCCTGCAACAGTGGCTGGATGCACCTGACGCAGCGCGCGCACTGGGACGTTGCCGGCATCGACGGCCTCGAGTACCGGGGCTGGTACCTGGTCAACTGCAACCATCAGTCCTGGGTGGACATCATCGTGCTCCAGCATCTGCTCAACCGGCGCATCCCGATGCTCAAGTTCTTCCTCAAGCAGCAGCTGATCTACGTGCCGGTCATCGGGCTCGCGTGGTGGGCGCTGGATTTTCCGTTCATGCGACGCCATTCCGACGCCTATCTGCGCGCCCATCCCGAGAAGCGGGGCGAAGACCTCAAGGCCGCCCGGATCGCCTGCCGGAAATTCGCGGTCGTGCCGACGAGCGTGATGAATTTTGCCGAAGGCACGCGGTTCACCCCGGCCAAGCACAGGGCGCAGCATTCGCCCTATCGCCATCTGCTGAAGCCGAAGACCGGTGCGCTGGCCCTGGCATTGAGCGTGCTCGGCGACAGGTTCCATCGCTTCCTCGACATCACGATCGTCTACCCGGGTGGTGCCCCGACCTTCTGGCAGTTTCTCTGCGGTGATGTGCCCAGGTTCGTTGTGCGCGTCAGCCCCGTCTCGATCCCGCCGGAATTCTGCACCGGCGACTATCAGGGGGATCCGGTGTTCCGCAAGACCATACAGCACTGGCTGCAGGACATGTGGCAGGAAAAGGATCGGCAGATCGGGACGATTCTGGCTCGTCCATAGCAGCGTCCTGACCGGTGGCGTCGCGGCACGGACGTCACGGCATTCGGTCGGCCAAACGGCAACCAAGGCTGCGCGCAACTTCGGGACATCACTCCCGGCCAGGAAAATTCCGGACGCGAGCGAGCGCGAGACCCAGCTCGGAATCCGGCCCCGACCCGACTTCAGCCGCAATGACGTCCGCTTCCGCGAGCGCAGGCACTGCAGCTTGAGGATGCCCCGCGAGGTGCTCCGTCTCGGCGCGGCTGCAGAGCAGGATGCCGAGGCTCATCCGATCGGACAAGCCGCGCAGCAGGGCCTCGCCGGCATCCAGGCAGCGGCGCGCCTCGTCGAAATTGGCCTGATGGGCGTGCATCAGACCGAGGTAGCCCAGGAACTGGCCTTCCGAGCGCTGGTCGCCCATTTCGCGCGCGATCAACAGCGCGGCCTCGAAGTGATCGCGCGCCTTGTCGAACCGAGCTGAGGCTGTCGTAAACCATTCCGAGATTGCAAAGCACCACGCATTCCAGGCGGACGTGGCCCAGCTCCCGGGCCACCGCCAACGCGGCCTCCAGTTGGTCCAGGGCCTCGGTGAATCGTCCCTGCACCTGGTGCTGCAGTCCGATATTGCAACGCGTGTTGCCCTCGAGCCGCCGGTTTCCAATCTCCTGCGCCACCGCAAGCGCCGCTTCGTTGTGGAGCCGACATTCGTCCATCTTGCCCTCTTCGGCGCACAGACTGCTGAGGTTGCCGAGAAGGTCGCCCTCCAGGTGCCGATCCCCCGCCTCGCGGGCCAGGGCCAATGCCGTCTCGAAATGCCCCCGCGCCTCGCCCATCCGGCCGAGGAGCTGATCCACGGTGCCGAGGCCGTTGTGGGCACGGCCTTCCAACGTCCGATCCTTCACTTCACGCGCGACGTCGAGCGCCGCTTCGAACCGGGCGCGGGCCGTTTCCAGGCGACCCGCAGTGTCGTCGAGGAAGCCGAGGCCGAGGAGCGCGTGGCACTCGCGGTGCCGATCCCCGACCTCGCGGGACCGTGCCAGCGACGCTTCGAACTGCGCGTGCGCCTCGGCGTCCTTCCCGGAGGCCGCCAGCGCGCGGCCCGCAACGCAAGCCACCCTCGCGGCAGCGGCCGCGTCGAGTCCCGGCGTGGCCCGCACCACGTGACGCGAGCTCGACCCCGACCCTGAATGGCCCGCGCAAACTCAGGCCCGCCCAGGCGCCCTCCAGCGCGTGCGCGGCCATGGCGGCGTCTTGTCGCGCCGGCGGCACGGCGGCAGGCGACGACGAAGATTGTCGAGGTCGGCGCCGTCATCTGCGATCGCCGTCTTCTCGTCCAGGCCGGCGAAGTGCGCGCCGTGTCGCGCTTCCGCCGCGAGCAACGCCGCCGGACCGCTTCCTTCATATCGGTTCGCGGTGCGCAGATGCTCCGCTGCATACTCCTGCACGCTCACGAGGAGATCGAAGCGATCGTCGGTCACCTGCCTGACCAGCGACTTCTGCACCAGCGATTGCAGCGCGTCCATCGGCCACGGCGCGTTGTCGTAGGCGGACAGGTCGAGGATCGCCTCCACGGCCTCGAGCGTGAACCCGCCTTCGAACACGGACAGCTGCGCCAGCGCGGCTTTCTCCGGCAGCGACAGCAGGTCCCAGGACCAGTCGAACACCGCGCGCAGCGTCGCCTGCCGGTCCAGGCGCCCGCCGGTCGACGCCAGCAGCTTGAACCGCTCGCTCATGCGCAGCAGCAGCGTCCGCGGGGGCATCACCCGCACCCGCGCCGCGGCCAGCTCGATTGCCAGCGGCAGGCCCTCCAGCAGCTTCACGAGCGGGGCGATCGCCGACTCGTCCTCGGCATTCGGCTGGAATCCCGGCTTCGCCGCCTCGGCCCTGCGCAGAAACAGCGCCGCGGCGTCGGACGCCGCCAGCGGCGCCAGCGCGAGGACCTCTTCACCGGGCAGCCCCAGCACTTCGCGCGTGGTCACCAGGAACCCGGCATCCCTCGCGCGATCGAGCCATCGGCCCAGCGTTTCCTCCGCGTGGCGCGCCACCTGCTCGAAGTTGTCGAGGATCACGAGACACCGTCCGCGCCCCGCGATGGCGTGCCCGATCTGGGTCACCGGATCGTCCTTGCCCAGTGGCACTCGAGCCCCTGCGCCACGGCGTGCACGATGCCGTCCAGACTCCGGGCCTGCGACAGATCGCAGAACCAGACGCCGCCCGGGAAGTCTGCCAAGCGAATCCCAGCCCGAGCCGGGTGACCAGCCGCGTCTTGCCGGTGCCGCCGATGCCCAGCACCGAGACGAGGCGCGCACCGGCGTCAAGGCGCCGTGCCAGCTCCGCCAACGGCTCGCGCCGGCCCACGAAGTCATCGCGCTCCGCCGGCAGGCTGTGGGCATTGAGCGACGCAAGCGGCGGAAAATCGGCACGCAGGTCCGGGGCGACGATCTGCAACAGGCGTTCGGGATGGGGCAGGCCCTTCAGCCGAGCTCGCCCATCTCCCGCAGGGTAATGCCTTCCGGCAATCGCCCACGCACCAGTTCCGCCGTGGCGGCAGAGAGCAGGACCTGCTGGCCGTGGGCGACGGACATGATGCGGGCCGCGCGAATCACCGGCCCGCCGAAGTAATCGCCATCCCGGAGTTCCGCCGCGCCCGTGTGCATGCCCATCCGGACTCGCAGTGCGATCGGTGGTCCCGCAGCCGGCGCGGACGGACCCGGACGCGCGCCGTCCGCATCCGGAGCTTGCAGCGCGCGCTGCGCCGCCAGGCACGCCGCGAGCGCATTCCCGGCATCGCCGAAGACCGCATAGACGCCATCGCCCGTGGTCTTGACGACGCTGCCGCCGCCTGACTCGATCGCGTGCCGCAGGATCGCGTCGTGGCGCGCGAGCGCGACCTGCATCGCTTCGGGAAATTGCTCCCACAACGGCGTGCTGCCCTCGATGTCCGTGAACAGGAAGGTGACCGTGCCCGTGGGCAGGTGCGGGTTCGCGCTCACTCGAGCTCCAGCCAGACCTCGTTGCGGCGCAGGAACCACGGCATCCAGGGCGGGTCGTAGCGGGCCCACATCGGCTCGCCGCGCCACTTGAGGCCGCCTTGTTCGAGGGCCTCCTGCAGTTTCTTCAGGTGCTCTTCGTAGCCGCTCTGCGACCAGGTCCCGGAGTAGCCGATGACGGCGAACGTTCGGGCCGGAACCGCCCGCAGCGTCACCCGGGGGTCGAGCGGCTCGGGCAGGGTTTCCAGCGTCCATTCGCGCGGCATCGAGAACTGGACGACGTAGCCGCCGGGACTCGCGCTCTGTGCCACCGGCGCAGTCATCGCGATCTTGGCAGGGGCCTGCGCCACCGGCGCGGTCATCTCGATTTTGCGCGCTCCTTTGTTCTGTCCGAAGATGTACCCGGCCAGGATGCGAAAACCCTGGTTGCCGGCCTCGTCGGCTGGCGCCGTGACGACAGTTTCCGCCACCAGATAGGGCTCATACCGGCGTACCTCGAAGGCGTCGTACGCGCGGACCACCGTATAGCGGGGTTCGTCAATGGCCATGGCCGGGCTCCAGGCCGCGAGCAAGCTGCAGGCGGCCAGCAAATGCATTCGTGCCATCGAGAGGTTCGGGGCGTGGGTGGCGCGGAAATTGGGCAGGACCCGGTGGCAGGCGCCCTGCGGCGCCCGTTCACGTCCCGGCCTTACAGCTTTT
>CAWKGC010000026.1:0-39860 GCA_963849005.1 uncultured beta proteobacterium | reverse complement strand
TGGCATTCATGCTGACACTCTTCGAGGCGTTACTGACCCTGCTGGGCGTTCGTTTCGCCTATCGCATGGCGAAAAAGCTGTTTGCGCGCGCGCAGGCCCGGGGCCTCCCGAGCAAGCCGGCACCCGAGGTGCCAGCCCCGTCGGGAGACTGACCTCAGTCTTTCAGCCCGAGCAAGCGCGCCGGGTTTTTCTTCATCATCTTGTCGATGTCGCCCTGGGTGACGCCCGCAGCCTTGAGCGCGGCGATGGCGTTCTCGACGCCGTCGGGCGGCATCATCATTCCCTGCTGGCCGAGGTCGGTGGAGATCACCAGTGAATCCGCGCCGACTTCGTTGAGCGCCATGAGCACCTGCGCCGTGTTGACCTGGTTCCAGTGCTTCATCCACGCGTACTGCGCGTCGGGGCCGGTCATGAATTGCAGGTAGCAGATCTCGATCATCCCGCCGAGCGCGGCGACTTCCTTGGCCTGCGCCATCGACAGCCCCGGGATGTTGGTCAGCCCATGCGTCACGAGGATGTTCTTCACCCCGAGTTCCTTGGCTCGGCGCGCCACCGCGACGACTTCATCGGCGTGCACGTGGCCGGTGGCGAGCACCAGGTTCTCGCGCGCGATGATCTTCAGGATCTCTTCCATCTGCGGGGTGACCACGCCGCCCGGCGCCACCACGAGCCCGGACTTGTTCTTGTCGACCAGCGTCTTGATGTGCTTGTCGGAATCGAAGGTCGGCAGCCAGACGATCTTGCCGCGGCCTCCCGACATGCGGTGCATCCACTCGACCGCGGCCGGATTGACCCCGCCCACCGAGTTGTTGAGCACGATGCCGCCCCAGATCTCGATGCCGGGCACCGCTTCCATCGCGGTCGCCGCGCGGTCCGCGGTAGTGACGACGTGGTTCTTCAGGACGAGGCCGCGCATGCCCTTGCGGCGGGCGACCGTCGCCATTTCGATGTCGGTAAGAGACCGGCCGAAGACGTCCGGCGCGGGGTGGACGTGCATGTCGATCACGCCGGCGGCGGGGCTCACTTTCGGCGGCGGCGGGGGGAAGCCCACCTGCGCGAGAGCGAGGCCTGATGCAGAAATGGCAAACGCTGCGACAGCGGTGCATCCAAGGCGTGTCATCTTCACGGTTCATCTCCTCCTGGTTGTTTTCGTTCGCGGGCAATCGAGTGGAACAGCAGGATACCGCTTTTGCCGCTCCGCGATCATGCGGGCGCGCGCGACGCGATCCGCATCGCGCCACTTGCGCCACGCCCCGGGTTGTAGGCATTGACGGGCGAGTCCGACGCATAGCCGATCGACAGGCCGCAAATGAGCTTGTAGTCCTTCGGCACGTCGAATGCCTGCTTCACCGGGCCGGCCCAGGTCGCAAGCGCGCCCTGCGCGCACGTGGCCAGCCCGTGCGCCTGCGCTGAAAGCATGAGCGTCTGCAGCCAGATGCCGGCATCGAGCACGCTGTACTCGCGCAGCCCCTTGTGCACGAACAGGAACATCACCGTGGGCGCGCCGAAGAACTCGAAGTTTCGACGCATCTGCCGGTTGCGCGCGGCCATGTCCTTGCGGTCGATGCCGAGCAGCTTGTACAGGCCGAAGCCGGTGGCGCGGCGCGCGGCCAGCAGGTCCTCGGGGTAGGCGAAGTTGGTGGCGAAGTCCCCGTCGGGCATGCCCTCGCGCGTAAGGTACGCCTTGAGTTTCGCGGCCCACCCGCCCTCCATCACGCGCATGCCGGCATCGAAGCGCGCGCCGAGTTCCTGCTTGAGGCGCTCCTTGAGCGCGCCCGAGGCAATGGCAACCCGGTAGGGCTGCGTGTTCGACCAGCTCGGCGCCCCGTTCGCGTCCTCGAGCACTTCGTCGAGAAGGGCCGCCGGTATTTCGTCGGGCCGGAAGTCGCGCACGCTGCGGCGCTCGCGGATGATCGCGGAGAGGATGGCGGATTCGTCGGTCATGGGCGCAGGGTCGTGGGCGGGCACCACAATCTATCCGTGGGCGGCCCCGGCATCAAGTTTGCCCCCGTAACCGCCGGACGCCCCGGCCGATGGCGCGGGCGAAGCCGCCATCCTTGCAGCGGCGACCGTATCGAGCTTGACATAGCTCAATACCGCCGGGCCGCCTGCGGCAAGAATGGTGGAATGAAAGTCTCTCTCGATACCGGCGCCACCATTGATCCCGTCTCCGCCTGGCACACGGAGCACGTCTATTTCGCCAAGCTGCTGCGGCTGCTGCGCAATGAACTCGACGTATTTCATCTCGGCGAACGGCCCCGTTACGAACTGATGCAGGACATCATCACCTACCTGCGCGAATACTCCGACCGTTACCACCACCCGCGCGAGGACGAGGCCTTCCGCAGGCTCGCGAAGCACTGTCCCGACCTGGAGCTGCCGCTCGCGCGCCTGCACCAGGAACACCGCGTCATCGCCATCGCCGGCGAGACGGCGCTGGGGCAGATCAACGCCGTCCTGGAAGACGTCGTGGTCTCCCGCGAGGAAGTCGAAATGGCGCTCGCCACCTACCTCGTCTACTACGAGAGCCATGTCGCGAAGGAGGAGGCGGACATCCTGACGCGCGCCGCGAAAAGCCTCACGGCGGCCGACTGGATTGCCGTGCGGGATGCCGTGCCCCGCGGACACGACCCGGTCTTCGGCGACAAGCCGGAGGAGCGCTACCGGGAATTGCGCCGCCAGATCGGCCTGGAAGCCTCTTAGCCGGAATCGCGCCGACCCCTTGGCGGCCGGTCGGGCCGGCGAACCGGCGAACTTCCCCGCTGCGGGCTTCATCCGACTTGACCTTGGTCAACCCCCGGCGCCGCGCGGCTGCTAGCGTCGCAGGGATGCGCGCCTCGAGACGCGCAATTACAGGGGAAACTTCATGCGCTTCGAATTGTGCCGTACCATGCTCGCCGCATCGCTCGTGTTCGTCCTTTCCGCTTTTGTGCTGACCGACGCGGTAGCGGCCGCCCCGGCCAAGGAACCCGCCGCAAAAACGGCCTATGGCGGCAAGGAATGCGCAGGCTGCCACGGTGGCATAAGCAAGATGCACGACCCGGGCAAGCACAAGTCGGTCGGCTGCGGCGCCTGCCACGACGGCATCGCCGAGCACCTCAAGAGCCCGCAGATGCGGCCGGTCACGAAGACGGGCTCGGAGGCCTGCGGCGGCTGCCACAAGAACCAGTACGAAACGATGTACAAGGTCAACTACAACAAGACCGCGCGCAACGAGAAGTCGCAAGCCGGCGGCCCGTCTCCCAACCCCGCTTGGGAAAAGCTGATGACGCCCCACGGCTTCACCAAGGAACACAACGTCCCGCGCTCCCACGCCTTCGCGCTCTACGACCAGCTGGTGGTCGACCGCGCCTTCGGCGGCCGCTTCGAGAACAAGCTGGGCTGGGCCGGGCTCGCGCAACCGGGCGGCAACTTCCTGCTCTGGGACACGATTTACGACAAGTACCCCGGCGAGCCGCACAAGGTGTTCAGGCCCGGCACGGCGGCCGCGGCGAACCCGGTATGCATGTCGTGCAAGACCGCGGACCACATCCTCGACTGGGCCTACCTGGGCGACCCCGCGCCCACGGCGAAATGGAGCCGCACGTCGAAGGTGAACGAATTCGTCAAGGACGTGAACCACTCGCTCAACTGCATCTTCTGCCACGATCCCCACAGCGCCCAGCCGCGCATCATCCGTGACGGCCTGATCCAGGCGCTTACCCGGCCCGAGAAGGACACGCTCTGGAACGCCGACCCGAACGGCGCGAAGATCGACGTGAAGGAACTCGGCGTGCGCGGCCATACGCGCAAGATCGCCATCCTCGACAAGTACGACACCAAGCTGCAATGCGGCCAGTGCCACGTCGAGTACAACTGCAACCCGGGCACCGATCCCGTGACCGGCAAGCCGATCGGGATGGACGACTCGCGCACCAACCACTTCCCGTTCAAGGGCGTGAACGACATCGGCAAGCACTACACAGACCTCAAGTTCCGCGACTTCAAGCACGGGATCACGGGCGCGCTGCTGTGGAAGGCGCAGCACCCCGACGTCGAGGTCTATTACGGCTCGGTGCACGACAAGGCGGGCGTCCAGTGCCATACCTGCCACATGCCGAAGATGAAGGATGCGAAGACCGGCAAGGTCTTCACCTCGCACTGGCAGACGAGCCCGAAGGAGTACCTGAAGGAGACCTGCCTCGGATGCCACCAGGGCTGGACGGAAAAGCAGGCGGTGTACACGATCGATTCGCTCAAGAACCGCTTCATGGGCAAGCTGCGCAAGGCCGAGTATTGGCTCACGCGCATGATCGACAAGTACGACGAGGCGAAAAACCTCGGCGTTGACGAGGCCACCCTGGCCGCGGTGCGCGACAAGCACTACGAGGCGCACGTGCACTGGGAGTTCTGGACTGCCTCGAACGGCGCCTACTTCCACAACCCCAAGGCGGCGGACGACTCGGTCAACAAGGGCATGGTGATATCGCAGGAGGGCATCAAGCTGCTGGACGACGCCATGGCGAAGAAGCGCGGCGAAGGCAAGACTGCCGCCGTGGCGGCCCCGGCCCCGGCTCCGGCTCCGGCCGCCAAGTAGGCGCTTCGTGCCGTCCGGACCGCTCGCCTTCTGGTCGATCGCCGCGCTGATGACGGCCGGCGCGCTGGCGTTCGTGCTGCCCGGCCTCCTCGTGCGGAGCCGCATGGCGCCGGAAAGCTCGCGGCGCGACATGAACCTGGCGCTCTGGCGGCAGGCGCTGGCGGACCTCGACCGCGATTTCGCGCGTGGCCTGCTTCCCGAGGGCAAGTTCGAGGAGGCGCGCCGGGAATTGCTGGACCGGGCGGCAGGCGACGGCATCGGTGAATACGAAACGACGGCGGTCGCGGAGCGGGCCGAACGCGCCCCGATCGTCGCGGCGCTCGTCGCGGTCGCGCTGCCCGCGCTGGCCTTCGGGCTGTACACCGTCATCGGAGAGCCCGGCGTGATGAACGGGAACCTCGAGCAGCACCTTGCGGCCAAGCCCGCCGACGGGCGCGGCTGGATGCTGCTCGCGCGGCAGGAATTCGAGAACCACCGTTACCGCGAATCGGCGGCGGCCTTCGAGCGCGCTGTGACCGTGTCGCAAAAGGTGGCCAACGACCCCGCGGTGTGGTGCGAATACGCAGATGCGGTCGGAATGGCCCAGGGCGGGCGGCTTGCGGGCAAGCCCGCGGAACTCATTGCGCAGGCCCGGGCATTCACTCCGCCGCATCCGTGCGCGATGGAAATGGCCGGCAGCCTCGCCTACGAAACGGCGGACTATGCCTCCGCGGCGCTGCATTGGCGGCAACTGCTGGCCACGCTGCCCGAGGGCCAGGCCGCGCATCGCGAGCTCTCCGCGGCAATCGCCCGTGCAGACAAGCTCACCGAAACGAAGACCAATCCGGCCCTGTCCCGCAGCCGGGCCCTGCTGACCTCCCGCTAGGGGACGGCAATCAGGCGCGCGGCCTCGGCCGCGGCGCGAGCCGGCTGAACGCGAAGCTGTCCAGGTCGAGCGTGCTCCTGCCTTCGAGCGCGAGTTCGGCCAGCGATTCGCCGATCGCCGCCGAATGCTTGAATCCGTGCCCCGAACACGGCGACGCGATGATCACCGACGGCATTTCGGGATGCCGGTCGATGACGAAGTTCGCGTCCGGCGTCGTCGTGTACAGGCACGACACGCTCTTCACGCAGTTGCTCGAGACATCCGGGAAGTTCGGCGCAACGAGCGTGTCGTACATCACCCGCGTTTCGATTTCGGAGACCTCGCGCACGACCGCGTCGGGCGAAGTCCGCAGTTCATTCTGCTCGCTGGCGATCTTCACCCCGCCGCCCTGCCCGTCGATCGCCGGAAAACCGTAGATGCCGTGCCGGCTCCCCTGCAACTCCCAGATGAACACCGGGAAGTTTGCGGGGCTCGAAGCGCTCGATCGGTGCGGTAACGTCGAACCAGAACAGCACCTGGCGGGTGACGCTGAAATAGCGCGCGCAAGGGTGGTCGAGAAGCCCTCCCAGCCATGGGCCCGCGGTAACGACCAGTCTCTTCGCGTGGTACGTCCCCCGGTCGGTCTCCACCCGGACGCTGCCATCGGCCTCCGAGAACCGCCCCACCCATTCGTTGCGTCGGACCGCCGCGCCATGCTTCTCCGCGAGCGACAGTTGCGCCCTCACGCACGCCTCTGGCCTGAGGAACCCCGCCTCGTGCTCGAAATAGCCCACCTCGTTGTCGTGCACGGCGAACTGCGGGAAGCGCGCGCGGATCTGCGCCGCGTCGAGGAGGTCGTGGCGGATGCCGTGCTTCCTCGCCATGGCCACGGTCCTGTCGAAGAACCCCGGCACATGGCAGAGCGCGTGCGGCGCATCGCTCGAAATCACGAGGCCGCCGGTGACGCTCAGCAGGCTCGCGCCGGTGTGCGCCTCGATGTCGCGCCAGATCTCGTACGAGCGCAGCGCGAGCGGCGTGTACTGCTCGCCCTCGCCGATCGCCTGCCGCGTGATGCGCGTGTCGCCGTGTGTCGAGCCGAGGGCGTGCGGCGGCGAGAACCGGTCGATGCCGAGCACATTTGCGCCGCGCTTGGCCAATTGGTAAAGCGCCGCGCTGCCCATTGCACCGAGGCCGAGAACGATCGCGTCGAGAGGTTTTTCCATTCGGGGGCGCCGGGGATGCAGCAAATTGTACTTCAGGGGGCTACACTTGCCGTTCACTTTCGAGGGAGGACCGCCATGGCCATCGCTGCGCTTCGCCGACTTCTTCTCGCCGCCTTTCTCGCGACCCTGCTGCCGGCAATGGCGCAGCAGCCGGCGCGCGTCACCATCCTTTACGATGCCTTCGGGGCAAAATCCGCCCTGAAGCAGGACTGGGGGTTCGCCGCCCTGGTCGAATACGGCGGCAAGCGCATCCTCTTCGACACCGGCAACAACGCGAAGATCTTCGAGCACAACGTGAAGACGCTCGGCGTCGACCTCGCGAAGCTGGACGCCGTGGTGATCTCGCACCGCCACGGCGACCACACCAGCGGGCTCAATTACCTGCTCGAAGTGAACCCGGACGTGAAGATCTATGCGCCGGTCGAGGGCGCTTTCTTCAAGTCGCCGCTTCCTGCGACCTTCCTGCAGAAAAGCGAAGGCCTGCCGCCGAACCAGCGCTATTTCGGCGGCGAATCGCCGTCGCTCAACACCGGCACGCCATGGGAAAAGGGCAACTTCCAGATCGTCCGGCAGACCACGGAAATCTTCCCCGGCTTCTTCCTGCTCACGACGAAGAGCGAGAAGCCCGGCACGATGGAGATGAACGAACTCTCACTCGCGATCAGGACGCCCAAGGGGCTCGCGGTCGTGGTCGGCTGCTCGCATCCGGGCGTGGAGAAGATCCTCGAGGGCGCGGCGAAGATCGACCCGAACATCTACATCGTGACGGGGGGATTCCACCTCGTGCTCACGCCGATGCCGGAAATCCAGCGCGTGGCCGGCATCCTGCACGACACGCTCAAGGTCGCACGAGTGGCGCCGGGGCACTGCACCAGCGAGCCGGGCTTCGTGGTGTTCATGGACCGGTACAAGGACCGCTTCGATGTCGCCGGGCTGGGTGCGGTGATCGCGCTGCCTTGAACGCCCCGCGCTAGCGCCAGACGGCGACGTCCTCGTGCTGCATCCCGGTGGCCTTCAGCGGCACCGGGGCAACCAATGCCGGCAGGTCGATCGTGCGGCCGAGTTCGCGCCGGCTGGATTGCTTCGCGAGCAGCACCCACCTCTGCGCGCTTTCGTCGTACCACCATTCGCGCCAGGCGCCCTTGTAGCAGCAGCCAGAGCGCGTCTCGCTAACGCCGCCTTCGCGCAGGAACAGCAGGCTGCGCGCGGCATCGGCAGGATCGGCCGCCAGCAACAAGGCGCAGCCCCTCTCGTCGCAATGCGGGCGGCTTCCCGAAGGCGGATCGTCCGCCATCTCGGCGGGGCGCGGCAGTGTCCGCCACGCTGTGCCGTCGACCGAGGAACGCTCGATCACCAGCAGCAGGCGCTCGACGATCCCGCGCGCCGGATCCGGGCGAAAGGCCGGATCGCGAATGTAGCCGAGCTTTGCGACGCGCCCATCCGGATACACCACCGCGCTGGTGCCGGCGCCGCGGCTGGGTGCGCTGTTGCGCCACGCTTTCGTTGCAGGGTCGTACAGCTCGTGGCGGCGCGACGGCGCCGGATTGCCGAAGCCGATGTAGCGTTCCGGGCATTCCGGCCCGTCGCAGGATTCGTCCACCGCAGAAACCAGCTCCGCCTGCACCATGCCGCCGGCTACCACCATGCGGCCGTCGGCCAGCACGCGGCCGGTCCAGCCGCTGCGCTGCCGCGCGAGCCGCGGCAGGCTGGCGAGCGCCAGCGATTTTGCGTCCACCGCCCACACTTGCGCATCCGTTCCCGCGAGGATCGCCTCGCCGCCGCGCACTCCCAGCAGCTCGGCGCGGTCGAGTCGCGCGTCGGCCACGATGCGCCAAGTCCCTTGCGACACGCTGAAGATGCCGAGCAGGCCGCTGCCCCGCGGAACATGCGATGCCGTGTTATCTCCGGGCCGGACGCTGCGGTCGTTGTCCGCGACGACTGCCTTCACCAGCACGCGGTCGTCGTCCAGCCAGGCTGCGCGCCCGGCCGCGATCGCCGCCGGCAATGGCGCAACCTGCCGCGCCCGGCCGCTGGCCAAGTCGATGATCTCCGCCACTGCGCTGTACTGCATCTGGCCGGTGGAGGTCCAGGAGAACTCGCGCCCGCCGGCTGCGAAAAGCTTCGCGCCACTCTGCGCCAGCGCCGGCTCGTGCAGCCAGTAGCCGACGCCAAGATCGGGCAGCGTGCCGTCCGATGCGATCGTCACGCGGCTCGCCCCGGGCCGTCCGAAGCAGCAGCCGCCGAACCCCTCCTTGTTGAATACCCCGCCCGCGACGACGAGTTCGCGCGCGCCGATCGCCTGCACCACGCCCGCGATGCGCTGCTCGCCGGTCGAGCCGACCACCCGCCATGCGCTCTCCCACCCGTTGCCGCGCGCGCGCAGGACGGCAACCCAATCGTGGATGCCGCCGGCGATCGCGATCGCGCCATCGGGCAGCAACGCGGTCGACGGCTGGTCGCCGCCGTAGGAATCGACGCGATAGTCGAGCGGCAGGTCGGGCAGGCGCGTCCATGTGCCACTCTTCGCATCCCAGATCTCCGCGGTGTATCCGGACTCGCGCGGCTCGCGGCCGGTTCCCGCCGCCACCACGCGGCCATCGGGCAAGGCGAGCAAGGGAAAGGAAACGCGGCCGGAAAGCATCGGCGCCGTAGCGGCCCACTTTCCGGTTGCGGGATCGAACAGGTGCGCAGTGCGCTCTTCGCGGCTGCCGCCCGCGACCAGCACGCGGCCGTCGGCGATGCGCGCGGCCGCCATGCCGTAGCGCGCCTTCGTGCTTCCCGGCGCGAGCCTGGTGGGCACCGGCGGCAGTTCGCTCACCACGATGCGCGCCTCGGCGGCATTCCACGCAAGGCGCCGCAGGCGCGACGCGTCGTTGCCGTGCTGTTCGCCGAACACCAGCACGCTGCCGTCGGCCAGGCCGACGACGAGCGGCTCGTTGCCGTCAAATGAAATCGTGGCGCGATTGCCGTCCGGCCGCAGCAGGCCGACGCCCCCGCCCACCAGCCACAATCCCGCGCTGGTGGCGATCGCCGTGTAACGCACCTTGTCGCCCTGGCCCGGCACCCAGCGCAGGTCGATGGGCGTGGCGATGCCGGCCTTCCAGTCCACGCGCCAGCCGACGAAGACCGTGCCGTCGCGCTGGAACAGCGTCGTCTCCGCGGGGCCGGTGGCGATCGGCGCAGCGTAGGTGCGCCAGCCGCCGGCGCGGTATTCGCCGGGAAAGACCCTGTCCAGCGGCGCGGCGACGTACCCGAACGCCTGGGCCAAGGAGCGCGCTTGCGCGTGGCACTCGATCGCGACCCCGAGCAACACGGCCAGCAGCAAGGCGCGGCGCACGCTCAACATCCCGGGTCGTTGGGCGGCCAGTACTGGAAGCGCCCGGCCTCCCCGACCAGTTCGCCCGGCTTCGCTAGCGAAGACAGGAACAGCACCGTGTTCCAGCCACGCCCCTGGAAGCTGACGATGAGATCGAGCTTGCCGTCACCGTCGAGGTCGCCCGCCCACTGCAGGTAGTCGGGGCCCGACAGCGCGCGCGGTCCTTCGATGTCCCATTGGTAGCTGCCGAGCCGCTGGCGCATGCCGTTCGCGCGCAACTCGAAGATGAGATCGGCCTCGCGGGGATCGCCTGTCTTGTCGCGCTCCTCGGCGGTGCGCGCGAGCAGCCGCGGCTTGAGCACTGCGCTCTCGCCGCCATCCATCGGGATAAGCGTCTCCATCGTCCCCTCGCCCTTCGGGCGCGGGTACACGGCCATCCCGGCGTGCAGCCAGGTCTTGACGGGGCCGGCGGCGAGTTTCAGGCCGGCAAGTTCGCGGATCGGCTTGAACAGCGCGACCAGCACGGCGCGTGGCGCGGCCGATGCCGCGCCGTCGGTTTCCTGGGGCGCGTCGAGCCCGTAGGGCAACGGTGACCACACCAGGTGCTGCCCGGGCAGCGGCGGTCCATCGTAGTCGGGGTGTTCGAGCGGCGACACGGCCAGCCGCGCGGCGTCGAGCGTGCACGACTTCCGGCACGCCAGCACCCACCAGCCTTCACCCGGCTTGAAATTGCGTCCCGGCAGGTGCCAGCCGACCGACCGCTTCAGTGGCTGTCCCTGGGCATCGAACGCGTTGGGCATTCCGAAGGGCCCGGGAAAGATCACCATGGGTCCCGAGGTCGGATCGGGGAAGCTCTCGCGCCGCGCAGCCTGTTCCACCGCCTGCGGCCACGCGCCAGTGGAAAGCGCGATCAGCGCGCCGGCAAAGGCGCATGCGGCGCGGCGAAAGCAGCGCGGCGAACAAGGAGACAGTGTGGTCGACATGCCTGCGATGTTGAACCAGGATTTGCGCGGTTCGCAAGGCATTGCGTCACCCAGGCGCGACGAATCATTTTTCGGACAGGATTGCGACAGGCCGCAGGCTACTTCCGCGCATCGCGCTCAGGTCAACGCGATGTAGTCCGGGTTGTCCTGGTGGTGGCGCTCGAACTTGAGGAAGTCGTAGTAGCCGCAGCGCGAGCCGCCGGGGAAATTGCGGCAGATGGCGGGGCGCGCCTCGTAGATGCCGCAGCGGCGCGTTACCGGGTCGAGGTTCATGCAGGCCGTCTTGAACACCGTGTCCTTGCGATGGCGCATGGTGCGCTCGTCGCCCTCGCCCGTGGGCTTGGTGAAGCGCGCCTCGGCCTTCTCGTAGTCGAGCCCGAAGTGGCGCGCCAGCCTTTCCATGTCGCGCCGCGTCACCGGGATGGTGTCGTAGGTGCAGCAGTACGCCGGGCATTTCTCGCAGGAGTAGGCCAGGCGGACCGGGACGGGAAAGGGCTTCTTGTTTTTCATGTGCGGCGCTTCGGGCAAAGCGTCGCATTGTACTTGAGTCGCATTGCAGCCCGATGGCGGAGGCTATTCCGGCGTGATGCCGCGTTCCTTCATCAGCTTCGACCACTTGGCCATGTCGGACTTGATGAACGCCGCGAACTGTTCCGGCGTGTCGCCCGAAGGTTCCGCGCCGAGCAGCAGCATCTTCTGCCGCACCTCGGGCTCGGCGAGCGCCGCGTTGGCATCGGCGCCCAACTTCGCGACGACGGACTTCGGCGTGGCGACGGGCGCCAGCAGCCCGAACCAGCCGATCGCCTCGTAGCCCGGCAGCCCCGACTCCGCCGCGGTCGGCAGGTCCGGCAGCGTGGAGGCGCGCTTCGCGCTGGTGACGGCGAGCGCCTTCAACCGGCCCGCCTGCACCTGCGGCATCACCGTCTGCGCGGGGGCGAACATCACGTCGATCTGGCCGGCGAGCAAATCGGTGAGCGCCTGGCCGGTGCCCTTGTAGGGGACATGCAGCATGTCGATGCCCGCCATCGACTTGAACAGTTCCGCCGAAAGGTGCGACGCGGCGCCGGTTCCCGAGGAGCCGAAAGCGAGCTTGCCCGGGTTCTTCTTCGCCAGCTCGATCAATTCGCGCACATTGCCCGCGGCGACTTTGGGATTGACCGTGATCACGTACGGCGAGGCCGAGACCAGCGTGACCGGCGCGAACTGGTGCACGTTCCTCTCCGAAAGCGACGCGGTGGAACTCATCAGGATCGTGTAGCCATCCGCCGGCGAGGTCGCCACCGCTTCGGCGCCGATGTGGCCGCTTGCGCCCGGCTTGTTCTCGACCAGCACCGGCTGGCCCCAGGTCCTGGAGAGGTACGGCGCCATGATGCGCGCGAGCGCATCCGCCCCGCCGCCGGGCGGGAAGGGCACGATGATCTTCACGGGTCTTGCGGGAAAGGCCTGCGGCCACGCCGCGGGGCTCGCGATCGCGAATGACAACGCGGCAAGAGCGAGCACAGCCCTGCGAAAGGTCACGCCTTCTCCGGCGCGACGATGGTGGTGCGAAGCGTGATGACGCCTTCGATCGCGCACTCGACGACGTCGCCCGGCTTCAGGAACAGCTCCTCCGCGTTGGGCCTGCCCACCGCCACCCCGCCCGGCGCGCCGGTCGAAAACATGTCGCCGGGTTCCAGCGGGATGTTCTTCGAGAAGTGCTCGAGGATGTCGCCCACCTTCCAGATCTGGTCGGCGGTGTTCACCCGCATTCGCTCCTCGCCGTTCACCGAGCACGTGATCCAGAGGTCGTAGGGATCGCGGATCTCGTCCATGGTGACGATCTCGGGGCCGAGCGGGCCGAAGCCGGGAATGTTCTTGCCGGTCCAGAAGCGCGATCCCGATGCCACTTCGCGCTTCTGCGAATCGCGGTCCGTGAGGTCGTTGAGCAGGGTCACCCCGACCGCATAGTCCATCGCGTCTTCCTTCTTCACGCCGAGCGCCTGCTTGCCTATCACGAACACCAGCTCGGGCTCGTAGTCGAGGCGCACGATGCCGGCGGGCCGCGCGACCCTGGCGTTGTGCCCGACCAGGCAAGAGTTCAGCTTCACGAACGCGGTCGGCTCCTCTGGCATCTCCTTGATGAGGTCCTTGCGCTTCAGCTCCTCGAGGTGCGCGCGGTAGTTCTTGCCCACGCACAGGAACTTGTCGGCATCCGGCACCGGCGGCAGGTAGCGGATCTGGCTTTCGTCATGCAGCGCCTGCGCATACGGGCGGGCATCCGATTGCGCGTTCCGCGCGAGGCCCTGCACGCGGGAAAGCGCCCCGCGCCCCGCGGCGAGAAGCGCCTTCATCGTGGAAGGCAGCGGTTCGCCGTTCACTCGCGAGGCGGCTTCGATGTCGAGGATGCGGTGGCCGACGCGAACGCCGATGCACGGGGGACCGTCCGGCTTTCGGGAATACGTGAGGAGCCTCATGCCCCACAGTATGGGCCAAACCCCGCGCCGCGGAAGCGCCCGGGTGAAACAGGGGGCGGGGCCTTTGGGCTCCGCCCCTTTCCTGCCTTACTCACCACCCAGATACGATGATTCCTTCATCTGGTGGATCGCGACGTTGTCGTCCGGGCTCCCCAGATAGTTGGGGTTGCCCGACACGCTGTCGCCTTCGATGCTGAGGGACGCGCAACCTGTCGTCACGAGGGCGGCAAGCAACGATCCGGTCACAACAAGTTTCTTGATGGCATTTTTCATGATTGACTCCTTGGGTTGATGGTTGGAAGTACTGCGGCTCCTCGCGACCTTCGTCCGATTTGCTCGCTGTAGCCATCATCCCTTCGCCAACCCCGGCAGTCGCACGGGAGTTACGCATTCCGCGTGCGACTTTTCCTGCAAAAATCCTGCGCAGCCCGCCTACTTGAGCGCCTTGAAGCGGATGCGGTGGGGCTGGGAGGCCTCCTCTCCGAGGCGCTCGCGCTTGTCCTCCTCGTACTCGTGGTAGTTGCCCTGGTAGAAGCGCCACTGCGACTCGCCCTCGGCCGCGAGGATGTGCGTGCAGATGCGGTCGAGGAACCAGCGGTCGTGCGAGATCACCATCACGCTGCCGGCGAACTCCTGCAGCGCGTCCTCGAGCGCGCGCAGCGTCTCGACGTCGAGGTCGTTGGACGGTTCGTCGAGCAGCAGCACGTTGCCGCCCCTCAGCAGCGTCGCCGCCATGTGCAGCCGCCCGCGCTCGCCGCCGGAAAGGTTGCCGACCAGCTTCTGCTGGTCCTGCCCCTTGAAGTTGAAACGGCCGAGGTAGGCGCGCGACTGCATCTCGAAGCGGCCGATGGTGAGGATGTCCTGCCCGCCGGAGATCGCCTCCCAGACGTTCTTGTCGTCGGGCAGCGATTCGCGCGACTGGTCCACGTAGGCGAGCTGCACGGTGTGGCCGATCTTCACCTCGCCGCTGTCGGGCTTTTCCTGCCCGGTGATCATGCGGAAGATGGTCGACTTGCCCGCGCCGTTCGGGCCGATGATGCCGACGATCGCGCCCGGCGGCACCTTGAACGAGAGCTTGTCGATGAGCAGGCGGTCGCCGTAGCCCTTGGAGACGTCGACGAACTCGATCACCTCGTTGCCGAGGCGCTCGGCCACCGGGATGAAGATCTCCTGCGTCTCGTTCCTCTTCTGGTACTCGTATTCCGACAGCTCGTTGAAGCGCTGCAATCGCGCCTTGTTCTTCACCTGCTGGCCCTTGGCGTTCTTGCGCACCCACTCGAGTTCGCGCTTGAGCGCCTTCTGCCGCGCGCTCTCCCCGCTTTCCTCCTTCTTCAGCCGGTCGCCCTTCTGCTCCAGCCACGAGCTGTAGTTGCCTTCCCACGGGATGCCCGACCCGCGGTCGAGCTCGAGGATCCATTGCGCGGCATTGTCGAGGAAGTAGCGGTCGTGGGTCACCGCGACCACCGTGCCCGGATAGCGCAGCAGGAACTGCTCCAGCCACTCCACGCTCTCGGCGTCGAGGTGGTTGGTCGGCTCGTCGAGGAGCAGCATGTCGGGCTTCGAGAGCAGCAGCCGGCACAGCGCCACGCGGCGCTTTTCACCTCCGGAGAGCTTGTCGACGGTGGCGTCCCAGGGCGGCAGGCGCAGCGCGTCGGCGGCGATCTCGAGTTGCGTCTCGAGCGTATCGCTGTCGGCCGAGGCCAGCAGCTTCTCGAGCTTTTCCTGCTCCGCGGCGAGCTTGTCGAAATCGGCGTCGGGCTCGGCGTACTCCGCGTACACCTCTTCCAGCCGCTTCTTGGCCGTGAACACCTCGCCAAGGCCGGATTCCACCGCCTGGCGAACGGTCTGGCCGGGTTCGAGCTTCGGCTCCTGCTCGAGGTAGCCGATGCGCAGCCCCGGCATGGGGCGGGCCTCGCCTTCGTACTCGGTGTCGATGCCGGCCATGATCTTCAGGACCGTGGACTTGCCGGCGCCGTTCAGCCCCAGCAGGCCGATCTTGGCGCCGGGAAAAAAAGAGAGGGAAATGTTCTTGAGAATCTGGCGCTTGGGCGGAACGATCTTGCCCACGCGATTCATCGTGTAGACGTACTGGGCCATGGGAGTGCGACCTGGGGTTTTCCGGGAGAGGCGAGAGGATACACGACCCGGAATAATTGGGGTCAGAGACGCAATTTGGGGTCAGAGACGCAATCTGGGGTCAGAGACGCAATTTGGGGTCAGAGACGAAACAATTGGGGTCAGCAAGAAATGGGGTCAGGTTACATTTCCGGACGCGCAGGATCGCTGCGCGATCCGAACGGAAATGTAACCTGACCCCATTTCTTGCGTCTCTGACCCCGCCTATTTCAGCCAGGCGGTGAGGTGCGCGATCGTGCCCTCTGCGAAGCGCCGGAACACCGGCTCCGTGACGAAGCCGATATGCGGGGTGAGGACAACATTGGGAATTGCACGCAAGGGATGGTCGGCGGCAAGCGGCTCGTTCTCGTAGACGTCGAGTGCCGCCATGCCTGGCCGCCCTGCCGCCAGCGCCGGAATCAACGCACCCATGTCGATCAGCGTCGCCCGCGAGGTGTTGACCAGCACCGCATCGCCGCGCATCAGTGCGAGGCGTTGCGCGTTGAGGAGCTGCTTCGTCTCCGCGCTCGGCACGAGATGCAGGCTCACCACGCGCGAAGTCGAGAGCAGTTCTTCCAGCGGAACCGATTTCGCGCCATGTTCCGCGGCGCGATCCGACGTCATGTGCGGGCTCCACGCGACCGCCTCCATGCCGAAAGCCTGCCCGACCCTGGCCACGCGGGCGCCGATCTCGCCCAGCCCGATCAGCCCCAGCCTTTCGCCGTCGAGCATGTGCGAGAGCAGGCCCTCGACGCGCCAGCCGCCCGAGCGCATCACTGCCATCTGCGCTTCCATCCTCTTCATGGCCGCAAGCACCAGCGCCCAGGTGTGCTCGACGGTGCCCGCCTTGCCGGCATCCTTGCCGGTGTTGCTGACCGGGATGTTGCGCGCCGCGAGCGCGGCCGCATCGAGCTGGGTATTGCGCGCGCCGGTGAAGACCACGTAGCGCAGCTTCGGCAGCGTTGCCACGAGTTTCGCGTCCATCGGCGTGCGGTCGCGCACCAGCACGATCGCGTCCGCGTCGGCGATCGCCGCATGCAGCGCCTCGCCACGAAGGCGCACCTCATGGATCGTGACGTCGGCCTTCGCCTCGATCGCGCTCCAGTCGCCCAGCCTGCGCATGGCCCTTTCGTAGTCGTCGAGCACGACGATCTTCGGTCGCAAGCTCATGGCGGCGTCGCCGCAGCGATGACCGCGCGCACGTCGGCCGCGGAACCGAGCTTCCAGCATGCGGCGATCAGCTCGTTCGCGCGCGCGGCGCCGACGACCGCATCGGCCAGCCCGTGGAACTTCCCTTCGAGACCCGCGTCGGTCAGCGGGCGCTCCAGCGAGCCGATGGCGTGCTCGACGAAGACATGCTCTCGCCGCCCGTCCTTGAGTATCGCGGTGACGTCCGCCGAGGCCTCGTCGATCGCGTCGTCCGGGGTGGCGACCACTTTGCGTCGCAGCGCGGTGACATCGGCGCGCCGCACGATCTCGTCGTCGTACTCGCCCTCGCCGGCGCGGCCGAAGATCAGCCCCGCCGCGCAGCCGTGGTAGACGCTGAACTTGCCCTGCAGGCCGTCCTGCGGTTCCTTCTTGCCGGTGAGTTCCAGCACCAGCGGATGCACCTTGAGCTCGATGCGCTCCACGTCTTCGGCCTTCACGCCGCGCGCGCGCAGCTGGGCGCAGGCGTCGATGCTCGGGTGGATGACGATGCCGCAGGCGAACGGCTTGTAGGTATTGAACGAGATCTCGAAGCGCGTGCCGAGCTCGTGGGTGATCTCGCTCCAGTCGTGCTTGTCGGAGATCACCTGCGCGAATCCGCGCGGCGCCTCGATTGCCTTGCCGCTCGACGTGAAGCCGTTCCTCGCGAGCAGCGCCGCCATCAGCCCCACCTTCGCGGCGGCGCCCGGATGCAATGGCTTGGTCATGGTGCCGAACTGCTCGCGCAGGCCGATCGGCTGCGAAGCGGCGATTCCAAGGGCCATTGCCGCCTGTTTCTCATCGAGCCCCAGCAATCGCGCGCAACCGGCAGCGGCGCCCAGCATGCCGGTGGACCCGGTGATGTGCCAGCCTCGGTCGTAGTGGTCGGGATAAAGGCAGTTGCCGACGCGGCAGGAAACGTCGATGCCGAGCACCAGGGAATCGATCAACGCGCGCCCCGAGGCTCCCGTGTGTTCGGCCAGCGCCAGCAAAGCCGAGGCCACCGGGCCCGCGGGATGGATGATGGTCTTGAGATGCGTGTCGTCGAAGTCGAAGGTGTGCGAGGTGATGCCGTTCAAAAGCGCGGCGTTGGCCATGTCCACGCGGTCGCGGCGGCCGAGCACCGCGGATTGCGACGCGGGCTCGAGCTCGCGCACCGCGCCCAGCGCGGCAATGGCGCTGGCATGGTTGGCGGCGCCGACCGCGCAGCCCACCCAGTTGAGAAAGGTACGGTGCGCCTCGTGGTCGACAGCGTCGCTCCAGCCGCGCGAGGGATGCGTCGCAACGAACTTCGCGAGGATCGAGGTGACGGCCGGCGCGTTGGTGTCGGCGGCGACCTGGGTGTTTCGGGCCATGGGACTCTTTTCGAAAGGGAAATCAGGAATCGAGCTGGATGTTGCGCTCGCGCGCGACCTTGCCCCACTTGGCGATCTCGGCAGCGATGTACTGGCCGAACTGCGCGGGCGACATGGGCATGGGCTGGATCGCTTCCACCGCAAGCTTTTCCTTCAACTCGGGTGTTGCGATCACCGTGTTGAGGGTGTCGTTCAGGAGCTTGACGATCGGCTCCGGGATGCCGGCGGGGCCGACGACGCCGTACCACTGCGTCGCCTCGAAGCCGACGAACCCGGCTTCCGCGAGCGTCGGCACGTCGGGAAGCAGCGGGTGGCGCGTGGCGCCGGTGACCGCGAGCGGCCGGATACGACCCGACTTGATGTGGCCCAGTGCCGCCGTGAGACCCGGAAACATCACCTGGGTGTTGCCGGCGATCAAGTCGGTGAGCGCGGGGGCGATGCCCTTGTAGGGGACGTGCACGATTTCCACGCCGATGGGCTGCTTGAAGAGTTCCATCGTCAGGTGGGTGAGGGAGCCGGGGCCGGCCGAGCCGTAGCTGATCTTGTCTGCGTTCTTCTTCGCGTACTCGATGAATTCCCTGACGTCCTTCGCCGGGACCGCGGCGCCGACCACCAGCACGTTGGGCGTTGCGCCGATCATGCCGATGGGGGTGAAGTCCCTCACCGCGTCGTAGGGCACCTTGCGCGTCGCGGGGTTGGTGCCGTGCGTGGCCACGTAGCCCTGCATCAGCGTGTAACCGTCGGGTGCCGCCCGGGCGGTCGCCTGGCTGGCGATCACGCCGCCGCCGCCGCCGATGTTTTCGACCACCATCGGCTGGCCGAGCAGCTTTGCCCAGCGTTCGGTGACGGTGCGGCCGACGAGGTCGCTGCCGCCGCCCGCGACCACCGGCACGATGTACTTGATGGCCCTGGTCGGATAGGCCTGGGCGAAGGCGGGCAACGACTGCGCGGCGCCGAGCGCGAGCGCGGCATGCATGAGTTCACGGCGATTCATGGTCTCCCCCTGTGGTCCGAAGACTATGGCACAGGAATCCGTCGCGTGGCCTTGACCGGGAGCAGTAGAATAGGCATCCGCTTTCGCTTTCCTTCCCGCACACAAGTAAAGAGGCCACCATGACCATCCTCTCCGACCAGGTCCACCTCCATCCCGACGATTTCGGCGCGTACTGGATGCCGTTCACCGCGAACCGCCAGTTCAAGTCGGCGCCGCGCCTGGTGGCTTCCGCCAAGGGCATGCACTACACCACCACCGACGGACGCCAGGTGCTGGACGCCATCGCGGGGCTGTGGTGCTGCAACGCGGGACACGGCGCGAAGCCGATCACGGAGGCGATCCAGAAGCAGGCCGCCACGCTCGACTTCTCGCCGCCCTTCCAGATCGGCCATCCGCTCGCCTTCGAGCTGGCCAACCGCATCGTCGAGCTCACGCCCGGCACGCTCGACCACGTGTTCTTCTGCAACTCGGGCTCCGAGGCGGTGGACACGGCGCTCAAGATCGCGCTCGCCTACCACCGCGTGAAGGGCGAAGGCGGCCGCACGCGGCTGATCGGACGGGAGCGCGGCTACCACGGCGTGGGCTTCGGCGGCATCTCGGTGGGCGGCATGGTCGCCAACCGCAAGATGTTCGGGCAGATGCTCACCGGCGTGGACCACCTGCCGCACACGCATGACCTCGCGAAGAACGCCTTCACGCGCGGCCTGCCCGAGCACGGCGCGCACCTCGCCGACGAGCTCGAGCGGCTGGTCGCGCTGCACGATGCCTCCACGATCGCCGCCGTCATCGTCGAGCCGATGGCCGGCTCCACCGGCGTGCTGATGCCGCCCAAGGGCTACCTGAAGCGGTTGCGCGAGATCACGAAGAAGCACGGCATCCTCCTCATCTTCGACGAGGTGATCTCCGCGTTCGGGCGACTGGGCGGCGCGTTCGCAGCCGGCGTCTGGGACGTCGAGCCGGACATGATCACGTTCGCCAAGGGCGTGACCTCGGGCACGGTGCCGATGGGCGGCGTGGTGTGTTCGAAGGCGATCCACGATGCCTTCATGGTCGGCCCGCCGGGCGCGATCGAGATCTTCCACGGGTATACCTATTCGGCGCACCCGCTCGCCTGCGCGGCCGGCATCGCCGCGCTGCAGTTCTACAAGGACGAAGGGCTGTTCGAGCGCGCTGCCGCGATGGCGCCGAAGTTCGAGGACGCGCTCCATGCGCTCAAGGGCGTGAAGAACGTCATCGACATCCGCAATTGCGGGCTGGTCGGCGCGGTGGAACTCGCGCCGCGCGAAGGCGCTCCCGGCGCGCGCGGCTTCGCGGCCTTCCTCAAGGCGTGGGAGAAGGGCCTCATGATCCGCACCACCGGCGACATCATCGCGCTTTCGCCCGCATTGATCGTCGAGGAAAGCCACATCGCGCAGATCGTGGACACGCTGCGCGAGGTACTCGCTTCGCTCGATTGAGGCGATGGAACCGCCGATGAACGCCGATGAATGCCGATGAGTCCTTCAGACTCGTCATTCCGGGCTTGACCCGGAATCCAGCAAATCGACAAGAGGAAAGTAAATGACTTCGCCACACAAGGTTGCACTCGTCACCGGCGCAAGCGCGGGCATCGGCAAGGCCACGGCGCTGGCGCTCCTGAAGGCGGGCTATCGCGTGGTCCTCGCCGGCCGGCGCATGGAGCTGCTCGAGAAGGCCGTCGCCGATTCCGGCGCGCCCGCCGGGCACGCGCTCGCGGTCAAGGCCGACGTCGGCGATCCCGCGTCGGTGAAAGCCCTCTTCGCGAGAACGAAAGAGACTTTCGGCCGCCTCGACCTTCTCTTCAACAACGCCGGCATGGGCGCTCCCGCCGTGCCGCTCGAGGACCTGCCGTTCGAAACGCTGAAGGCCGTGATCGACGCGAACCTGCTGGGCGCCTTCCTCTGCACGCAGGAGGCGATCCGCATCATGAAGGCGCAGGACCCGCGCGGCGGGCGCATCATCAACAACGGCTCGATCTCGGCGCACGCGCCGCGGCCGAATTCGGCGCCCTACACCGCCACCAAGCATGCGATCACGGGCCTCACCAAGTCGACTTCGCTCGACGGGCGCAAGCACGACATCGCCTGCGGACAGATCGACATCGGCAATGCCGCCACCGAGATGACCGAGCGCATGGCCAAGGGCGTGATGCAGGCCGACGGCGAGATGGCGATCGAGCCGCGCATGAACGTGCAGCACGTGGCCGATGCGGTCTTGCACATGGCCAGCCTGCCGCTCGACGCCAACGTGCAGTTCATGACCGTGATGGCGACCAAGATGCCCTTTGTCGGCCGGGGCTAGCTGCGGCACCACCACCAACCGACCCTCCGCAGGAGAACATCGCGAATGAGCAGCCTCGAACGCTTCCGCAACGATCCCGACGTGCGCGACTTTCCGGCCGGCGAGACGATCTTCCACGAAGGCGACTCGGGTTCGCGCATGTACGTGGTGATCACGGGCTCGGTGCGGCTCTCGGTCATGGGCCGCATGCTCGAGAAGGTGGGCCCCGGAGGCGTGTTCGGCGAGATGGCGCTGATCGACGCCTCGCCGCGCAGCGCCACGGCCGTCGCCATCACCGAGTGCACGCTCGTGCCCATCAACGCCGACCGGTTCACCTCGCTGATCCGGGAGACGCCCGGCTTCGCCCTCGAGATCATGAAGACGATGGCGATGCGCCTGCGCAGCATGGACCGCCGCGTGTGAAGCCCCGCCATTTCTCCTTTTCGTTCTTGCCGAGGAACAAGATGATTTCACTCCACCTCACGCTCCCGGCCACCGCTGCTGCAGTCATTGCTCTCGGCATGTCCAGCGCCGGGGCAGCCCTGACCGAGATCACGGTCCAGAAGATCACGCCCTTCGCGCCCGGCAGCACCTTCGGCGACGCGGGAAGCTACGAGCGCGTCACAGGCACGGCCAGGGGCGAACTCGATCCGGCGGACCCACGCAACAAGGGCATCGTCAATCTCGACCGCGCACCGCGCAATGCCGCGGGAAAGGTCGAGTACGAGATCGACGTCGACCTCCTGCGCCCGGTGGATCCGCAGCGCGCCAACCGGCGCATCCTCTACGACGTCACCAACCGCGGCCGCAAGTTCGTCCTGCACTGGGTGCTCGATGCGCCGGGCGCCCCGCTGGCCGAGCTGAACGACCCGAAGACGCTCAAGGACGCGGGCAACGCGCTCTATTTGAAGCAGGGCTACACCATCGTCTGGAGCGGCTGGGACCCCGACGCGCCGAAGCCAAACAACGGCATGGCAATGAAGTCGCCTGTTGCCATGGATAACGGCAAGCCGATCGTTCGCATCATCCGCGACGAACTGGTCTCCGGCACCCGCGCGCCCGAAGTCGCCCAATTCCGGCTCGCGTACGATGCCGCCGACCGGGACCAGTCGAAGGCGAAGCTCACCATGCGGCGCAAGGAAGCCGACGCCCGCCGCGAGATCCCCGCATCGGGCTGGGCGTATGTCGATGCACGCACGATCAAGTTGTTGCCCGAGGGCACGAAGCCCGAGCCCGGTTCCCTCTACGAGTTCCATTACCCGGCGACAGGCCCGAAGGTGCTCGGCATCGGCTACGCGGCGACGCGAGACCTGATTTCCTTCCTCCGCTACGCGGCACGCGACAGCAAGGGCAACTGGAATCCCGCCGGGCCGAACATGAAGTACGCCTACGCGATCGGCATCTCGCAAAGCGGGCGCTACCTGCGCGACCACATCTCGCAGGGCTTCAACCAGGACGAGAATGCGCGCATCGTTTTCGACGGCGTGCTCGCGCACATCTCCGGCGTCGGGCGCGTGTTCATGAACGACGAGTTCGGCATGCCGGCGCGCACCAACACCCAGCATGAGGACCACACCTATCCCGAAAACGCCTTCCCGTTCTCGGCCGCCGCGATGGCCGATCCGGTCACCGGCGCGAAGGGGTCGCTCTTCCGCGGCGACGGCTTCGACCCGCTGCTGATCGAGGTCAACACCTCGACCGAGTACTGGCAGAAGGGCGCATCGCTGCTGCATACCGATCCCCTCGGCACTAAGGACATGGCGCTGCCGAAAAACGCGCGCGTCTTCATGGTGGCAGGCACCCAGCATGGCGGGCGCACCGGGCTCACCACCGCGCCCGGGCAATGCGCCAACCCGCGCAACCCGCACAATCCCGCGCCGGCCTTGCGCGCCCTGTTCGCGGCGCTCGACGATTGGGTGAGCCGAGGCGAGCCGCCGCCGGCAACGCGCGTGCCGACGCTTGCCGGCAAGACGCTGGTCGCGCCGGACAAGACGGGGTTCCCGAAGATCCCCGGCGTGCAGGTCGCGACCTTCGGCAATTCGCTGCAGTTGTTCGGTGATTGGGTGAACCCGAAGCCGGATCCGGCGAAGGCCTACCGGCCGCTGGTCGCGAAGGTGGATGCCGACGGCAACGAGGTCGCGGGCATCAGGCTTCCCGACATCGCCGTGCCCGTGGCCACGTACACGGGATGGAACCTGTACAAGGAGCCGTTCACCGCGGGCGAACTGTGCGACCGTGACGGAACCTTCAGTCCCTTCGCGGCGACGAAGGCCGAGCGCGCGTCAAAGGGCGATCCGCGCAGGTCCCTCGAGGAACGCTACGGTTCGAAGGGCAAGTACTCGGCCGAGGTGGCGAACGCCGCGCAATCTCTGGTGAAGGAACGGCTGCTCCTGCCCGATGACGCCAAGGCGTATGTCGAACGGGCGAATTCGGAGGCAGTCGCCAAGCTGTTCAGGTAGCAGCAACCGGGGAATGGCAATGGAACTCCGCATCAACAGCTTCAAGCGCGCCCTCCTCGCCGGCAAGCAGCAGATCGGCCTTTGGGTGTCGCTCTCCAGCCCCTATTGCGCGGAAGTGGTCGCGGGGTCGGGCTTCGACTGGCTGCTGATCGACACCGAGCATTCGCCCAACGAAGTCGACAACGTCCTGGCGCAGCTGCAGGCGGTGGCCGCCTATCCGCCCGCGGCCGTGGTGCGGCCGGCATGGAACGACAAGGTGCTGATCAAGCGCCACCTCGACATCGGCGCGCAGACCTTGCTGGTTCCCTATGTGCAGACCGCGGAAGAAGCGCAGGCTGCCGTCGCGGCGATGCGCTATCCGACGCGCGGCGTGCGGGGAGTGGCGGGGACGACGCGCGCCTCGGGCTTCGGCCGCGTCCCGCAATACCTGAAGAACGCGGAACAGGAGCTTTGCCTGCTGGTACAGGTCGAGAGCCGGTTGGCCCTCGACAACCTCGAGGCGATCGCGCGCGTCGACGGCGTCGATGGCGTCTTCATCGGCCCGGCGGACCTGAGCGCGGGACTCGGTTTCCTGGGCGAGCAGAACCATCCCGAGGTCGTCACGGCGATCGAGGATGCGATCCGTCGCATCAAGGCGTGCGGCAAGGCGCCCGGCATTCTCGCGGTCGACGAGAAGGCGGCGAAGCGCTACATCGAGGCAGGCACACTCTTCACCGCGGTCGGCAACGATGTGATGCTGCTCGCGCGCGAGACGGCGCGGCTGGCCGCAGCATTCAAAGCGTAAACCGGGGTCAGATACGTAATTTGGGGTCAGAGACGCAATTGCGTCTCTGACCCCAAATTACGTATCTGACCCCAATTTCTGACCGCGGCCGGCCCGAGGGCCGGCCGCTACGTCATCGAACCCGCGAAGAGGAGGCAGGCGTCCCTGCTCATCCTCCCGAAGGCGGCAACCCGAAATCCTCGCTAGGCGGGACGCGCACGACCCGCGAAGTTGCCGTTTACAACATCAACCACTCCCGCATCGCGAGGCGCGCTTCTGCTTCGAAGCGCTCCCGCGCCGCGCGAACACGATCCGTCGCCTGCAGGGCTTCGGTCGCACGCGCGCGATTCAATTTCGCCTTTCCTTCCTGCCTGGTCGCGGCATGCCAGGCCCGGCGCAATGCAAATGTCGTGTTCATCGTCGTATTCCCTCTTGTTTTTCAAGCTGCAGAAGCACAAAGCCCGGAGTTCTTTCGAGTCTCCGGGCTTCGCGAGGGATTCTTCGCTGACGATGAAGAAACTACCCGATCGCTCTCCCGGAGACGGACCACACCATGGCGTCGATGACGGTGCCGTGGCCCTGCGCAAGGCAGGACGCCGGCGCGGTCAGTCGCGCTTTGGTCGGTTGGATGTGGAAGCTCGTTTTCATGTCTCTCGGTGGATCTCTCGGTAATGACTACGGACGAATGGTGCCATGCAGCAGAAAAGTTCGTCAAGCATTTCGTGATGCATCTGGTATCTTTTTCGCAACACAAGGAGATCGACCATGCATCGAGCATTCCGTTTCGCCGCGGTTCCCGCCTTCTGCGCCATTGCCGCCCTGCCGGTCCCGGCCCAGCAGCCCTATCCTGCGAAACCGGTGAAGATCATCGTGCCCTTCGCGGCGGGCGGGCCCGCGGACATCTACGCGCGCGCCATCGGCGAGAAGCTCTCGGCCGCGCTCGGCCAGTCGTTCGTCATCGAGGACAAGCCGGGCGGCGGCTCGATCGTCGGCACCGACGCCGCGGCAAAGAGCGCGCCCGACGGCTATACGCTGCTGATGATGTCGAACACGCACACGGTGAACGAATCGCTGATCCCCGAGCGGCCGTTCGTGCTGATGCGCGACTTCATCCCGGTCGCTCCCGTGAATTATTCCGACCTCGTCCTCGTGGTGCATCCTTCCGTCAACGCGCCCACGCTCAAGGACTTTATCGCTCTCGCGAAGGCCAAGCCGGGCGCTCTCAACTATGCGTCCTCGGGATCGGGCACGCCCTACCACATGGCCGGCGAACTCTTCAAAGTCTCCGCCGGCGTGGACATCGTGCATGTGCCGCTACAAGGGAAGCTCGGGCGCGCGCACCGACCTCCTCGGCGGGCAGGTCCAGATGATGTTCGACGCAATCACGACCATGGCACCCAACGTGCGCGCGGGCAAGCTGAAGGCGCTCGCCACCACCGGCAAGACACGCTCCTCCGTGCTTCCCGAAGTGCCGACCCTGAACGAAGCCGGCGTGCCGGGCTACGAAGCGGTGATCTGGCTGGGCATCATGGCGCCCGCCGGCACGCCGAAGCCCATTGTCGAGAAACTGAATGCCGAGATCACCCGGATCGTGAACAGCCCCGAGGTGAAGGACGCCTGGGCGAAACAGGGCGCGGTGGCGATGAGCATGACCACTGACGAGTTCGCGCGCTACATGCGCGAAGACATCGAGAAGTGGGCGCGCATCGTGAAGATCTCCGGCGCGAAGCCCGACTGACGCAGTGCGACTCGCTTTCCTCAGCGCAGGCGCCGCGCAGGGCCTGGTCACGACGATCGCCGCCGAAGCCGGCATCGAAATCGCGGGCACCTTCAGCGCGGTCGGCGCGATACGCGAGAAGTTCCTGGCCGGCGAGCCCTGCGACATCGTCATCCTCACGCAGGCGCAGGTTGCTGAACTGGCCGCGCGAGGCCTCGTCGTGGGCGAGACCTGCGCCGACCTCGGCACGGTGCGCACTTCGATCGCAGTGAAGAGCGGCAGCGCCGTCCCCGACATTCGCAGCGAGGATGCGCTGCGCGCCACGCTGCTGGCCGCCGACGTGCTGTATTTCCCGGACCCGGAGAAGGCCACGGCGGGAATCCACTTCATGAAGGTGCTCGACACGCTTGGAATCCGCGCGCAAGTCGCATCGAAATTGAAGAACTACCCGAACGGCACCACGACCATGCGGGAGATGGCGCTTGCCGGCGGGAACCCGGTCGGCTGCACGCAGGCGACCGAAATACTCGCCACGCCGGGAATCACGCTGGTTGGCGGACTGCCGAAATCGCTGGAACTTGCGACGACCTACACGGCGGCGGTGGGCGCCGCGGCGACCAACAGGGAAGCTGCCGCGACGTTCGTCGCGCGGCTGTCAGGCCGGGAATCGCAGGCGCTGCGTCAACGCGCCGGTTTCCTGCCCTGAACCTCGGCGCCTTCAGCCCGGATTGCCGCGGAACACCCAGCCGCTCGGGCAGCTCTGCACCATCGGATAGAAGGCGCTGACAGCCGCACAGTAGTTCAGGTACAGCGGACGCTGGGTCGGCCCATCGGCGACGGGCCCCTGCGGCACTTGCGTCGTCGGCGGCGGTTCGACGGGCGGAAGGATCTGGCCTTCGTAAAACCCGGGGCCGGCGTAGGCCGGCGCAACCGAATAGCCGTAGCCGTAGTAGCCCGGATAGCCGGCCCAGTACGGCGAGGTGAGCGCGAGGCCCAATCCGAGGCCCACGGGCCAGCCCCAGCCCCAGCCGCCGTAGTAGGGGCCACCGTAATAGCGGCCGCCGTAGTAACGGGCGCCGTAAAAGCCGCCTCCGTAGTAACGGCCGCCGTGATAGCCGCCACCGTAATAACGGCCACCACCGGCATAACGACCGCCGTAATAGGCGCCGCCCGGACGATAGCCGCCACCACCGTGGTAGCCGCCTCCGCCCGGCGCTCCGCCGCGATAACCGCCCCCGCCGGAAGGCGCCGGGGCAGCAAGAACCGGGTATGCGGCAAGAAGCCCGATCGCCACGGCCGCGGCCAGCAATTTCGGATTCGGTCTGTTCATGTCGCTCTTCCTCCTGTCGGAAGGGACTTCAGCCTCCTGGGCATCCAAGTCCGGGTACTGCAATCCTGATGAACGTACGAGTGCGCCGACCGGATGACAGTTCCATGCCGAAAATCCGGCCGGAACGGTCGAAAAATCGGCATGGCATCACTTTTGCACGCCCATGTCCTTCATCGATTCGAGCTTGGCCAGGTCGAGCGAGGACACCGCCGCCTTGAGTTCGGCGAGGCTGACACCGTTGCCTTTCGCGGCAACGATGAAACGATCGCCCAGCACCATGTCGAACTCGTTGCTGCCGCCGGTCTTGGAGACCTTTTCGTGCACCAGCCGCCCGCCTTCCTTGCGCGTGCGCTCGATTCGGCTGTCGTCCTCCTTCTCGCCCTGCACGCCTGCCCAGCCGGCGAGCGCCATCATGCCGCTTACGCCACCCGTGTCGGACACTTCCAGGGACACCGTCTTCGGCCCGTCGCCGTAGCGCGCTTCGGCCTTCGAGATCGACAGCCCCAGCGCGGCGCTGCGTTCCGCCTTGCTGCTCTTCTTCGGCAGGCCGAGGAAGGTCTCGGGCACGAATGCCTTGAGCTCCTCGATGCCCAGCGGCTCGACCTTCTTGCCCCCGCCCAGCAGCGTGCCGAGCGCCTCGCCGGCCGCGGCCATTTGCGCCGACTGGTCGCCCTTCTGTCCCGCGGCCTCCATCTTCTTGCCGGCCGCTTCCATCTTCTTGCTGAACTCGTCCAGCTTGCCGATCGGGCTCGACTTGTCGATCTGCACCGCGGCGCCGCGGTCGCGCATCGCGCCTGCCATGCCGCCCGTGGCCATCATCCCGAGGCCGCCGATGGACGCGCCGATCATGGAAATCACGATCCAGAGCACGATCGCGCAGATCACCACCACCACGGTGTAGCCGACCGCCTTTTCTTCCGGGCACTTCATCAGCCGCGGCAATCCGAGATAGAGCAGGTAGAGGCCGTAGAGCGCGGCGAGGACGGCGAGGATGCCGAGGAACGGGATGACCTGCAGCACGCCGGCAATCCACGCCGGCGTGTAGGAGTACACGGCCACTTTCAGCGCCTGCTCGCCGTTCTTCTCGCCGCCGAAGCTGGTGGCCAGCGCGTTGATGATCAGCGACAGGATGAACGTCCCGACGAAGGCCATGACGAAAACGAAGATCGCCATCGCGATTCCCATCATCATCGGCGTTCGGTAGGTGCCGACGAAGGGCAGGGTGTGGCCGATCACGGAGCCGCCGACGAACGCGGCCACCGGGCCGATGAGGGCAAGCGGCGCGACGTAGCCGGTCATGAGCCCCGCGGCAGTGCTTTGCTCCGCGGCGATCACAGGCCATTCGGTCTTCGGCGTGATGCAGATGTTCTTCGCGCGATCGACGAGTCCCATGGCGCTTCCTTCCTCGGGAAATGGGTATGTCCATGTTACGCCAAGCGCGTGAATGGCGTCGTCGCGCGGCGGGTGTAGGATTCGCCTCTTCACGTCGGCCATCGGAGTCTGCGCCTTGTCCCGCCTTCCCGCCTTTCTCGTCGCTTGTCTCGCCGCTTCGCTTGCCATGGCCGAAGAGCCTGCGCCGAACAAGGCGCTCGCCGATTTCTTCGAGCGCGGGTACCAGTGGTTCCTGCTCCAGCAGCCGGAATACGCTACCTTCCTCGGCGACGAACGCTACAACGACCGCCTCGCCGACGTCTCCGCCGAGGCGGTCGCAGCGCGCAAGGTGCGTGCCCGCGAGGCCCTGGCGGAAGCCCGATCCTTCGATGCGAAGTCGCTGAACACGCAGGACCGGATCTCGCGCGAGATCCTTGTCGACGGGCTGCGGCGCGATATCGCGTTCAACGAGCTCTATGGCGACCTGCCGTTCGGCGCGGGCCAGGACAGCTGGCTTCCGATCGGCACGCAGTACGGGCCGCATTTCCTTCTCGCCGTGCTCGCAAGGTCCGCGCCGTTTCGCAACGGCAAGGACTACGAAAACTGGCTGAAGCGCCTCGATGCGGTTCCGCGCCAACTCTCGCAGGTCACCGCGCAACTCGAGGCCGGGAAGAGGTCCGGCTGGATGCCGCCGTGCGAAGCGATGCTGCCGGTGCCCGGGCAACTCGAAGTCTTCGCTTCCGGCTCCCCGGAAACACACCCGCTGTTTGCGCCTTTCCTCGCCTTTCCCGACGCGATCCCCGAGGCCGAACGCAAGCGCCTTGCGGCCGCGGGGGCAGGCGCGATTCGCGAGCGGGTGCAGCCGGCATTCGCGACGCTGAAAGCCTTCTACGAATCCCGTTACCTGCCTGCGTGCAGCGCCGAACTCGGTGCCTCCATGCTGCCCGGGGGCAAGGCCTACTACGCGCTGGCCGTGATGGAAGCAACCACCACCACGCTCACGCCCGAGGAGATCCACGAGATCGGCAAGCGCGAAGTGAAGCGCATACGCATCGAGATGGACAAGGCCATCGCCGCCACCGGCCACAAGGGCTCTTTCGAGGAATTCGTCGCCTTCATCCGCACCGACAAGCGCTTCTACTTCACCACGCCGGAACAGATGCTCGCCCACTACAGCGAACTCGCCAAGCGCGTGGACGCGGGCCTGCCGAAGCTCTTCGCGGTGCTGCCGCGGCTCACCTTCGGCATCCGCCCGATGGACGCCTTCGCCGGCAACAACGCCGAGCACTATCTTGCGGGCGCGCTCGACGGCAGCCGCGCCGGGTTCTTCGAGGTCAATACCAACAACCCGTCGACGCGGCCGATCTACGAGTTCGAGAACACGCTCCTCCATGAAGCGTCACCCGGCCACCACCTGCAGACAGCCCGCGCGCAGGAGCTGCAGGGCCTTCCGACTTTCCGGCGCGTTACCGGCAATACAGCCTACGTCGAGGGCTGGGCGCTCTATGCGGAAAGCCTCGGCCCGGAGCTGGGCTTCTACACAGACCCCTATTCGCGCTTCGGCGCGTTGTCCTGGGAGATGGTGCGCGCCTGCCGCCTCGTGCTCGATACCGGCCTGCACCGCTACGGCTGGAAGCGCGCCGAGGCGATCAAGTACCTTGCGCAGCAGTCGGCCATCAACGTCGATTTCGCCGCGACCGAGATCGACCGCTACATCCTCAACCCGGGACAGGCGCTCGGCTACAAGATCGGCGAGCTGCACATCAAGCGGCTGCGCGCCAAGGCGGAGCAGGCGCTCGGGGACAAGTTCAGCCTGCGCCACTTCCACAATGCCGTCCTCGACGACGGCGCCCTGCCGCTGACGGTCCTCGAAGCGCGCATCGACGAATGGATCGCGGCAGAGCGCCTGCGCGCCGGCCGCTCTTGACGCGCACGCCCGTTGCCACGATAGCGCTGCTTTCGCTGGCGGCGTTCGCCAGTGCCGCGTCGCTGCGGGTCATGGATCCGCTGCTGCCGCGCCTGGCGAGCGAGTTCGGCGCGGGCCTCGGGAGCGTAGCGAACGTGATCACCGGGTTCGCCGTCGCCTACGGCGCGCTGCAGATGGTGTTCGGCCCGCTCGGCGACCGCTTCGGCAAGTTGCGCGTCATTTCGTTCGCCTGTGCCGCGGCCGCGATCGCGACGACGGCGTGCGCTTTCGCCACCAGCCTCGACGCATTGGTCCTCACGCGCGTGATCGCGGGCGCACTGCTGCGCGTCGGTGATCCCGCTCGCGATGGCATGGATCGGGGACGTCGTTTCCTACGAGCGCCGCCAGCCGGTGCTGGCGCGCTTCCTCGTCGGGCAGATCCTCGGCCTGGCGGCAGGCTCCGCCGCGGCGGGGTTTGCCGCGGAGCAGGCGTACTGGCAGTGGCCGTTCCTCGCGATCGGCGCGTGGTTCGCGGCCATCTCCGCATGGTTGTGGTTCGCCGAGGCGCGCCACGAGCGCGTCGCCCGGCCCGAAGGAAGCCATCTTGTCCGCGACCTGGGCGCCGTGCTCGCGGTGCCATGGGCGCGCGTCGTGCTGGGCACCGTGTTCGCCGAAGGCATCGTGCTGTTCGGCGCGCTGGCATTCGTCGCGACGCACCTGCACGTGGCGCGCGGCATGAGCCTGTCGACGGCCGGGCTGGTCATCATTGCCTTCGGCGCAGGCGGGCTGTTCTTCGCGCTGTTCGCAAGCCGCTTCGTCAGGCGCCTGGGCGAGCCGCTGCTGTCCTCAGCGGGATCGATCTTCATCGCCGCGGGCATGGCTGTGGTGATGTGGTCGCCGGTGCCGTGGGTGGCGCCGCTTGGGTGCTTTGTCGCGGGACTGGGCTTCTACATGTTTCACAACACGCTGCAAACGAACGCCACGCAGATGTCGCCCGCGCGGCGCGGCGCGGCGGTGGCGCTGTTCGCCTCGTTCTTCTTCATCGGCCAGTCGATCGGTGTGGCGCTCGCCGGCCTCGTCGCCGAACGCTTCGGCACCTCGGTGGTGGTCGCGCTTGGCGGCATTGCCGTCGTTCCGGTGGGGTTCGCGTTCGCCGCGCTGCACCGCAGGCGGCAGGAACGCGCGACTGACTAGCTCTTGCAGCCGTGCAGTTCGTACCAGTTGACGTTGCGGAAGCCCTGCGGGATCGACAGGAAGGGCTTCCCGGACCAGCGCAGGTAGCGGAACTTCACGTGCCGGAGATCGGCCTCGCAGGTCTTCAGTATCGTGAGGCGCGCCCGCGGGACCATCACCGCCTGCTTGCCGTCGATCACCCTCGCCAGGTCCCAGGGACGATCACGCGACTCGTTCACCGAGACCAGCTTGAGCGAACCGATGTCCGGGTAATCGTAGGTGCCGCCCTGGCGCATGAGGTAAGCCCAGCGAGGCGGCAACGGTGCCTGCCCCGGCTCATGCAGCAGCAGCGGCTTGGTAGTGTCCTGTCCCATGGTCACGCCGCGCGATTTCGCCATCGCGCTGCATGCATCGCAGCCGATGCCCCGGAACTGCGTTTCGGAATCGTAATTGGTGATGTTGAGGGGCGGCGGAACCAGCAAGGTCACTTCCTGCCTGGTGAGCTCGTGGCCTTCCTCGGGATCCAGGCCTTCGACCTGCAACGTCACCAGTGAACCGGGCACCACGCGCGCGCCGCTTCCGGGCTTGACGACCTTGAGCTCCTTGCCGTCGGGCCCGGGCGGAAAGGTGTCGGGTTCGCCGGGCGGAACCATGTAGAGCGCCGTGCCGCCGCCGATCTCGGCCTCGACGCGCGCCATGTTCCAACCGTCGTTCTCCTTCGCCTCGCCGGCACAACCGGCGAGCAGCACGGCGACCGTTGCTGTTGTCGCGAGATTTCGCATGGCGCCATTGTCACCGAATATTTCGGGTCAGAGCTGAAATACTTCTGGATTCCGGGTCAAGCCCGGAATGACGCCAAAGTATTTCAGCTCTGACCCGAAACAATCGCGGCGGTGTAGGATTTGCGGCTTGCACCGATCGGAGATGCCGCATGTTTCGCCTCATGGCCTGCTTCGCGCTTGCGGCTCTCGCCGCGCACGCGCAAACCGACTTCCCGACGAAGGCGATCACGATGATCGTCCCGTTTCCGCCCGGCGGCGTGGCGGACATCACCGCGCGCCCGGTGGCCGAGGCGATGGGCCGCATCCTCAGGCAGCCGGTGATCGTCGAGAACAAGGCCGGCGCAGGCGGCGGCGTGGGCATGGCCTACGTCGCGAAAGCCAGGCCGGATGGCTACACCGTGCTGCTCGCGCTGTCGTCGATCTCCATCATTCCCGAGGCCGACAAGGTGATCGGGCGGCCGCCGATGTTCCAGCTGAACCAGCTCGTGCCGATCGCGCGCTTTACGGCCGACCCCACGGTGCTCGCGGTGCGCGCCGACAGCCCTTACAAGAGCGTGGCGGACCTGGTCGAGGCGGCGAGAAAGGCGCCCGGGACGATCCCCTACGGTTCCTCGGGCAACTACGGAACGATGCACGTGCCGGTGGAGATGCTCGGCGCCGCTGCCGGCGTGAAGTGGCTGCACATCCCGTTCACCGGCGCGGGGCCTGCGGTGGTGGCCTTGCTCGGCGGCAACGTCGAGTTCATTTCCTCGGGGCCCTCGACGGTCGTGCAGCACGTGAAGGCGGGAAAGGTGCGCGTGCTGGCAAGCTGGGGCGATGCCCGCCATCCGGCGCTGCCCGATGTGCCGACGCTGAAAGAGCTCGGCTACGACGCGCTGTTCTCGCAATGGACCGGGCTTTTCGTGCCCGCGGGAACGCCGGAGGCCGTGATCTCGAAGCTGCGCGACGCCGCACGCGCCGCGGTGCAGGATGAAGCGTTGCGCGCAGTCTTCGTCAAGGTCGAGACACCCCTGCAATACCTCGACCAGCCGGAGTTCGCGGTATTCTGGGACGCCGACTCGCGCAAGCTCGCCGACGTCGTGAAGCGCATCGGCAAAGTGGAATAGTTGCTGCCGCATTGCCGGGAACCGGACGAACACGATGACCGGCCGGCATCTCGACGAGGAGCCACGATGAAGGGAAAGGGAACTCGTCCGAACGCAGCAGCCTGCGCGATCGCGCTGCTCCTGGGCTCCTGTGGCGGCGGCGGTGGAGGCGGTTCCGATACCGTCGCGCCCCCGCCACCGCCGCCTCCTCCGCCCGTTGCCGCGACGGCGCGGTGCGCATCTCCGCACCGAGCACCTTTTCAGCGACCTGCAGCGGCGCGACCGAAACCGGCACGCTCTACGTCAACGCGGAGGTCGAGCCCTTCGTCGCGATCAATCCGCGCAACGCCAACCACCTGATCGCCGTGTGGCAGCAGAACCGCTGGTCCAACGGCTCGTCGCAGGGCGTGATGACGGCGGCCTCGTTCGACGCCGGCGCGACCTGGGCGATCACCTCCGCGCCGATGTCCCGCTGCACGGGCGGAAACGCCGGCAATGGCGGCGATTTCGTGCGCGCCACCGATCCATGGGTCGTAATCTCTCCCGACGGCACCGCCTACCAGATGGCGCTCGGCAGCAGCGGAAACTCCTTCGCGGCCGGATCGAGGAACGCGATGCTGGTGAGCCGCTCGACCGACGGCGGCCGCAGCTGGGGCAGCGCGACCGCCCTGATCAGCGATGGCGCGGGCTTCTTCAACGACAAGAACACGATCACCGCCGACCCGGGCGACTCGCGTTTCGTCTACGCCACCTGGGACAGGCTCATCGCGGGCGACGCGGGCGGGCCGACCTGGTTCGCGCGCACCACCGACGGAGGGCTCAGCTGGGAGCCGGCGCGCAACATCTACGATCCGGGCGCGCCCAACCAGACCATCGGCAACGTGATCGCAGTGCTGCCCAACGGCACGCTCGTCCTGCTGTTCAACCAGATCGACGGGGCTGGCACCGCCACCACATCTTCGCTCAACGTCATCCGCTCGGCCGACAAGGGCGCGACATGGTCGGCACCGGTGCGCATCTCGAGCTTCACGCCACTGGGCGCGCGCGACCCGGACACCGGCACCGCCATCCGCGACGGCGCCATCATTCCGCAGATCGCGGCGGCCCCGAACGGCGACGTTTTCGTGGCCTGGCAGGACGCGCGGGCCGGCGGCGGCCAGCGCGACGGCATCCTGCTCTCACGCTCGCGCGACGGCGGCACGACCTGGTCAACGCCCGCGCGCGTCAATCCCGATCCTTCCGTGCAGGCCTTCACGCCGGCAATCAACGTGCGGGCCGACGGCACCATCGGCATCACCTACTTCGACCTGCGCAGCAACACGCCCGACCCGGCGACGCTGCCCACCGACTACTGGCTGGCCCGCTCGAGCGATGGCGTCACCTGGCAGGAATCGCGCGTCTCGGCGACTTTCGATCTCGCCTTTGCGCCGAACGCGGGCGGGCTCTTTCTCGGCGATTACCAGGCGCTGGTGAGCGCCGGCACGACTTTCACCTCGGTGTTCGTGCGCACCAATGCCGACCTCGCCAACCGCACCGACGTCTTCAGCCGCTCGCTCGACCTGCCCGCGGGCGCCGCATCGAAGCGCGTCTATCTTGCCGAGCCGATGCTGCCGATGGCCGGCACTGCCGAGATCGCGCGCAACATCGAGCGCAACCTGCAACGCCGCAGGATCGCGCTCGAGCGGTGAATGCAACAGGCCAGGGTCGCGGCTCGAAGAAGTGGATGATCGCCGCCATCGCCGTGCTGGCCGTTCTGGCCGGGGTGGCCTGGTGGCTGTTCACTTCCCTCGACTGGCTGGTGAAGCGTGCGATCGAATCGCGCGGCCCGGCGATCACCGGCACCTCCGTCTCGGTGGCAAGCGTCCGAATTTCCGCGATCGATGGCCGGGGCACGCTGGCCGGGCTCGTCATCGGCAATCCGCCCGGCTTCGCGTCGCCGTACGCGTTCCGCGCCAATGCGATCAGCGTCGCAGTCGATCCGGCGACGCTCACTGCCGACGTTCCGGTGATCAGGGACATCGTCATCGACGCGCCGGACGTGGCGTACGAAAACGCCGGCCACGGTGGCAACCTCGAGACCCTCAAGCGCAACATCGGCAATGCCGCGCAACACGACGCGCCGGCAGAAAGATCGAAGGGCGACGCGGGCAAGGCCCCGCGGCGCTACGTCATCGACCGGATCCTCATCCGCCAGGCGCGCGTGAGCGTGCTCAGTCCGTTGCTGAGGGGTGGCGCGGCGAATTTTGTCCTGCCCGACGTCGAACTGCGCGGACTCGGAGGCGGCGGGCGCGGCGTCACCGCGGCAGAGGCAGCCAACCAGGTGGCCTCGGCAATGGCTGCGAAAATCGCGGTGAACGCGGCGCTTTCGAGCGACGTGCTGAAGAAGGGGCTCGAAGGCGCGCTTGATTCGCTCTTGAATCGCCGCAAGTAACGCGCGTTTCGGACGGGGAAGCGCAGCGTGGCTTCATTGCATCCGCCGTGCCCTGGCTTCGCGACGACCGCGCCCTTGTGACTTGACGCATATCGCCGGGCGCCGCCTTCGGGTAACCTGCCCCGATGCTGGACATCCGCACCCTGTTCTGGGTCCTCGGCGTCACCAATATCCTCCTGCTCGCGACGCTGTGGGTTGCGCTCGGCAGCCGCCTGCGCGACGGGCTGGGCAAGTGGGCCGCTTCGCTCGCGATACAGGTGCTGGCATTTTTCCTCTTCGCGCTGCGGGGCGTGATCCCGGATCCGCTCTCGATCGTCGCTGCCAACGGGCTGCTGCCGCTGGCGATCTCCTTGCAGGCGGCCGCGATCCTCGAATTCCATGGCCGCCGCATGCCGTCCTGGGTGCACGTTGCCGGCTTGTCGGCCGGCATGGTGATCTTCGCTTCACTTCTCGACAGCTTCCACGCGCGCGCCGTCGTTTCCGCCGTTGTATTCGGCACGGCACTTCTGGCGGTGGCATTGCTCATGTACCGGCTGCGATCCGAACTCGGGGCGCGCACGCGCTGGACCATGATCGCCAGCTTCATCCTCGGCGCCGCCAGTTTCTGCGGGCGAGGGTTGAACGCCTGGCTGGCGCCCGACCAGTTCACGGCGCTGTTTTCCTCCAGCCCGCTGCAATCCTTCAATTTCCTGCTCGCCTACGCATTCGTCGTTTCGTCGTCGTTCGGTTTCCTGCTCATGCACATCGAGCGCGCGGACGTCGCGGCAAGGCGGCTCGCGACGATCGACCCGCTCACGGGCGTGTACAACCGCCGCACCTTCCTCGAGCTCGCCGAGCGCGAGCTGGCGCGCTGCGGCCGCACCGGGGCGGCGCTCTCGGTGATCATGCTCGACATCGACCATTTCAAGCGCGTCAACGACTCGTTCGGCCACCTTGCCGGCGACGAGACCTTGCGGCGCTTCGTGGCGCTCGTGCAGGGTTGCCTGCGGCGCGCCGACCTTGTCGTGCGCTACGGCGGCGAGGAGTTCTGCGTCCTGCTCCCGGAAGTGCATCTGAACGAGGCGGCCGCGCTCGCCGAACGCATTCGCGCGGCTGTCGCCCGCAGTCCCTTGGTGATCGGCTCGGCGATCATCCCGATAACCGTCAGCGCCGGCGTCGCTGCCCTGCAGGGTTCGGATGGCGTGAATATCGACCACCTGCTGCATCGTGCAGACGCGGCGCTTTACGGGGCGAAGAACCAGGGCCGCAACCGCGTCGTCGCGCAGGCCGGGGGCGCCCGCGCGGTCGCCTGACGCAACCTGCTCCGCTCGTGCCTCCGCGCTCGTCCCGGGCGACAGGCCGAGCAGGTAAAATCGCCCCATGTCCCGCCTTGTCTATGTCGGCGATCCAATGTGCTCGTGGTGCTACGGCTTCGGCCCCCAGCTCTCGGCTTTGCTCGCTGCGCACCCCGATGCCGCCGTCGAGATCGTCGCCGGGGGCCTGCGTCCCTACAACACCAATCCGATGACGGACGAGTTTCGCGAGATGTTGCGCGGGCACTGGAAGAACGTGGAGCAGATGAGCGGCCTGCCTTTTTCGGAGGCCGCGTTGCAGTCCGAGGATTTCATCTACGACACAGAGCCGGCATGCCGCGCGGTGGTGACGGCCCGCGCCCATTCCGCGGAACGCGCCTTGCCATATTTCCAGGCCGTGCAGGCGGCGTTCTATCGCGACGGCCGCGACGTGACGCGCGGCGAGGTCCTCGCCGACATCGCCTCCGAGAACGGCATGCAGCGCGAGACGTTCCTTGCCGCGTGGCGCTCGGAGGTCGCGCGCGATGCCGTGCGCAACGACTTCGCCGCCACCCAGAAGCTCGGCGTGAGCGGTTTCCCGACGCTTGCCGTGCGCAAGGGGGATTCGCTGTTTCTCGTCGCTTCCGGTTTCTGCACGGTCGCTGTCCTTGACGAACGTCTGGCCGCGATCGAGGCCCGCACCACGGAAGGAAAACAATGAGCGACCGCCTGCCGCCGATTCCCGACGCAGAGCTCTCGCCCGAACAGAAACGGGCGGCAGCGGAACTTTCCGCTACGGCGCGCGGCTCGGTGTTCGGGCCTTTCGTGCCCTTGATCCGCAGCCCGGAAATGCTCAACCGGTTGCAGCGCCTCGGCCAGTACCTGCGCTACGACAGCGCGCTCGCGCCGCGGCTCTCCGAAATGGCGATCCTGGTGGTGGCGCGCCACTGGTCGCAGCAGTACGAATGGAACGTCCATCACCCGATCGCGCTCCAGGCGGGCTTGCAGGCCGCGAAGGCCGACGCGATCGCCGCAGGCAGGCGCCCCGACGCAATGGCCGGCGACGAAGCCGCGCTCTACGACACGCTGGACGAGATCCTCCGCCGGCAATCGGTGAGCGATGCGACGTGGGCGCGCGCCATCGCCGCGTTCGGCGAGCGCGGCGTGATCGACCTGCTGGGACTGGCCGGCTACTACTCGACGCTGGCCATGGTGATGAACGCCGCGCGCACGCCTTTGCCGCCCGGCGTGTCGGCGCCGCTTCAGCCCTTATAGGGAAGCAGCGCGACCTTTTCCTGCACGCGCTTGTCGAAGCGCTCGACGTTGACCACGACGCGCTCGTGCAGCCCCTCGCCGACCAGGTCGCGCTGGTCTTCGGCCCGCACCCGCATCTTCACGATGCGCCCTTCGACACCGATCACCTCCGCGGTTGCGCGGACCGCCATCCCGACCGGCGTGGCCGCGACATGCGTCACGTCAAGGTGCGTTCCCAGGCTCTGGTGGCCGGCCGGCAACAGGTGCTCGATGGCGGCCAGCGCTGCGGCCTCGATCAGGTTGATCATCACCGGCGTGGCGAGGACGGCGATCTTGCCGCTGCCCACGCGAGGCGCAGTGTGCTCGTCGGCGACCACCATTTCGGCGTGGCCGGTGCTTCCAATCGGGACATCGAGGATGAGGGACATGGGCTCGGGAAGGCAAAGGACCGCCCCCATGGTAATCGGAGGACTTGAACTTTGTCCCGCCAACGCAATCTCATTGGCACTCCCAGGTCGTGTTGATCACTTTCACGGCCTTTCCTCCCCCGCCCGCGCGGGGGATTTTTTTGCCCGGGGCGCTATCATCGCGGCATGACGCTGAATGTCTCGGTCACGCCGGCGGCGCGGGGTACGGAAGGGGGGTCGCTGCTTGCCCCTCGGGAAGCACTCGACGAGGCACGCCGCGTGGCGCTCGGGGCCAACGCGCTGCCCGCGCGCTGGCAGGGGCGGCCGTCCTTCACGATCCTCGAGACCGGCTTCGGCGCCGGGTTGAACTTCCTCGCCGCATGGGATGCGCTGCGCAGCGACCCGAACCCTTGCGCGCGGCTCAACTACGTCGCCCTCGAGAAGCACCCTTATGCTCGCGCCGATCTCGCGGCCGTCCTGTCGGGCTTCCCCGAACTGCATCCGCTGGCCGTGGGGCTCGCCGCGGTCTGGCCGCCGCCCATTGCCGGTTTCCACCGCGTGCAAATGGA
>CAWKGC010000025.1:0-152890 GCA_963849005.1 uncultured beta proteobacterium | reverse complement strand
AGCTGGCGAAGTACCGCCGCCGGAAGGTCGCGGCGGGCAGGTTCGATGTCGCCAAAATCGAGATGGGCGCGGACAAGGGCCGCGACGACGGCCGCGTGAAGGCGTTCCTCGAGGCCGCGTGGACAAGGAAAAGCTCTCCATGGCCGAGGGCCACGCCATCATGAACATCTGCATGGCCGCGACCTACGACCCCGATCCCAATTCACCACACGGCTTCCGCCTGCCCTTTCAACCTCGAGACCGGCGAGGTGTCGCCGGAGGCGCCGGAAGAACTGGCAGCAGCACGACCCGATCAACCTGGTGGACAAGCCGCAAGGAGCTCAAGACGCTGCGCGGCATCTACATCGATTGCGGCTCGAAGGACCAGTACCATATCCACTACGGCACCCGCATCCTCTCCAGCGGCTCGCGGCGGTCGGCATCAGGCACGATACCAAGTTCGACGACAACCACTCCGACGTCGATTACCGCATGGATGTGGGCCTGCCCTTTCTGTACCGGGCGCTGAAGCCGTGAGGCACCGCCAATGGACGCCGATGAGCAAGGCAAGATGGAACAGGGCTGCGGCCAGGCGCCGGCGGCGGGAGTGTTTGCCCTGTGCGCGAACGCTGCCGAGATCCTGATGATGAATCGGCCGATGCGAAAGCCGTGGTGAAGGCGGCGGTTGCCGCGGCGGCCAATGGCGGCAGGCAGGTGCTGGTCGTTCTCGGCGCCAACTGGTGCGGCGATTGCAAGTTGCTCGACATCGAGATGAAGAAGGGTGAACTGGCGAAGCTGGTCGGCGGCAACTATGTCGTGGTCAAGGTCGACGTCGGCAAGTTCGACCGCAATACCGATGTCGCGGAAACCCTCGGCGTGCCGCTGAAGAAGGGCATTCCGTCGATCGCCGTCCTCGGGCGCGATGGCAGGCCGCGCTACACTACGAATGGCGGCGAACTTGCCTACGCGAGGAGCATGGAAGAAACAGGGCTGGTGAAATTCTTCCGCGAGCTTCCTGGCGAAGAATCTTACGACGCAATGACGCGGCTGGATCGCGTTTTTTTCGACCTATTCCCGCAGGCATTGATTCGAGTCAACACAGCAAGCGACGCCCCGGCCCACGCTTGGCTTGGGTAACTCTGGATGTCTCGGAGTGGCCGTACGGAAAGGCCGCATTTTCCGGATGTGAGAGAGATGGAGCACGCCATGAACCAAGTCGCGACCGAAGTGACGAGAGAGAAACTCCTGCAGGATTTCAACATGGTGGTTGCCGAGACCGAGCAACTGCTGAAGGCCGCGGCCACCGCGGGCGGGGACAAGGCCGCCGTGTGGCGCGAAAGCGTCGAGGAGAAGCTGCGGGTCGCCAAGGACAAGCTGGTCCAGCTTGAGGAGGCCGCGGTGGAGAAGACCGTGGCGGCGGCCGAGGCCACCGACTCGTATGTCCATGACAATCCCTGGCAGGCGATCGGCATCACCGCGGGCGTAGGCGTTGCCGTCGGGCTCGCGATCGGCCTGTTGCTGAATCGCCGCTAGGCGCCCGATCGGCCCGGATATGCAGTCTCCACAGGAATCCGGGCCGCTCGGTTCGGCGCGTGCCGCGGGCGGCACGCTGCTTGCGCTGTTGCGTGTGCGGGCGAGTTGATCGCGCTCGAACTGAAGGAGCAGGCGGACCGCGGCAAGCGCCTGTTGGTCCTCGCGGTCGTGGCCGCGGCGTTCCTTTTCGCCGGCCTGCTGCTGGCCGCCTTGTTCGTTGTCGCCGTGTTCTGGGATACCTGGCGCTGCAGGCGATGGCGGCCGTCACGCTGGCCTATGCCGGGATCGGCGCTTGGGCCTTGCTGCGCATCCGCGCCATCCTCGCGACAGCCCGCCGGCCTTCGCGGCGACCTTGCAGGAATTCGAGAACGACCTCGCCTTGCTGAAGGGCCGCGATGAGCAGGCTTGAGGAAGAGCGGCTCCTGCAGGAAGCGCCTGCTGCTGGCGCGCTCCGCGCTTTACCGCCTGAAGCTCCGGCACGAGGCGGGCCAATTGCGCGAAAGCCTTTCGTGGCGCCGGGCGGCCGTGATGGTGCGAATTCATCGATGGCGAAATCCGCAGGTTTCAGCCTCGCGCTCGAGGCGCTCGGCCCGGGGCGGATGGCACGCTGGCTCGCATTCGCGAGCCGCGCCCTGATGGCGGCGCGCGTCGCCAATATCGTGCTCATGCTGCTGCGCCGCCGGTCGGCCGCAACCTCGCGAAGAAGCAATCGGAGGTTCGCTCGTAGCTTGCCGCCTTACCAGGGCGACTTTCCCTGCTGCTGCGCTTGCAGCAGTTCCAGCAGGAAGGGCTGCGGGCCGAAACCGAAGTAGAGCGGCGGATCGAGGTACTCCCTGTCTTTCATCACGCGCTCGAGCCAGATCAACGGACGCCGGTTCGCGTGCGCGTAGTTCTTGAGCCAGTCGAGCGCGCGGTCCGGGATCTTCAGCCCGACCGGGACGGCGAGATCGACCGGCGCGCCGCGCCAGGTCTTCTTGTTGAAGATGACGATGACATTCCCCGTGTCCGGCTTCATCCAGTCCGGCAGTGGGCTCTCCGGGATGACCCAGCCGCAGCTGAACAGCTTGCAGGGGTCGACGGGGCGGTTCTCGTAGTTGTTGCAGCCGTTGCCCGTGCTGTGCGGGCACGGGCGCCCGGGAGACACGGGGGCACTGTCGATGACGAAATCCAGCCAGCCGTCACAGCATGCGGTGCAGGGCTGGCACTGCCGGCGAAAGCGGATCTCCATGCTTCAGGGCGTTTCCCGCGCTCGTGACGGTCCCTAGTGGAAGTGCGCGGTCGTGGTCTCGGCTTCTTCAGGCAGCTCGGCGTGGACGATGCCGCTGTCGGGGCTCGGGAAGAGCGGCGCGCCGCATTCCTCGCAATACTCCGGCGTGAACAGGCCTTTCAGCTCCACCACGTCGGTGAGGCCGCATTCCTTCAACTGCGCGAGCAGTTCGTCGACCGGGCCGGGGCGCGTGTTCTCGTCCTCGCGCCCGAACAGCGGCCACACGACGCCATGCGCGACCTCGTTGTCACCATGCAGCGTGAAGCCGATGCGGTATTCGTCGACGCGTTCCTCGCCGAAGCCGGCGACCACCGCACGCAGCTTCGCGGCCGGCACCTTGAGGGCGCTTTCGAGGAAGGCCACCGCGGCACGCACCGCATAGGGCCGCACGCAGCGGTCCGACTCGCGGCAGTTCACGTAATAGGCGTCGGGGAGCAGGCATTCGAACACGCAGCCCGGCAGGAGCCTGGCGAGCGTCGGACGCGCCTGCGCGATCCATTGCTCCGCCGATTGCGTGCGCCCGGCGTGGCCGGTGGTTTCCTGTTGCCAGCGGAAGTGCGCCGCGCCTTCGGGGGCGGCCACCGCGGCGATGACGAAACGCGTGTCGGCAAGCATCTGCGCGGTCTCGGGCAGCTTCGCGGCATCGACCTTCGGGACCTGGCCGTCGACCGCGATCGCGCCGAGGCGCTGCGTGAGCTTGAGGAGCTCGGAGTAGGACTGCGGCAGCTGGTCGATGGAATAGAGCCACGGCGAAAGGGCGATGCGCGTGCCTTCGGCCAGAACGTGCGCCTGCAGCTGCACCGTGAGCGCCTGCGCATCCTCGCGGCCGATGGCGCCCGAGGCGATCGCGTAGCGCGACCAGGCGACGACGGGGGCGGCCACGAGCAGCACCTCCCAGCGCGCGCCGTCGCGCTCGATCACGATCGACTCGCTGGCCGCTTCGACCGCCTCGACCAGCCCGTCGTAGGCCGGGAGATTCTTCGTCCAGAGGTGGTCGAGCGCGCTCTCCAGCGGCATGTCGTTGCCGTTCTCGATGAGCCTGGCGGCGAGCGTTGCCGTGGCCGCCTCCCAGAAGCGGTCCTCGACGCGGCTGCCGGAGGCGCCCAGGCCCTGCGCGAGCGCGATCAGGCGCTCGGCGTCACGGGTGAGGCGGTGATGGGACTTGCTGCGGGTGCGTGCCATGTCGGAAGATGGGCGATCGGCGCAGGAATTCGCGCGGTCGGCGTCGGTCAGGGAAGAAGCGAATTTTACCATCTTGCGGCCGCTGCTGCCGCATTGCGCGAGGACGGGGAGCGATGGCGGAACAGAGAAACGTGCTGGGAGGCGACCTGATGGCGTGCTGCTTCGCGCCGCTGACGGGTTTTTATCGCGACGGCGCCTGCCGCACCGGGCCGCAGGACCCGGGCACGCACGTCGTGTGCGTGAGGGTCGATGCCGCGTTCCTCGCGTTCAGCAAGTCACGCGGCAACGACCTGACCACCCCGGTGCCCGCGTACGGCTTCCCGGGACTGAAGCCGGGCGACAAGTGGTGCCTGTGCGCGCTGAGCTGGCGCGAGGCCTTTCTCGCCGGCGTCGCGCCGCCCGTGCTGCTCGAGTCGACCAACGAGAAGGCGCTCGAGTTCGTCACGCTGGAGGAACTCAAGCGCCACGCCCACGACCTGCACTAGGCCCGGAATCAGGCACCGTGCGGGAGATGGAGCGTCTCGGCGAACTTCGCGTAGAAGCTGTGGAATTTCGCCCGCAGCCAGGTGCTCGCGACATTCTCCAGGCGGCGAAGCTCTTCGCTGCGCAGGCGGCGGCCCTCGCGCTCGATTTCAAAACGGTCGAAAAAGTCCATGTTGTTCCCCATCGCTGAAATGCCGGAACGCCCGGCGACAGGGACAATGTAATTGCTTGCGATAAACGATACAATCCATGAAAATGGAAGAACATTTGTGATGTTATGGAATAAGTAGCGCATGGCATCCCCCACCGACATGACCGCCTTCGTCCGTGCCGTGGAGCTGGGCGGGTTCTCCGCCGCGGCGCGCGAGCTTTCGCTCAGCCCGTCGGCGGTTTCCAAGCTGGTGAGCCGGCTCGAGGAGCGCCTCGGCGTGCGCCTGCTCAACCGCACTACGCGCCAGCTGGCGCTCACGCCGGAGGGCGAGGCCTACTTCGCGCGCAGCCAGCGCATCCTGTCCGACATCGCGGACGCGGAAAGCGAAGTGGCCGGCTTTCGCGAGCGGCCGCGCGGCAAGCTGAGACTGAACGTCGGCGTGGCCCTCGGCCTGCACCAGTTGTCGCAGGTGCTGCCCGAGTTCTACGCGCGCTATCCGGAAATCGAGATCGACCTGACCATCACCGACCGCAAGATCGACCTGATCGAGCACGGCGCCGACGTGGTGGTGCGCGTGGGGCCCCTCGACGATTCCACGCTGGTGGCGAAGAAGATCTGCGACTTCGAGCGCGTGATCTGCGCCTCGCCCGCCTACCTGGCGAAGCACGGCACGCCGAAACTCCCGGAGGACCTGCTCAAGCACAATTGCATCACCTTCAGCGAGCCGCGCAGCCTGCGCCGCTGGCCCTTCGACACCGCGAAAGGCATGCGCACCATCGAGGTCAGGGGCAACCTGCTCGCGGACAACGCGGAATCGCTGCTGCAAGCCGCAGTGCAAGGCGTGGGAATCACGCGGCTGGCCGACGTGATCGCCGGCGACGCGGTCCGCGCGGGCCTCCTGAAGCCGGTGCTCGTCGATTGCCACCACGTCGAACCGGTGCCTCTCTACGCCGTGTGGCCGCACGGCCGGCATCGCTCGCCCAAGGTGGTCGCGCTGGTCGATTTCCTGGTCGAGAAATTTGCCTCGGCGCCGTGGCGCGCCGCCGCTCGCCGCAGGAAGAAGGCCTGAGCCGTGTTCGCGCCACGCCTCGCGATCGTCGACCTGGAGACCACCGGCATGACCGCCACGGGCGATCGCATCACCGAGGTCGCGATCGTGAGCGTCGTGGACGGCGTGGTGCAGGAGGAGTGGTCGAGCCTCGTGAACCCCGGGCGCTCGATCCCGGATCGCATCCGCATGCTCACCGGCATCAGCAACGAGATGGTGCGCGACGCGCCGAGTTTCTCGCAGCTTGCCGGCGAAGTGCTGGAGCGGCTGGAAGGCCGCGTGTTCGTCGCGCACAACGCGCGCTTCGACTACGGCTTCCTCAAGAACGAGTTCCGGCGCCTCGACGCGCGTTTCACCGAGGACGTGCTGTGCACGGTGCGCCTGTCGCGGCGCTTGAACCCCGGCGTCAAGGGCCACAGCCTGGACGACCTCGTGCGTCGCCATGCGCTTCCCGGTGCCGGTCGCCACCGCGCGCTGGGCGACGCGCGCTACGTGTGGGAATTCCTGCAGGCGATGGAGCGCGAGCAGGGCGCGGAGGAAGTCGCCGCAGCGGTGAAGGCGCTGCTCAAGGTGCCGAGCCTGCCGCCGCAGCTCGACCCCGGCGTGTTCGATGCGATCCCCGAGGGCCCGGGCATCTACCGCTTTTTCGGCGTGAACGACCTGCCGCTCTACATCGGCAAGAGCGTCAACCTGCGCGACCGGGTGCGTTCGCATTTTTCTTCCGACCATCGCAGCGCCAACGACCTGCGCCTGTCCTCCGAGATCCGGCGGCTGGACTACACGGAGACGGCGGGCGAGCTGGGCGCGCTGCTGCTCGAGGCGCGGCTGGTGAAGGAGGCCACGCCCCTTTCCAACACCGCGCTGCGGCGCAAGGGCACGACCTGCTTGTTGCGCCTGCCCGACCTGAGCGCGCCGCCCGAGATCCTGGATGTCGGCGAGGTCGAATGGGAAGGGCGCGACGACGAGTCCGAGGCCCTGTACGGGCCGTTCGCGACGAAGCGCCACGCGAAGCAGCTCCTCGAGCGGCTGGCCTCCGAGGAGCAGCTGTGCTGGCGGCAACTCGGATGGGAGAAGCGCGGCGGGCCCTGCTTCGCGCGCCAGCTGAAGCGCTGCCGCGGCGCCTGCGTCGGCGAGGAGTCGCCGGAGCAACATCACCTTCGGCTCGCGACGGCGCTCGCGCCTTATCGCATCGGCGACTGGCCGTGGCGGGGTCCCGTGGGCGTGCGCGAGCGGCATCCCGACGGCGAGCGCGAGGAGATCCACGTGATCGACCGCTGGCGCTACATCGGCACCGCGCGCGATGAAGACGAACTCGCCGCGCTCGCCGCGCCGTCGCGGCTGCCGCCTTTCGACCCGGATGTCCTCAAGCTGCTGGTACGATGGTTCTCGGCGCATCCGCGCAGCGTGAAGCCGCTGGCCGGCGCCGAAAGGGGAGGGTTCGAACCATGATCCAGATGTCGGCGGCGGCCACACTTGCCTGCGCGGCGCTGGTGCTCATCGTCGGGCGCGTGCTCACCGCGCGCATCGCCTTTCTCGCGAAGTACTCGATCCCGAAGCCCGTCACCGGCGGCCTGCTCGCGGCCGTGATCGTGCTCGTCCTGCGCCAGTCGGGATTCGAGATCCGCTTCGACACCGCGATGCAGCCCGACCTCATGCTCGCTTTCTTCGCGACCATCGGGCTGGGCGCGGACTTGAAGCTGGTCGCGCGCGGCGGGCGCGCGCTGGTCCTGTTCTTTCTTTGCGTTGCCGCCGTGCTGGTCCTGCAAAACCTTGTCGGCGTCGGGCTCGCCCACGTCCTCGGTGTCGATGCGCGGGTCGGCATTCTCGCCGGGTCGGTGGCGATGGCGGGAGGGCACGGCACGGGCGCGGCATGGGGCGCGCAGTTCGAGGCGGCCGGGCTTGCGGGCGCCACCGGCATCGCGCTCGCGGCCGCGACTTTCGGCCTGATTGCGGGAGGCCTCGTCGGCGGCCCGGTCGGAAGGCGGCTCGCGGAACGCGCCATCGCCAAGGGGGCGGGCCCGGTCGAAGCTGCGCCGCGCGAAGGCGATGGCGCGGAAGCGGCCGGCGGCTTCAGCGCGGACCGCCTGATCGTGACCATTTTTCTCGTCTCGGTGTCGATCGCGGTCGGCACGGTGCTGGCTGAATGGGCCCGGGACCTGGCGTTCTCGCTGCCGAATTTCGTCTGGGTGCTGTTCGTCGGCGTGGTCCTGCGCAACGTGCTTGCCGCCCTGGAGTGGCATGAGGTGGACCCGGTCGCGCTCGACTTCACGGCCGTGGTGTCGCTATCGCTCTTCCTTGCGATGGCGTTGATGGGGCTGCGCCTGTGGGAAGTGGCCGGCCTCGCGGGGCCCCTGGTCGTCATCATTGCCGCGCAGGTCGCGCTGGTGGCAGTCTTCACCAGCGCCGTCACCTTCCGCGTCATGGGCGGCAACTACGACGCTGCGGTGCTGTGCGCGGGGCAATGCGGCTTCGGGCTGGGCGCCACGCCGACCGCGATCGCCAACATGCAGGCGATCACCGATCGCTTCGGCGCTTCGCCGCAGGCGTTCCTGCTCGTGCCGATCGTCGGCGCCTTCATGATCGACATCGCCAACGCCGTGATCATCTCCGCGTTCGCCAGGGCGGTCGGCTGAGCCGGGTCGTCGGCACCGGGGCGGCAATCGCCTTCCCGATCCCGTTCAACCGCGCCGACCGAGGTGGGTGGAAATCGGGAGGGATGCCTTGGGTTGGCGCCCTCCCGATTTCCGGGACCCACCCGTGTCGGCACGCTTGCGGTTGCCGGGATCGGGAAGGCGATTGCCGCCACTCGCCGCCCTTGATTCCTTTCGCCCGCTATTGGGGTGCCAACAGCTCCGGCGAATCGTTGCGCGGATTGTTGAGCGCGCGGCTGACGGTGCGCGTGCGGATCTCGTCGTCGGGCGAGGGCTTGAGGAGCGCCTGCGCGTCCTCGGGCGGCCCGTGCAGCCACGAATCGTAATCGGCGTCGGCGAGGATCACCGGCATGCGGTCGTGGATTGCGGACATCGCGCGGTTGGCTTCGGTCGTGAGGATGGTGAAGGTCTCGCGGACTTCGCCCTCCGGCGATTTCCAGTGTTCGTGGAGGCCGGCGAAGGCGAACAGCTTGCGGCCGGCCAGCGTGATCGCATGCGGGATCTTGTGGCCGGCCTCGCCCGTCCATTCAAAGAACCCGGACGCCGGCACGAGGCAGCGGCGCTTGCGGAAGGCGTTGCGGAACGAGGGCTTCTCCGCCACCGTCTCGCTCCTCGCGTTGATCAGCTTGTTGCCCATCTTCGGGTCCCTGGCCCAGAAGGGCACCAGCCCCCAGCGCAGCATCGCCACTTCGCGTCCGCCGCCTTCGGCCGCGCGGATCACCGGCGCTTCCTGGGTCGGCGCGATGTTGTAGCGGGGGCCGACGCGTTCATGCACCGGCACGTCGAAGGTGTAGGCGATGACGTTGCCGTCAGCGTCGAGGAAATAGCGGCTGCACATGGCGGGGAATAGAATGTCGCCACATTCTAGAACGGGAGGCGGAAATGAGGGTGCTCAAGTACTTCCTGTACGGCCTGCTTGCCCTGCTGGTCCTGATCGTCGCAGTGGGCTTCGTCCTGCCTTCGAAGTACCACGTCGAGCGCTCGCTCGAGATCAAGGCGCCCGCGGAGAAGGTGTTCGCCCTCGTGAACGACCCGAAACAGTGGGCGACATGGGCCGTATGGAACAAGCGCGACCCGGCGATGAAGGTCGCCTATTCCGGCGCGGCGGAGGGGGTGGGCGCGAAATGGGCGTGGGAGAGCAAGACCGAGGGCTCGGGCGAGATGGAGTTCACGCGCTCCGAGCCGCCGAAACTGGTCGGCTACAAGCTGTTCTTCCCGGACTTCGGCACGACGGCGACCGGCACGCTGGTCTTCGTGCCGGCGGGCGGCGGCACGCGCATCACCTGGACGAACGATGGCGACATGGGCGGCAATCCCCTGCTGCATTACATGGCGCTCGCCATGGACAGCATGGTCGGGCCGGATTTCGAAGCGGGGCTTTGGGGACTCAAGGCGCGCGCGGAGGCGCCCTAGCCGGCACCGCGGCGGCACAAGGGCTGCTTCTCCTGCCAGCCGCCGTCCTGCGGCGTGGTGAGGAGGTCGCAGGCGTCGTAGCCCTGCGATCGCAATATCTCCAGCACAGCCGCGAGATCGGGGGGCGCCAGGCGCGGCCCGCGCGCAAGGACCCAGGCGTAGGTGCGCGAGGGATGGCCGACGATCGCCCAGCGGTAGCCGGGGTCGAGCCCGATCACCCAGTAGTCCGCGCCGAACCAGAAGCGCCACTCGCCGAGGAAGCGCAGGAAAGTCACCTCGAGTTTCGCCTGCGCCTGCGCATCGACCACGCGCGCGCGGCCCGTGGCGGCGATGCTTTCGCCTTCCTGCGTCAAGCAGGTGTTGTCCACGCCGAGCATGCCGTCGGGCAGCCGCGTGTAGACGGCGGTCGTGCCGGAGGCGCACTTGCGCTGGAAGAACTGCGGGATGGAGGCGATCTCCCGCCACGCGCCGGCGTAGCGATCGAGGTCGATGGCGCGCACGGCGGTGACCTCCTGCGCCAGGACGGGAGAAAGCGCCAGCGAGGCGAGGAGCAGGGCGAAGATTCGGCTGGTCATGGCTGCAGTATGGACGCTTGGGGGTGGGCAGGTTAGATTGTCGCCCATCGACAAAGTGCCCGGAACGGGAATCGCGACGTGAACTGCCCGAGTTGTGCCTCGCTGATGGACACGCGCCGCTTTGCGCGCATGAACCTGGGCGAGCTCAGCCTCGACCTGTGCTTCGATTGCCAGGTCATCTGGTTCGACCAGTACGAGAGCACGCAGCTTGCGCCCGGCGCGGTGATCGAGCTTTTCCGGCTGATCCACGAGCAGCGCGACCGCATGATGCGCCCGCTGGGAGAGCGGCCGGCCTGCCCGCATTGCTCGCGCGCGCTCACGCTCACCCACGACCTGCAGCGCTCCAACCGCATCACCTATTACCGCTGCGGGCAGGGCCACGGCCGGCTGTCGAGCTTCATGCAGTTCCTGCGCGAGAAGAACTTCGTGAGGAGCCTCACCGGACCGGAGATCGCGAAGCTGCGCGAGCGCGTGGTGCAGGTGCGCTGCTCGGGCTGCGGCGCGCCGGTGGACCTGTCGCGCGATAGCGTTTGCGGCTATTGCCGGTCGCCGATCGCGGTGCTCGACGCCGACGCGGTGACGAAGGCCGTCGCCGAGCTCTCTTCGGCAGAGGCTCACCGCACCACGCTCGATCCGGAGCGCATCGCCGCGGCATTCCTTGGCACGCGTCCGGCGGGCAAGCCCGCCAGCCCCTGGATGAAGGAAGTGCCGGCGATGGGGGCGTCGGTGGAAATCGTCGACCTGATCGCCGACGGATTGTCGGCGCTGTTCGACTGAATGAAGGACAATGCGCGCATGACTTCCGATCGCCTTTCCCGGTTTGCGCTCGCCTTCGCGGCGGCGCTCCTGCTTGCCGCCTGCCAGACCTTCAACACGACTTCGGAAGGCGCGGACGCGAACCTGATGCTGAAGGGCCACGACCCGGTCGCCTATTTCACCGATGGCAGGCACGTTCCGGGCAAGCCCGACATCAAGGCCGAGCACGAGGGCGTCACCTACCGTTTTGCCAGCGCCGAGCATCGCGACCTGTTCGTGAAGCAGCCCGGCAAGTACGCGCCGCAGTACGGCGGCTTCTGCGCCAACGGCATCGCGTACGCAATCCCCTGGGGCGGCGATCCGGACACCTGGGCGATCATCGACGGCAAGCTCTACATCTTTGGCGGCGAGGGTTCGCGCCGCTATTTCCTCATGGACGAGCGCCAGAACCTCGCGCTTGCCGACAGCTACTGGAAGAACGAGGTGGACGGGACCAATCCGCGAATGCAGACCGCGAAGCGGCTGGTGTTCCGCGTGCCCCACTACAAGACCGGCAAGGAACTGGAGGCGCAATGGCAAGCGAAAAACGCGAAGAAGTGAAACGGCTGGCCGCAGTTGTCGCGGTCGCGGCCCTCATGGCGGCATGCACGATGCCCAAGCGGGACCTGCCGCCGCTTCCGCTCGGCGGCCCGCGCTGGGAAGCGGCGCTGGATCCCGTTCCCGGCCAGCGCGAGAAGGCCTACCTGCAATTCGCCAACGGTTATGTTTCCGGGTCGGGCGGCTGCAACCGCATCTCCGGCACCTACCACCTCGACTCGGTCGGCGCAGGCGCGATCGTGTTCTCCCGCCTTGCCGGAACGAAGGTGATGTGCCCGCCGGAGATCCAGGCGGGCGAGAACCAGATGCTGCTGGTCATGCAGGGCACGTCCAGTTTCAGCATCAAGGGCGCGTTCGGCAACGAACTTACCCTGTCCGGCTCCGCGGGCACGATGTTGTTCATCGCCGACCGCCCCGAGTTGAAGCAGGAACCCGCCGCCAAATAAGAAGGGCTGCCGGCGGCAGCCCCTTTCCCGCCCGCGGCGCGGCGCTCAGCCGCGAGAGACGACCTTGCCGTTCTCGACGCGGACGCGATCGCCGGAGCGAAGGTCGGGTTGCGTGTCGTAGCGCAGCGTCTGCGTCGTGCCGTCCTCGAAGCGCACGCGCACGTTCCAGTACTGGCTGGTGTTCTTGTTCTTTTCGACCTCGTTGCCGGCATAGGCGCCGGCACCGGCGCCGACGATGGTCGCCGCGGTGTTGCCGCGGCCGCTTCCGATCTGGTGGCCGAGCACGCCGCCGAGAACGCCGCCCAGCACCGCACCGGCTCCCGAGCCTTCGCCTTTTACCACTTGCGTCGTGATGGACTCAACGACCGCGCACGTCCTGCACGGCGGGGGAGCGGGCGGCGCCGGCGGAGGTGCGGGCTGCGCGGCCGGCGCGGTCATCGCAACTGCAGGGGCGGGCGCCGGCGAGTAGTTCGGCGTTTGCGGCGCAGGCGCGGTCTTCGCAGGCGCGGCCGCTTGCTGCTTCATCGGCGCGGGCTTGGTTGCGGGGGCCGGCGCGGGCTTGGCCACGGGCGCCGCCACGGTCGGCGGCGGCACGGCTTTTGGCTCTTCCACTTTCATTGGCGCCGGGGCTTCCAGGGGTGCTGCGCCCGGGGCGGCCATTTGCACGCCGCCACCCACGGAGGACTGCGCGACCTGCTGCGCGGGGGCGCTGTTCGAATTGCCCACCGGGAGCACGCCGAGCATCGCGGCAATGCCGACCAATGCGAGCAATGTCACTGCGATCGCCGCGACGATGATCGCGGGGTGGGTTCGGTGCGGGACAGTTGCGTTCATGAGGCCTCCATTTGGATCCGGTCTGACAGTTGAAACGGATTCGAACTGAAAAGTCGGTCAAGAAAAGCGCCCTTGGACTGGGGTCAGAGACGTAGTATCCCGCCGACGCTGCGCGGCGACCCGATATTACGTCTCTGACCCCATCTTCTCAGATCTCGACCTGGGTGCCGAGCTCGACCACGCGGTTGGCCGGGATGTTGAAGTAGTCCGTTGCGCTCGCCCCGTTGCGGCTCATCCAGGCGAACACCCGGTCGCGCCAGCGACGCCATGCCCGGCTTGTTCGCTCGGGACCACGGTCTCGCGGGAGAGGAAGAACGACGTGTCCATGAGGTCGATCTCGAGCCCGTAGCGCTTGCCCGCCGGACCGCAGGATCTCCGCCACGTCGGGCTCCTCCATGAAGCCGTAGCGCAGGATCATCGCGCAGAAGCCGTCGGCGAGCTGGCTCGACCTCGAGCCGGTCGCGCTGTCGGCGACCACCGGCACGTCCTCGGTGACGGACGGTGAGGAACACCACGCGCTCGTGCAGCACCTTGTTGTGCTTGAGGTTGTGCAGCAGCGCGCGCGGGCACGACGTCGGGCGTGCCGGTCATGAACACCGCCGTGCCGGGCACGCGGTGCGGCGGGTGCACGACGAGGCTGTCGAGGAACGCGCTCGAGCGGCATGCGCGTCCTCGTCGCAGCGGCGACGAGCATCTGCGGCCGCGCTTCCAGGTCGTCAGCAGGACGAAGCACACGCGCGCCGATGGCCAGCGGCAACCAGCCGCCGTCGGCGATCTTGGCCGCGTTGGCGGCGAAGAAGGCGAGGTCGACGAGCAGAAGAGGCCCGACCAGCGACGGCCGAGCCTGCAGCGGCCCAGTGCCAGATCGCGCGCGACCACGATCGAGACCAGCAGCGGTGTCGATCAGCATGGTGCCGGTCACCGCGATGCCGTAGGCCGCGGCGAGATTCGCGGACGAGCTGGAAGCCGAGCACCAGCAGCGATCACCGCGACCATCAGCACCCAGTTGATGAACGGCATGTAGATCTGGCCCTCCTCGCGTCGCGAGGTGTGGACGATCTGCATGCGCGGCAGGTAGCCGAGCTGGATCGCCTGCCGCGTGAGCGAGAAGGCGCCCGAGATCACCGCCTGCGAGGCGATCACGGTGGCCGCGGTCGCGAGCGACCACCAGCGGCAGCAGAGCCCCATTCCGGCACCAGGAGGTAGAAGGGGTTCTTGATCGCGTCGGGGTCGGCGAGCAGCAGCGCGCCCTGGCCGAAGTAGTTCAGCATCAGCGCCGGCAGCACGAGCGCGAACCAGGCGATCCGGATCGGGCCGCGGCCGAAATGGCCCATGTCGGCGTAGAGCGCCTCGGCGCCGGTCACCGCCAGCACGACCGCGCCGAGGGCCAGGAAGGCGATCCAGCCGGTCGCTGCGAAGAAGGCGATCGCGTGGCACGGGTCGAGCGCCAGCAAGGACCTCGGGTTGCTGGCGATGATGTGCCAGATGCCCAGGCCGGCAAGGACGAGCGAACCACAGCCAGCATGATCGGCCCGAACAGCGCTGCCGACGCTGCGCCGTGCCGCGGCGCTGGATCAGGAACAGCCCGACGAGGATCGCCGACGGTGATCGGCACGACGAAGGGCTTCGAGCGCGGGCGCCGCGACCTCGAGGCCCTCGACCGCGGACAGCACCGAGATCGCGGGCGTGATCATGCCGTCGCCGTAGAACAGCGCCGCGCCGAAGATGCCGAGCATCGACCAGCGCCGCAGCGACCTGCGGGCGAGCCCGGCGCCAGCCTGCGCGCACCAGCGCCAGTCAGCGCCAGGATGCCGCCCTCGCCGCGGTTGTCGGCGCGCATGATGAACGCCACGTACTTGAGCGACGACCATGATCATGAGCGACCAGAAGATCAGCGACAGCACGCCGAGCACGTTCGCCGGGTCGAGCGCGAGGCCGTGGGGCCCGGCTGAAGCACTCCTTGAGCGCGTAGAGCGGGCTCGTGCCGATGTCGCCGTAGACGACGCCGATGGCGGCGACCATCAGCGGCGCCGTGGCTTTGGCGGAATGCGAAGAGCCGGGTGTTGCCAGGGGCAATGCGTTCATGAAAGGGGCGAAAATCCTCCCTGCGACGGGATGGGCGGCGATGCTACGCCACTTTGCTGCGCTGCACAACAGGCCGCGTCAAGTGTGCGACGAAGGCGGCGAGAGGCGATACTTGCGCCACTGCGTTCCGGCGCCGGAGGCGGCCGGGCAGCCTTCAGGACTTTCCAGGAACTCATCGGGAAAAACATGAACCTATACATCGTTACCGGCACGAGCAAGGGCATCGGCTATGCGCTGATGCAGGCGATCCATTCCGACAAGGACAACGAGCTGATCTGCCTTAACCGTACCGGCGCGGCCGAAGTGCCGGGCGCGGTGATCCACGCGGTCGACCTTTCCGACCCGTTCGCGATCGACGCGGTGTTTGCCGATGTCGTGAAATCGCTCGAAGGGCGCACCTTCGACAAGGCGGTGCTGATCAACAACGCCGGCATAGTGGTGCCCGTTGGGCCGCTTGCGCGCAATGCCACGGCGGACATCGTCGCCAACATCAACGTGAACCTGGTCGCGCCGATGGTGCTCATGCGCTGCTTCCTCGGCGCCACCGAGGGCAGGGCGAAGTTGCGCCGGGTGATCAACATCTCCTCGGGCGCGGGCAAGCGGCCGATCGCGGGCTGGAGCGCGTATTGCGCGGCCAAGGCGGGGCTGGACATGGTCACGCGCGTAGCGGCGCTGGAGGCCGGGATCGATGGGTCGGGCGTGGAAATCGTGAGCCTCGCTCCGGGCGTGGTGGACACGCCGATGCAGGCGATCGTGCGTTCCAGCGACCCGGCGGAGTTTCCCGATGTCGAGCAATTCAGGAAGATGAACGCCGAGGGCGTGCTGCGTTCGCCGGATGCGGTCGCGGCAGAGATCCTGCGCTTCGAGCGCGAGGGCAGGCTCACGCCGGGCGGCGTCCTCGACCTGCGCACGCTCGCGGCTTGAACTCGCGTGCGGCCGCGTTACAATGTCGCCGCCCGGAACCCATTGAGGAGAATCCATGAAACGCCAGATTTCGCTGTTCGCAGCGCTTGTTTCCGCATCCGCGGTCGCCTTTGCCTTCCACTGCCCCGCCGACATGAAGAAGATCGACGAGGCGCTCGCCAAGAACCCGACGCTCACCAAGGAGCAGATGGCGGAAGTGACCAAGTATCGCTCCGAAGGCGAAGCCCTGCACAAGGCCGGCAAGCACCAGGAGTCGGTCGACACGCTCGCCAAGGCGATGAAGATCCTGAAGATCTGATCCCGCTTTCCTGCCGGAATGAAAACGCCGCGTGCTTCGCGGCGTTTTTTTTGCTAGTCGGAACCGCAGATGAGTTCAGGCAAAAAGGCAAAGGCGAATTAACCGCCGATGAACGCCGATGAACGCCGATAAAAGCATGAGGGTTGGTGCCAAGCCCGGTCACCGAGAGAACTTGAACTTAAACCATCTTGCCTTTGCTTTTATCGGCGTTCATCGGCGTTCATCGGCGGTTCCAACCAACTACGCTGGAAATTCGCGACCCCCAACACCAGCAAGGAAATCAAGCGGCCTTGGCGCCGGGCATGCCGTCCTCGACGATCCACGAAGCCAGCGTCTCGATGCCGGCGTCATGCCGCTTGACGGTTTCCATCGCGCGCAGCTTCGTTTCCATGCGTTGCGCGGTCACGTCCATCAGCAGGTAACCGCGCTTCGAGCCGTTGCCGAAGAGGATGTGCGGATTGCGCTCGCGCATCGGCCACGTGCTTGCGTCCGGCCCCTGCGAGGTGATCGAGGTGCCGCAGAACTCCGTGGCGACGACCGGCGAGCTCGGGTCGTCGAAGTCGGCGCTTGCAGGTCCGCGACCCAGGTGCAGTGCACGTCGCCGCCGATGACGACGGGGTTGGCGACCTTGCGCTGCGCGATCGCGTCGAGCAGCCGCGCGCGCGCGGCGGGATAGCCGTCCCAGCCGTCGGTCCAGAAGAGCGCCGTCGCCTCGCCGCTCGGCGCCGAGCCGGCGCCATCAGCGTCTGCTGCGCGATCACGTTCCAGCGCGCCGCGCGATGCGGCGAGGCCGTCGGCGAGCCAGCGCTCCTGCTCGGCGCCGAGCATCGTGCGCGCCGGGTCGAGCGCGCTCGGCGCAGTCACGCGCCGACGTTGCGAGCCGCCGCGCCCCGGCCGCGGGCAGACCTGGTGCGAGCGGTACTGGCGGTCGTCGAGCACGAGAAGCTGGCGAGCGCGCCCCACGCGCAGCGCGTCGTAGAGGCGCATGTCCGGGCCGGCCGGGCGCAGCGCCGCGGCGCAGCGGCATGTGCTCGTAAGTAGGCGCGGTAGGCCGCGGCGCGGCGCGCCAGGAAATCCGGGTCAGAGGTCCTCGCCGCGGTCGTTGGCGTAGTCGTTGTCCACCTCGTGGTCGTCCCAGGTGACGAGCCACGGCGCCGCGGCGTGCATGCGCCTGCAGGTCCGCGTCGCGTCTTGTACAGCGCGTAGCGGTTGCGGTAGTCGTCGAGCGTGTAGGGCTCGGCCGCGTCGTGCTTGCGCACGTGGTCGCGGCCCCAGCGACGATTCGTAGATGTAGTCGCCGAGGAAGACGACGAGATCGAGGTCTTCGGCGCGCCATGTGGCGGTAGGCGGCGAAGTAGCCCTGCTCGTACTGCTGGCAGGAGGCGAAGGCGAAGCGCAGGCGCTCGCGCCGTGTCGCCGGGCGCGGGCGCGGTGCGCGTGCGGCCGACGGGGCTCACCGCGTCGCCCGCCATGAAGCGGTACCAGTACCAGCGCGCCGGGCTCGAGGCCCTCGGCCTCCACGTGCACGGTGTGGGCGCGCGTCCGGCGCGCGCGATCGCAGTGCCGCGCGCAGGCGATGTCGCGGAATCCTTCGTCGCGCGCGATCTCCCAGCGCGACCTCGACGCCTCGGGCCGGCATGCCGCCGCCGGCGAGCGGGTCGGGCGCGAGCCGCGTCCACAGCACCACGCCGTTCCGAGCGGCGAGCCCGAGGCGACGCCGAGCGTGAACGGATAGCCGCTGAATTTCGGGCGCGACCTGGCGACCAGCGGAAGAGGCGCGAAAAACGAAGCCGCCGCGAGGGCGAAAGACGCACGCAGGAAGCGGCGCCGGGATAGCGCGGGAACGGCGCGTCCCGTCGCCACGCTAGCGGAATACGCTGCGCTTGTAGCGCGCGACGACGAAGGACGCCACGGCGAAGATCACGAACCACACCAGCGCCCACTCGGGAATCGAGAGCCCGAGCATCGACCATTGCACCTTGGAGCACTCGCCGCTGCCGGAGAACATCTTCGGCAAGGCCTGCGCGAGCGGGAAGTTGTTGACCAGGAATTCGAGGTCGGTCCCGCACGAAGCATTCGGCGGGGGGAAATGCTGCACATACGAATGGCGAATCGACGTGCCGCCGCCGAGCATCGCGAACAGCACGATCAGCCACGCGTAGACCTTGTTCCCCCAGCGGCGCGGGCCGTGCAGCGCGGCGGCAAGCGCCGTGAGCCCGATCGCCCAGAACGCGTAGCGCTGCAGGATGCACATCGGGCAGGGCTCGAGCGAAAGCACTTCCTGCATGTACACGCCCATGCCGATCAGCCCCGCGCAGGCGAGGAAAATCAGCAGGAAGACGAGGCGGGGACGCTTGGCCATGGGGCTCGGTTTCGGGTGTTGCGGCTGCACGGGCGCAGACCGGCTCGGCCCGCGGATGGCGCATTCTAACCGCCCGCGCGGGCTTCCTCGCGCCGGGTGCTAAACTTCGCCGCTTTCCCGCGCCTGTTGCCCCCTGCGGCGGGCCCCCCCGGATCGGAGCCTTTTCCCATGTCCATGAATCCCAGCCTCATTCATCGGGCCGGCGCGCCTGCAGCGGCGAGGGCCAAGCCATGAACCTGCCTAGCCACAAGACCCTGACCCTTGAGGCCGCAAGGGCTATCGCCTCCGGTGCCGAAGCCGAGGCGCTGAAAAACGGCTGGAAAGTGGTCATCGCCATCGTCGATGACGGCGGCCACCTCGTGCACCTGGTGCGGCTCGACGGCACCCAGACCTCGAGCGTCGATACCGCGATCGGCAAGGCGCGCGCGGCGATGGGATTTCGCCGTCCCACGCGCATCCTCGAGGAAATGGTCAACAACGGCCGGACGGCCTTCGTGACGCTGGAAGGCGTGGTGGCGATGCAGGGCGGCATGCCGATCGACATCGGCGGCGAGTTCATCGGCGCGGTGGGCGTCTCCGGCGTCAAGGCCTCCGACGACGAGGCCATCGCCGTCGCCGGGATCGATGCGCTGAGGCGTGCATTGGCCTGATCCGAGCCTTCGGGGACCGGGAAATGGCAGAATGCCCGGATGGAACCCCATTTCAAGCTTGGAGTGCTCGACGCCCTGAAGGCGCTGCGCTCGGGCAGGCTCTCGGCGAAGGCGTATTGCGCCTCGCTCGCCGGGCGAATCGCCGCCTGCGATCCCCGGGTCGGGGCGTGGGCCTGGTTCGACCCTGAAAGGCTGCTGGGCGAGGCGGCGGCCCGCGACAAGGCCAAGGGCCCCAGGGGCGCGCTGTTCGGGCTGCCGATCGGGCTGAAGGACATCATGTCCACACGCGGCATCCCCACCGGCATGGGATCGCCGATCTATGCCGGCCACGTGCCAACCGCGTCGGCGGCGGTCGCCACGCGCATCGAGGCCCTGGGCGGCCTCGTCGAGGGCAAGACCGTCACCACCGAGTTCGCCTATCGCCACCCGGGCAAGACCCGCAATCCCTGGCACGAGGGCCACACGCCCGGCGGGTCGTCGAGCGGTTCGGCCGCAGCGGTTGCCTGCGGCATGGCGCCGGCGGCGCTCGGCACCCAGACGCTGGGCTCGGTGATCCGGCCCGCGGCGTTTTGCGGCGTGGTCGGCTACAAGCCCAGCTTCGGCGCCATTTCGCGCGCCGGCATCCACCCGTTCAGCGCCACGCTGGACCACGTCGGCGTGTTCGCGCGCTCCGTGGGAGACGTGGGCTATGTCGCGGCCTGCCTGATGGGCGCGGACGCGCTGGACCCCGCGACGGTTGTCACCGGGCACGCCGTCACGCTGGAAGTGCCCTCGGGCCTGGCCAAGCGCGCGCCCAAGCTGGCCGCGATCCGCACGCCGATGTGGCGGCTTGCGACCGAGCCGCAGCGCGGCAATTTCGACGAGAACCTGAAACTGCTTGCCCGGCGCGGCGCGGACGTCGAGGAGGTGACGCTGCCTGCGGCCTTCGACGAGGCCTGGGACAACGTCATGGTGATCATGGCCTACGATGCCGTCCAGAGTTTCGACGGCCTCGAGCAGCACGCGAGGAACCGCATGAGCGAGCCGCTCGTGGCGCTGCTCGACCGCGGCCACCTCACCGATCCGCGCAACGTGGCCGGCGCGCTCAGGAAGCGCGAGCATTACATCGAGCACCTGGACGGGCTGCTGGAACGCTTCGACGCGATCGTCACCGTGCCCGCGGCCGGCGAGGCCCCGGCGGGGCTGGGCAATACCGGCGACGCGGCCTTCTGTTCGCTCTGGACGCAGGCGGGCATGCCCGCCATCACCATCCCCTCGGGGCGCGGGCCGCAGGGCCTGCCGCTGGGGTTCCAGGTGGTCGGCCGCTGGAGGGGCGACCAGGGCCTGCTCGAAGTCGCCGCATGGTGCGAGCGCACCCTCGGCGTGACGATGGGGTTCCCGGGCCAGTAAACCGCGAGGGGGGCAATTCCCCCACATCTTGCGGCCACGCGGCCCGCCTGCCGCAAGCCATTGCAGGGTCGAATTCCTCCCCGGTTTCACGAAAGCTTCACGAACCTGCAACATCCCTGACGCGCGCGCAACCTAGAGTCGCGTCGTCATGGATGACGACCACTTGCCCAGTTTTCGCTTCCGGTCGATCTGGATCTCGGACGTCCACCTCGGCACGCCGGGCTGCCAGTCGAAGCTGCTCCTCGATTTCCTCAGGCACACCGATTCGAAATACCTCTACCTCGTCGGCGACATCATCGACGGCTGGCAGCTGAAGCGCCGCTGGTACTGGACGCAGGAGCACAACGACGTCATCCAGAAGGTGCTGCGCAAGGCGCGCAAGGGCACGCAGGTCACCTACATCGCCGGCAACCACGACGAGGCGATGCGCCACGTCCTCGGGCTGGACTTCGGCGGAATCCAGATCCGCGACGAAGCGGTGCACGAGACGGCGGACGGCCGCGCTTTCCTTGTCACGCACGGCGATCTCTTCGATGCAGTGGTGCAGGGCGCAAAATGGCTGGCGGTCCTCGGCGACCAGCTCTACATTTTCACGCTGAAGCTGAACCAGTGGTTCAACAGCGCGCGCGCGCACCTCGGGCTGCCGTACTGGTCGATGGCGCGCTTCCTCAAGGACCAGGTCAAGAACGCGGTGAGCTACATCACCGCGTTCGAGACGGCCCTCGCGCAGGAAGCGAAGCGGCGCGGCTTCGACGGCGTGATCTGCGGCCACATCCACAAGGCCGAGATCCGCGAGATCGATGGCATCACCTATTGCAATGACGGCGACTGGGTCGAGAGCCTCACAGCGCTGGTCGAAATGTCCGACGGAACGCTGAAGATCATCGACTGGCGTGCCATCGAGGCGCTGCGCCGCGGCGAACACGTACCTCAACTGGGAGAAGCGATTGCGCATCCTGCTGGCGACTGACGCCTGGGCACCGCAGATAAACGGGGTGGTGGTCACGCTGCGAAACACGATAGCGTGGCTGGAACGCATGGGGCACACGGTCGAGGTGATCTCGCCCGAGGCGTTCCGCACCGTGCCGATGCCGAGTTATCCCGAGATCCGGCTCGCGCTGTTCCCGTACGCCGGTATCGCGCGGCGCTTCGCGTCCTTCAAGCCCGACGCGGTGCACATCTCCACCGAAGGCCCGGTCGGCATGGCGGCGCGGCGCTATTGCGTGAAGCACGGCCTCGCGTTCACTTCGGCCTATCACACCTGCTTTCCCGAATACGTCCACGCGCGCACCCGCGTCCCGCTGGCATGGACATACGCATTCCTGCGCTGGTTCCACGCACCGTCCTCCACCTTGATGGTTGGCACGCCGGCGATCCGGGAACTGCTGGAGAAGCGGGGCTTCAGGCGGCTGGCCGACTGGTCGCGCGGAGTGGACACAAATCTCTTCAAGCCGATCCCGAGGCAGGCGCGCCTGCTTCCGCACCCACGTCCGGTGTTCCTGTTCGTCGGGCGCGTGGCGGTCGAGAAGAACCTCGCCGCGTTTCTTTCGCTCGACCTTCCGGGAACCAAGCTCGTCGTCGGCGACGGCCCGCAGCGCAGGGAATTGGAGAAGAAATTCCCGGGCGCGGTATTTGTCGGCGCCAAGGTCGGCGAGGAACTGGCCGCGTATTTCCAGCGCGCCGATGCGTTCGTCTTTCCCAGCCTCACCGATACTTTCGGGCTGGTGCTGGTCGAGGCGATGGCCTGCGGCACGCCGGTGGCCGCGTTCCCGGTGCGCGGCCCGATCGATGTCGTGAAGGACCCCGCGGTGGGCGTGCTCAAGGAAGATCTTCGCGCCGCCGCGCTCGAGGCCCTCGGGCTCGATCGCGAGGCCGTGCGGCGCTACGCCGAAGGCTATTCGTGGGAATTCTGCTCGCGCCAGTTCCAGGACAACCTCGTGCTGGTGGGCGCCGACCGCCCCGCTGCCGCGGAAAGGATCGATGGACAGCCTGCCGCCGGTTCGCGCTGAGGCGGCCGGCGAAAGCCCATTCAAGGGCAAGCGCGGCATTGCGCGCATCGTGCAGGCATTCTTCAACTCGCTGGCGGGATTCGCGCACGCCTGGAAGCACGAAAGCGCGTTCCGCCAGGAGCTGATGCTGGCGGCGGCGATGCTGCCGGTGGCGCTCTGGGTGCCGGTGGCGCCGGTCGAGCGCGCGGCGCTGGTCGCCAGCGTGCTGCTGGTGCTGATCGTGGAACTTCTGAATTCGGGAGTGGAGGCGGCCATCGACCGCATCTCGTTCGACCGCCATGACCTGTCCAAGCGCGCCAAGGACCTCGGCAGCGCCGCGGTGCTGGTATCTCTCCTGCTTGCCGCCGCGGTGTGGGGCCTCGTCCTCTGGCCGCTCCTGCGTTGAGGCCGTTCCCCGGCGGCTCCTAGCCCCGCAGCCGCTGCCTGGCGGTCCGCTTCTTCCCGGCGTCCTGCGACGCGGGCACGGGTGAGGAGGGGGTGCCGATCAGGTGCGGTATTTCCAGGGCGAACCCCTGCGCCATGTCCACGCCGTAGGAGGCGAGCAGCTTGAACGAGGACTCGTCCTCGACCGCCTCCGCGACCACCTTCTTGCCGAACCCGCGCGCGATGTCGAGCATCGCCCGCACGAACACCTGGTTGTCGCGGTCGCGCGCGAGGTTGCGCGTGAACAGGCCGTCGATCTTGATCACGTCCACGGGAAGCTGCTTGATGTAGGCGAAGGTCGAGAAGCCGGCACCGAAGTCGTCGAGGCAGACCTTGCAGCCGATGGCGTGCAGTTGCTCGATGAAGCGCTGCGCGTCGCGCATGTCGCGGATCGCGGCGGTCTCGGTGATCTCCACGTAGAGGCGCGCCGGGTTCACCTTGGCGCGCTTCAGCTCGCCGGCGATGAAGTCGGCCATGTTCGGCTCGTCGAAGGAGCGCCCCGAGACGTTCACTGCGATCGCGGTGAATGCCGGCCGCTTCGCCAGCTCCGCGATCACCGCCTGGATCATCCAGTGGTCGATGTCGATGATGAGGTTCGACTTCTCGGCGAAGTTGATGAACTGGCCGGGTGCCAGCACCTTGCCCGGCGTGCCGTCGCGCATGCGCAGAAGCGCCTCGTGGTGGCGGATGGCGCGGTCGTCGCAGCCGAACACGCCCTGCACGTAGACATCGAAGCCGTCGGTGCGAAGTGCCTGCCGGATGCGGTCGTTCCATGTGACCAGCGAGCGCTGGCGCAACGTGGCGATGTGGTCGGGGCGGTAGATGCGCCAGATGTTCTTGCCCGCGTCCTTGGCCTGGTACATCGCCGCGTCGGCATGCGCGATCAGTTCCTGGGGATTGGAGGCGTGGTCGGGAAACAGCGCCACGCCGAGGCTGGAGGTGAGCGAGAGCCTGACCTCGCCCAGCGCGAAGGACATGCCGCTGATCACCTTCATCAGGCGCTCGGCCAGCGCGCGCAGCGAAGCCTCGGTGACGTCCGACACGAGGAGGGCGAACTCGTCGCCGCCGATGCGGGCGAAGAACTCGTTCTTGCGCAGGTGGCTGCGGATCTCGCCGGCGACCTGCGTGAGCACGGTGTCGCCCATGCGGTGGCCGAACAGGTCGTTCACGCTCTTGAACTCGTCCATGTCGAAGAAGAACAGCGCCAGCTTCTGCCTGGCGCGCCCCGCGTCCTCGATCTTGTCGGCGAGCTCGCGCTCGAAGCGGCGCCGGTTGTAGAGCCCGGTGAGGGGATCCCTGTCGGCGAGGAAGGCGAGCTGGCCCTCGGCCTCGCGCTGCGCCGTGATGTCCTCGTGGATCAGCACCGAGCCCATGCACGCGCCGGTGTCGTCGAGCACCGGGTAGACCTGCAGGCGCAGCGTCCGTCCCGACATCATGTTGATCTCGGTGTTGGAGGTGGTGAGCTGGCTGGAGACGATCTCGGAGAGCCGCGAGGAGAACATGTCGAGCTCGCGCACCACGTCCTCGGCCTTGCCCAGGGCGTCGAAGAGGTTCATTCCCAGCAGCACCTCGTCCCTGGGCACCGACCAGACCTCGGCGAACGCTGGGTTGGAATAGATGATGCGCTGGGCGCGGTCGATGAAGAGCACGCCGAAGCTCATCGCGGAGAGCAGCGAGAGCAGCCGCGAGCGCTCGGCATTGAGGCTGCCCGCGGTGGCGGCCTGCAGCGCGTTGGCGCTCTCGATGCTGGCGAGCGCCGTGCGCAGGCTGAGTTCCGTGTCCTTCAGTTGCTGGATCGAGTTCAGGCTCGAGCGCAGGCCGAGGAATTCCCCCGTCTGGTCGTAGATCGGCTGCCAGTTGTTGGTGAGCCAGACTTCCTCGCCGTCCTTCCTGACGATGCGGAACTCGAAGTCCGAGCCGGTGGTATGGGCCTTCAGCGCGTGGCGCGAGGCCTTCAGCGCGCGCTCGCGGTCTTCCGGATGCAGGATCATCGCCGGGAAGCTCTTCGACTCCATGCATTCCCTGGCGGTGTAGCCGGTCAGCCTTTCCACCGACGAGTTGATCCAGAGCAGTTCCCCCTGCGGGCTGAACCAGCACTCGACGTCGTAGGTGTAGTCGGCGATGTTGTGGAACTTCTGGCGGCTCGACTCGAGCTCGTCGATGCGCTCGTGCACCACCTGCGCCATCTTGTTGAACGCGATGGCGAGCTTGCCGACGTCGTCGTTGTCGCCCTCGGCCAGCTTGATCGCGTAATCGCCCTGGGCGATGCGCTCGCTTGCGCGCCTGAGCAGCGACAGCCTGCGCGTGAGCAGGTGCACGACGACGAGGAAGGAGAGCACCGTCATCAGGAACACCGCGCCGGCGATGAACAGGTTCTCGTAGAGCTGGTCGTGGACGAGCGCGGTCGAACGGTCGGTGGAGACGCCGAAGTGCAGGACGCCGAGCGGCTCGCCGCCCAGCGCCAGCCCCACCTGCGTGTCGAAGCGGCCGTCGCTGGCGGCGTCGGCGAGCGACGCGTCGGGCGCCGGCAGGGCCTGCATGCGGTCGATGCCGACCGCCGCGATGTTCTTTCCGCCGGAATCGCTGACGACGAGGTAGCGCAGCCCCGTGGTGTTCGAGGCGCTCGCGAGCGCTTCCTGCAACCGCGCCGGATCGCGGTCGCGCAGGGCCGGCGAGATCGCCGCGTTGAGCAGCGGGCGCATCTGCGCGATGCGGCCCTGGAACTCGAACTCGGCGCGCTGCACGTCGAGCAGGTAGTTCTGCCAGACGAAGAAGCCGAGCGCGCCGGACTCCACCAGCAGGAGCACGAGCACGAGCTTGGTGCGCAGCGTGACGCTGCCGAAAAAGCGGACCAGCCGGATCACGATGTCGTGGCCGGCTGGCGCTCTGGAAAAGGTATGACCCCCAGCTTAAGCGGCGCCGCCCTGAGGCGCTGGCCGTAGGAGGCGGTTACCAGTGCCGCCAGGGAAGCGTGTGCGCGCTTGTGGGGCATGGGGGTCATGGACACTTTTTACGCGCCGGCATTCCCGCTTTCAGTTAACTGCATCACATTCGGGAAAACATGGCGGGCGATGCGAAAGACGCGCGGCGCGAGGTATGCTTTGCTTCATGGACAACCCTGCTGCAACCGCAGACCGGATCGAATCCGCGTGGCACGAGGCGCAGGGGCGGCTCGACCGCGTCATCGAGGCCTTCGACCACCTCGAGTGCGGCGTGGTGCTCTACGGGCCGGACGACCGGCTGGTGTTCTGCAACCAGCGCTTTCGCGAAATCTACGGCGAAGTGGCTGCGCTGATGGTGCCGGGCGTGCCTTACGCGGAGATCGCCCGCGCCTACTATCGGCGCGGCTTCGAGGCCAAGCGCGGCATGACCGAGGAAGAGTACGTGCGCTGGCGTTGCGACAAGCACCTGCACCCGGACGAAGGCGATTACGAGTACCAGCAGGGAGAGCACACCTGGCTGTGGGTCTCCGACAGGAAGACCGCCGACGGCGGCGTGATCGGCTTTCGCATCGACATCACCGCGCGCAAGAACGCCGAGCAGGCGCTCGGCAAGAGCGAAGGGCGGTTTCGCAGCCTGCTCGAGATGTCCTCGGACTGGTACTGGGAGCAAGATGCGCAGTGCCGGTTCACGCGCATGTCGCGCGGCCACAATGCCGCGCTGATCACCAAGGACCAGGTGATCGGAAGGACGCGCTGGGAGCTTCCCTGGGTCGGGGTGACCGAGGAGCAGTGGACGGCGCATCGCGCAATCCTCGACGCGCACGAGCCGTTCCGCAATTTCGAGTACCGGCGGCTGGTCGACGACGGCAGCGAGCGCTGGGTGAGCGTGACCGGCGAGCCGATCTTCGACGAGGCCGGCGCCTTCGCCGGTTACCGGGGCGTGGGCACCGACGTCACCGAGCGCAAGCTTCACGAGCAGACGATCAAGGAACTCGCCGAGTACGACTTCCTCACGGGGCTGCCGAACCGCAACCTGCTCGCCTCGCGCTTCGCCTTCGCGCAGCGCTCGGCCACGCGCACCGGCGCCGCCATGGCGCTGGTGTTCATCGACCTCGACCGCTTCAAGACCGTCAACGATTCGCTCGGGCACACCACGGGCGACAAGCTGCTCAAGCTGATCGCGGCCCGCCTCACCCACCTGGTGCGCGGCACGGACACCGTATGCCGCCACGGCGGCGACGAATTCCTCATCCTGCTTCCCGACGTCGGCGATCCCGCGCACGCCGCGCGCATCGCCACGCAGGTCGGCGTCGAGCTCTCGCGGCCCTACGAGGTGGACGGCTACGAGCTGCTGGTCACGCCTTCGATCGGCATCAGCATGTACCCGGCCGACGGCGTCGAGCTGCCGCTTCTGATCCGCAGCGCCGACGCGGCGATGTACCACTCCAAGGCGATGGGCCGCAACCGCTTCAGCTTCTTCGACGACAGCATGAACGCGCGCATCTCCGAGCGGCTGATGCTGGAGAACGGGCTGAAGCGCGCGCTGGCGCGGGGCGAGTTCCACCTCGAGTACCAGCCGGTCTTCGCCCTTGGCGCGCACCGGATGGTCGGCGCCGAGGCGCTCATACGGTGGCGCCATCCCGAGCAGGGCATCGTGCCGCCGGCGCGCTTCATCCCGATCGCCGAGGAGACGGGCCTGATCCTCGACATCGGCGAATGGGTGATCCGCGAGGCCTGCGGCCAGATGTGGTCGTGGCGCCGCGCGGGGCTGGCGCACCTGCCGCTGCGCGTGAACCTCTCTGGACTGCAGTTCCGGCAGAAGAACCTGCTGGACATCCTCACCCGCGCGCTGGAACACAACAACCTCACGCCCGCGGACCTCGAGCTCGAGGTCACGGAGAGCGTGCTGCTCACCGAGGTCGAGATGGCGAGCGGCCTGATCGAGGCGCTTTCGGAACGCGGTTTCCGCCTCGCGATCGACGACTTCGGCACCGGCTACTCGAGCCTGGCCTACCTGCACAGGCTTCCCATCGACAAGGTGAAGATCGACAAGTCCTTCGTCCGCGACCTCGCCACCGATCCCAACGAGGCGGCGCTCGCGCGCGGCATCATCGGGCTGGCCAGGAGCCTGAAGATCGGCGTGGTGGCCGAGGGCGTGGAGACCCAGGCGCAGCTCGATTTCGTGCGCGACCACGGTTGCGACGAGGCGCAGGGCTACTTTCTCGGCAGGCCGATGAGTGCCGCGCACTTTGCCGAACTCGTGCGCGCGGCGACGTGAACCCGCTGCGGCGCGCCCCGCGCCTGGGCGTCGACCTGGGCGGCAGCAAGATCGAGATCATCGCGCTCGATGACGAGGGCGAAGTGCGCTTTCGCAAGCGCGTAGTGACGCCGGGCAACGATTACGCGGCCGTGGTCGAATGCATTGGCGCGCTCGTTGCCGGGTGCGAGTCCGAGCTGGGGCGGCGCGGTTCGGTCGGCGTGGCGACGCCCGGGGCGGCCTCGCCCGGGTCCGGCCTGATCAAGAATGCCAACTCCACGTGCCTGAACGGCCGGCCGCTTCGCCAGGACCTGGAGCGCCGGCTCGGCCGCGAAGTCAGGATCGCCAACGATGCGGACTGCTTTGCGCTCGCGGAAGCAACCGACGGCGCGGCCGCCGGCTGCGATGTGGTGTTCGGCGTGATCCTCGGCACCGGGGTGGGCGGCGGCATCGTTGCCCGCGGCCGGTTGCTGGGCGGGCCGAACGCGATCGCCGGCGAGTGGGGGCACAATCCGCTGCCCTCGCCCCGCGCGGACGACCTGCCCCTGCCGCCCTGCTATTGCGGGCGCAGCGGTTGCGTCGAGACGTATCTTTCGGGCCCGGGGCTTGCGGCCGACCACGCGCGCCATGGCGGCGAGCGCCTTGCCGCGGTCGAAATCGCGGCTCGCGCAGCCGCCGGGGATGCAGGGTGCGACGCAACGCTCCGGCGCTATGAAGAACGCCTCGCGCGATCGCTGGCCGTCGTGATCAACATCCTCGATCCCGATGCCATCGTTCTGGGCGGCGGGCTCTCGAATGTCGCGCGGCTCTACGAAACGGTGCCCGCGATCTGGGGGCGCGATGTCTTTTCCGACGAGGTGCGCACGCGCCTGCTGGCGCCCAGGCATGGCGATGCCGGTGGCGCGCGCGGCGCCGCCTGGCTCTGGGAGCGGTCATGAGCCGCGATGCGAAGCTGCACCTTTCCTTGCTCGCGCTCGCGGCGGTCGTGCTCTCGTGGTCGGGCACCAACCCGAAGGATCGCCTCACCTGGCTGCTCGAGGTCTCGCCCGCCATCGTTGCCGGCGTGGTGCTGGCGGCGGCGTATCCGCGCTGGCGCTTCACGCCCCTGGTCATCGTGCTCATCGCAGTGCATGCGATGATCCTGATGGTGGGCGGAAAATACACTTATGCGGAAGTGCCCGCCTTCAACTGGCTCAAGGACGAGTTCGACCTGTCGCGCAATTATTTCGACCGCGTCGGCCATTTCGCGCAGGGCTTCGTCCCGGCGATGGTGGCGCGCGAGATCCTGCTGCGCCAGGGCATCCTGAAACGGGGAGGATGGTTGTTCTTCCTCGTGACCTGCGTATGCATGGCCGTCAGCGCCTTCTACGAGTTCATCGAATGGTGGACTGCGCTGGCCGCTGGCGGGGCGGCGGAAGCCTTCCTCGGCACGCAGGGCGACGTTTGGGACACGCAGTGGGACATGTTCACGGCGATGTGCGGCGCGATCGTGGCGCAACTGCTGCTCTCGCGCTGGCATGACCGGCAAATCGCGGCGCGACCGGCGGCTGAAACCGTTCGGGCAGGGAATCCGTAAGCTCAATCGCGGTCACACGACTGACCACGCTCCCCGGAAATCACCGAAAACGACCATGAAAAAGCTCCTCGCCCCGCTCGCCTTCGCCTTCACCGTCCTTTCGGCCCCGGCCGCGGACATCCCGCCCGGCTTCGAGGTGGCCACCTTTGCCGGAGGCTGCTTCTGGTGCATGGAGCCGCCCTACGACAAGCTCGACGGCGTCGTGTCCACCACTTCGGGCTACATGGGCGGGAAGACGAAGAACCCGACCTACCAGCAGGTGTCCTCCGGCAGCACCGGCCACGCCGAGGTCGTGCAGGTGGTCTTCGATCCGAAGAAGGTGGGCTACGCGAAACTGCTCGAGGTGTTCTGGCACAACGTCGACCCGACGGTGAAGGACCAGCAGTTCTGCGACGTCGGCAGCCAGTACCGCACGACCATCTTCACGCACGGCGAAGAACAGAAGAGGCAGGCCGAGGCCTCGAAGGCGGCGCTGGTGAAATCGAAGCCCTTCAAGGCCGACATCGTCACGCCGATCGTCGCGGCGACGGAATTCACCGCCGCGGAGGACTACCACCAGGACTATTACGTGAAGAACCCGGTGCGCTACAAGTTCTACCGCAACGGCTGCGGGCGCGACGGGCGGCTCAAGGACCTCTGGGGCGATGCCGCCGGCAAGTAGGCCCTGCCGCCTCGCCGCGGCGCTGTCGTGCGCGGGGGCGCTTGCATGTGCCCCCGGCGCGCATGCGGCGCCCGAGGAGTTCATCGTCGACACCACCCACGCCTTCTCGCATTTCGAGGTCGTGCACCTGGGCATCTCCACCTACCGCGGCCGGCTGGGCGTGAAGTCCGGCACCATCGTGCTCGATGCCGATACCGGTACCGGGCGCATCGATGTGGTCATCGATCCGGCCACCGTAAGCACGGGCTACGAGAAACTCGATGCGATCCTGCGCGGCGAAGACCTTCTCGATTCCGAGCGCTTCCCGATGGTCACCTTCCGGGCGAGCATCCTTGCATTCGACAATGGGGCGCTGCGCACGGCGCAAGGCGAACTCACGTTCCTCGGCGTGAAGCGCCCGGTGTTGCTGACGGTCGAGCGTTTCGGCTGCACGCGCAAGCCGTTTCTCGTGCAGTATCGCTGCGGGGCGGACGCGACGGCGGTGTTCAAGCGCTCGGACTTCGGCATGACTGCCTACCAGACGTGGGTGTCGGACGAGGTCACGGTGCGGGTCCAGATCGAAGCGGTGCGGCGCGAGCCGGAAGCGCAGCCGCGGGGAGTGAACTGATGGAAATGAAGCGCATCAACCGCAGCCCGGTAGTGGCGATCGGCTACGATGAGAAGAACCGCAGGATGGTGGTGGAACTCACCACCGGCACCTGGGAGTACGCGAACGTTTCGCCGGAACTCTACCGGCGCTTCGCTTCCGCGGCGACGCCCGGCAGTTTCTATCGCGACAACATCGAGGAAGACCTCACCGGGCGCAGGCTCAAGTAGCCCGCACCCCGCGCGAGCTACTTTGCCTGGCTGGCAGCGCCGGGCTTGGCGACCGGCTCGCCCTCGACCACCGGTGGCTTGGGCTTCGCGGGAACTTTCTCGACTGCCTGTGGCTTCGCGACGGCCGGGCCGCCGGGTTGCACGGGATGCTGCTGCTCAGGCGCCTGCGGTTGCGCAGAAGCCGGGCGAGGCTGCTGGCGCGCGGGCTCGCGGTTCGCCGCCGGTTTTTCCGTTCGCGCGGGCTCGCCCTGCTGCGCCTGGCGTTCTTCGCGCGGCACGCGCGCGGGCTTGACGTAGGCAGGCGGCGCAGGTGTGGCTGCCGGCGCAGTCGTGGCTGCCGGCGTTCCCGTCACCACCGGCTTCACTTCGGCCTGTGGCGTTACGCGAACAGGCTTGCCGACAGGTTGAGCGGGACTTGCAGCGGTTGGCACCGGCGCGGCGGCCGGCGTTCCCGACACCACCGGCTTCACTTCGACCTGGGGCGAAACCTGGACGGGCTTGCCCACCGGCTGCGTGACGCCTGCAGGACGCTGCACGGGCGCCCCTTGCGGGGAAACAGGTTGGCCGACGACTACCGGCCTTTGTTGCACGGCCTGTCCGGGCGACACGGGCGCAGCGTTCGCCGGCTGCACCCGCACGGGCTTGGTCATGGCGACGGGGGGCGGAAGGATCGCGCTGCCGGCGACCACGGGCGCGCGGGCCACGGCTTCGCCCGAGACGCGCAACGCAGCGTTGCCGACCGGGCGGCCCGCGAACTGTTCCTGCAGCACCACCGTCGCGCCCGGGCGCTGCCCGGCGGGCAGGGGCTGCGGCAGCGGGCGCACCGGGCGTCCGTTGTTCACGAAGGTCACGTTGTTGATGTTGGTCACGTAGACGTTGCTGTGCCCGTACCAGGGGCGGTAGTAGTCGAGCGGGCCGAGCGGCGACCAGCCGATCGCCGGGCGACCGGCCGTCGCCGAAACGGCCCAGCCGCTGCCGCCGAACCAGCTCACGAGCGCCGGCGCGTAGTACGGGCGCGCCGTGTACACGCCGGGATACCAGCACCACCGGCCGCGCACCTGCGCCCAACGGCCGTAGTGGAACGGTGCGAAGCCCCACGGCGCGTCGTCGATCCAGGTCCAGCCCCAAGGCCGGACATAGCCCCAGCGGCCGTAGCGATACGGCACCCAGCCTGCATCGACGCGCGGATACCAGACCGTCCCGTACCCGGATTCCTGCGCCCAGTCGCCGTGGGCGTTCAGGTCCTCGTAGCCGGTCATCGCGGGCGAGACCTGGCGTTGCTCGAGCGCGCGCTCGGCCTCGCGGAACTGCTCGTCGCGCGCCAGGGCCCATTGGTCCATCGGCGTGGCGGCAGCGTACTCGGAAAGGAAATCCACCTGGCCATTCGCGACCTTGATGCGCAGCGCCTTGCCCGGTTCGACGTTGATCCTGCCGTTCGGCGTATCGAGCTGCGCGCTGCCCGCAAAGACCGTGATGCGCGACTCGCCCATGTCGACGTCGGCGTCGATGCGGTAGCGCCCGTTCGAGGAAAGGTAAAAGCGCGCTTCCGGCGTGGAGACGATGTAGCGTTCCCCGCGGTCGATGCGGCTCAGGTGCACGCCGAGAGAGCCGCGCGGCAGATAGACATCCAGCGCGACGTCGTCGAGCAGCCTGAAATCCGCCTGCGTCCCGCCGTCAAGGCGCACGCTCACGGCGCCGATGCGAACTTCCGCGCGGGCGCCGGTGTCCGTCCAGAGCGAGTTTTGCGACGTCACCGGCCAGTTGGGCACCGCCGGCTGCCAGTCGTCCTGCGGATCGGCATAGAGGGACACGTTGCCCGAAAGGTATGCGATGCGGCCCACGCGCCCCGGAGGGTCGGCGAGGGCGGGCATGGAGACGATCAGCGCGGCAAGCAGCGCAAGAAGTGTTTTCACCGGGGCTCCCCGTCAGCGCGACGGACATCGAGCAAAACGCCCCGGCAGCCTATCCGGTTGACCGGCCGGGAGGGGGCGGGGGAGGGAGTCATTTTCCAACATGCTGATTTCATGAGATGATTATCGATGACCTGCCTGCCGGGGCAGTACTTGCCCCCACCGTCGTTTCCATGACACGCTGCGTCGGCACGGGACAAGCCCTTCCGGGCGGCAACAAGGACAGCCAGGGAACGGAATGAACCTCACCACCGTTTACACCAAGACCGCAAAAGGCATCACGCAGGTCAACCAGAAGAGCGCGTCGCTGTCGCGCGACCTGATGAAGGTCCTGAAGCTGGTCGACGGCAAGTCGAACGCCGGGCAGATCCTCGAGAAGGCCGAGATCGAGAAGGGTGCGCTCGAGAAAGCCATGGTCACGCTTACCCGGGACGGCTTCGTGCGCGTCTTCGAAGTACGCAAGGCCGAGCCGGACCCCTTCGGCGACGACGATTTCGATTTCACGGCGCCAAGCAGGGCCCCGGCGCCGCCGCCGCCATCCGGCCAGAAGATCGCCGCGGCGGCAAACGACATTTCCGAACTGGTGCGCCAGCGCGAACAGGCCGAGGCGGAGGCGAAGGGGCGTGAACTCGCGCAGGTTCAGGCGCGCGCCAAGGCCAAGAGCGAAATGGAAATGCGCGCGCGGCTCGAGGCGGATGCCAAGGCCAAGGGCGAGGCCGAAGCGAAGGCGATGGAGCAGGCGCGCAAGGCCAAGGAAGCGGCGGAGCACGCGCGCACGCAGGTCGAGGCCAAGCTGCGCGAAGAAGCCGCGCGCAACCGTGCGTTGCAGGAACAGCAGGCCAAGCTGACCACCGAGCAGAAAGCCAAGGAAGAGGAAGAAAGCCGCCGGCTCACGGAGGCGCGCATGAAGGCCGAGTCCGAAGCCAAGGCGCTGGGCGAGGCGCGCGCGCGCGCCGAAGCGGAGGCGGCGGCATTGGCAAAGGCGCGCGCTGCGGCCGAGTCGGCGGTGAAGAGCAAGGCCCAGGACGCGGACGCCGCCGAGCACGAGCTGCGCGCCCGCCTCAAGGAAGAAATCGAGGCGCGCATCCGTGGCGAGATGGAGCAGCTGTTGCGCACCGAAGTCGAGGAGAAGACGCGCGCCGAGATGCAGGCGCAGATCTTCGCCGAAGCCAAGCTTGCCGCGCGCGCCGAGCTGGACGATCGCCTGAAGGAAGAGCGCGCCACGCTGAAGCGCGCGGAGCTCGAGGTGCGCATCTCCGCGGAGAAGGCGGCCAACGAGAACGCCGAGCGCGAGGCCGCGCTTCGTGCCGAAGCCGAGAAGCGCGCCGCCGCCGAGGCCGAAGGGCGCCTGAAGGCCGAGGAAGAAAACCGCCGCTTGCGCCGCATGGAGGTCAGGGCGCGCGAGGAAGCCGAGGCCAGCGCCAGGGAACAGGCCGCGATGCAGGCCAAGCTCGATGCCGAAAGGCGCGCCAAGATCGAGGCGCAGGCCAAGGCCGCGATCGAATCCGAGGAGCGCGAGCGCCGCGAGCGCGACCTGAACGCGCGCCTCGCGGAAGAGCGCGCGGCCAAGGAAGCGGCCGAGATGAAGGCGCGCATCGAGTCGCGGGCCCGCGAGCACGTGGCCCAGGAGACGCGCGCCAAGGTCGAGGCGGAGATGGCGCAGGACTCGGAAAAGCGCGCCAAGGTGGAGGGCGAGGCGCAGGCCAAGGCCTTCATGCAGGCGAAGAAGAAGGCCGAGCTGGACGAGGAACAGCGCCAGCGCGCCGAGCAGGACCGCCGCGCCCACGAGATGGCCGAGATCCTGCGGCAGAAGGTCGAGCCCGATTTCGTCGACGAGGACATGGTGGTCCGGCGCCCGCGCCGCAAGAAGCGCAACATCGTCAGGACGTTCGTCGTCAGCCTGGTCGCCATCCTGGTCGTCGGCATCGGCGCGCTTCACGTGATGCCGCTCAGGAGCTTCGCCACCAAGCTGGAAAAGGGCATCGGCGGCTGGATGCACGACGATGTGAGCATCAGCTCGCTCACGTTTTCCATGGTCCCGACCCCGCACCTGAAGCTCCAGGGACTTGCCGTCGGCAAGCTGCTCGACACCAAGGCCCAGAGCGGCAGGGTGTTCCTCGACATCGGCTCGCTCTTCGGCGACAAGGTGTCGATCGATACGCTGGAACTCGACGGCATCACGATTTCGGCCGATGCCTTGAAGCGCCTGCCGTCGTGGGGCGTCGTGGAAGGCAAGGCCGCCTCCGCCTCGATCGACCACCTGAAGCTTCGCAGCGTGAAGCTCGACACGCAGCCGGTGATTGCGCCTTTCGAGGCGAATTTCGACTTCGATGCCAAGGGGGCGATCAAGCGCGCGCTCATTTCGGGCGACAAGAAATGGTCGGTGGTGCTCCAGCCGACCCCCAACGCCGCCACCTTCAATTTCGAGTTCAGCGCGCGCGAATGGCAGATTCCGATGGGCGCGCCCCTGCCGATCAACGACGTGCGGATGAAGGGCACGGTCTCAAGGGAGGAGATCCTGGTGCCGGAGTTCGAGGCCGACGCGATGGACGGCAGGATCAGCGGCACGCTCAAGGTCAACTGGGCGAATGGCTTCAAGCTCTTCTCCGACCTATCCGTGGTGAAGCTGCAGGCCAAGGAAGTCATCGCCGCGTTCACGCGCGATGTCGTGGTGCAAGGGCGGATGGAGGGCAATTTCAGCATCTCGAGCGAAACGCCGACCCTGGATGCGCTGCTTGCGGCGCCTTCGATGCAGGGCAAGTTCACCGTGGTCAACGGCTCGATTTCGAACATCGACCTGGTCACCGCGATGCAGTCGGCCTCGAGCGGGGGCCGTGGAGGCGTCACCAAGTTCCAGGAATTGAACGGGCAGGTCTCCGCGGCCAATGGCGCGATCTCGTTCACCAACGTGGTGCTCGCGGGCGGCGTGCTGCGCGCCGCCGGGAACGTCAACGTCGCGCCCAACAGCCAGGTGAACGGCCGGCTATCGGTGGAACTGCGCTCCAACGTGGCGCAGGACCGCGGCTCGTTCTCGCTTTCCGGAAGCGTAGCCAAGCCTCAGGTCGCGCGGGGCGGCTGATCCGCGTTTGGCTCCTGCACTGCCTTCCGACCGGGCCTCCACGGCCCGCGATCTCGCCAAGCTCGCGTTCCTGATCCGCTTCCTCGCGCCCTGGAAGGGGCGCATCGCGGTGGCGCTCGTCGCGCTCGCGGTGGGCGCGACGACGGTGCTCGCGATCGGCCAGGGACTGCGCCTCGTGATCGACAACGGCTTTCGCATGGGCAACGCCGTCATGCTCGACGAGACGCTCGCGTCCCTGATCGCCCTGGTGGCGCTGCTCGCGGCCGCGACCTTCGTGCGCTTCTACAACATCTTCTGGGTGACCGAGCGGCTGACCGCGGACCTGCGCCGCCGCGTCTTCGACCACGTGCTCTCGCTTTCCCCCTCGTTCTTCGAGGTCACGCGGACCGGGGAAGCGATCTCCCGGCTGACCAACGACACCTCGGTAGTCGAGGCGGTGATCGTGGGCGCCTTTTCGTATGCGCTGAGGAACCTCGTGCTGCTCGCGGGCGCGCTGGCGATGATGATGGTGGCGAGCGTCAAGCTGACGCTCCTCGCGCTGGCCTGCATCCCGCTGGTGCTGGTGCCGATCCTCGTGCTCGGCAGGCGGGTGCGCAAGCTCTCGCGCGAGCAGCAGGACCGCGTTGCCGACGTCTCGTCCTACATCGACGAGACGCTCCACGAGATCCGCACCGTGCAGGCCTACGCCCACGAGCCCATCGACCGCGAGCGTTTCGCCGCGCGCACCGAGGACGTCTTTGCGACCGCAATGAAGCGCGCGCTCTTCCTCGGCGCACTCATCGCAGTGGTGATCGTGCTCGCCTTCGGCGCGGTCGGCGTGATCCTCTGGGCGGGCGGGCGCGACGTGCTGGCCGGGCGCATGAGTGCCGGCGAGCTTTCGGCTTTTGTCTTCTACGCCGTCCTCGTCGCGAACGGCGTTTACGCAACGAGCGAGGTCTACGGCGAATTGCTGCGCGCGGCTGGCGCTTCGGAACGCCTGCTGGAGCTGCTCGCGACACGTTCCGACATCGTTGCGCCCCGCAACCCGGTGCAGATGCCCCCGCCGGGCGGGCGCGTGGCCTTCGAAGCGGTCACCTTCCGCTATCCCTCCCGGCCGGGCAGCGCGGCGCTCGCCGATTTCTCGCTCGCGGTCGACCCTGGCGAGGTGGTCGCGCTGGTGGGGCCTTCGGGCGCGGGCAAGACCACGGTGTTCCAGTTGCTGCTGCGCTTCTACGATCCGTCGGCCGGGGCCGTCCGCATCGACGGCGTCGACGTGCGGGAGGCGGCGCCCGAGGACGTCCGCAGGCGCATTGCCCTGGTCTCGCAGGACCCGGTGATCTTCGCCTCGAGCGTGATGGAGAACGTGCGCTACGGGCGCGCCGCGGCGAGCGACGCCGAGGTGCGCGAGGCCTGCCGCCTTGCCTACTGCGAGGACTTCGTCGCGCGGCTGCCGCAGGGCATCGACACGCCGCTGGGCGAGCGCGGCGTCAAGCTCTCGGGCGGCCAGCGCCAGCGCATTGCGATCGCGCGCGCCATCCTCGCCGGGCGCTCGGTCCTGCTCCTCGACGAGGCCACCAGCGCGCTCGACGCCGAAAGCGAGAAGACGGTGCAGCTCGCGCTGGAGGGGCTGATGCGCGGGCGCACCACGCTGATCATCGCGCACCGCCTGGCTACCGTAAAATCCGCCCATCGCATCGTGGTGATGGACCATGGGCGTATCGTCGCCTGCGGCAACCACGAGCAGCTGGTCGCGCAGCACGGCCTGTACGCGAGGCTTGCGGCACTGCAGTTCGCGTCGGTGCCGTCCGTCCCATGAAGAACGAGGAGCAATCGATGTCTCGAATCCCCCTGCCGGCCGTGCTGGCCTGTTTCGTCCTGACGCAAGCCGCGGCGCAGTCGCTGCCCGACACGCCATCTGCCGTTCCCCAGGCCGCCGTCGCGCCAGCCGCCGCGCCTGCGCCGGCCCGGCAGCCCGCGAAGTTTCCCGCCCCGCCCGTCGCGGCGCGGGCCGACAGCGACGTCCTGCACGGCGTCACCGTCGCCGATCCCTTCCGCTGGCTGGAGCAGCAGGACAGCCCCGAGGTGCAGGCGGCGCTCAGGGCGCAGTCCGATTTCACGCGCGGGGTGCTCGAGCGCATTCCCGGGCGCAAGGAGCTCCTCGATCGCATCACCGCGCTTTCGCAGTCGGGCGCGGTGGTGAGCGACGTGAAGATCGCCGCCGGCCGCGTGTTCTACCTGAAGCTCTCGCCGGGCGACAGCACGCCGAAGCTGATGACGCGCGACGGCATGGCGGGCGCGGAAAAGGCGCTCCTCGATCCGCAGCGCGCCGGCGATGGCGCGCAGGCGTTCGCGATCAACTGGTACCAGCCTTCGCCCGACGCGCGCCACGTCGCCTACGGCATGTCGGCGGGAGGAGGAGAGGACGCGACCCTCTACGTCGCCGAGACTTCGACCGGCCGCGACCTCGGCATCAAGCTGCCGCGCGCGCGCTTCAACTCGCACCTCGCCTGGTCGCAGGACGGCACCATTTTCTATTACGCGCGCTATCCCGAAGGAGTCGCGGAAGCGGTCAAGCGCTACGACGACATACGCATCTACCGCCACGTTCTCGGGCGCGGCGCGGAAGCCGACGAGATCGTGTTCGGCCGCGGCGTCGGGGGCGCCCTCGGACTGCCGGTGCAGATCTATCCGCGCCTGCTGGTCCCGATCGAGTCCAAGTTCGCCTACGCCATCGCCACCGAAGGCGTGAAGCGCGAGCTGTTCGTCTACCAGACGCTGGTCAGGTCGCTCGGCGAGGGCAAGCCGCAATGGCACAAGATCGTCGATCCGGCCGACGGCATCACCCAGTTCGAGGCCTGGTCCGACGACCTCTATGCGCTCACGCACAAGGGCGCGCCGCGCTTCAAGGTGCTGCACGCGACGGCGTCGAAGCCGGAATTCGCGCTCGCCAAGGTGATCGTGCCCGAGGACCACGGCGTCTGGCGCTCCTTCGTCGTGGCGCAGGACGGCCTTTACCTGTCGGAGATGCTGGGCGGGCTGGACCGCCTGTGGCGCGTGAACTTCTCGCGCTGGAGGCTGGGCGAGAAGAAGACGGAGTTCCTGAAGCTGCCCTTCGACGTGGTGATCTCGGAGATGGTCGCCGATCCGCGCCGGCCCGGCGTGATCCTCAGGCTGCAGAGCTGGGCGGAGCCGCCGGCGATCGTCAGCCTCGATGCGCGCACCGGCAACCTCGCCAACACCGGCTGGCAGCCGAAATCTCCCGTGGACTTTTCCGAGATCGACGAAGTGCGCCTCGATGCCACCAGCTTCGACGGCACCGTGGTCCCCGTGTCGCTCGTGTACCGCAAGTCGACGCTGCTCTCGGGCGACAACCCGACGATCCTCACCGGCTACGGCAGCTACGGCATTTCCGTGACGCCCAACTTCGACGCCACCCGGCTCGCATGGCTGGAACGCGGGGGCATCCTTGCCTTCGCCCACATTCGCGGCGGAGGCGAATACGGCGAGGCCTGGCACAAGGGCGGGCAGAAGGCGAACAAGGTCAACACCACCATGGACTTCATCGCCGCGGCGGAATTCCTGATCAAGTACGGTTTCACCAGCCCCAGGCGCCTTGCGATCCAGGGCGGCAGCGCCGGCGGCATCCCGCTGGGCGGCGCGCTCACGCTCAGGCCCGACCTCTTCGCCGCGGCGATCGGGCGCGTTGGCGTGTTCGACATGGTGCGCATGGAGACCACGGCCAACGGCCCGCCCAACATTCCCGAGTTCGGTTCCACTGCGACCGCGGAGGGATTCAAGGCGCTGCTCGCCATGTCGTCCTACCATCAGGTGAAGGACGGCGCCGCCTATCCGGGCGTTCTGCTCACCACCGGCGCGAACGACCCGCGCGTCGATCCATGGCAGGCGGCGAAGATGGCCGCGCGGTTGCAGGCCGCGAGCGCGAGCGGGAAACCCGTCCTCCTGCGCGTGGACTACGCGGCCGGCCACGGGCCCGGCTCGACGCGCCAGAGCCGCATCGAGGAACTCGCCGACATCTATTCGTTCCTGTTCTGGCAGTTCGGGCGCGAGGAGTTCCAGCCGAAGTAGCGATGCCGTCCTGCGTTTTCGCAAGCGGAATACTGCATACGGCAACCGGCAACCGGCAACCGGCAACCGGGCGTGGGGGTGCCACGGCCGGCGCCCGGGAGTCGGGTAACGGTCGCCCGGCCGAGGCACCCCCACGCCCCGGAGACAGCGGGGCGTGCGCCGGGATGCAGTGAATTCACAGCGCCGCGTGCAGCAGGCTCTGCGCACACCCCGATCGTGCGGGGGCGGGAGGCAGTCTCGTCCAGGCCCCCGGGGAAATGGGGTCAGGTTACATTTTCGGCAGATCAGGTTCGCTCTGCGATCCTGGCCGGAAATGTAACCTGACCCCATTTCCCCGGACGTGACTGCCTCCCGCCCTCTGTACGAATTTCAAACCCGACTCCCGGGCGCCGGCCGTGGCACCCCAACGCCCAGTCCATCGACACACCGGAGGCGATTGGCGCCCGACCCTTGCGGGGCCGTGTGACAAGTCCGTGACAGCGCGAGCGCCGGTCATGCGGTTCGTGGTTTAATTCGCATCCCCCGCAACGACCTGAAGACGAATATGGAACTGATCCTCTGGCGCCACGCCGATGCCCACGAAGGCGCGGACGACATGAAGCGCGAACTGACCGACAAGGGCCGCAAGCAGGCCTCCCGCATCGCCAAGTGGCTCAAGCCCCGCCTCGAGGAGGACTGGAAGGTGCTGGTGAGCCCCGCCGCGCGCGCGGTGCAGACGGCCGATGCGCTGGAACGCAAGTACGAGACCAGGGTCACGCTCAGCCCCGAGGCCTCGGAGGACGCGCTGTTGCGCGAGGCCGGCTGGCCGAACGCCGGGCGCAACGTGATCATCGTCGGCCACCAGCCGACGCTCGGCCGCGCCGCGGCCCGCCTGATCTACGGCAAGGCAGGCAACGTCACCATCCGCAAGGGCGCGATCTGGTGGTTCTCGTCGCGCGCCGACGAGGATGCCGCGATCGGCGAGACGGTGCTGCGCGCCGTGATAGGCCCCGATCTCGCCGATTGATGCGCCGGATCGCGCCTGTCGTCTTCGGGGCGCTGCTCGCATCGCCAGCGGCGTGGGCGCACGAGGGCGCCGCGCCCGCCGCGCAAGGCGCATCTCGCAAGCTCTCCACGCAGCAGCATGCCTTCGGCCGCGAAGGCGATCCGAAGAAGGCCACCCGCACGGTGTCCATCGACATGAGCGACCAGATGCGCTTCACGCCCGCCGAAGTCACCGTGGCGCAGGGCGAGACGGTGACGTTCGCCGTGGCCAACAAGGGCGAGCTGCTTCACGAGATGGTCATCGGCACGCAGGCCGACCTCGCCGCCCATGCCGAGATGATGGCGAAGCACCCGGGCATGGAACACGACGAGCCCTGGATGGTGCATGTGAAGGCGGGAGGCAGGCAGAGCTTCACGTGGCAGTTCACCCGGCCCGGCACCTTCGCCTTCGCCTGCCTCGTGCCCGGCCATTTCGAGGCGGGGATGAAGGGACGCATCAACGTCTCGCCGCCGAAGCAGGCAAAGTAGGCACGCCGCAGGAAAGGTAAACTGCGGGTGTTGCCGGCGATCCCCGCGCCGGCCGGAAGGGCGAAGCGATGAAGCACACCTATGCCGTCACCGGGCTCACCTGCGGCCATTGCGTGAAGTCGGTCCGCGAGGCCCTCGCTACCGTCGCAAGCGAAGTCGAGGTCACGCTCGACCCGCCAAGCGCGAGCTTCACGAGCGAGGCGCCGATCCCGCTCGAGCAGCTGAACCGCGTCGTTGCCGCCGCCGGACGCTACCGGCTGGAACCGATCGCCTGATACCCGATGCGCGCGCACGACCTGAGCGCCTGGCAGCACGAGCACGTCTTCGACGAAGGCAACGCCGCGGGCGAGAGGCGAACGTGGATCGTGGTGGCGATCACCGCGGCGATGATGGTCGCGGAGATCGTAGTGGGCTGGCTCACCAACTCGATGGCGCTCACCGCCGACGGCTGGCACATGGCCACGCACGCGGCGGCACTCGCCATCACCGGCATCTCCTACCAGCTGGCCCGGCGCCATGCCGGCGACGCGAGCTATGCCTTCGGCACCTGGAAGATCGAGATCCTCGGCTCCTTCGCCAGCGCGCTGCTGCTGGCCGTGGTGGCGCTCTACATGGTGGTCGAGTCGATCGCGCGCTTGGTGAGGCCGCTGGACATCCGCTTCGAGGAAGCCCTTTGGGTCGCGGTGCTGGGCCTGGCCGTGAACCTGCTGTGCGCGTGGCTGCTCAAGGGGCACGACCATGGCCATGGCCACCACGACGAACACGAACACGGGGACCGCCACGACCAGGCTGACCACGCTCCGCCACGACCACGGCCATGACCACGGCCACGTCGACCTCAACATGCGCTCGGCCTACGTGCACGTGATCGCCGACGCGGCCACGTCGGTATTCGCGATCGCGGCACTCACGGCCGGCATGCTCGCCGGCTGGGGGTGGCTCGACCCGGTGATGGGGCTCGCCGGCGCGGCCCTGATCCTCGTCTGGGCCTGGCAGCTCGTGCGCGATTCCTCGCGCGTGCTGCTCGACCGCGAGATGGACGGCCCGCTGACGCAGTGGGTGCGCGGCGCGATCGAGGCCGATGGCGACGCGAAGATCGCCGACCTGCACCTCTGGCGGGTGGGGCGCAGCCGGTACGCCTGCATCGTGAGCCTCGTGGCCGACCGGCCCGGGAGCCCGGACCTGTACCGCAGGCGGCTCAGCCACAACCCGGCGCTCGCGCACATCTCGATCGAGGTCAACAGCTGCCCGCACGGGCGGTGCGAGTAGGCGCCGGGGGCACGGATTTGCCGGGCGGGGCGGGAATGGAGACAATGCGGCCATGGCGCTTCCCTTCCTTTGCCTTCGCCGGCCGGGCATGAAATGAGAGTCCGCTTCTGGGGAACGCGCGGCTCCATTCCCGTGGCGCTCACGTCGGCGGACATGCGCGGCCGGGTGGCCGAGGCGCTGGTCAAGGCGGGAGGGCGCAAGTTCGCCACGCTGGAGGAGGCCGGCGCGTTCGCCGATGCCGAGCTCGATTTCGCGCTTGCGCACACTTTCGGCGGCCATACCTCGTGCGTCGAGATCGAGGCCGGCGGCGACGAGTTCTTCGTGTGCGACATGGGCAGCGGGGCGCGCGCCTTCGGCGAGAGCGTGCTCGCGCGCAGCGCCGGCGCGCCGGCGACGGTGAACGTTTTCATGTCGCACGTGCACTGGGACCACATCATGGGCTTCCCCTTCTTCGGGCCGTCCTATGTCCCGGGCTCGCGCATTCGCATCCACGGTTGCCATGACGTGCTCGAGCACGCCTTCCGCCAGCAGCAGGCTGCGCCGTGCTTCCCCGTGGCGTTCTCGACGATCGCCGCGCAGGTCGAATTCGTGCGCCTGCAGCCGGGCGTGACGACCGAGGTCTCGGGAGTGAGCGTGACGCCGCACCTGCAGCTCCACTCGGGCGATTCCTACGGCTACCGCTTCGGGCACGGCGGCAGGTCCTTCATCTACGCGACGGACTCCGAGCACAAGCTGGAGAACCGCGCCGACACCGAGCGCGTGATCGAGTTTTTCCGCCATGCCGACCTCGTGTGCTTCGACGCCATGTACTCGCTCGCCGAGGCCATCTCGGTGAAGGCCGACTGGGGGCATTCGAGCAACGTGGTCGGCGTCGAGCTGTGCCAGCGCGCGGAAGTGCGCCATCTCGCGCTCTTCCACCACGAGCCCGCCAACAACGACAGGGAGATCGAGCGCGTGCTGCACGAATCGAGGCGCTTCGAGGAGCTGACGCGAAAGTCGGTGCCGTTGAAGATCACCATGACCTACGACGGCCTGGAGCTCGATGTCTGAACGGCCCGCGGCCCGCGCCGCCCCCGAGGCGCAGGCCGTGCTCGATTTCTGGTTCACCCCCGAAAGCGACCCAGGGCACGGGCTCGCACGGCCGCAATGGTTTCGCAAGGACGCGGGCTTCGACGACGAGATCCGCGCGCGCTTCGGCGCCCTCCATGGGAACGCAGCGAGCGGAGGGCTCGAGGATTGGGCAGGGGCGCCGCGTTCGATGCTGGCGTTGCTCGTGGTGCTCGACCAGTTCTCGCGCAACCTGTATCGGGAAGATGCGCGCGCCTTCGCGCAGGACGCCCGGGCGCTCGAATGCGCGAAGCGGGTGATCGACCGGGAGTGGGACCTCCTGCTGCGTCCCGTCGAGCGCCAGTTCTGCTACCTGCCGTTCGAGCATAGCGAGAGTCTCGAAGACCAGGACCGCGCGTTCGCCCTGTTCTCCGGTCTCGGGCAGTTTCCCGAGACGCGCGACCTGGCCGTCTGGGCGGAGAAGCACCGCGCCATCATCCGGCGCTTCGGGCGCTTCCCGCATCGCAATGCCGCGCTCGGGCGTGCCTCGACGCCGGAAGAGAAGGAATTCCTCGCCGGTCCGGGCTCGGGTTTCTGAGCCGGAGCTAAGGCTCCGCGTCCGCCTGCTTCGAAGGCTGCGCGAGGTCGAAGGCCGGCAGCCGCATGCAGGCATCGAACACCGACATGATCTTCGGCACGCCATCGAGCGGGCACCCGAAGCGCTGCGCATTGAAGACCTGCGGAACGATGCACAGGTCGGCGATCGTCGGCGTGGCGCCCAGGCAGAACGGCCCTCGCCCGGGGCGGGCGGCGAGCATCTTCTCGATCGCCGCGAAGCCCTCGCCGATCCAATGCCGGTACCACGCGTCGCGCGCTTGCTGTCCGGCGTGCAGCTCGCGCTCGAGATGGCCGAGCACGCGCGTGTTGTTGAGGGGATGGATGTCGCATGCCACGGCCAGCGCAACGGAACGCACCCACGCCCTTTCCTCGGGCGACCCGGGCAGCAGCGGCGGCTCGGGATGCGTCTCCTCGAGGTACTCGATGATCGCCAGCGACTGCGTCAGGCAGGCCGCGCCATCGACCAGCATCGGCACGAAGCCGTGCGGATTGATCGCGAGGTAGGCCGGGCCGCGCTGCTCGCCCTTGCGCAGGTGGATGAAGCGCCGCTCGGCGGCGAGCCCCTTCAGGCCGAGCGCGATGCGCACGCGGAACGCAGCCGAGGAACGAAAGTAGTCGTAAAGGATCACACCGGCTCTCCCCTTATACTTGCGACATGCCGAACTATAACGCCGCGCCTGCCCTCACGAGGGAGTCGATAGCAGGCTGCCTGCTCGCTCCCCCGCCGCCCGGCGAACTGTTCCTGCGCGACGACCTCGAGCGCCGCGAGATCGCGGTGGCGCAAGGCGAGCTCACGCCTGCGGCCGTGCTCCTGCTGGTGGTGAACCACGCCGACACGCAGACCGTGCTCTTCACGCAGCGCACCGCGCACCTTGCCGCGCATGCGGGGCAGATCAGCTTTCCCGGCGGACGGCTCGAAGCGGAGGATGAGGACCCGGTCGCCGGCGCTTTGCGCGAGGCGCGGGAAGAGGTCGGCGTCGAGCCTTCGCGCGTGGAGGTGCTCGGGCGCCTGCCCGAATACCACACCTCGACCGGCTACCTGGTGACGCCGGTGGTGGGCTGGGCCAGCGCGCCGCTCGACTACTCGCCCGACCCGCAAGAGGTGGCCGACGTGTTCGAGGTGCCGCTCGCGTTCCTCCTCGACAGCCGCAACCACCGTTACGAGAGCGCCTTCTTCAAGGGCCGCACGCGGCACTTCTGGGCGATGCCCTTCGGGCCGCGCTACATCTGGGGCGCCACCGCCGGCATGCTGGTCACTTTCCAGCGCATCATCGCGGCGGGCGCGGCCACGCGCTGAGTTCGTTCAGCGACCAGTCGTAGTCGAGGTATTTCAGCTTGGTCCGCGCGGCGCCGGCGCGAAGCTTTCTCTTTGCGCCCCGTCGTGACGGTGGCGGTCACCTCCGTCGCCGCGCGGCGACTCTAAAGCTTGTGCGAACCGACCAGCAGGCGGTCGTAGACGGAATACTGCTCGTCCACCGAGTCCCCATCGTCCTTCGGCGTACGCTTCACCGTGATCCAGATCTCCGGGGAAAGCGTCTCGCAGACTTCCCCGGTGTGGCGGATCTCGTCGACGGCCACGGCGCGGGCCAGTTCGTAGCTGGGGGCGCCCCAGGACTTGACCAGGTGCCAGGCGAGCATCTCGATCGCTTCCTCGAGCGTCTCCTCGCTCACCTCGGCCACCTCGGCGATCGTGCAGCGCGCGCGCGAGCCGACCGCGAGGAAAGACGACTCGCAATGGCAGCGAGGCGTGCAGTGCGGCGCGTTGGCGAAGTCGCATACGGCGTACCCGCCGGTGACCACCCATTCGCCTTCCTTCGCCGCGCCCTGGGCCTTGAACACCTGGTCGTCGGAGTCGTCGAGGCGGACTGCCTTGAGAAGTTTGGGCATGAGAGGGGCGCGGAATTTGCTTTTAACGGATAATCATAACAACTTTGCCGACGGCGCCCTGTGGGGGCCAGGTCGCCCGGCAGGGAACGAACTGGAGAAGAGTACTTGAGAAAAAAAATAGCGGTCGTTACCGGCGCCAATCGCGGGATAGGCAAGGAAATCGCCCGGCAGCTTGCCAAGGAGGGCGTTTGCGTCCTGATCGGCGCGCGCGACGCCCGGAAGGGAGAGGCTGCGGCGCAGGAACTCGCCGGGCTTCCGGGCGAGGTGAAGAGCCACGTCCTCGACGTCGATGACACGAAGAGCGTGCGCGCCTTCATGGCGTTCCTCGAAACGATCGGGCCGCCTTCGATCCTGGTCAACAACGCCGGCATCTACCCGGAGGCGCGGCAGGCCGGCATCCTCGATTCCCCGCCCAACGTCTGGCGAAAGACGCTCGGCACGAACATCATCGGCGCGGTGCGCATGGTGCAGGCGGTCGTGCCGTACATGAAGCAACTCCGGCAGGGCCGCATCGTGAACGTCTCCAGCGGCCTCGGGCAGTTGCACAAGATGGGCGAGGGCGGTCCCGCCTACCGCGTGTCGAAGGCGGGGCTGAACGCGCTCACGCGCACGCTGGCCGCCGAGCTGGCCGGCACCGGCATCCTGGTCAATGCGATGAGCCCGGGCTGGGTGCGCACCGACATGGGCGGCGAAGAGGCGCCGCGGACCGTGGAGCAGGGCGCGGAGACGGCCGTGTGGCTGGCGATGCTGCCCTCGAACGGGCCGACCGGCTGCTTCTTCCGCGACCGCAAGGAGATTCCCTGGTAATGGGGTCAGATCCGAATGGGGTCAGACCCGATTTTCCGCGTTGCCATGGACGATAGTCTTGCGCGTGGAAAATCGGCTCTGACCCCGGTTTTTCCGACGCGAGGAAAATCGGCTCTGACCCCGGTTGCCCGGTTTTCGACGCGAGGAAAATCGGCTCTGACCCCGGTTTTTCCGACGCGTGGAAAATCGGCTCTGACCCCGGTTTTTCCGACGCGAGGAAAATCGGCTCTGACCCCGGTTTCTGCGACGCGAGGAAAATCGGCTTTCGCCCCGGTCTTCATGCTGGTCGTCGCTGCCGTCCTGCTCGGCGCGTGCAGCATGACCCGCATTGCCTACTCGAACGCGACGCCCGTCCTCACCTGGGCGCTCGACGACTATTTCGACCTGAACGATGCGCAGAAGGACTGGGTGCACGAGCGCACCGAGAAGCTGGTGAAGTGGCACCGGGTGAGCGAGCTTCCGGACTACCAGCGCCTGCTGCAGTCGGCCCTGGTGATGTCGGAGAAGCCGTTTACCGCCGCGGACGCCGCGCGCACCTACCAGTCGGGCCGGGCGCTCTACTACCGCCTCGCCGAGAAGATGCTCCCGGACATGGCGGACTTCCTCCTGAAGCTCGATGCCTCGCAGGTCGTGGCGCTGGAGAGGAACCTCGCCACGGCCAATGCCAAGCTTCAGCGCGACAACTTCAAGGGCACGGCCGAAGAGCGAGCGCAGCGCCGCACGAAGAAGTACCTCGATTACTTCCAGGACTACGTCGGCAAGCTTTCGCCGGAGCAGGCGGCGATGGTGGCCACGCGCGTGCGGGCGATCCCCGATTTCGGCGAGGACTGGATGGCCGACCGGAAGCTTCGGCAGCAGGAAATGATCGGGCTGATACGCGCCAAGGGCACCCGCGAGCAGACCATGGCGGGCCTGCGGCGCATCATCTTCGACATGGACAGCCTCAGGCGGCCCGAGTACGTCGCGCTCGTGAAGCAGCGCGATGCGCGGATCTTCGAGATGACCGCTGCCATGAGCGACACCTTGAGCGCCGAGCAGCGCGCGAAGCTGCAGAAGAAGATCCGCGGCTACATCGCCGACGTTGCCTACCTCATGGCGCCAGGCTAGGGCGCGGCCGGTACGCGCCGGCTAGCGCAGGACGGCCTTGAAGCGCTCGACGGAAGCGACGAGCCGGGAACGGATGCCGGGCTCGAATGCCGAGTGCCCGGCGTCGGCGACGACGACGTACTCGGCCTCGGGCCACGCGCGATGCAGGTCGTCGGCGGAAACGGCGGGGCAGACCACGTCATAGCGGCCCTGCACGATCACGGCGGGAATGGCGCGCAGCCGGGCAACGTTGTCGAGCAGGAAATTTTCCGGCAGGAAGATGTCGTGCTTGAAGTAGTGCGCCTCGATCCGCGCGAGGCCGAGTGCCACGCGGTCCGACGCGAAATCCGCCACCACGGCGGCGTTGGGCAGCAAGGTCGAGCACGACCCTTCGTACACGCTCCACACGCGCGCAGCCGGCATGTGCACCGCGGGATCGGGATCGGTGAGCAACCGGTAGTAGGCCTCGAGGATGTCGCCTCGCCCGGCCTTGGGCAGGTAGCCGGCAAAGGTGCGCCACGTTTCCGGGAAGATGTTCCTCAACCCGTAGAGGAACCAGTCGATCTCGCTCTTGCGGCAAAGGAAGATGCCGCGCAGCACCAGCGCGAGGCAGCGTTCAGGATGGTGCTCGGCATAGGCGAGCGCGAGCGTCGAGCCCCACGAGCCGCCGAAGACCAGCCAGCGGTCGATGCCGAGGTGGGTGCGCAGGCGCTCCATGTCCTCCACCAGCGCCGGCGTGGTGTTGCTGGCAAGGCTGCCCAGCGGACGCGAGCGTCCCGCGCCGCGCTGGTCGAAGACGACGATGCGGTAGAACGCGGGATCGAAGAACTGGCGATGCACGGGGCTGGCGCCGGCCCCCGGGCCGCCATGGAGGAACACCGCGGCAACTCCGGCCGGGTTGCCCGACTGCTCGTAGTACAGCTCGTGGCCGTCCCCGACCGCAAGATGCCCGGACGAATACGGTTCGATCGGAGGGAAGAGGCCGCTCTTTTCGAGGAGCGGCTTGGGGGCGTCTTCTTGCATGGCTTGGGGGCTGGCAGCGAGCGGCAAGCTTAGCATCGGAACCGCCGTCGGCGTCCATCCCCCCATCTTGGCGGGGGCCCCGCGGCGGTTCCATCCAGCGGGGTACAAGGCTTGAGACTGCCGATGCCGGCAAGCCCGCCCGCCTTGCGCTACACTTGTGCGCTGCAACAAGACAAGAACCGCCTTTCCGAGAACCCGCGAACAGGGACCCAACGCATGCTCTATCAGTTCTACGATTGGCAACGCACGGCGCTCGAGCCCTGGCGACTGCTGGCGCAGGCCGGCAGCCAGATGTATGGCCACCCCGACAGTCCCTTCAGCCTGATTCCCGGCAGCCGCAATGTCTCGGCCGCGCTGGACCTCATGGTGCGCGTCACCCAGCGCTACGAGCGCCCCGATTTCGGCATCTCGTCCGTCGAGGTCAACGGCAAGCCTACGGACGTGGTCGAGATATTCGACATCGAGAAGCCGTTCTGCCGGCTGCTGCACTTCACCAAGCCCGGCGCGCCCAAGCAGCCGAAGGTGCTGCTTTTCGCGCCGCTTTCCGGCCACTTCGCCACCCTGCTGCGCGACACGGTGAAGACGATGCTCGCCGACCACGATGTCTGGATCACCGACTGGCTCAATGCGCGCGAGATCCCGATCACCGAAGGCCCGTTCCATTTCGACGACTATGTCTCGGTCGTGCGCCAGTTCATCGACTGCATCGGCCCGGACGTGCACGCGATCTCGGTTTGCCAGCCGACAGTGCCGGTGCTCGCCGGCGTCGCGCTCGCGGCGGCCGCGGGAGAGACCGTGCCCAGGACGCTCACCATGATGGGCGGCCCGATCGACGCGCGGAAAAGCCCGACGGCGGTGAACAACTTCGCCTTCAAGCGGCCGATCTCGTGGTTCGAGGCCAAGGTCATCCAGCGCGTGCCGATGCGCTATCCCGGCTTCATGCGCCGCGTCTACCCCGGCTTCCTGCAGCACACCGGGTTCGTCGCGATGAACCCCGACCGGCACATGGAGTCCCACGTTCAGTACTACCAGCACCTGGTGCGCGGCGACGGCGACAGCGCCGAGGCCCACCGCCGCTTCTACGACGAATACAACGCGGTGATGGACCTGCCGGCGGAGTACTACCTCGAGACCGTCGAGCGCGTGTTCCAGAAGCACCTCCTGCCCAAGGGCGAGCTGGTGTGCTCGAATGTGCCGGTGCGTCCCGAGGCGATCCGCAGCTCCGCGCTCTTCACCATCGAAGGCGAGCTGGACGACATTTCCGGCAGCGGCCAGACCGAGGCGGCGCAGGCGCTGTGCAAGGGCATCCCGTCAAAGATGAAGAAGCACCTGACGGCGAAGGGCGTGGGCCATTACGGCATCTTCAGCGGCCGCAAGTGGCGCGAGATGATCTATCCCCAGATCCGCGAGTTCATCGGGCAGCACAACTGAAAAATAACGGGGTCAGAGTACATTTCCGCCGTCGGCGGTACCCTGTCGGCCTGGGAAATGTACTCTGACCCCGTTATTTTTCAGGAGATGCCATGAGCAAGCCCGTCACGCCCAACGAGATGTTCGACCTGTGGCAGAAGATGGTGAACCCGGGCGGCTACCCGCTGCAGAGCCTGATGTTCCCGGTGCCCGACGTGAAGGAGCTCGACAAGAAGATCTCGGAACTCGAGACGGTCGAGCACTGGCTGCGCGCCAACCTGAACATGCTGCAGATGACGATCAAGACCCTGCAGTACCAGAAGGACCTGCTGGCGCCCGGCGAAAAGGCGCGCTCAGCGGCCGCGGCGCCGTCGGTGGAGGACGCGATGGCGAACCCGGCGATGTGGGCATGGGAAATGATGCAAAAGGGCGCGCAGAGCGCAACCGACCTGGCCGGCCGGGCGGTCGACTCGGCCACAAAGGCCGTCGAGTCGGCCGCGGCACCAAAGCCGAAACCGAAACCGAAGCGACGCAAGTAATCAGTAGGGCAGCTTCGCGCCGGGTTTTGCGGCGAGCAGCACGCGCCGGAAGTCCGCCTGGATCCTCTCCAGCGCGGCAACGGAATCCGCCTCGAAGCGCAGCACGATCACCGGCGTGGTGTTGGAAGCGCGCGCCAGCCCGAAGCCGTCGGCGTACTCGACCCGCACGCCATCGATCCTGATCACTTCGCGCGCGCCCTCGAACTTCGCTTCGCCTTGCAGGAGCGCGATCAGCCGGTGGTTCTCGCCTTCGGAGAGCTTCACCTGCAGCTCCGGCGTCGAGATCGAGTCGGGCAGGGCCTCCAGCGCTGCGCTGGCATCCGCGTCGCGCGAGACGATCTCGAGCAGCCGCGCGCCCGCGTACATGCCGTCGTCGAAGCCGTACCAGCGCTCCTTGAAGAACATGTGCCCGCTCATCTCGCCGGCGAGCGGCGCGCCGGTCTCCTTCAGCTTGGCCTTGATCAGCGAGTGCCCGGTCTTCCACAGCACGGGCCGGCCGCCGTGCCCGCGGATCCAGTCGAAGAGCAGCCGCGTGCACTTCACGTCGAAGATGATCTCGGCGCCGGGATTGCGCGAGAGCACGTCGGCGGCGAAGAGCATCAGCTGCCGGTCGGGATAGACGATCTTGCCCGACTTGGTGACCACGCCGAGGCGGTCGCCGTCGCCGTCGAAGGCGAGCCCGATCTCGGCGTCGTCCGCGCGCCAAGCGCGTGCGATCAGGTCGGCGAGGTTCTCCGGCACGGAAGGATCGGGGTGGTGGTTCGGGAAGGTGCCGTCCACGTCGCAGTAGAGCCCGGTCACCTCGCAGCCGAGCCGCGTGAAGAGTTCCGGGGCGAATGCGCCGGCCGCGCCATTGCCGCAGTCGATCGCTATCTTCATCGGCCGCGCCGAGCTTGATGCCGCCGGCGATGCGCGCGAGGTATGCCTCGCGGACATCTTCGGAGGAGCGCGTGCCCTTGCCGCTTTCCACGTCGCCGCGCTCGATCTGCGCGCGCAACTGCTGTATCGCCTCGCCCGAAAGCGTCTCGCCGGCGATCACCATCTTCAGGCCGTTGTAGTCGGGCGGGTTGTGGCTGCCGGTGACCATCACGCCCGAGCCGGTCTGCAGTTCGTGCGATGCGAAATAGACGAGCGGCGTGGCGACCATGCCGATGTCGATCACGTCGGCGCCGGCGGCGAGCAATCCTTCCGACAGCGCCGCCGCGAGCCGCGGGCCGGACAAGCGGCCGTCGCGGCCGACGACGACGCGACCGGCGCGACTGCGCACGGCGAGCGTCCCGAGCGCGCGGCCGATGGCGCGGCACGCGTCCTCGGTGAGCGTCCTGTCGACGATGCCGCGGATGTCGTAGGCCTTGAAGATTTCCGGTGCGATGCCCATGTCAGTCCTTGTCGGAGAAGAAGCGCAGCAGGCGCTGCGGCATCCAGTCGATTGTGCCGAAAAGCGGGATGCCGCCGGCGACGAAGCCGACGTGGCCGCCGAGCGCGGGCTGCTCGAGCACGACCGCTGCCGAGACGTCGGCCGCGACGGGGAGGAACTGCGGCGGCAGGAACGGGTCGTCGCGCGCATTCAGCACCAGCGTCGGCACGCGCACCGCGCCCAGCAAGGGCTTCGAGCTCGCGCGCGTGTAGTAGTCGTCGGTGTCGCGGTAGCCGTGCAGGGGCGCGGTGACCACGTTGTCGAACTCGCGCAGCGTCCTCGAGGCGAGCATCGCGTCCCGGTCGTAGATCCCGGGGAAGATCGCCAGCCGCTCCAGCGAGCGCTGCTTGAGCGTCTTCAGGAAATGATCGGCATACACGCGCGCGAACCCGACCTCGAGCGCGTCGCCCGCGGCCATGAGGTCCACCGGCGCGCACACCGCGGCGGCACCCTCTACGATCGTCGCGGCCTCGTCGCCGCGCTCCCCCAGCCATTTCAGCAGCGCGTTTCCGCCAAGCGAGACGCCCGCCGCGTAGAGCGGCCGGCTGCCCGCGCGCGCCTTCATGCGGCGCAGGATCCAGTCGATCTCCTGGGAGTCTCCCGAGTGGTAGGCGCGCGGCCGGCGATTCAGCTCGCCGCTGCAGCCGCGGAAATTCGCCACCGCGCCGCGCCAACCGCGATCGCGCGCGAAATGCATCAGGCGCCGCGCGTAGCGGGAATCGGAAGAGCCCTCGAGGCCATGGAACAGGACCACGAGCGGCGCGTCCTCGGGCCCGTCCGCAAAGTCCACGTCGATGAAGTCGCCATCGGGCGTGTCCCAGCGCTCGCGCCGGTAGGCGATGCGTCCGGCGGGCGCGAGGACGGACCCGTACACCGTCTGGAAATGCGCGCCCCGCAGCCACCACGAAACGCGAAAGCCGGAGGCCGCCATCACGGCAACTTCAGGTCGATGGCGACGCTGCCGTCGGGCGCTCGCGGCCCGAGGAGTTTCAGGAGCGCTTCGAGCGTCGCGGCGTCGGCGCCTTCCGCCGCGGCCTTGCCGGTGAATGTCGCGGCCGCGGGCGCGATGTAACGGCCATCGCCGGAAAGCCGCAGCGGGCCGGCCACGGTGACGAGGCTCAAGCGCAGCCCCGCGCCTTCGCCCTTGAGGTCGAAGCGGTAGGTGCCGAGCGATTCGAGCGTCGATTGCGCCACGCCGAGGCCGTTCAGGTTGACGGCCTGCTCGCCTTCGATGCGGTCGATCACCACCACGCCATTGGCGCGGTGGCTGCGCAACGCGAGACTGCCGCCGGAAGTGCTGACCACGCCGCGCGGTTGCCAGAGGGCGAGCGCCGGGAGCAACTCGGCAATGCGTTCCGCGCGGCAAATCCCCGTGACATCGCTCACCGTCATTCCGGAGAGGCCGCGCCCGGCAATCGCGCCAAGGCGGCACCTGTCTTCGGAGAGGACCAGTTCCGCGGCCAGCTCGCCGCGCAGCAGCCGCTCCGGCCGGAAGCGCCACGTCAGGCGGGAAGGAGCGCCCGCGCGCGAAAGCTTGGCGAGTATGAGCGCGCCGCGCCAGATCGTGCCTTCGCTCGACTTCACCTGGAGCGCCGGCGGCAGGTGGGCGGCGAGCAGCGGCGCCAGCAATGTCGCGGGAATGAGGGCGATGAGGAAGGCGATGAATGCGGACGCGCCGAGCACGATCCAGTTGCGCATGCCCACGCTACGGCCTTTCCAGCGTCAGGTCGGCCTTGACGCGTCCCGTCATCGGCAGCGCTTCGATGCGCGCGGCGGCCACGTCCAGCCCGTGCTGGGCCCGGGCGTTGGCGATCCAGTCGAGCAGCGCGCCCCAGGAAACATCGCTGGCCGTGACGCGCAACCGCCTGTCGTCGAGCGCGGCGACCTGGGCGCCCGGCAGCGCCTGCGCCAGTGCGCCGCTGCCCGCGAGGCCGGCGAGCGGCTGCGGCGCGGCCACGCTGCGTGGCGGCGCCGCGCGCAAGGCCGCGACTTGCTCCGCCTGCCGCTTCATCGTGGCCGTGGCGGCGCGCAATCCCGGCAGCTCGTTCTCGAGCCGCGCGCTGGCGCGCTGCATCGGCAGCCATGCCAGCACCACCAGCAGCACCAGCGCAACGATCGCGGCCATCGCGGTGATGCGCGTGCGTTCGGAGTCGCTGCGCGAGCGCCACTGCGCGGTGACGGCGTTCATTTCGCGGCCTCCATGGCGCTCGTGAGCTTGCCGTCCTTGTACTCGAGGCTTTTCACCTTGCCCGGCGCTGCGGGGAGCGCGCGCCCGAGGCCGGAGACCAGCGCGAGGAAATCGGTCTCGCTCGCCATGCCGTTGGCGCGCTGCAAGGCGGCGAGGTTGCGCCCCATCTGCAACGGCGGATCGATCACGGCCTTCGCTTCGGGGAAAGAGGCGCGGAAGATCGCCTCCTGCTCGGAGACCAACCGCGAAGTTTCGCGGGCAAGCGTCCACCATCCGGCCAGCGCGTGCAGGAAGAAGGCGGCCGCAAGCACGATCCCGGCAATCGCCACGCCGCGCGGGAAAGCGAAGCCCTCGCCGCCGGACCGGGGCGCGAACTCGCCTTCGAGCAGGTTCACCGCGCCCGGATCGACTCTCACCGCATCGGTGAGCCTGGGCGGCGGGCGCATCTCCACCTCCACGCCGAGGTCCTCGCTCCAGTTGGCGAGCGGCGCATCGGCAACGATGACCAGCTTGGTTGCCGCCCGCTCGCGGCCTGCGGCCTCCTTGAGCGCGAGCCGGATCGCCAGCGGCGGTGAGCCGTCGGGCGCGACGTCGAAGCCCATCGCCAGCCCGTCGCCATCGACGAGAAAGCCGTGCGTGTGCCCGGCCACCACCGTCCACGCGCCCGGTTCGCGCGGCACCAGCGCGGTTTCGCAGAAGGCGCGCCGCGGGGCGAGGCCTGCCGCGTCCAGCGTGTCGAGCTGCGCCTTCAGCCAGCGCCGGTCGACCACCGCGACCACGCTTTCGCCGCGCGCGTTGGCGCGCCCGGCGACGGCATGGATCTGGTCGGGGTCGGCGAGCAGGCTGTCCTCGACCGCGAAGGGCAGCAGTTCCTTGAGCGTCTTCGCGCCGACCTTCGGCAATGCGAGGCGGGCGAAGAGCACGCGCGCCACCGGCAGCACCAGCTCGACATCGCCTGCGTCCGGCACTTCGGCGAGCACGCTGTGGCCTTCGCGCAGGAACGCGCCCCGCGCATCGAGCAGGCGCCATGCGAAGCGCGTGTCGGCATCGGGATGGTCGGCAGGGGAGGCGAAAAGCCGGAGTTTCATCGCGCTGGAATTTCGGGAGGCGCCGCGCCCTCGGGGGTCCGCTAGAAGACGCTCTTCAGCCAGATTATAGCGGGGGGCTGGTTTGCCGAGCGGCCGAGCAGCGCTTCGGTCAGCGTTTCCACGCCCTCGGCGGAAACCGAGACCTCGGCGAGGAAGTACGCGGTCTTCACGTCGAACGCGTTCTGCAGGGTTGCCGGCTTGGCGCCCTTGGCGCGGGACTTGAGGTCTTCCAGGTTCGCGAACGGTTTTGCAGCGCGCACGGCAATGAGTTTGCGCACTTCTTCGCCGGACATCTCCGGCAGCAGCGCCGCGAGCACCTCTTCTGGCGCGGTATTGGCATTGACCGGCGTGCGCCCCGGCAATGCGGTCACGAAGGGGGCGAGCCGGGCGAAGGCCCTGGCGTCGAAGCCCTTGATGCGCAGCAGTTCCTCGATTTGCGCGAGCGGCTGGTTGGCGGCGCGGTAGGGCTGCGGCTGGGACAGGTACCAGGCGTCCTCCGCGCCCCCGCCGCCGACCGGGACGTCGTCCGTGTCGATCCAGTCGGCCACGGCGTCGGCGAGGTCCGGCGAGAGCTGCAGGCTTGAAAGCAGCCGCTTGAATGTGTCCACGTCGGCGACATTCCGGGCATTGCCCGAGACGAGGTTGTTCAGGTTGAAGCGGGCCTGCGCGTCCTCTATCCTGCCGCCGACCACCGCGCCTTCCACCGGCAGTCCGAGCATGGGCCTCGCCCAGCCTTCGTCGAGGTGGTCCACCGAGCCGGCGGACTTCTGGTCCACCGCGATCACTGCCCTGGCCCAGTCGATGCCGGCCCGCGCGTACAGGTCTGCCTGCGCGCGCGTCATCACCAGCGCCGCCTGGTTGAGCGTGGCCGATTGCCGCTGCAGCATCACGCCGGCGGTCGTCGCGGCCAATGCCACGATCAGCACGGCGGTGATGAGCGCGGCGCCGCGCTGGCGACGGGAAGTCATTTCGGGAAATTCGGAAGGCCGATCACGCGGCGCACCGTCTCGCCGCTTTCGAGCTCGACGGCGAGCGAAACCGCCAGCGGCGGCCCCTCGGTGGTGCCGGGAGCGCCCCAGTTCGGCCGCCATTCGCCCGACGGGGCCATGAAGCGGAATTCCAGCTTGCGCACGCCGGCGAGGATGGTGCTGGCCTCGGGCGCGCTGCGCGGCGCGCTGTCGGGCGCAGCCCAGCTGAGCAGCTCGACCTTGCCGTCGGCCAGGCGATAGCCGACCCGCTGCGGCGCGGCGCCGCTGCCCTTCGCGAGGCCCATGCCGGCGCGCAGCATCGCGAGGCCTTCGGATGCGCCGCGCGCGGCATCGAGCGTCGAGGAGACCGGCGGCAGGAGCGCGCCCGTGGAGGCGAAGCCGCGGCGGTTCACGACGGAGGCGAGGTCGCGCTCGACACGGCCGATGAAGAGCGCGAGGTCGCGCCACTTCCGCGATTCACGCTCGAGCGCCTCGCGGCTTTCCAGGAGCGAGGTGAGGCTGCGGTACGCGAAGCCCGCCATCAGCGCGAAGATCGCGAGCGCGCAGACAAGCTCGATCAGGGTGAAGCCGCGCTCGCGCTTCATTGCCGGGCGACGTAGGCGGTGAGCGTGGCGAGCGAGCGGCCCGGGTCGCGCGCATCGGCGACCGCGATCTCGACGCGGCGCATGAGCGGGTTGGGCGTATCGGCGACGTTCTCGCGCAGCACGAAGTTCGCGCCGCCGTTTTCCGCCTCGAGCCGGGTCTCTCCCACGCCGGGGAACGCGCGGCGCGCGTGCAGCTCGGCGATGCGGTTCTCCGCGGTCCACGTCGCGAGCAGGCGCTGGCGCGTCTCGAGCGCGCTGTCGGTGGCGAGGCTTGCGGCGCGGGTCGTGGCGGCGAGCGCGATCGCCAGTATCGCCAGCGCGATCAGCACTTCGATGAGCGTGAAGCCGCGCGCGCGCTTCATGTCGCGGGGCGTTCGAGGATCCGGATCGCGCCTGCCGCGTCGCCCTCGATGTAGCGCCGCGCCGCGCCGGCATCGACCTGCACGCGGAACGCTACGCCGAGGCCGTCCGGGACGAAGGGCAGGGTCGCATCCGCCGGCGCGGGCGCATTGGCGAGGGAGACGAGCGAGGCCTGCACGGAGGCGGGCAGCATGACCGTGCGATCGGGCAACGATTCGAGTGCGCGCTTGCGGTTCACGCGCGCGACACTCACGCTCGATTCCGCGAAAGTGGCGACCGTCGGCCTTCCGCCGAACCAGGCGTCGTCCCTTGCCTGTTCGAGCAATGCCGCGATGCGCTCCGCTTCGCGCTTGGCCTGGGTTTGGTCGTCCGGGAACAGGTTCAGCGTCACGAACGCCAGCGTGAGCCCTATGATCGCCACTACGACGAGCAGCTCCACCAGCGTGAAGCCAAGGCAAAGGGAACCGCCGATGGACGCCGATGGACGCCAATGAGTTGGTGTCGAAGGTGAGGGCAGGGACATTGCAGGCAGGCTATTCCCAGTTGCCGATGTCGGCTGCGTTGCCCTCGCCACCCTTGGCGCGGTCCGCGCCGAGGCTGTAGAGGTCGATCTCGCCGCGCACGCCCGGCTGCAGGTACTGGTAGTCGCCGCCCCACGGGTCTTTCGGCAGCCGCTCGAGATAGCCGCCGGATTTCCAGTTGGCCGGGGCCGGGTTGCCCGTGGGCCGCGTCACCAGCGCCTGCAGGCCCTGGTCCGTGGAAGGGTAGAAGCCGTTGTCGAGGCGATAGAGCTTCAGCGCCTGCACGATGGTCGCGATCTCGGCCTTGGCGGCGACGCGGCGTGCCTCGTCGGGGCGGCCCATCAGGTTCGGCACCACGATCGCGGCGAGGATGCCGAGGATGGCGACCACGACCAGGACTTCGATCAGGGTGAAGGCGCTCTGTCGTTTCATCGTCCCACCAGTTGGTTCAATTGGAATATCGGCAGCAGCACGGCCAGCACGATCAGCAGCACCGTGCCGCCCATGAAGAGGATCATCGCCGGCTCGAAGACCGCGGCGGTGGCCGAGAGCCGCGTGGCGATGTCGTTTTGCTGCTGCTTCGCCGCGCGGGCGAGCGACTCGTCGAGGCGCCCGCTGGTCTCGCCGCTGGCGATGAGGTGCACCATGACCGGCGGGAAGGACTTCGTCGCGCCGAGCGCGCGCGCCAGCGTCTGGCCTTCGCGCACGCCCCGCGTTGCCTGGGTGAGGGCTTCGCGCATCGGGGTGAGCATCATCACGCCGACGCCCGCATCGAGGGCCTGGAGGATCGGCACGCGCGAACCGACGAGGATCGAGAGCGTGGCGGCAAGGCGCGCGGAATCGAGATGGCGCAGGAGCTTGCCCAGCGCGGGAATGCCGAGCAGCGCGCGGTGCGACGCTTCGCGGAAGCCGGCGCGCTTCATCATCGCGCGCCACGCGATGGCGCCGCCGACCGCCAGCAACAGCCATATCCAGCCGGTCGCCTTCAGGAAGCCCGAGAATGCGATCAGCGCGCGCGTGAGGAGCGGCAGTTCCTGGCGCGCGTGCTGGAACACCTGCACCACCTGCGGCACGACGAAAACGAGCAGCGCAACCACCACCGCCATCGAAACGAAGAACACGATCGCCGGATAGATCGTGGCCAGCAGGAGCCGGCCCTTCAGCGCGTGGCGGTCCTCGAGGTAGTCGGCGAGCCGCGAGAGCACCTGCGGCAGCTGTCCCGAGGTCTCGCCCGCGGCAACCAGCGTGCGGTAAAGCTCGGGGAAGACCTGCGGGAACTGGCCCAGCGCGTTGGCGACCGTGTTCCCGGAGACGATCTCGCCGCGCAGCGCCGCGAGCACCTGGCGCTCGCGCTCGCTTTCGGCCTGCTCGATCAGCGCGTTGAAGGCCTGCTCGACGGTAAGGCCGGCCTCCAGCAGCGAGGCGAGCTGGCGCGTGAGCTGCGTGAGTTCCGTAGCGGTCAGCTTGAGGGCGCGGAAGCGCCCGCCGCCGGAATCGTTGGCGGCCTGGATGACATCGACCTTGTGCGGCGTGAGGCCCTGTTCGCGCAGGAGCGAGCGCGCCTGGCGCGCGCTGTCCGCCTCCAGCACCCCGCGGTGGACTTTTCCTTCGACGTTGTACGCCTGGTATCGGTAGCCGGGCATGGCGACCCCGGGGGTCAGGTACGCGTGACGCGCAACACTTCGTCGAGCGAAGTCACGCCCTCGCGCACCCAGCGCAGCCCGTCTTCGCGCAGGCGAAGCATGCCGCCGGCGACGGCCTGGTCGCGGATGTCGCGCTCGGCGCCGCTGTCGTGGATGAGCTTGCGCAGCGGCTCGTCCACGGTGAGCAGTTCGTAGATGCCGGTGCGGCCCTTGAAGCCGGTGAAGTTGCAGTTGCCGCAGCCCACCGGCTTGTAGAGGCGCGCGTGGCGCGTCGGCGCCGAATGCGCTGCGCTCGGCCGCATCCGGCTCGTGGGGCTGCTTGCAGTCGGGGCAGAGCTTCCTCACCAGGCGCTGCGCAAGCGCGCCGACCAGCGTCGAGGACAGCAGGTAGGGTTCGATGCCCATGTCCACCAGGCGCGTCACCGCGCCCGGCGCATCGTTGGTGTGGAGCGTGGCGAGCACGAGGTGGCCGGTGAGCGAGGCCTGCACTGCGATCTGCGCGGTCTCGAGGTCGCGGATCTCGCCGATCATCACCACGTCCGGGTCCTGGCGCAGGATCGCGCGGAGCGCGCGGGCGAAGCTCATCTCGATCTTCGGGTTGACCTGCGTCTGGCCGACGCCGTCGAGTTCGTACTCGATCGGGTCCTCGACCGTCATGATGTTGCGCGTCTTCCTGTCCAGCCGCGAAAGCGCCGCGTAGAGCGTCGTGGTCTTGCCCGAACCCGTGGGCCCGGTGACCAGGAAGATCCCGTGCGGCTGCTGCACCAGCGCATCGATCTCGTCGCGGGTCTTCGCATCCATGCCAAGGGAATCGAGCGTGAGGCGGCCGGCCTGCTTGTCGAGGAGCCTGAGCACGGCGCGTTCGCCGTTCGCGGTGGGAATGGTCGAGACGCGCACGTCGATCGGGCGGCCCGCGACCCTCAGCGCGATGCGGCCGTCCTGGGGAAGGCGTTTCTCGGCGATGTCGAGCGAGGCCATCACCTTGATGCGCGAGACCATCGCCGCGTGCAGCCCGCGCTTGGGCTCGACCACGTCGCGCAGCGCGCCGTCGACGCGGAAGCGCACCACGGAGCGCGACTCGAAGATCTCGATGTGGATGTCGGAGGCCCCCTCGCGCGCGGCCTGCGTCAGCAGCGCGTTGATGAGGCGGATGATGGGCGCGTCGTTCTCGGCCTCGAGCAGGTCCGTGATCTCGGGCAGCTGTTCGGTCAGGCGCGCGAGGTCGAGCGATTCGCCGATGTCGATGTTGACCGTCTCCGCGTCGGAGCGGTCCGTGGAATACGCGAGCGAAATGCACTGCTCGAATTCCTCTGCCGAGAGCAGCACTTCGCGCAAGGGCTTGCCGGTCATGCGCCGCACTTCGGCGAGCGTCGCCGCCTGCGGATTGGGGCGCAGCCACACCTCGAGCGCGCCGCCTTCGATGCGCGCGGCGATCACGCCCTTGGCCTTGGCGAAGGCGTAGGGCAGGAGCCGCGTGACGGCGGGATCGAGGTGCTGGGGATTCACGGTGCGCGGGAGCGGGGCTGTCATTGCGGCTCGGCCGGCTCGAGCTGCGGCGCCTGCGGCAGGATCATGGTCGGCGGCCGGCCCCTTTCGTCGAGCCCGGGCAGCTGGACTGCGCTGGCCGCGGGCAGCAGCACGTTTCGCGGCAGGTTCATCTTGCCCTGCTCGTTGCGGATGTAGTCGTAGCGCTCGCTGGTGAGCACGCGGGCGGAGACGTCGTCACGCAGCACGTAGGGGCGCAGGAACACCATCAGGTTGGTCTTGTTGCGGGTGCGCGATTCGTACTTGAAGAGGCTGCCGAGGTACGGGATGTCGCCGAAGAACGGCACCTTGTCGACCGAGGCGACCTGGTCATCCTGGATCAGGCCCCCCATCACGATGATCTGGCCGTCGTCCACCAGCACGGTGGATTCGAGCGAGCGCTTGTTCAGGATCAGGTCGGAGCTCTTTACCGTGGTATCGCGGGAAATCGTCGAGATCTCCTGGAACACCGTGAGCTTGACGGTGCCCGCTTCGGTGATCTGCGGCCTCACGCGGAGCGTCAGGCCGATGTCCTTGCGTTCGATGGTCTGGAACGGGTTGGTCTGGACGCTCGCGCTGGTAGTGTAGCTGCCGGTGAGGAAGGGCACGTTCTGGCCGACCAGCAGGCGCGCTTCCTCGTTGTCGAGCGTGAGGATGTTCGGCGTGGCGAGGATGTTGGTGCCCAGGTCGGATTCGAGCGCGCGGGCGAGCACGTTCAGGTTGAGGATCTGGATGTCGGTGCCGGGGATCGTGATCTTGCCGTTGATGATGCCGAGGTTGAGTCCCGTGCCGATCGAAGTGAGGCTCTGCGCCAGGCCGATGATGTTGGTGCCGGGGTTGGAGGAGACCTGCGGGCTGGTCGAGAAGTTGGTGCCGCCGATCGCCTGCACACCGTCGCGGTTGATGCCCTGGAAGCCCTGGAACTGCACGCCGAATTCCGAGCCCTTGCCGACCGAGACCTCGATGACGAGGGCTTCGACCAGCACCTGCGCGCGGCGCACATCGAGCTTGTCGATCACCGCGCGCAGGCTGCGGTACACCGGCTCGGTCGCGGTGATGATCAGCGAATTGGTCTGCGGGAAGGCCTGGATGGCGGATGCGGGCGCGGCCGTCGTAGCCTGGCTGGTGGAAAGGGGCGACGTGGCCTGCTGGCCCGCCCCGGCATTGGCGCTGGCCGCCTGCGCGACGTTCGTGATCGCCGTGGCGGCGCTGCCGACCTGGCTGCCCGACATCAGGGCGCGCAGCATGTCGGCGATGCGCGTCGCCTCGGCGTTGCGCAGGAACACCACGTAGATGTTGCCGCTCGCCGCGCCCGGCGCATCGAGGGCCGCGACCACGCCCTTGATGCGGTTCACCACGGCCGGGCTGTCGGCGCGCACGATCAGGCTGTTGGAGCGCGTGTCCACGGCGATGGTCGCCTTCGCCTGCACCCCGGGCGAATTGGCCGGCGGGTTCACTTCCGAGATGACGCGATTGAGCGTCGCGGCCACGTCCACGGCGGAGGCGTTGTTCAGCTTGATCATCTGCACTTCGCTGCCCGAGGGCAGGTCGATCGACTGGATGATCTTTTCTATCCTGCGCACGTTCTCGGCGTAGTCGGTGATGACGATGGCGTTGCCGCTCGAATACGCGGCGATGAAATTGTTGGCGGTGACGAGCGGGCGCAGCACCGGCACGAGTTGCAGCGCGGACTCGTTTTGCAGCACGAAGACGCGCGTGATGATCTTGTCCCCGGGCACCCTCGCCGCGTCCGCGCCCATCGGCGAGGAATTGGTCTTGGCCTCCGACTCGGGCACGATCTTGATGAAGCCGTTGCCCTCGACCGCGGCGAAGCCCTGCGTGCGCAGCACCGAGAGCAGGATGGGATAGAGCAGGTCCTTGCCCACCGGCGTCTGCGAGACGACGTTGACCGTGCCGGTGACGCGCGGGTCGAGGATGAAGTTCTTGCCGGTGTGCTGGCCGACCGTCTTGATCACCGACTGGATGTCGGCGTTGACGAAGTTGAGCGTGACCTTTTCCTCCTCTGCCGCCTGCGCGCCCGGGAGCAGGAGCGTGAGGGCCAGCAAAAGGGAAGCGCCCGCGTAACTTAGAATCCTTGTCACGATATCGGTCTTTTTCATTGATTTAACAAGCTTTTTACTCCAAAACCGATTGTATGACAACGGCGTTGCCGTTTCGTGACGCCGCCGTCGCGGCAACTTGCCCGGCGGGCGACGAAGCACATCGCCAAGTTATTGAATGTTATAGGTAAGTTGAACAGTGCTGCTGCCGCGCTGCACCTCGGCCTGGATCTGCGCCAGCGTCGAGAATTGCTGGTAGAGGCGCGCGAGGTCGCCGGGCGAGTTGACTGCCTGCCCGTTGATTCGCTTGACGACGTCACCCGGTTCCAGCCCGAGCTTCCGCGCGAGGCTGCCCGGCGGCGCCTCTTCGAGCCGCACTCCGTTGCTTGCCTGCCCGATGCGCCCGAGGTAGCCCATCTGCTGCGGATCCTTCAAGGCGTTGTCGAGGTCCTTCCGCGCGAAAGTGAAGGCATTGCTGCCGGCGCGCGCGACGTTCAGCTTGAAGCCGCTTGCCTGCTGCGCGGCATTGCCAGAGGGCGATGCGGCCATTCGCGTTTCGAGGTCGATGCGTTCGCGCACGCCGTTGCGCGACACGAGCACATGGTCGCGCATCACCGCCACCAGCTTCACGCCGGGCTGCACCTCGCCGCCGAGCGGGACGGCGAGATCGCGCGCGGCGCCGGCATTGAAGATCGCGCCCGCCACGTTGCCCGGCGAGGGTGCGACCACGCCCTTCAAGCGCAGCCCGCCGCTTGCCTTCGCCACCGCGCCTGCGCCGCTGCCCGCCGTGCCGCCGAAGACGGACGCCGCGGCGGCGAGATCCACGGTCGCCGGCGGCGCGACCTCGGCCACGGCCGGCGCCGGCGCGAGCACGATCCACGTCGCCTTCGCCGCGAACCACGCCGCGGCGATCACCAATGCCGCGGTGACGACGGTCGCAATGATGCGGCCGGTGCGGGTGCGCGGTGGCGTCGTCGAAAGAAAGGCCATCGAAGTCACCGCGTCGTCAACGCCCGCGCAGCCGCGCAAGATCGATGTCGAGATAGCGCCACGGCTCGTAAATGAAGGGATGCTTCTTGTAGCCGATGAGCCACGGCTGCAGCATCACGACCTGGCGCTTGTGGGTCTCCACCATCCACGGATTGTAGACGAGGATCAGCTTCACCATGCGCTCGTAGAGGCGGTCGCGCGCGGGCGAGGGCGCCATGCCCTTCGCCTCGAGATAGAGCGCGTTGTACTCGGGCAGGTCGAACATCGCGTAGTTGGCCTGCCCGATGCTGCCGCCCCAGAGCAGCTGCAGGAAATTCTCGCCGTCGGGGTAGTCCGCGATCCAGCCGTAGCTGAAGGTCTGCACCTTGCCCAGCCGCGCCTGCATGCGCAGCTCCGGGAGCTTCTCGACCTTGTTGAAGGTCATGCGGATGCCGATGGCGTCCATGGACTTCTTCCACAACTCGTTGCGCTGGCGTTCGCGCAGCGTCGGCACCGACGCATGGTCGATCACGAGCGGGCTGCCGTCGGGATTGTCGCGCCAGCCGTCGCCGTCGCGGTCGACGTAGCCGTAGAGGTCGAGCAGCGCCTTGGCCTTCGCCGGGTCGTAGGCCAGCGTCGGGCTCGTGAACTTCGGGTCGTGCCCGATCACGCCGGGCGGCAGCGGCGTCTGCGCGCGCTCCGACTGGTGGCGGTCCAGCGTCGCGATCTGCTCGTCGATCAGGTACGCGTGCGTGATCGCGCGGCGCAGCGCCACCTTTTCCGGCGTGTAGCCGCCGACGACGGGGTCCTGCATGTTCCAGGTCGTGTAGGTCGTATAGGCGATCTCGTCGGGCGTGGTGGTGATGCCCATCTTCACGAGGTTGGGCGCGAGCCTGCCGCCGGGCATCGCGATCGGCGCGAATTCCTCGGGCAAGGGGCGCAGGTACTCGTGCTCGCCGCCCAGGAAAGCGAGCCAGCGCGGCTGCGCCTCGTCGATGATCGACACTTCGACCTCGCCCGCGATCGGCAATCGCCTGCCCTTGAGCGCCTTGTAGATCGACTGGCTGAGCGGGTCGCCGGCAGGGTCGCTCTCGAAGATGTCCTCGCGATAGTCGGGATTGGCCTCGAGCGTGATCTTCGAGCCGCGCACCCAGCGCTTGATCCTGTAGGGGCCGGTGCCCACGGGGTGCGCGGCGACGTCGCTGCCATAGGCCTCGACGACTTCCCTCGCCACCGCCGCGGTCGGCGGCATTGCGAGGATGTAGAGGAAACGATGGTCGGGCTCGTTCAGTCGGATGCGCAGCGTGTGGCGATCGATGACCTGCAGCCCCTCGATCGGCTTGTCGTAGTCGAAGCGCCCGGTCTTCTTGGCTTCCTCCATGAGCGCATCCGCGCCCTTGATCTTGCCTTCGACGAGGAACAGCCACTGGCTCCTTTGCTTCGGGTCGTAGAGGCGCTTCAGGGAATAGGCGTAATCGGCGGCGACGAGCTCGCGGCGCTCGCCCTTGAACGCGGGGTCGGGCGTGAAGACGATGCCGGGCTTCACGCGGAAGGTGTAGGTCGCGCCGTTGTCGGCGACCTCGGGCATGGCCAGCGCTGCGCGCGGGCGCAGCTTCGCCGGGCGCGCGAGGTAGTCGTACTCGAGCAGCGAATCGAAGATCGCGTCGTTGAACGCGCCCGAGGCTTCGTCGCTTTCGGCCTGCGGGTCGAGCTTGCTCTCCGCGCTGGGGTAGGCGGTGCGGATGACCTTGTTCGCGTCGGCGGCGAAGGCGTTGAACGAGAGAATCATCGTCATTCCCGCGAGCCATTTCGTCATTCCGGGCTTGACCCGGAATCCAGTGCATCTTGTTTGGCTCGATCCAGGGCTTCGCCGGGAAGACGAAAAGGCCGGCCGGGATGACGAGGCGGGAATCAATGCAGCGTGTGCTCGGCGCTCGAGTCCTTGGGCTCCGGCGCTTCGGGCGCGGGCGAGGCGTGGTGCACGATCATGCGCCAGCCGTTCTCCGTGAGGAGATAGACATTGGTGGCGAGTATCGCCTGCGCCGCGGTCTTGTCGCCCGCCACCGAGAGCATCTCGTGCACCGAATGCACGGCAAGCGTCTGGCCGATGAACTGGCGTCCTTCGGTGATGCGCACGCGCAGCTGCATGCCGTTGGCGAAGATCTGCGTCCAGCTCTCGCGGATCGCGTCGAAGCCGACCAGCCGGGGGCCTTGCGGGTGGATGCACAGGATCGAGGGGTTCTCGCCGGTGAGCGAGGGGCCGAGGTCCTCTTCCTGCGCCCACACGGAATTCATGGCCGCGATGTCGCCGCGCTCGAAGGCGTCGTAGAACGCGCTCTCGGCGTCTTCGGAAGTGGGGAAGATCTTGGGTTGTTTGCGGGACATGGGCGCGGATTTTAGCATCCGTGGCGATCCGGACTGCGGCCGGCGGCACGATTGCGGGGGAGAGGCGCAGCTTCGCCGCCTGCGAGCGCGCCTGCGTTACTGTGTGTTGTAGACGCAGAACGCCACGCCTTCGCCGATCCAGCCCTTGCCGATCATCTGCTGGTAGATGTCGGTGCGAATGGTGTAGCGATGGTTCGAGTCGTTGAACATCCAGCGGTTGTTGTAGAGGCGATAGACCGGTGTTAGATAGGGGTATTCGCAGGCGCCGTTTTTCGGGAGGGAAGTGGCGCCGAAGGCAGCCCCCTCGACCTGCCAGCCCGATTCCCGCGTCCGCAGGCCTCCGCATTCGATTGCGTCCGGGGTGAAGAAGTGCGAGTTCGGGCCCTTGCCGTAGAAGCGAAATACGTTGATGCCCCCGAAGCAGTAGGTAGGCGCATAGGTGCGAAACGATTCGCCTGTCCGGACCCAGCCGGGCCCGGCACCGCCTGCGTCGATATACGCGTTTTCTTCCGCGGAGCTGGAAAGGAAATAGTGGTCCAGGGTGGTGTTGTGATACTCGGTGACGATCTGGCGTGGTCCCGGTGGCCCTGCGGAAAAGCAGATTCCCGTGTTTGGCGCAATCAACCGGATTCCCATCATTGCGATCACCGGATCGACGCGCATTGCAGCGACCATCTCGACGACATCCTGGACTGGATCAAAGTCGAGATACACCGAATCGGAGGCGTAATAGTAGGGATTGTCGCCCGAGACCTTGAGCGGTCGCCAGAGCCGGTCGTACAGGTCGGGATCCTGTTCGGGATGATTCACTGCATCGATGATCCGAACCCGGGCATTCTGCGGCGTCCCCATGAGCACGATCTGGCTGACAGAAGACGTATTGCACAATCTTGTCGGCTTCGCCCCTGCCTGCAGTGGGAGGACAAGCAGCGCCGCGAGGAACAGCCCGCCAATATTTTCCACCAATGAACTCCAGTACCCCAAGTTGCTTGATTTTATTCCGGACCGCTGTCCGGATCGTGGCAAGCCCTTGATTTGCGTCACTTCGAAGTCACAAACGCCCGGAAAGCCCGCAGGGCAAGCTTGCCCTGCGCGCAGGCTTGCCCCGTGGCGCTTTCGCAGCCCGGCTCCCGAAAGCGACACAAGGCGTGGCGCGAGGTGCTGGTGAAGGCTGACGGCCCGGCGACGACCAGCCGTCATCTTCAAGTCGATGATCCTCGCCGCAGAGTCAGGAACTTCTCCGCGAGATTCCGCGAGCTTTCGCCAGCACGAGATTGCCGAAGCGTTTCCATCGGTTGTGCGACTTCTCGAAGAGGGTCCTGTCCACGAAATAGGTGAGCAGGATCGAATCGCGCGTCCGCACTTCCTGTCCCACGGTGTCCACCGAATGATAGGTGTCCTCTCCGACGGCGAATGCGTAGCCGCTGTTCGGCCGGAACGGCATGCGGGCGGACACCTGGAATGAGCCGTCGCTGCCGCGCTTGTGGAACACGGTCCCCACGTGCTCGATGGAGCGGTCTCGCGGGAGGTAGAACTGGATCGTCATGCCTTTCCAGCGCGTGTCGGGGTGGACGCCGATGCGGTAACCGGGCAGGTCCCGCGTGAGGAGCGGGCGGGGATACATGCCAACCGTCGCGTACCCGGCACCGAAGCGCCGCTCGAGCCCCGGCGCGAGCCTGCGAATGAATGCCTCGCGGACCTGCACCGAGCACAGGGCCGCGCCTACCACCTCCCAGACCTTCCTCTTCGCGGGCGGCAGGTTCCCGATCCATTCCGGAAGCAGGTCGAGCTTGGTGCGGACGTCGCCTTTCCGGTTGGACTTCGCGCGCCCCGACATCCGGCGATAGTCCTCCCTTGCCGGCATCGCATCGAGCATCTGCGCATAGACATCCTCGGGGAAGGCATCGACGAGGCGGAGATGGCCGAAAGGCTCGCGGTCTTCCGCTGCCGCGTTGATCGCTGCGCGCAGATGCTCGATCGTCCGAGCGACGATCGACGCAATGGGCGCTATTGCCATGCTCCAGCCTCCCGTTCAAGCGAGACTGCGGGCTCCGGGGCAATGCATCGGCAGGACATCTGGTCCATGTCTGGTTGACCGCGCATATCGGCAAGAAAAAACGTCCGATAACGCCGTCATTGTCTGCCGGCTGCCTGGGAGGGTCAACGACAGGCCCTGGATCGCGACTGCATTGGCGTGGCGCGAGCAAGGCGGGAGCCTTCCGACAACGCGTCTGCCGATCCTGCCCGCATGGGCCCGCACCTTTCAGCAGCGGGCAATCGCAAGAGTGCCGCATTCCGGACTTATAATGCCGGTTCCCTTTTCGTCCCCCGCACGCCGAATCCACCGGTCATTCGGGCCAATCCCAGGAGTCACGAGCAATGATCAGTTTCCTCGTCAATGGCGATCCCATCCAGTTCTCCGCGTCCCCTGACACGCCGCTGCTCTGGGCGCTGCGCGACAACCTCGGGCTCACCGGCACCAAGTACGGCTGCGGCATGGCGCAATGCGGTGCATGCACCGTCATCATCAACGGCGAGGCGGTGCGCTCCTGCATCACGCCGGTCTCCGCTGTCGGGGGCAAGCGCATCAGCACCATCGAGGGCCTGCCCAACAACGCGGTCACCAAGGCGGTGCGCGAGGCGTGGCTCGACAAGGACGTGGTGCAGTGCGGTTATTGCCAGTCGGGGCAGATCATGGCGGCGGTGACGCTGCTCAACAAGAACAAATCGCCCTCGGACAAGGACATCACCGAGGCGATGGACGGCATCCTGTGCCGATGCGGCACCTACCAGCGTGTGCATGAAGCGGTTAAGAGCGCCTCCGCGATGCTGGGCTCAGCGCCCGCCGCCCCGGCGAAGCCCGCGAAGAAGGGAGCCTGACCATGGCCGCCCGAGTCGCGAATCCTTCCCGCCGCGGTTTCCTCAAGTCTTCCACGGCGATGGCCGGCGGGCTGGTCATCGCCTTCCATTTGCCGTCCGGAATCAAGCAGGCGCGCGCGCAGGCGCAGGCGGCCAAGGCGATGATCCCGCCCAATGCCTTCCTGCGCATCGCCAAGGACGGCACCGTCACCGTCACGGTCAAGAACCTCGAGTTCGGCCAGGGCGTGACCACCGCGCTGCCGATGCTGGTCGCCGAGGAACTCGAATGCGACTGGAGCGCAGTGCGCTCGGTCCTCGCGCCTGCCGGCCCGGATTTCGTGCACACCGAATTCGGCATCCAGATGACCGGCGGCTCGACCAGCGTGGCCGATTCGTGGACGCAGTTGCGCACCGTCGGCGCGCAGGCGCGCACGATGCTGGTCCAGGCCGCCGCCAACCAGTGGAAGGTGAAGCCCGCCGAGTGCCGCGCGGAAAAAGGCATTGTGCTCGGCCCGGGCGGAAAGAAGGCCGGCTTTGGCGCGCTGGCCGATGCAGCCGCCAGCCTGCCGGTTCCGGAAAAGGTGACGCTGAAGGATGCGAAGGACTTCAAGCTGATCGGCAGGCCCACGCGCCGCATCGATGCGGCGGGCAAGGTCAACGGCGAAACGAAATTCGGCCTCGACATGAAGCTGCCGGGAATGCTGACCGCCGTGGTGGCGCATCCCCCGGTATTCGGCGCGAAGGTGGAATCCTTCAGCGCCGACAAGCTGAAGTCGCTTCTGGACATCACGCACGTGGTGCAGACCTCGAATGGCGTGGCGGTCGTGGGCAGGACCTTCTGGGCGGCGAAGAAGGGCCGCGACGCGCTCGAGATCAAGTGGGACCTGGGAGAAGGCGCCACGCTCTCCACCGATGCGCTGAAGAAGAAATACCTCGAACTCGCGAAGACGCCGGGCAAGAGCGCGAAGAAGGCCGCGAACCCGGAGGCGATCAAGGCGGCGGCGAAGGTGATCGCGGCGGAGTACGAAGTGCCGTTCCTCGCGCACGCGCCGATGGAGCCGCTCAACTGCACCGTGCACTTCAAAGGCGACAGCGCCGAGCTTTGGGTCGGCAGCCAGTTCCAGACCGTGGACCAGGGCGCGGCGGCCAGGGTGTTCGGGTTGAAGCCCGAGCAGGTGAAGCTGAACACGCTGATGGCCGGCGGCGGTTTCGGCCGGCGCGCCAACCCGGTGTCGGACTACATCATCGAGGCCTGCGAGATCGGCAAGGACGTGAAGGTGCCCGTGAAGGTCGTCTGGACGCGCGAGGACGACATCAAGGGCGGCTTCTATCGCCCGATGTACGTGCACCGCGTCGAGGCCGGGCTCGATGCCGGCGGCAACATCGTCGCGTGGAACCACACCATCGTCGGCCAGTCGATCATCAGCGGCACGCCCTTCGAGCAGATGATGGTGAAAGAGGGCATCGACTCGACGTCCGTGGAAGGCGTGGTCGATACGCCCTACGACCTGCCCAACCTGAACGTCACGTCGCACAGCCCGTCGCCGGGCGTGCCGGTGCTGTGGTGGCGCTCGGTCGGCAATTCGCACACCGCCTTCGTGATGGAAACGATGGTCGACGAGGCCGCCGCAGCGGCGGGGCAGGACCCGGTCGCGTACCGCCGCAAGCTGCTCGCGAAACATCCGCGCGTGCTCGCGGTGCTGAACCTCGCCGCGGAGAAGTCGGCGTGGGGCGCGGCGTTGCCGAAAGGGCGCGCGCGCGGCGTCGCGGTGCACGAGTCCTTCGGCAGCGTGGTGTGCCATGTGGCCGAGGTGTCGCTCGTGGACGGCGCGGTGAAGGTGCACAAGGTCACCAGCGCCATCGACTGCGGCATCGCGGTGAACCCGCTTACCGTGGAAGCGCAGGTGCAAGGCGCGATTGCCTACGGCCTCGGCCCCACGCTCTACAGCGCGATCACGATCAAGGACGGCAAGGTCGAGCAGTCGAACTTCCACGATTACCGCGTGCTGCGCGGCTCCGACATGCCGCAGGTGTCGGTGCACATCGTGGCATCGGGCGCAGCGCCTTCGGGCGTGGGCGAACCGGGATTGCCGCCGATCGCGCCGGCCGTCGCCAATGCCCTATTTGTCCTCACGGGCAAGCGCGCGCGGGCGCTGCCGCTCGGCAACACGAAGTGGGCTTGATGTAAGGGAAAACGGGGTCAGGGCGGAATAAAGGGGTCAGAGTACATTTCCGGTCGGATCGCACAGCGATCCTGCCTTCCGGAAATGTACTCTGACCCCTTAATTGCAGCCGGAAATGTAACCTGACCCCGTTTTCCAATTCGTCGTACTTGTCCTATTTCGCCGCGACGACCTGCGGCGGCTTCCAGGTGCCGTCGCCCGCCGGCAGGATCGAGGGCGGCTCGGTCTTCGGCCAGTAAAGCCGCATCACCATGTAGATCGGGCCGTTCGGCGCAGGCAGCCAGTTCGACTCCTTGTCCTTGCCTGGCGACTTGTTCTGGATGGTGATCGTGAGCGAGCCGTCCTTGTTCTTCGTCATTGCCGGCAGCATCGGGGAATTGACGAGGTAGCGGTTGATCGGGTTCTCGATCAGCAATTGCGTCTTGCCGTCGTACATCGTGATCGACCAGAACGCGTTTACCGGCGGCAGTTGGCCCGCCGCGAAGGTCACCGTGTAGTTGTGCTTGGCTCCGTCCAGGGCCTCGCCGGTGCCGTCCGAGCGGGCGGCGGGATACATCGCCTCCTCGGCGTTGTTGCCATAGATGCCGCCTTTGGCCGCCGCCGCGCGCTTCAGCCAGTCGCCGTTGAAGAAGGCGCGGTCGCCGAAGACCGAGCCGACTTTCCAGCCGTTGATGTCCTTCATGCCGGTGGCGAGGAACTTGTCCACCTTGTCGTCGCCTTCCTTCATCGCCAGCAGCACGGCCGCCTTGTGTTCCGCCGACAGGTCCTTGAACGCGAAGGCCTTGCCCGGCCCGATGCCGATGCTGGCGAGCCTGCCCCGGATCGCCTTGGTCTCCTCGGACTCGGGGACGAACTGCAGGGCGGCGTCGAGATACTCGAAGAAGTTCGCCTTGATCCCCGCCGTCGTCGCCGGGAGAAAATCGATCTTCGGCGCCGCGGGCGGCGCAGGCTGCTTGAGGAACGCGGACAGCGGCTGCGCCTTGTAGCCTGCCTGCACCTTCACCACGTTGGGCATGTCCTCGGCGTTGAAGAGCTGGGTGCGGAAGATGGTCAGGGCAAAGGGCGTGGTCGACTTGAAGACCTGCTTGATGCCGGCCGGCGTCTCGCCTTTCCAGTCCGGGCCGACCACGAGATAGTCGCCCGGCGCGTTGCCGGTGGCGCGGCTGCCGATGTAGCCGTAGTTGTAGGTATTGCCGTCGACGAGTTGCACCGAGTAGTAGCGCTTCTTTTCCACTGCAGGCACCGAGATCACCATCGGCTCCGCTCGCAGGTCGAGCCAGAGCATCGAGTACGGCGTGTCGCTGTTCGGCGTGACCACCGCCGTGTCCTTGTAGGTGAAGACGCGCGCCTCGTTGCTGATGGTGTTGAACGGCGCCTTGTACTGCCCCGAGTTCTTGTCGATCACGAACTCGTTCATCACCGCGTAGTTCATGACGATCGGCAGCCCGTAGATGAACGCCTCCTCGGCGATGGCCTTGGTCTCGACGATGCCCGGCGCGGGGACGCCCTTGGCCGCGTCGGCCTTCGCGGCCTGCGCGATCGGATCGTCCTTCTTGCCGCATCCGGCAAGGAGGGCGAGGCCCACGGCGCATGCTGCCGCCAGTCGCAGGAATTCAGGAGTTCGCGCATTCATGTTCGTGTCCTTTCAATCGGAAAAGTGAAACCGGTCGTGCGAAACATCAATCCGGCCGGGACGAAACCTGCGGGCTTGCGGGGGCGGCGGGCGCCGACCAACCGCCGCCAAGCGCGCGGTAGAGCTGCACCACCGCGCCGTAGGTCGCCTGGGTGGCGCGGACGTAGTCGAGTTCGGCCTCGAACAGGTTGCGCTGCGAGTCGAGCACCTCGAAGAAGCTCGCCACGCCGTTCACGTAACGCAGGTCGGTGAGGCGCAGGCGCTCGCGGTTTGCCTTCACCGATATCGCCAGCGCGACGCGCTGCTCGCGCTGGCTCTGGTAGGCGGCGAGCGCGTCGTCGACCTCGCGGAAGGCGTTGCGGATCGCGGCGCGGTAAAGCTCGAGCGCGATGCGCTGCTGCGCCTCGGTGGCCTCGAGGCTGGAGGTGAGCCGGCCCCAGGTGAAAATCGGGAGGCTGATCGCCGGCTCCACCGACCACGCATAGTTGTCGCTGCTGGTCAGCGCCTTCATGGCGGGGGATGCGTAGCCGAGGATACCGGTGATGGAGATCGCCGGGAGGAAGGCCTTGCGCGCCGCATCGACATTGAGGTCGGCTGCGCGCATGTTCTCCTCCGCCGCAAGCAGGTCGGGCCGGCGGTCGATGAGCGCGGAGGGCAATCCCGCGGGCAGCTCCGGCGGCAGTTCGTATGTGGCCATCGTCGTCGCGCGCGCAATGTCGCGCGGATTGCTGCCGACGAGGATCGAGAGCGCGTTCTCGACCTGGCTGCGCTGCAACTGCTGCTGGGCGAGGACCGCCTGCGCGCCGGCAACCAGGATCTCCGCCTGCCGCACGTCCAGCACGGAAGTGATGCCGGCCTTGTAGCGCGAGGTGACGATGGCAAGCGACTTGTGGCGCGATTCCAGCGTGCGCACCGAGATCGCGACCTGCTCGTCGAGCCCGACCAGCTGGATGTAGGCGATCGCGACTTCCGCCACCAGCGAGACCTGCACCGCGCGGCGGTTCTGCTCGGACGCCAGGTACGACCGGCGTGCCGACTCCGAAAGCGACGCGAGCCGCCCCCACAGGTCGATTTCCCAGGACGGCACGGTGAGCACCGCAGATGAGCTCTCCGTGACGACGTTGCTCCCGCTCGCCGAGGGCAGGCGGGAGCGCGTCGCGACGGCATTGGCGGCAAGCGTGGGGAACATCTCCGAGCGCTGGATCCCGTACTGCGCGCGGGCAAGCTCGACGCGCTCCACGGCAATGCGCAGGTCGCTGTTGTTGGCGAGCGCCTCCGCGATCAGCGCGCGCAGTTGCGGCGACTGGAAGGCGACGGCCCAGTCGGTATCGGCGAGGCTCTTGTCCATTGGCGCGGCAACCCGCCAGTCTTTCGGCACATCGACCGCCGGTCGCTCGTACGATTGCGGAAACAGCCCGCATCCGGCGCAAAACGCGGCGGCGGCGAATGCGGCAAGGCGCGCGGCCTTCATGCGCCGCCCTCCTTCGAAGCCGCAAGCGATGCGGCGCGCTCGCCCGGGAAGCGCGTCGTCACCAGGTAGTAGAAGAGCGGCGTGAAGAAGATGCCGACGAGGGTCGCCGCGAGCATGCCGCCGAAGATGCCCGTGCCCACCGAGTGCTGCGTGGCCGCGCCTGCGCCGGAGGCGATCACCAGCGGGATCACGCCGGTGATGAAGGCGAGCGAGGTCATGACGATCGGCCGCAAGCGCAGCTTCGCCGCCTCGACCGCTGCATCGAACGCCGACAGGCCTTCCTCGTAGCGCTGCTTGGCGAATTCCACGATCAATATCCCGTTCTTGCCCGCGAGGCCCACCAGCGTGATCAGGCTCACCTGGAAGAACACGTCGTTGGGCGTGCCGCGGATGAAGAGCGCGACCAGCGCGCCGAACATGCCGATCGGCACCACCAGGAACACCGCCACCGGCAGCGTCCAGCTCTCGTAGAGCGCGGCGAGGAACAGGAACACGAAGATGAAGGAGAGCGCGAAGATCAGCGTCGCGGCCGACCCGGAGAGCTTCTCCTGCAGCGACTGGCCGGACCATTCGAAGCCGGTGCCCTCGGGGAGCACTTCGGCGGAGATCGCCTCCATGGCCGCGAGCGCCTCGCCGGTGCTGCGACCCGGCGCGGAGATGCCGTTCAACTGCACCGAGGGGTAGCCGTTGTAGCGGGTGAGCGCAATCGGCGCGATCTTCCATTCGGCGTTCGCCAGCGTTCCCAGCGGCACCATCTCGCCCTTGCCATTGCGCACGTAGAAATTCTGCAGCGAGGCCGGGTCGGAGCGAAAGGGGGCGTCGGCCTGGATCTTCACCTTGAGGTTGGTGCCGAAGCGGGTGAACTGGTTGATGAAGCTCGATCCCAGCAGCCCGCCCACCGTGGCGTAGAGGTCGTGCAGGGGCACGCCGAGCGCCTTGGCCTTGTTGCGGTCGACGTCGAGGAAGAGGGTCTGCACGCTGGGAGCGGCAACGCTGCGCACGCCGGCCACGGTGGGATCCTGGGCTGCCGCGGCGACGACGTCCTGCGTGGCGCGGTTGAGCTTGTCGCGGTCGCCATCGAGCGAAATCAGGCGGTAGTCGAAGCCCGCGACGTTGCCCATGCCCGAGATCGGCGGCTCATTCAGCGCGAACACGCGCGCCTCGCTGATCGAGGAGAGGGCGGCGTTCATGCGGCGCAGGACCTTGAACACGTGGTCCGCCTCGCCGCGCTCGGCCCAGGGCTTGAGCGTGGTGAAGATGAAGCCCTGGTTGGCGTAGTTGTAGAAGATCGAGAAGCCGGTGATGCCCACCGTGTTCTGCACCGCCGGGTCCTGCCGCACGATCGCCTCGGCCTTGTCCATGACGGCGATGGTGCGCTCGGGCGAGGCGCCCGAGGGCAGGTCGATGATGACGAACATCGTGCCCTTGTCCTCCTCGGGGACGAAGCCGCCGGGAATGGCCTTGAACAGCAGCACCACGCCGGCGACGATGGCGGCGAACACGAGCATGAAGCGCGCCGCGCGCTTGATGATGCCCGCCGACCGCATTGGTGTAGTGGTGGGTGATCGCTCGAAGAACGCGTCGAACTTCTGGATCGGCGCGATCTTCTTCTGGCCGGACTTGAGGATCAGCCCGCACAGGGCCGGGGTCAGCGTCAGCGCCACGGTCGCCGAGAGCAGCGTCGATATCGTGATGGTGACGGCGAACTGCTTGAAGAGCGTGCCGGTGACGCCGGGCATGAAGCCGATCGGCACGAACACCGCGCAGATCACCGCCGTGACGCCGACGATGGCGCCGCCGATTCCCTTCATCGCCGCGGCCGCCGCCTCGCGCGGCGCGAGCTTGTCGTGGTGCATCTTGTGCTCGACCGCCTCGACCACGACGATCGCGTCGTCCACGACGATGCCGATGGCGAGCACCAGGCCGAAGAGGGTGAGCATGTTGAGCGAAAATCCCATCGCCAGCATGCCGGCGAAGGTGCCGACGATCGACACCGGGATCGCGATCAGGCAGATGAGGGTGGCGCGCATGCTGCCGAGGAAGAGGTACACGACCAGCAGCACGAGGACGAAGGCCTCGATGAAGGTGTGGACCACCAGCTCGATCGAGGCGCTGACGAAGGTGGTGGTGTCGTAGGGCACCGACCACTCGATTCCCTGCGGAAGCTGCTTCGAGAGCTCGCCCATGCGCGTGCGCACCAGCGAAGCGAGGTCGAGGGCGTTGGCGCCCGGCCGCAGGTACACGCCGAAGGCGACCGCGGGCTTGGTGTTCAGGCGCGAGGTGTACTGGTAGTCGTCGGCGCCGAGCTCGACCCGCGCGATGTCGCGCACGCGCACCACCGAGCCGTCGGGCAGGGCCTTGATGATCACGTCGCGGAACTGCTCGACCTCGGTCATGGCGCCCGTGGTCTGCACCGGGAAGGTGAGCGCCTGGCCGCTCGCCGCGGGCGACTGCCCGATGTCGCCGACCGCGAAATTCTGGTTCTGCTCGCGCACGGCGTTGACGACGTCGCTCACCGTGAGCTTGTATTTCGCGAGCCGCTCGGGGTCGGCCCACAGGCGCATCGCATAGGGAGAGGCGAACAGCGTCACGTCGCCGACGCCGGGCAGCCGCTTGATCTCGTTGACCACCTGGCTGTTGGCGAGGTTGGCGATGTAGTCGCGGTCGAAGCGCGGGTCGTCGGACTGCATCACGACGATCAGCAGGATCGAGGGGTTGGCCTTGTCGACGCGCAGGCCCTGCCTGAGGACTTCCTCGGGCAGCAGCGGCTCGACGCGCTTGGACCGGTTGCTCACCTCGACGGCGGCCAGGTCGAGGTTGGTGCCCGGCTGGAAATACACGGAGAGCGTCATCGAGCCGTTGGCCGCGCTGGTCGACTGCATGTACAGCAGGCCCGCGATGCCGTTCATCTCGCGCTCCAGGGGCGCGGCAACGGTGGTCTCGAGGATCTCGGGGCTGGCGCCCGGATAGATGGCGGTGATCTTGACCTGCGGGGGCGCCACGTTCGGATACTGCTCGACGGCCAGCTGGCGCACCGTGAGCACGCCGAGCAGCGTGATGATCAGCGCGATGACGGCCGCGAAGACCGGGCGGGTGACGAAGAATCCCATGCGGGCCTCCGCCTATTTGCCGGAAGGCTTGGCGGCGGTCTTCGCCTCCAGCGGCTTGGGCGCCGCCGGCTTCGCCTCGGGGGGCGTGTAAGGCGTGGCCGTCACGGTTGCGCCCGGCCGGACCTTCTGGATGCCGTCGACGATGACGGTCTCGCCGGGGCCGATGCCCTTCTCGACCACCCAGTCCTCCTTGTACCAGGGGCCCATGACGAGGTCGCGGCGCTCCACCTTGTTGTCCTTGGTGACGACCCAGGCGAGGTGCCCGGTCGGCGTCTTCACCACGGCGGACTGCGGCACGAGGATGCTGTTGGGGCGCTGGCCGACATCGAGCAGCACGCGCACGAACATGCCGGGCAGCAATTCGCGCTCCGGGTTGGGCAGCACGCCGCGCAGCGTGATGGTGCCGGTGTCGGGGTTGACCTGCTGGTCGGAGAAGTCGAGCTTGCCGCCGCGCGTGTACTGGCGGCCGTCGGGGAGGAAGACCCGCACGTTGCCGGCGTCCGCCCCCGCGGTGATCTGCCCGGCCTCGGCGGCGCGCCTGAGGATCAGCGCGTCGCGATCGGCGAGCGTGAACACGATGTACATCTTGTCGATCTTGTCGATGGTCGCCATGTGCGTCGGGCCGTCGCGGCCGACGAGGCGCCCCTCAGGCACCAGCGTCTGGCCGATGCGCCCCGATTCGTTGGCGAGAATGCGCGTGTAGCCCAGGTCGATGGTCGCCGACGAGAGCGCCGCCTGCGCCGAATCGACCGCGGCCTGCTGCTGCTTCACTGCCGTCAGCGCGTCGTCGTAGTCCTGGCGGCTGATCGCTTCTTCCTTGACCAGCGGCGCGAGGCGTTGCTCCCTCGCAACGGCGTTGCCGAGGTCCGCCTGCGCGCGCCTGAGCGCCGCCTGCGCGTTCTCGACCGCTTTCTGGAAGGTGTCGGACTCGATCACGTAGAGCAGGTCGCCCTTCTGCACGTCGGTGCCCTCGGTGAAGACGCGCTTCTCGACGATGCCCTGCACGCGCGCATTGACCTCCACCGAGCGGTACGCGGCGGCGCGGCCGACGTATTCGTTGACCACCGGCACCGTTTGCGCCTTGGTCTGTATCACCTTGACCTCCACCGGGGGCGGGGCGGGCTTGGCCGCGGGCTCGGACTTGCATCCGGCAAGCCCCATGACGGCCAGCGCGGCGACGGCAGCAATGCGAAGGGAAGTCGTTGCAAATTGTGCTTGGGGCATGGGAGGCCTGCGAAGGGGGGTGCCGCGGAAAGGGGTGCAAAGCGCGTTAGGGTAGCTTGGGTTTTCCCTTCGGGCAAGCTTGCGTCCGGACCGAAATGGTGCGTCCGGGAGGGCCCGCGCACTGTTGCAGCGCCGTTCCCGCACCGTGCGCCGCGAATTCGCCTTCCAGCCGGGTCAATTGCCCTCTGGCGGGAAGCAAGCTCCGGCATGGCGCGCTTCGTGCTTTTTCCTGCTTGAAGTCCGGGAGGCCGCCACCATTTCGATGCCGGGGGCGGCGGGAGGGAACCGATCGGCGGTTACCTTGTCACACCGTCCTGAAGTCGCCTCGAGGCGACCAAGGACAAGGCTGGCGCACCCGAAGGGGCATCGGGAGGCTGGAATGAAGAGAGAATCGGTTTTTGGTCCATGGCAGGACCGGTTGAGGCGGATCGTGACGCACCCGGCGTTCGGGCTCATCGCCGTGGTGTTCGTGGTGGCCGCGGCCATCGTGGTGATCACGGAAGCCAATCCCCACCACCGGACCGGCCTGGTATTTGCGCCGCGATGACCGGGCGCTAGAATGCCGGGCGGCGCATGTCGCCCGCACTCCCTGGCTCCCGTGATACGCACACTCCTTAGCCGCTATCGTTTCATCGCCACCGCGCTCGCGGTGGTCTTCATCGCCTCGGGCTGCGCCTGGCTGGGCGAAAAGCAGGGCGAACTCATCTTCAGCCCGGTCAAGGGCAACTGGCGCGGCGCGCAGGCGAGCCCCGGCTTCGCGGAACAATGGATCCCGGTCGGCGGCAACGGCGACCAATTGCACGCCTACTGGGTGGAGTCGAAGGACCCGCAGGCGCCGGTCCTGCTCTACCTCCACGGCGCGCGCTGGAACCTTTCCGGCAGCACCAGCCGGATCCAGCGCTGGCGCGACCTCGGCTTCTCGGTGCTCGCCGTCGACTATCGCGGCTTCGGCCAGAGCACCGACGTCGCGCCCTCGGAGCAGCTTTCCTACGAGGACGCGCAGGCTGCCTTCGACCACCTCGGCAAGCTCGCACCCGGCAAGCCGCGCTTCATCGTCGGCCATTCGCTGGGCGGCGCGATCGCCGTGGACCTCGCCGTGCGCAATCCGGACGCTTCCGGGCTGGTGATCGAGGCCACCTTCACCTCGGTGCGCGAGATGATCGCCACGCAGCGCTGGTGGTACACGCCGGTGACCTTCCTGCTCACGCAGGAGTTCGACAGCCGTTCCAAGATCGGCTCGCTGAAGATGCCCGTGATGGTGGTGCACGGCACCGAGGACCGCATCGTCCCCTACGAGATGGGCGAAAAGCTCTACGAGCTGGCGCCGCAGCCCAAGCGCTTCATCCGCGTCGAGGGCGGTTCGCACCACAACCTCTCGGCCGCGGCCTTCGACGAGTACCGGCGCACGCTCGCCGAGCTGTTCCGCGTGGCGCCCATCTCCGTGCAGGCCGGCGGCTCCTGAACGCCGCGTCGCCCGCCCGGGCGATGCTATAGTTTCCGCATGCAAAGCCTCGATCTCGATGTCCTCCAGCACGTGCTCGCGTGGAAAGGCGAAGGCCGCCGCGCCTGGCTGGTGACGGTCGCGCAGACCTTCGGCGCGAGCCCGCGCCCGCCGGGCTCTCTCATGGCGATGCGCGACGACGGCATCGTCGTGGGCTCCGTCTCCGGCGGCTGCATCGAGGACGACCTCGTCGCCCGCCGCGCGGAGTACGCCGGAAGGAAACCCGCGTTCGCGTCGTACGGCGTCACCAGCGAAGAGGCGCGGCGCTTCGGCCTGCCCTGCGGCGGCACGCTCGAAGTGATCGTCGAGGCCGATGTCGCGGTGCCCGACGTCGAGGCGCTGCTTGCGAGAATCCGCGCAGGCGAGATCGTCGCGCGCCGTGTCGATCTCGCAACGGGCGCGTGGTCGCTGGAACGCGGCGAACCGTCGCAGGAATGCGTGCGCACGCCGGAGTCCTTCGTCTCGGTGCATGGCCCGCGCTGGCGCATGCTGCGTGATCGGCGCCTCCGAGATTTCGCGTTACCTTGCCGAGGTCGCGGCGACGCTGGACTTCCAGGTCTTCGTCTGCGACCCGCGCGAGGAATACCGCACCGCCTGGCGCGTCGCGGGAACCCAGTGGATCGAAGGCATGCCCGACGATGCGGTGCTCGCGTTTCGCGCCGATCCCGCACTCCGTGATCCTCACCGTCTCGCACGACCCCAAGCTGGACGACATGGCGCTGCTCGAAGCGCTGAAGACCGACGCGTTCTACATCGGCGCGGTCGGCTCGAAGCAGACCAGCGCGGACCGGCGCAAGCGCCTCGCCGACTTCGACCTCAACGCCGCGCAGGTGGCGAAGTTGCGCGGGCCGGTGGGCTTGTCGATCGGCAGCCGCACGCCGGCGGAGATCGCGATCGCCATCCTTGCCGACCTGATCTGCGCGCGCAACGGCGTGGTGCTGGAAAAGTCGGAAGGCACGCGCGCGCGCGCCAACGCGTGATCCGCGGCATCCTGCTCTGCGCCGGCGCTTCCACGCGCTTCGGTTCCCAGAAAATGCTGCATCCCCTCGCAGACGGCCGCGCGCTCGCCGTGCATGCGGCGGAGCGCCTGCACGCGGGCGTGGGCAACGTCCTTGCCGTGGTGCGGCCCGGCTCGGACGCGCTCAAGAGGTCGCTCGAAGCGATCGGCTGCGAAGTGCTGGTGGCTGCGCGCGCAAGCGAAGGAATGGGCGCAAGCCTCGCCGCCGCGGTCGCCGCGTCGAGCCAGGCCGAAGGCTGGGTCGTGGCGCTGGGCGACATGCCGGGCATCCTTCCGGGGACGCACCGCGCGGTGGCCGACGCATTGCAGCGTGGCGCGCTGATTGCCGCGCCGTTCCTCGAGACAAGTGGCGAGCGCGGGCATCCGGTCGGTTTCTCCGCCGCGCACCGCGAGGCGCTCGCCGCGCTTGAAGGCGATGCAGGCGCGCGCAGCATCCTCGCCAGCCACGCGCAGCAGATCGTGAAAGTGCCGGTGAACGATGCCGGAATCCTCGCAGACATCGACCGGCCGGGCGACCTGCCGAAAGGAGCCGCAAAGCCATGATCACCGTCCACCATTTGAACAATTCCCGCTCGCAGCGCGTGCTCTGGCTGCTGGAGGAACTCGGCCTCGAGTACGAGATCAAGCGCTACGAGCGCGACAAGAAGACCATGCTCGCGCCTGCCGCGCTGAAGAAGGTGCATCCGCTCGGCAAGTCGCCGGTGATCACCGACGGCAACGTGACCGTGGCGGAATCCGGCGCGATCGTCGAGTACCTCGTCGAGAAATACGGGGAGGGGCGCCTGGTGCCGCCGCCGGGAACGCCTGCGAAACTGCGCTACACCTACTGGCTGCACTACGCGGAAGGCTCGCTCATGCCGCCGCTCCTGATGAAGCTGGTGTTCAACCGCGTCGAGAAGGCACCGATGCCGTTCTTCGTGAGGCCGGTCGCGCGCGCCATCGCCAAGGGCGCGGGGACGTCGTTCATCGATCCGCAGATCAAGCTGCACCTCGGCTACATCGAGGAGGAACTCGGCAAGCACGCGTGGTTTGCCGGCAAGGATTTCACCGCCGCCGACATCCAGATGAGTTTCCCGCTCGAGGCGGCCGCCGTCGCGCGGCGGCCTCGATGCCCAATGGCCGAAGCTCATGGCCTTCCTCGAGCGCATCCATGCGCGGCCGGCGTACCAGCGCGCCCTTGAGCGCGGCGGCAAGTACGAACTCCTGAGTTGAACCGAACCGGGGCGACCCCGGGGCGGTCGCGGTTGCGCCGAGCGGGAATCGGCCTGCGTTTTCTCGAGGGGGATCAGCGGCCCGCGTTCCTGCTGCGGGCCGGCGTCGGCAATGCCGAGGCGCGCTCCTTTTTGCCCACGCTCCCGCGCGATCCGGGAGAAGGCTCGCCGCCCGCGCCGAGCAGGCCTTTCGGATCGAGGATGCGCAAGCGGCGGAACCCGACATCGATCAGCCCTTGCCGTTGCAGTTCGCGGAGCATCCCGTTGAGCGTCTGGCGCGAGATCCCCACCATCTTCGCGAGTTCCGACTGCGAGAAGGTGAGCACCTCCTGCGCCGATGCCGGTCGATCCTGCTTGGCGAACTCATGCAGCTGGACGAGCCGATGCCGCAAGCGCGTTTCGGGGTCCGGCATGCGGCTGTGCACGAAGGCGCTGATCAGGACGGCGTGGCGATCGAGGATGAGCCTCGCGAACAGCGGGTAACGCCGTGGATCCTCCTCGATGATTCGGTCGAACTGGGCCTTCGGCAGGACCAGCAGCCGCACCGGCGAATGTGCCACCACGGTCACGATCGGGGGCTTCCCGCTCAGCATCGCGTACTCGCCGAACCAGAATCCCGGTTCGCCGACATGGAGGACCGCCTCCTCTTCGCCAGCCAACTCGCAAACGAGGTGGACGCTTCCTTCGAGCACCGCAAACAGGCCCTTCGGCGCTCCTTCCTCCAGGCTGATCACCTGTTTCCGGGCGAACTTGCGTATCACGGAACGCGACACGATGAGTTGGCGCAGCGGGGCCGGCAGGCCTCCGAACCAGTTTCCCGCACCGAGGAAGCGATCGACCTCCCGTTGCCTGTCCGCATCCATTCCGGGCGCCTCATTTGTCGTTGCCGCGACAATTATGACTGATTTGCCGCAGATGTCGTGCAGCCGACAAGTGGCGCTGGCGATGTCCCCTAGAATCCGTCCGCGCCGTTTTCTTCGCGGCTCCGGGAAACCGCCGCAATGGTTGTTGCGGCGCGCGGGCATTGCGCTGCTGCTTCCCACGCATTGAAACGAAACAGGCGACCAACATGAAAGTGGGACTTCGTGGGCTCGAGAAAATGCTGAAAGCAACGAAATCCGATCGAGGGACGCGACGCTGCGAATCATGGCTGGCCGCCGCGATGCTCTCCGTCCTGGTTGGCGCATCACCAGTTCGCGATCGCCGGCGAAGGCGGCACTTCGCACATCATGCCGGGCGCCAACGCAACGCTGGTGGACCTGCCGCCGACGTCGCCCGGAGGATTCGTCAAGCCGATGTACATCAACTACCGGGGCGACGCCTCGGCAAGAATCCCCACGGCGGCCGGGGTTGTCGCCAACCTGAACGCGGATGCCAACACGCTCGCGCTCGGCGGGGGCTACGGTTTCGAGGAGACGGTCCTCGGGGGCGCCCACTACAGCGTCGCCGCGTTCCTGCCCTACACCTGGCTCTCCATCTCCGGGAACTCCGCGGCGCTGGGCGGCGTCCGGATCGAGAACAGCGTTTCCGGCATCGGCGACCTGACGGTGGTGCCGGTGATGATGGCGTGGAAGGCCGACAACTGGCAATACGACTTCCTGATGCCGGTCTATGCCCCCACTGGCAGCTACGAGGTCGGCCGGCTCGGCAACACGGGCCTCAACTACTGGACCTTCGATCCGATCGTCGGCGTGGCCTACAGCAACGCCAAGACGGGCCTCAACGCGGCCATCCACATGGGCTACGCGATCAACACCGAGAACAACGCCACCAGCTACAAGAGCGGCGACATCCTGCACTTCGACGCTTCAATACAGCAGATTCTCCCGCTTGGCTCGGGATTCGCGAACATCGGCGCCGAGGCGTGGTACTTCGACCAGGTCACCTGCGACAGCGGATCCGGCGCGACGCTGGGCTGCTTCAAGGGGCGCACTTCCGGCGCCGGGCTGGTGCTGGGCTACATCCAGCCGATCGGCAAGGAGAAGCTGCTCTTCGAACTCAAGTGGCTGACGGAGCTGGATACCAAGAACCGCCTGAACGGCGACTACATCTGGTTGAAGATGGTCTACACGTTCTGATGTTGCGGCAACGATCATTCACGAAAAACGGGGAGAACCACATCATGCAACGCACTCGCGTCCGGATCCTGGCCCTGCTCGCGGCTCTCGCGCTTGGCACCTCCGCAACATCGTTCGCGCAACAAGTCGTCCAGCCCAAGCCGGGCGCGGCAGGAGAATGGCGCCTGATCGGCCAGACGCACGCCGACCACAAGGCCGACCATGACGCCATCATCGTCAAGGGGCCTTTCGATAATTTCCGCAAGATCAAGTTCAAGGTGACCGACGCTCCGCTGAACATGCAGCACATGGTCGTCACCTACGACAACGGCGCGCCGGACAAGATCGACGTCCGGCAGAACATCCCGCAGGGTGGCGAAAGCCGCGCGATCGACCTGCGCGGCATCGGCAAGCGCAGCGTCCGCAAGATCGAGTTCTGGTACGACACCAAGGGCTTCCTCAAGGGCAAGGCGGACGTGACCGTGTTCGGGATGAAATGAAAAAGGGCGAATCGTCATGACAAGCAATATCGCATGGTCGTTCCGCAGCGCCCTGCTGGGCCTCATGCTCGCGTCGGCAGCGTCGGCGCAGGAGATCCTTCCGTTTCCGCCCACGCCGTCCGCTTCCAGGGCGGGGCTGACGATCGAGACGTCCACTTACAAGAAGCGCGTTGAGCCGAAGCGCCTCAAGGACGGCGCGCCGAACATCCTGATCATCCTGATGGACGACGTCGGTCCGGGCACCCCCTCGACCTACGGTGGCGAGATCAATACGCCCACGCTTGACCGGGTGGCGAAGCTGGGGGTCTCCTTCAACCGCTTCCATTCCACCGCCATGTGCTCGCCCACGCGGGCATCGCTGCTCACCGGGCGCAATCACACCTTTGTCGGTAACGGCCAGATCGCGGCAATTGCGAATGACTTCGACGGTTTTTCCGGGGTCATTCCGAAATCGTCGGCAACCGTCGCGGAAGTGCTCAAGAACTATGGCTACAACACGGGTGCCTGGGGCAAATGGCACAACACGCCGGAAGAGCAGATCACCAGCAAGGGGCCGTTCGATTATTGGCCTGACCGGCTACGGCTTCGAGTACTTCTACGGCTTCCTGGCCGGCGAGGCTTCGCAGTACGAGCCGACGCTGACGCGCAACACGACCGATGTCGTGCTGCACCCCAGGAAGGGTTACCACCTGACCGAGGACATCGCCGAGGACGCGATCAAGTGGCTGCGCGAGCAGAAAGCCTATGCGCCGGACAAGCCGTTCTTCATGTACTGGGCGCCGGGCGCATCGCACGGGCCCCACCAGGTCATGAAGGAATGGGCCGACAAGTACAAGGGCAAGTTCGACGACGGCTGGGACAAGTATCGCGAACGCGTGTTCGTCCGGGCCAAGGCCAAGGGCTGGATCCCGCAGGACGCGCAACTCACGCCCCGCCCCGCGTCGATGGCCTCGTGGGATTCGATCCCTGAAGCCGAGAGGCCCTTCCAGCGCCGCCTGATGGAAGTGTTCGCCGGGTTCACCGAGCACGCCGATGTCAATGCGGGGAAAGTCATCGCCGAGATCGAGCGCCAGGGCAAGCTCGACAACACGCTGATCTTCTACATCTGGGGCGACAACGGTTCGTCGTCGGAGGGCCTGAACGGCACGATCAGCGAGCAGCTCGCGCAAAACGGCATTCCGACCACGATCGCGCAGCACATCGAGGCGTTGAACGAGCTCGGCGGCCTCGACGCGCTGGGCGGGCCGAAGACCGACAACATGTTCCACGCCGGCTGGGCGTGGGCCGGCAGCACGCCCTACCAGGGCACCAAGCTGATGGGCGCCTATTTCGGCGGCACGCGCCAGCCGATGGCCGTCGCGTGGCCCAAGCGCATCCAGCCGGACGCGACGGCCCGGCCGCAGTTTCACCACGTGATCGATGTCGTGCCCACGATCTATGAACTGACGGCGATCGCCGCGCCCCGGGTCGTCAACGGTTTCGAGCAGGATCCGATCGAAGGCGTCAGCATGGTGTATGCGTTGGGCGATTCCAAGGCGAAGGGGACGCGCAAGACGCAGTTCTTCGACATCATGGCCAGCCGCGGGATCTACAACGACGGCTGGTTCGCCAGCGCCCCGGGCCCGCGCGAGCCTTGGGTCGGCGGCATGCCGAAGGGCATCAAGGAATGGTCACCGCTGACCGACAAGTGGGAGTTGTACAACATCGACAAGGACTGGAGCCAGGCCAACGACCTTGCCGCGTCGAATCCGCAGAAGCTCGAGGAGATGAAGGCGCTGTTCATCGTCGAGTCCACGAAGAACAAGAACCTTCCCATCGGCGGCGGCTTGTGGTCTACCGCGATGTTCCATCCGGAGGACGCGCCGGCCTCTGCACTTACCGAATGGACTTTCGATTTCCCATCACCCGGATGCCGGAATCGGCGGCGCCCAAGCTCGGCAAGAACAGCAACCTCGTCACCATGGAAGTCGATGTGCCGGCGAATGCCAACGGCGTGCTTTACGCGTTGGCCGGCTTCTCCGGCGGCATCACCACCTACATGAAGGACGGCTTCCTCAACTACGAGTTCAACTTGTTCGAGGTGCAGCGCACGAAGATCAAGTCCAAGGCCAAACTGCCGGTGGGCAAGGTCAAGGTCGAGGTCGAATCGAAGTTGGCCGGCCCGATCGGCGGTCCGATGGACATAACGCTGCGGGCGAACGGGGAAGTCGTGGGCCAGGGCCGGGTACCGGCAGCGATGTCGCTCCATTTCACGTCGAATGCCACCTTCGACATCGGTACCGATCTGGATTCACCGGTGTCGCTCGACTACTACGACCAGGCGCCGTTCGCCTTCAACGGCACCATCGGGACGACGAAGATCGTGTACCTGAAGAAATGAAGGCCAACGCGGATGAATGAACATTGCGATGAAGGCCAGCCTCACGGTCTCTTGCCGCTGCCTTGTGCGGACTGCTTGCCTGCGCCTGTCTCGCAGGCACGCCGATGACGGCGCGGTCCTGCCGTTCCCGCCGGTGCCCTCGGCAAGCAAGGCGGCGCCCCGCCTGCAGGACTCGGTGCACAAGCGCCGCGCCCAGCCGCGATCATTTGAAGCCGGGCGCGCCGAACATACTGATCGTCCTGCTCGACGACGTCGGCTTCGGCCAGGCCTCGACCTTCGGCGGCGAGATCAACACGCCGACCATGAGCAAGCTGGCCAGCCAGGGCATCAGCTACAACACCTTTCACACGACGGCGATCTGCTCGCCGACGCGCGCGGCGCTGCTGACCGGCCGCAACCACCAGCGCGTCGGCAACGGCACGATCGCCGAACGCGCCGTGGACTGGGACGGCTACACCGGCGTGATCCCGAAGACCTCGGCGACGATGGCCGAGGTGCTGCGCGCACTACGGCTACAAGACCGCCGCCTTTGGCAAGTGGCACAACACGCCGGCCGACCAGACCACGGCGATGGGTCCGTTCGATCGCTGGCCCACCGGCCACGGCTTCGACTACTTCTACGGCTTCCTGGCCGGCGAGACTTCGCAGTGGGAGCCGCGGCTGGTCGAGAACACCAAGGCGATCGAGCCGCCGCACGACGAGAACTACCACCTGAGCCGAGACATGGCGATCGCGGCATCGACTGGCTGCGCAAGCACCGGGCGTTCTCCCCCGACAAGCCGTTCCTCATGTACTGGGCGCCCGGCGCAGGGCACGGGCCGCACCAGTCCGCAAGGCATGGTCCGACAAGTACAAGGGCAAGTTCGACGATGGCTGGGACGCCTATCGCGAACGCGTTTTCGCGCGCCAGAAGCAGCTCGGCTGGATTCCCGCGGACACCAAGCTCACGCCGCGCGCCCGACCATGCCGTCGTGGGACAGCATTCCGGAATCGCAGCGCCCGTTCCAGCAGCGGCTGATGGAGATCTACGCCGGCTTCGTCGAGCACGTCGACGCGCAGGCGGGCAGGGTGATCGACGAGCTCGAGCGGCTCGGCGTGCGCGACAACACGATCGTCATCTACATCTTCGGCGACAACGGCGCGAGCGCCGAAGGCCAGAACGGCACCATCAGCGAGCTGCTCGCCCAGAACGGCATCCCGAACACCGTCGAGCAGCAACTCGCCGCGCTCGACAAGATCGGCGGCCTGGATGCGCTGGGCACGGCGAAGACCGACAGCATGTACCACGCCGGCTGGGCCTGGGCCGGCAACACGCCGTTCCAGAACACCAAGCTGGTGGCCTCGCACTTCGGCGGCACGCGCAACCCGATGGTGATCTCCTGGCCGAAGGGCATCAAGCCCGACAGGACGCCGCGCGCGCAGTTCCACCACGTCAACGACATCGTGCCGACGCTCTACGAGATCGATCGGCATCAAGCCGCCGAAGGTGGTCGATGGCTTCAAGCAGGACCCGATGGACGGCGTGAGCCTCGCCTACACGTTCGCCGATGCCAAGGCGCCGACGCGCAAGAAGGTGCAGTACTTCGACAACAATGGCAGCCGCGCCATCTACCAGGACGGCTGGGTGGCCGCGACCTTCGGCCCGCTGGTGCCTGGCTGCCCGGCGCGCCCGGCCTGGCCGAGTGGGACTCGGCCAAGGACAAGTGGGAGCTCTACAACATCGACCGGGACTTCTCGCGAGGCCGACGACCTGGCCGCGAAGGAGCCGCAGCGCCTGGCGCAATTGCAGAAGGTGTTCGACCAGCAGGCCATCGCCAACAAGGTCTATCCGCTCGGCGCCGGCATCTGGCTGCGGCTGCATCCCGAGGACCGCATCAAGACGCCCTACACGAGCTGGCAGTTCGACGCGACCAGACCACGCGCATGCCGGAATTCACCGCGCCGGGCATCGGCCGGGAAAGCAACACGGTGACCATCGACGCCGAGCTGGGCGACAACGCCTCGGGCGTGCTTTACGCGCTGGGCGGCTCCGGCGGCGGATTGACGCTGTACATGGACAAGGGCCGGCTGGTCTACGAGTACAACATGATGATCATCGAGCGCTACATCGCGCGTTCGGCGAACGCGGTGCCGGCGGGCAAGCACCGCATCGAGGTCACGACCACCCTGGCGAGCGCCAAGCCGCTGTCGCCGGCAGACGTGGTGCTCAAGGTCGACGGGCAGGAAGTCGCGCGCACGACGGTGAAGCGCACGGTGCCCGGCGCGTTCTCGGCCAGCGAGACCTTCGACGTCGGCGTCGACCTTGGCTCTCCGGTGTCGATCGATTACTTCGACCGGCGGCCGTTCAGGTTCGACGGCAAGATCCAGGAGTGTCGCGAGTGAAACTCAACTAGGACATGCAGCAGCAAATTCGTATTTTCATCTCGACGCGCGTTTTCGCGCGATCGATACGTGCGCGATGCCAGCAGAGAATTGAGAAAGAGGGAGGCAAGAAAATGAAACAAGGTTGCTGCAATATCGAGGCTCGTCGGCGCGTTGCTGCTGGTCCAGGTGCTTTTCGCCCTGCCGGCGCTGGCGCAGGATGCGAAGCCCTTCACCAACGAACAGCTCGACCAGATGACGGCGCAGATCGCGCTGTATCCGGATTCGCTGCTCTCGCAGGTGCTGATGGCGTCGACCTATCCCGACGACTTCGCCGCGGCGGCGAAATGGTCGAAGGCGCACCCCGACGCCAAGGGCGACGATGCCGTCAAGATGGTCGAGAACGAGCCCTGGGACCCGTCGGTGGCCTCGATGGTCGCGTTTCCCGAAGTCGTCATCACGCTCGGCGACAAGCCGGACTACGTGAGGAACCTCGGCGACGCGTTCCTCGCGCAGCCCGGGGACGTGATGGACTCGGTGCAGCGCCTGCGCGCGCAGGCGCAGAAGGCCGGCAACCTCAAGTCGAACGAGCAGATCAAGGTCTCGTACGAGGCTGCCCCGCCCGCTGAAGCGGCGCCCGCGACCGTGGTGGTGCAGCAGGCCGCGCCGCCGCAGGTGATCGTCATCCAGCCGGCGCAGCCGCCGGTCGTCTACGTCCCGGCCTACAACCCGGCCGTGGTCTACGGGCCGTGGATGTATCCCGCCTACCCGCCGTACTACTACCCGCCGCCGCCCGGCTACTGGTTCTCGCGCACCATCGCCACCGGCATCGCCTATGGCGTGGGAATCGGCGTCAGCAATGCGCTGTGGGGAGGCGTCAATTGGGGCCGCCACGACGTCGACATCAACGTGAACCGTTACAACAACATCAACGTCAACAAGCGCATCGACGTCAACAGCAGCCGCACGAGCTGGAACCACAACCCGGAGCGCCGCGGTATCGACTCCGTATCGCGGTGGCGACGCGACGCGCAAGAACCTCGAGAAGAAGCAGCAGGCCGGCAGCCGCGAGCAGTACCGCGGCAAGGACGCCAGCCGTGACGCGAGCCGCGCGAAAGCCTCGCAGACGATGCAGGACCGCGGGGTGGCGACAAGTCGGCAGCGCGCGATCGTGCGCAAGGCGCCGACCGTGGCGCGGCAAAAGAGAAGGCGCAAGGCGCCGATCGCGGCGCGGCAAAAAGGCGCAGAACGCAGATCGCGGCGCGGCGCAGCAGAAAGCGCAAAACGTCGATCGCGGCGCGGCGCAGCAGAAGGCGCAATCCGCCGACCGCGATGCCGCGCGGCAGAAGGCGCAGGCCTCGAGCCGCGACAACGCGCTGAAGGGCGCGAACAGCGGGCAGGCCAAGGCGCAGGCCGATCGCGGCGCGGCCAGCAGTGCGGCCGCGAAGCGCCCAGCGGTGGCGGAGGTGGCGGCGAACGCGCGAGCGCCGCCAAGCCGGCAGCAGCATCGAGGCCGGCACCCGCAGCCAAGCCCCAGCGGCGGTGGCAACCGGCCCGCCCCCGGACGCAAAGGTAAACTAGGAGCACATGGACATGAAGAACATCAAGCACATCCTGAAGATCGCCACGGTGAGCGCGGCGCTTGCCGTGACGCCGTTCGCCTTCGCGCAGAACGCATTCCCGACGCCCGAGGCGGCAGCCGACGCGCTGGTCGACGGCATCGCGCGGCATGACGGCGACGCCATCAAGGCGGCAGTCGGAGCCGACTATCGCAAGTTCATTCCCGTCGGCAACATCGACCCGGAGGACGTCACCAACTTCCTCGAGGCATGGGGGAGAAAGCACGAGATCGTGCGGGCCGGCGCCGACAAGGCGTATCTCGGCGCGGGCACGAAGGGCTGGACGCTGCCGATCCCGATCGTGAAGACGGCGGCCGGCTGGCGCTTCGACACCAAGGGCGCGCCGGAGGAAATGCGCGTCCGCCGCATCGGCCGCAACGAGCTTGCGGCCATCCAGGTGGCGCTTGCCTACACCGACGCGCAGGACGAGTACTCACGCGCGCGACTGGAACGGCGACGGGGTCAAGGAATACGCGATGCGCGCGACTGTCGTCGCCGAGCAAGCGCGACGGGCTCTACTGGGCCTCGCTCCCCGGCGAGCCGGAGAGCCCGCTCGGCGCGGAATTCGCGGATGCCAGGCCCGGCCAGCCGTACCACGGCTATCTCTACCGGATCCTCACGGCGCAGGGCAAGGACGCGCCGGGCGGCGCGCGCAGCTACGTGAAGAACGGCAAGATGACCGAGGGCTACGCGCTGGTCGCCTGGCCGGCGAAGTACGACGACACCGGCGTGATGACCTTCATCGTCAACAAGGATGGCGTCGTGTACCAGAAGAACCTCGGTGCCGGCACGGATGCGGCGGCGCGCGCGATCACGGCCTACAACCCCGACGCGAGCTGGAGCAAGGTCGCGGCGCAGAAGTGAAGGCGCGGCCATGACGACGGTGCCCCCCGCGCTCCCGGCCGGCGAAGCGGACGGCGAGTTCTCGCCCATCGAGAACGAGCCGCCGCTGCGCTGGTTGCGGCAGTTGCACCTGGCGCCCGAGCACGGCGTGGGCGCAGTTCGCCGCGCCGTGTTCTTCGCATTGCTGACGTGGCTGCCGATCGCGCTGTGGGCGTTCCTGGCCGGCAGGCTGCTCGACGCGGGAACGGGAGAGCCGTTGCTGCAGCACTACGGCGTCCACGTCCGCTGCCTGCTTGCGATCCCGCTCCTGGTCCTGGCCGAGGCCGCGATGCACTCCACGGCGCATGCGCATCACTGCACAGTTCAAGTCGAGCGGCATCGTCGGCCCCGGGCAGCAAGTCGCTTTCGCGCGCGAGATCCGCGATGTCCGCGAACTGCGCAATTCGTCATTGCCATGGGTGCTGATGCTTGGCGTGGCGGTCTCCTGGTCCGTCGCGGACCACCCTGTCGGTGCACGATGACGCGATGTCGTGGGCCGTCGGCGACGACGGCAAGCTCGGCTTCGGCGGGTGGTGGTTCGCCTACGTCGTGCGCCCGGTCTTCCTCGCGCTGGTCATGGGCTGGCTATGGCGCATGCTGCTCGTCGCCCGTCTGTTCTGGCGGCTGGGAAAGATCGACCTTTCGCTCGTGCCGACGCACCCCGATCGCACCGGCGGCATGGCTTTCGTCGAGAAGCTGCCCGGGGCGTTCGCGATGGTGACGTTCGCCTTGTCCGCAGTCATCGCCTCGCGCTGGGCGCACGAAGTCGTGCATCACGGCGCGACGCTGCAGTCCTTCATCCATCCGGCGGCCGGATTCGCGATCCTGTGGACGCTGTTGCGCTGCTGCCGCTGCTGGCGCTTGCACCTGCGCTCATGGCCGCACGCGCCCGCGCCATTCCCGCCTATGCCGCGCTGGTCGGCGAGCAGGGGCGGCTGGTCCACCGGCGCTGGATCCTGCGCGAGCCGGTCGAGGACACGCCGCTCCTCGACGCGCCGGAGATCGGACCGGTCGCCGATGCGGCGGCGATGTACGACGCGGTCAAGCACATGCGTGTCGTGCCGATCGGCAAGGCGGCGATCATGAAGGTGCTCGTCCCGATCGCGCTGCCGCTGGTCGTGGTCGCGGCGCTGCAGATCCCGCTCAAGGAACTGCTGCTCAAGCTCGTCAAGGCCTTGGTCTGATCCTTTCGCAAGGCGCTCACCCACTCGCTTGCCGATAGAATGCCGGCATCCGGACGCGCGTCCGGTTCACGGAAAGGAATCGAGCCATGAGCGAGGTCGAGATCGTCGAGGGCCGCAAGGTCCGCATCATCTTCGAAGGCGGCAAGTGCATCCACTCGCGCGGCTGCGTGCTGTCGCGGCCCGATGTCTTCGTGCCCAACGTGAAGGGCGAGTGGATCCATCCTGATGCCGCCACGCCCGAGGCGGTCGCCGAACTCGCGCACCAGTGCCCGTCGGGCGCGATCCGCTACGAGCGCCTCGATGGCGGGCCGGGCGAAGCGCCGCCGAAGGTCAACACGGTGCGCGTCCGCGAAAACGGCCCGCTGGCTTTCCACGGCGCGCTCGACATTGCCGGGCAGCCGCCGGCCATCCGCGCCACGCTGTGCCGCTGCGGCGCGTCGAAGAACAAGCCTTACTGCGACGGCAGCCACACGGAGGCGGGCTTCGCTGCCAGCGGCGAGGCGCCGGCAAAGGAGAGCGTGGCGCTTGCGCAACGCGACGGGCCGCTCACGATCACGCCTGCCGCAAACGGCCCGCTGATGGTCGAGGGCGCGATCGAAGTCGTGACCGGCACTGGCAGGACCGTGAACCGCACCACCAAGGCGGCGTTCTGCCGCTGCGGCCAATCGGCGAACAAGCCGTATTGCGACGGCACCCACAAGAAGACCGGATTCCAGGCGCCGTGATCCGGGGCGGGGCGCGAAGCTAGCGGCGCGGCACGACCTGCCCGGTGCGCGGGTCGATGTAGCCCGACGGCGTCTCGACATACACGGCGCCGGTTTTCGGATCGATCGCACCTCCCGGAATCGGCGTGACCACGCCCCCGGAGGGATTGGGAAGCGGCGAGGGCGTGGGCGGCACGGGCGCCACGCGCGTCATCGGCGCGGTGGCGGGCGGTGCCTTGCCTTCAAGGGATTTCCCGATGGTCGGCGTATCGATGTACGCCGGCACCGGGGAAGTCGCCGCGCGGGCGGGCGGTTTTCCTTCGGGCGGCTTGCCCAGCTTCAGGTAACCCGAGAGTTCCTCGCGCGCCGCCTTGCGTTGCGCATCGGTGGCGTCGCGGCTTGCCATGATCGCCTGCAACTCCGCGATGCGCGCGCGCGATGCCTCCGAGGGCGGCCATGCGGGCGGCGACTCTGCCGCCCCGGCGATCCCGGAGACGAAGGCAAGCGCTGCGATCGTCCCGGCGCGCACCGCTTTCCTCAGGACGCCTTCGAAATCTTCTTCGGCGGGTAGGTCTCGCCCGCCTCGATCCTCACCTTGAGGATGTTCTGCTCGGGCGGCAGCGGGCAGGTGGTGTACTCGCTGAACGCGCAGGGCGGGTTGTAGGCCTTGTTGAAGTCGAGCATGAACTTCTCGCCGGGCTTCGGCGTCTTTTCCACGTAGAGGAAGCGCGAGGGGCGGTACGTCGTGTCGCCCGAGGTGCCGTCGCGGATCACGAAGAAGAGGCCCTCGTCGCCGACCGCATCGAGGCGGTGCGTCCTGCCGCCGAGCCTGAACTCGACATAGCCGGGGCTCTTCTCCTGCGACACTTCGTCGAGCACGTTGACGATCTCGATCTTCTTGTCCTTGTAGGGATGGAAGGTCGCCTCGACGCGGTAGGCGTCCTTCAGGTCGTACCACGTGCGGCCGCCGAACTGCGCGCGCACCTGGCTCTCCTTGTCGGCGAGCCTGCAGGATGTACTTGCCCTCGCGCTCGATCACGTGCATCGAGAGCCGTCCCATCGACACCCAGTCGGGCTTGCCGTCGCCGGTGGAAAACACGTACTCGTCGAAGGCGACGCCGTCCTTTTCCATCGTGAGGCCTGCCGCGAGCTTCGCCGTGACCTTGCCCTTTTCCACGGTGATGGTGCCCATGCGCTCGGGGCCGAGGCCCTTGGCGAAGACGATGTCGTTCTTCTCACCGGTGCCGAAGGTGTTCACGCCCGGCTTCATCGGGAAGCGCCCGGCCAGCGTCAGCCAGCCGTTGTCCTGGCGCAGGCTCTTCTCGGCGCGGTCGCGCCACGCCTGGTCGGAAGCCTTCCAGTCGGCGGACGGCTGCGGCGATTGGGCAAGCGCGAGCGAGGCGCCGAGCAGCGTCGAGGCGAAGAACGGTGCGAGGTGGCGAAGGCGCATGGTCATGATCCGGTTGGAGTCGAGGGCGGGATTATAGTTCGCGCGCGGCGTCGAGCGCGGAGAGCACCCGAGCGGGCTCGAGTTGGTTCAGGCAATTGAAATGGCCGAGCGGGCATTCGCGCTTGAAGCACGGGCTGCATTCGAGTTCCAGGCTGATGACTTTCGCGCGGGGAGAGAGCGGCGGCGTGAAGCGCGGGCTGGAGGAGCCGAAGAGCGCGGCCATCGGCAGGTCCAGCGCCGCGGCGATGTGCATCAGCCCGGAATCGTTGCTCACCACTTCGCTCGCGCAGGACAGCAGGTCGATGGCCTCGTCGAGCGAGGTCATGCCGGTGAGGTCGGTGCAAAGCCTGCCGCAGCCCGACTGGATCTCGTCCGCGATCGCGCTGTCCTTCGCCGAGCCGAACAGCCACACCTGCATGCCGCGCCCCGAAAGCGTCTGCGCAAGCGCTGCGAAATGGCGGGCAGGCCAACGCTTGGCGGGCCCGTACTCGGCGCCGGGGCAGAACGCGGCAACCGGCCGGTCCAGCGCGAGGCCGTACTTCGCCAGCGCGGCATCGCGTTGCGCGGCATCGATCGCGAGGCGCGGCGCCGGCACCGGACGCGAGGGCGCAGTCCCGGGTGCTTCCGCGAGCGCGGCAAAGCGCTCCACCATCAGCGGCAGCGCCTTCTCGTCGAGGATGCGCACGTCGTTGAGAAGGCCGAAGCGGTACTCGCCGCGAAACCCGGTGCGCAGCGCGATGCCCGCATGCCACGGGATGAGCGCCGACTTGATGCTGTTGGGCAGCACCAGCGCGTGGTCGTAGGCGGGGAGCGCTTTCGCGAAGCGGCGGCGATCGCCGAGCTGGAGCGCGCCGTGGCCGAAGGGATTGGCGATCGTCTCGGCCACTTCGGGCATGCGGCGATACACGGGCAGCACCCACGGCGGCGCCAGTACGTCGATCTGCGCTTCGGGTTCCTGCTGCTTCAATCGCGCCAGCATCGGCTGCGAGAGGACGGCGTCGCCGACCCAGGAGGGCGCAACGATCAGGATTCGGGACATGGGTTGGGAGAAAGCCTGGGCCACAGGGGAGAAATGTACTCTGACCCCGTTTTTTGAATAATGTACTCTGACCCCGTTTTGCTAGTGCCCGCCGGAGCGGGGCCCGCCCTGCAGGCGGTACAGCGTGCCGCAGTAGGGGCAGCGTGCCTCGCCGGTGGACTCGACCGCGAGGAACACGCGCGGATGCGTGTTCCACAGCTTCTGCGAAGGCAGCGGGCAATGCAGCGGCAGGTCCGCCGCCGTCACCTCGACGCTCTTGCGGTCCAGCTCGGTGGGCAGGCTCATCGCTCAGGCCACCTTGGTGAGCCAGTGGTGGTACTTGGGGTTGCGCCCGTGGACGATGTCGAAGAACGCGCTCTGGATCTTCTCCGTGATCGGCCCGCGCGAGCCGATGCCGATGGTGCGCATGTCGAGCTCGCGGATGGGCGTGACCTCGGCGGCGGTGCCGGTGAAGAAGGCCTCGTCGCAGATGTAGATGTCGTCGCGCGTGAGGCGCGTCTTTTCCACCGAAAGCCCGAGGTCCGCGCAGATCGACTGCACCGAGCGCCAGGTGATGCCGTCCAACGCCGTGGTCAGTTCCGGCGTGTACACCTTGCCGTCGCGCACGATGAAGATGTTCTCGCCGCAGCCCTCGGCGACGAAGCCGTCGGTGTCGAGCAGCAGGCCCTCGTCGTAGCCGTTCTGCGTGGCCTCGAGGTTGGCGAGGATCGAGTTGGCATAGGTCGTCGCGACCTTGGCGCGCGCCATGGTCACGTTCACATGGTGGCGGGCGAAGGACGAGGTCTTCACGCGGATGCCCCTTTTCAGGCCGTCCTCGCCGAGGTAGGCGCCCCAGGGCCACGCGGCGATGGCGACGTGCACCTTGGCGCCGACGGGCGAGACGCCCATCTTCTCCGAGCCGTAGAAGGCGAGCGGGCGCAGGTAGCAGCTCTCGAGCTTGTTGGCGCGCACCACTTCGCACTGCGCGTCCATCAACTGCTGCTTGGTGTACGGGATCTCCATCATGTAGATCTTGGCGGAGTTGAACATCCGGTCGGTGTGCTCCTTCAGCCGGAAGATCGCCGTGCCGATCTCGGTCTTGTAGGCGCGCACGCCCTCGAAGACCGACAGGCCGTAGTGCAGGGAATGGGTGAGCACGTGCGTGTTGGCCTCGCGCCACGGCACCAGCTTGCCGTCGTACCAGATGAAGCCGTCACGGTCTGACATCGACATGGTTCGTTCTCCGGGGGATCGTTTCTGCCGCGAAGCGCCAATTTTAGCGCAGTCCGCGCCCCGGTCCCATCCGGGCGATTGCCGTGCACGCGCCAATCTATGCCATAATTATCAGGTCACGTTGAAAACCAACAACTTAGAGCCGCATTCGCTGGCCACAAGCCGGCGCCGCGGCGACCAACCCGCTTCCCAGCCCAGACCCCAATGAGCGTTCCGCAGTCCCCGCTGGAGAACGCAGTCCCCGAGCCTCCCGCCGAGCAGTCCGCCGAGGAGAAGCTTTCCGGCGACATGCTGATGCTCACCACCGGCTTCATGATGTGCGCGGCCGCGCTCTGGCTTGCGCTCTACTGGAGCATGGGGCAGAACTTCTCGACCGTGATCCCGCTTGCCTTCCAGGCGGTCTCGGTGGCGACGATCTTCTTCTACTGGAAGACCAAGAAGCTGATGTTCTTCTCGGTCCTGCAGCTCTCGCTCATCCTGTTCATCCCGTTCGCGATGCAGTGGTCGATCGGCAACTTCGTCAACTCCTCCGGCGTGAGCCTGTGGGGGCTGATGGCGCCGGTGGGCGCGGTCACGGTGCTGGGCACGCGCGCCTCCGTGCCCTGGTTCATCGCCTGGCTGTTCATGACGGTGATGGCGGGCGTCTTCGACTACATGCTCTCGGGCACGGTGCAGCGCTTCGACATGCAGACGGTGGCGGTGTTCTTCGTGCTCAACTTCGCCGCCATCTCGGTGATGATCTACTCGCTGCTCTGGTACTTCGCCAACGAGAAGCAGAAGCTGCGCATCAGGGTGGACGAGCAGCAGGCCCTCCTGATCGAGGAGAAGGACCGCAGCGAGAAACTCCTCCTGAACATCCTGCCCGCCTCGATCGCCGAGCGCCTGAAGAGGAACGAGGCCAACATCGCGCAGGGGCATGCCGACGTCACGGTGATGTTCGCCGACATCGTCGGCTTCACCAAGATGACGGAGGAACTCTCGCCGGTGGAGACGGTGTCGATCCTGAACGACGTCTTCACCTCGTTCGACGAGATCGCCGACAAGTACGGCGTGGAGAAGATCAAGACCATCGGCGACGCCTACATGGCGGCCGCGGGCGTGGAGACCGGCTCCAACATCCATTACGCCGACGCGGTGGCCAACATGGCCATGGAGATGATCGACGGCGTCGCCGAATACTCCAGGCGCATCGGCCGCAACCTGCAGTTGCGCATCGGCGTGGGCACGGGCCCCGTGGTCGCGGGCGTGATCGGCAAGAAGAAGTTCATCTACGACATGTGGGGCGACACGGTGAACGTGGCCTCGCGCATGGCGGCGGACGCCTACTCCGGCTCGATCCAGGTGGACCTCACCACCTACAGGCGCCTGCACACGCGCTTCAATTTCGACGAGGCCCACGACGTCGAGATCAAGGGCAAGGGCAAGATGCAGGTCTATCACCTGCTCGGCAGGAAGTAGCCTTCTCTCAGAGGGCGGCGCCGAACACGGCCCGCCAGAGTTCGCGCACCGCGCGGCGTTCCGCCTCCAGTTCCCCTTCCGCCACCCGCACCCGCTCCTCGTTGTTCAGGGCTGCCGCGTGCGTCTTCCTGCGCATGGCGAGATAGGCTTCGGCGGAGGCGAGCGCAAGCGGCTCCGGGACCAGCCCGAGGGCGGCGGCGCGCAGGAGCAGCCAGTGGTTGCCCTTGTTCGCCACCAGCTCCGGGTGCGCTCCCGCATGCGCCAGCACCAGCGCCTGGACGATGAACTCGAGGTCGATCACGCCGCCGTCGCAATGCTTGAGGTCGCCGGCGCGGTCGCGCTGCTCGGCGCGCATCTTTTCGCGCATCTTCACCACGTCGGCGAGAAGCGCGGCGGTATCGCGCGCTTGCATGATCACCTCGCGGCGCACCGCCTCGAAGCGCGCGCCCACGGCGGCGTCTCCCGCGCACCATCGCGCCCGCGTGAGCGCCTGGTGCTCCCAGGCCCAGGCGCGCTTCAGCTGGTAGTCGCGAAACGCGGGGATGGAGGTCACCAGCATCCCCGAGGCGCCGTCGGGCCTCAGGCGCAGGTCGGTCTCGTAGAGCACGCCCGCGCCGGTGTGGGCGTTCAGCCAGTTGCTCACGCGCTGCGACAGCTTCGCGAAGGCCTCGGCATGCTCCAGCGCGGCCTCGTCATAGAGGAAGACGATGTCGAGGTCGGAGCCGTAGCCGAGTTCCTTGCCGCCCAGCTTGCCGTAGCCGATCACCGCGAGCCCCGGCGGCGCGCCGACCGTCGCCGCCGCGCGGGCGAGCACGGCGTCGAGCAGCAGGTCCGCCAGCGCGGTGAGCTCGTCGGAGAGCGCCATCACCGGCAGCGCCTGCTCGAGGTCGGCGATGGTGAGGCGCAGCATCTGCACCTGCTTGAAGTGGCGCAGCTCGTCCAGCACGCGTTCGGTGTCGCCGCCCAGGGCATCGAGGCGGGCATCGAGTTCGGCGCGCGCGGCCTTCCAGTCGGTGGTGGTGAAGCTTCCCGGCGGCTTGAGCAATTCGTCGAGCAGGATCGGGTGGCGCTGGATGAGGCCGGCCGCCCAGGCGCTGGAGGCCATGAGGTGCGAGGCGCGGTGCAGCACGCCCGGATACTCGACCAGCAGCGACAGGTAGGCGTCGCGGCGGTCGATCTTCTCCAGCAGCTCGATCACGCGCCGCAGCGCGACCGTCGTGCCTTTCGATTCGAGCGCGGCCTCGAGCGCGTTTGCCGTGATCTTCTCGAGCCTGCCGCGGGCGGCGTCGGGCAGGCGCAGGAAGCGGCGCGAGCCCAGCCAGCCGCGCAGCAGCGCCAGGACTTGCGCGGGCTCGCCGAAGCCGAGCTTGCCGAGGTCCTCGGCGAGCGCGGCTTCCTCGGCGCCGGCCTGCGGGTCGGTGAGCCGCGCGACGATCGCCTGCGCCGGCGAGGCGGACTGCTCGCGCGCGAACAGTTCCTCGAAGCGCTCGGCGACCCTGCGCCGGTGCCCGTCGAGCGCGGTGCGCAGGCCGGCGAAGTCCGCATGGCCCATCGCCTCGGCCACGCGCAGGCGATCGTCTTCGGAGGCCGGCAATTGCTGCGTCTGCTGGTCGTCGAGGTACTGCAGGCGGTGCTCGAGGTTGCGCAGGAACGCGTAGCTTTCGCCCAGCATCGCGGCATCGTCGGCGGAAAGCTCGCCGAGCCGGGCGAGCAGGGCCAGCGCGTCGCGGGTCGAAGGCGTGCGCAGCCGCGGGTCGCGCCCGCCGCGGATCAGCTGCAGCAACTGCACGATGAACTCGATCTCGCGGATGCCGCCGCGCCCGACCTTGATGTCGTCCTCGCGATGGCGCTGCACGGCGGCATCGTGGATGCGCTGGTGCAGTTCCCGCAGGCTGGCGAGCAGGCCGTAGTCGAGGTAGCGGCGATAGACGAAGGGCGCGGCGAGCGCCTCGACGTCGCCCGCTGGTCCCTGGATGACGCGCGCCTTGAGCCAGGCGTAGCGTTCCCACGGCCGGCCCTGCGAGACGAAATAATTTTCCAGCGAGGAGAGCGGGCAGGCGAGCGGGCCGGAGTCGCCGAAGGGACGCAGCCGCATGTCGACGCGGAAGACGAAGCCCTCGGCGGTCACCGGGTCGAGGAGCGCGATGATCGCCTTGCCGAGCGAGGCGAAGAATTCGTGGTTGCTGAGCTTCGCCGCGCCGTCGGTCTCGCCGTCCTCGCCGTAGAGGAAGACGAGGTCGATGTCGGAGGATACGTTCAGCTCGCCGCCGCCGAGCTTGCCCATGCCGACGACCGAGAGCGCCTGCGCCGCGCCGCTCCCGGCACCGATAGGCGTGCCGTGCCTGGCAAGCAAGCGGCGCCAGCGCCGCATCGTGGGCGAAGGCAACCGCCTCCTCGGCCAGCGCGGTCACGGTCGCGAACACCTCGTCCAGGTTTGCCTCGCCGCCCAGGTCGCGGACGATGAGGCGCGCCATCACGTGCCGCCGCAACGCGCGCAGCCGCGGTCCGGCGTCCTCCCCGGTTTCGGCAAGAAGGCGCGAGCGCATCTCCTCGCGCGTGAACGGGCCTGTCCAGCCGGCGGCAAGCGCGCCGTGCAGGGAGGCATCGGCCGAAAGGCAGCGGGCGAGGAAATGCGAGCCCCGCAAGGCCTGCGCCAGGGCGTCGGGAAACGATTTGCGCTTGGAAGGGTCTGTCATGGCAGGCGCTCGGGTGCGGCGCCGGGATTGCTTCGAGGCAGCAGGTCGCGTGGCGCGGTCCCCGAAAGTTACAATGTCGTGTCCGGGGCCCCAAGCCGCCGCGAACCACACCCTCCCCAGGGGACAGCATCAGAAAGCTGCCATCTTATCTGCTTCGCACGCTGACCACCCTCGCCGGCGCGCTGGCCCTCGGCTTCGCCTTCGTCGTCATCGCGCTGCGCTACGCGGTGCTGCCCCATGTGGGCGACTACAAGGACGAGCTCGCCGCGTCCCTGGCGAAGGGCTCCGGGATGACGGTGTCGATCCGCGCGCTGCAAGGCGGCTGGGAGGGGCTCAGGCCGCGCCTGTCCCTTTCCGGCGTGCGCTTTTCCGATCGCCGCGACAAGCCGGTGCTCCAGCTCGAGGAGGTCGAGGCGAGCCTGTCGTGGTGGTCGCTGCTGGTGGGCGATATCCGCCTTTTCGAGATCGATGTCTACCGGCCGGACATCGCCCTGCGGCGCGACAAGGACGGGCTCGTCTACCTCGCGGACCGGCCGCTCAACCAGCCGGGCGAGGGCGATGGCGCGTTGCTCGACTGGCTGCTTGCCCAGCCGCGCTTGCGCATCCACGAGGCCTCGCTTGCCTGGAAGGACGAGCTTGGCGGCGCCCCGGAGGTCCGCCTTGCGAAGGTCGAGTTCTCCATGCGCAAGCGCAAGGCCGAGCACCGGATCGCGCTTTCCGCGGTGCCTCCGGCGGACCTGTCCGGTCCGATCGAGGCGCGCGCGGTGCTGCGGGTGGAAAGGGCCGGCCAGGACATCAAGGTGGGCGGCGAACTCTATGCCAACACCCCGCACGCCGATATCCGCGCCTTGCGCCAGCACCTGCCGATCCCCAGCGGCCTGCGCAGCGGCGCCGGCGCCATTCGCGCATGGATCACGTTCGAGCCCGGCGACATCAAGGCCGTGACGGTGGACCTGAGCCTTGCCGAGGCCACCGCGCAGTTGCGCGAAGACCTGCCGCCGCTGACGCTGCGCTCGCTGGCCGGGCGGCTCGCCTACCGGGACCTGCCGGGCGGCTTCGAGTTCAGCACGCGCGGCCTCAAGTTCCACTCCGCCGAGGGCAACCAGGCGCTGCCGGCCGACTTCCTCATTTCGCTTGCGCACGACAAGGGCATCGAGACCGGGGCACTGAAGGCGCATGCAATCGACCTGAAGATCGCCACCGCGCTGATGGACTATTTCCCGCTGCCGCCGGAGTTCAAGGCCGGCGTGCGGCAATTCGCCCCGCGCGGCCTGCTCAAGGAAGCCGGCCTCGAGTGGCGCGGCGCGAACCTCATGAAGGCCACGACATTCAAGCTCGAAGCCGGTTTCGAGGGCCTGGGCCTGAACGCGGTGGACCGCTACCCGGGCGTGTCCGGCCTGAGCGGCACGATCCAGAGCGAGAACTGGCGCGGCAATGCGGCGATCGCGTCGAAGGACCTGGCCTTCGACGCGCCGCTCGTGTTCCGCGCGCCGCTGGTCTTCTCCGCCATTGGACGCCAAGGCGTCCTGGTCGCCGGCAGGCAGCGGCCTTGCGGTCGAGCTTGCGAGCCTTGCCTTCGAGAACGCCGACATCGCCGGCAACGCATCCGCGCAGTTCCGCACGCTCCCGGAGTCGAAGGAGAAATCGATCGGCTGGATCGACCTCAACGGGCGCATCACGCGCGCGAACCTCGCCAAGGTCGCCGACTACATGCCCAACTGGATCGACCCGACGCGCGCCTGGCTCGACCGCGCGGTCACTTCCGGCCGCGCCGAGGACACGCGCTTCGAGGCGAAGGGCGACCTGTGGCATTTCCCGTTCGCGGGCGGCAAGGAGGGCAAGTTCCTGGTGCAGGGCAGGATCGCCGAGGGCACGCTCAAGTACCTGCCCGACTGGCCTTCGATCGACCGGATCAAGGGCGATTTCGAATTCGCGGGCAATCGCATGCAGATCCGTGCCGACGACGGGCTCATCCTCGCCAGCCGGGTTTCGCGCACGGTGGCCGTGGTCCCGGACTTCGGCGCGAAGCCGCCCCGCCTCGACATTCACGGCGTGGTCGATACGACCGGCGCCGACAGCATGCGCTTCCTCAAGGAAAGCCCGCTCGCCGAGGGCCCAGGCAGTTTCACGAGTTTCATGACCGTCTCCGGGCCGGCGCGCCTCGACCTGAAGCTCGGCATCGCGCTGGGCGGAACCGAGCCGATACGCGTCAATGGCGACTACTTGTTCGACGGCGCCACGGCCGCGATCGGCAAGTCGCTCGTGCTCGCCGACGTGAAGGGCGTGCTCAATTTCACCGAGAAGGGCGTGGCCGCGCCCGAACTTGCCGGGACGATGTTCGGCAGCCCCGCGTTGCTGAAGCTCGGCGTCTCGGCCGAGCGCGGCACCTTTGCCACGCTCGAGGGAAAGATCGATGCGAAGGCGTTCGGCGAGTTCATTCCCGCCAACTTCGCGAACAGGCTCTCCGGTGCGACCGACTGGCGCGCGGTGTTGCAGACTACCGCGGGCGTAAGCGAGCTGCGCATCGATTCCGACCTGAAGGGCCTGGCCTCGGCACTGGTCGCGCCCTTCGCCAAGGCGGCCGACGACGCGCGTCCGCTCGGTGTCGTGGTGGAGAACCTCGGGCGGGCCGATGAAGTCACGCGCGTCAGCCTCGGCGACAAGGTCTTCGCGCGCTCCCAGATGCGGGCCGACGGCCCGGACGGGGGCAGGGAGCGCCTCGCGGTCGCGGTCAAGTTCGGCGCGCCGCCTGTCAGCGAGCCGGTACGCGACGGCCTCTGGCTTTATGGCGCGATCGAGAACCTCGACTACGAGGCGTGGCGCGCGATGGCCTCGGACGATGCCCCGGCGGAAGCCGTGCCGCGGGGCCCGCCGGCCTTGCAGCTGAAAGGCCTCGACCTGCGCCTCGACAAGGTGCGCTACGCCCGGCGCGACTACGAGAAGGTGGCGATCAGGCTCGAGCGGCAGGCGACGCAATGGAAGGGCACGGTCGCCTCGCCCGAGATCGAGGGCGATCTCGCCTGGGACGACGAAGGCCATGGCAAGCTCACCGCGCGCATGAAGCTGCTTGTCCTGCGCGAGGAGACCGGGAACGCCCGCGCCGGCAACGGCGCCGAAGGACGGCATCGACCTGCCGGCGCTGGACGTCGTTTGCGAGCGCTTCGAGCTGAAAGGCAAGTGGCTGGGCAAGCTCGAGATCAACGCCACGCCCGTTGGCGGCGAGTGGCGCATCGACAAGCTGAACCTCACGACCGGCCATGCCACGTTTACCTCCTCGGGAGCGTCGCGCCAGACCGCGACCGGGCCGATCACCTCGCTCAGCGTCAAGCTCGCCGTCAACAACCTGAACGCCCTGTTCAACCAGTTCGGCTATGGCGAATACCTGAAGCGCGGCGGCGAGGCCGGCCTCGAGGGTCGCCTCGCGTGGCCGGGGCTCGCCAGCGCGTTCGCGCTCGGGCAATTGTCGGGATCGTTCAAGCTGTTTGCGGAGAAAGGCCAGTTTTCCAAGATCCAGACCGGCGCCGGCAAGCTGCTCGGCCTCATCAGCCTGCAGTCGATCCCGCGCGTGGCCACGCTCGATTTCGGGCACATCTTCAGCGAAGGTTTCGCCTTCGACAGCATCACCGCCAACGTCAACGTCGCGCGCGGCATCCTGCTCACCAACGATTTCGAGATCACCGGCCCGGCGGCCTTCGTGTCGATGTCCGGCGAGGCCTCGCTCACCGCCGAGACGCAGGACATCACGCTGAGGGTGGTGCCGGAGTTCGGCGAGAGCGCGGCCATCGCGGCGACCCTGTTCGGCACGCCGATACTCGGGCTTTCCACGCTGCTGGTGTCGAAGCTCCTGAAAAATCCCCTGGGCCGGCTGGTCGCCTACGAGTATGCCGTCAGCGGCTCGTGGGATAATCCGACGGTGACGAACCTCGGTCCCGAGCGACCGCCTCCCGCGGCCAAAAGCGCTGCCGCGGCGGCCCCCCCGAAATGATCATCACCAAGACTTCCACGACGCCGCAGGAACTGCGCGAATCGCTCTCGCAGACGCAGAGCCTGTTTCGCATCGCCGCGGTGCAGATGGCGTCGGGCCCGAAAGTGCAGGCAACCTGCAGGAAGCCACGCGGCTGGTCGAACTGGCCGCCGCGACGGGCGCGCGCATCGTCGCGCTGCCCGAGTATTTCGCGATCATGGGTCTGAAGGACACCGACAAGGTCGCCGCGCGCGAGAAGGAAGGCGCGGGGCCGATCCAGTCGTGGCTCGCCGACACCGCGAAGAAGCATCGGCATCTGGCTGGTGGGCGGCTCGGTGCCGCTGGAGTGCAAGGCCGAGGGCAAGGTGCGCAACAGCTGCCTCGTGTACAACCCCGAAGGCGCGCTCGCGGCGCGCTACGACAAGATCCACCTGTTCGGCTTCGAGATGGGCGCGGAGCGCTACAGCGAGGAACGCACGATCGAGCCGGGCGACAAGGTCGTGACCGTCGATACGCCTTACGGCAGGCTCGGCCTGTCGATCTGCTACGACCTGCGCTTTCCCGAGCTTTACCGCGCGATGGGCGATGTCGACATCATCCTCGTGCCCTCGGCGTTCACCGAGACCACCGGCAAGGCGCATTGGGAGACGCTGATCCGCGCCCGCGCCATCGAGAACCTCGCCTACGTTCTGGCGCCCGCGCAGGGCGGCTACCACGTCAACGGCCGCGAAACGCACGGCAACAGCATGATCGTCGATCCCTGGGGCGTGATCCTCGACCGCCTGCCGCGCGGCTCCGGGGTCGTCGTCGCCGGGATCAACCCGCAGTACAAGGCCAAGATCCGCGGCAGCCTGCCCGCGCTCTCCCACAAGACCATCCGCAGCTGGTGACCCCATGACCAAACCCGAACCCGACGCCCTCGCCATCGCGCGAGCGGCCCTGCTGGCCCCCGCCGGCCTCGACGAAGGCGCGCTCGAAGGCGTCTTCGCGACGATCCGCGCGCACCGCGCGGACGATGCCGACCTTTACTTCCAGCACGCCCGCAGCGAAGGCTGGACGCTGGAGGAGGGCGAAGTGAAGTCCGGCAGCTTTTCCATCGACCAGGGAGTGGGCGTGCGGGTGGTCGCGGGCGAGAAGACGGCATTCGCCTATTCCGACGACATCAGCCTCGCCGCGCTCGAAGAGGCCGCGAAGGTGACGCGCGCCATCGCCGCCGCCGGGGGCGACGGCAAGGCGCATCGCACCGCGCACCGCCCGGGCCGGGCGCTGTATGCGCCGATCGATCCCGTGGGCGGGCTGGGCGACGCGGAAAAGGTAGCGCTGCTGGAAAACCTCGAGCGCAAGGCGCGCGCGATCGACCCGCGGGTGACGCAGGTGATCGCGCGGCTTTCCGGCGAGTACGAGGTCGTGCTCGTGGCGAGCGCCGATGGCCGGATGGCGGCCGACGTGCGGCCGCTGGTGCATCTTTCGATCACCGTGATCGTCGAGCAGGACGGCAGGCGCGAGCAGGGGCATTCCGGCGGCGGCGGCCGCTTCGGCTACGAATGGTTCACCGAGGAGCGGCTGGCGAAGATGGCGCGGGAGACGGTGCAACAGGCGCTCACCAACCTCGATGCGCGGCCCGCGCCCGCCGGCCCGATGACGGTGGTGCTGGGGCCGGGCTGGCCGGGCATCCTGCTGCACGAAGCGATCGGCCACGGCCTCGAGGGCGATTTCAACCGCAAGGGCACGTCGGCCTTTTCCGGGCGCGTCGGCGAGCGCGTCGCCTCGCCCGGCGTCACCGTGATCGACGACGGCACGCTTGCCGACCGGCGCGGCTCGCTCAGCATCGACGACGAGGGCGAACCTACGCAGCGCACGGTGCTGATCGAGGACGGCATCCTGCGCGGCTACCTCCAGGACAGCCTCAACGCGCGATTGATGAAGACCGGGCGCACGGGCAACGGCCGGCGCGAGTCCTACGCGCACATCCCGATGCCGCGCATGACCAATACCGTGATGCTGGGCGGCAGCGCCGACCCGAAGGAGATCATCGCCTCGGTCGAGCGCGGCCTCTATGCCGTGAACTTCGGCGGAGGCGAAGTCGACATCACCAGCGGCAAGTTCGTCTTCTCCGCTTCCGAGGCGTGGTGGATCGAGAACGGCAAGCTGCTCTACCCGGTGAAGGGCGCGACCCTGATCGGCAACGGTCCCGGATGCGCTCACGCATGTCTCGATGATCGGCAACGACATGGCGCTCGACAGCGGCATCGGCGTCTGCGGCAAGGAAGGCCAGAGCGTCCCCGTGGGCGTCGGCCAGCCGACCATCCGCATCGAGGGCCTCACCGTCGGCGGCACGGCCTAGGTCGCGCCGCCTGCATGGACGACCTGCCGAAGTGCCCGTTGTGCGAACAGCCGATCGCCAAGTCGGTGCTCGGCCGCATCGCCGGTTACGAAGGCGGGGTGAGCGTCGCGGTGATCGGACTGCCGGTGTGGGCGTGCGATGTGCGGCATCGCTATTTCCGCAGCCGCAAGCTCGCCGTCTGGCTGCTCGATGCCCTGGTGTCCGAAAGCGCCGCGCGCATCCCGGCGGGGCGCGAAAGCGGCATCGTGTTCAAGCGCTATCGCTGTTCGGCGTGCGGGGCGGATCTGCCCAGGCGCGGCGCTGCCGAGGCCGTGACCGCGATGGACATGGCGCCCGACGGCCTGCCTGCGTTCAAGGTGGAGATCACCGTCCCGACGATTCAATGCGGCAATTGCGGGCTGGCCCAGGCGCGCAGCGCCGGCGAACTGCAGCAACTCCTGCCCTCGGCGCTGGTGCACGCCTTCCATTCAGCCGCCATCAAGGCGCCGGGCTGAAGGGAACGTAAGCGCGTCGCCCCTTGTCCGACTGACCTGACCATCCCCGACCCGAACCGGATAGACCCTGCCATGAACCGACGCGAATTCCTCCCCCTGATTGCGGGCCTCCTTGCCGGCACGAAACTGGCCCATGCCGCCCCGGACGCCGACAAGCCGGTCGTGGTCGGCAAGCTCGTGCTCACCGACGCCGAATGGAAGAAGCGGCTCACGCCGGAGCAATACCACGTGCTGCGCCAGGAAGGCACCGAACGCGCCGGCACCAGCCCGCTCAACGCCGAGAAACGCAAGGGTACGTACCTGTGCGCCGGCTGCGACCTGCCGGTCTTCACTTCCGACGCCAAGTTCGACAGCGGCACCGGCTGGCCGAGCTTCTTCGCCAGCATTCCCGGCAGGTTCGAGACCAAGTCCGAGCGCAGCTTTTTCGGTCCGGTCACCGAGTACCATTGCGCCCGCTGCGGGGGGCACCACGGGCACATCTTCGACGACGGCCCCAAGCCGACCGGCAAGCGCTACTGCAACAACGGCGTGGCGCTGAAGTTCGTGCCGGCGTAGCTACTTCGCCGGGGCGATGTCGCCCGGTGAGGCGCGTGGCGGCCTTCGCCGTCCACATCCAGCAGAAGTCTTCCTTCGTCCCGGGCGAGAAGCGGCCCTTCTTCTGCCTCGCGCTGTCGGCCTTCACCGGATAGGTCACGTCGTCGCCGCGGTGGTAGTGGATGTTGAAGTCCACCGGCTGCGTCGTGCTCCACTCGAAATCGATCGGACTTGCCCTTGTCGATGGTGAGGCATTCCTCGTGGACCTTGCCGGGCTTCAGGTCCAGCGCGAAAAGCCGCGGCGATTTCAGTTCGGCCGCAGCCGCCGAAATGCTGGCGCTGAAAAGCAGGGCAACGAAAACGGGGTCAGAGTACATTTGGTCGAATAACGGGGTCAGGTTACATTTTTCGCAGGCTGCGAAAACGGGGTCAGAGTGCATTTCGCGAGAAACGCCTGGAAAGCGGGCGGCCGCCCCCAGCGCGAAATATACTCTGACCCCGTTTTCCCGTTTTCTGATAGGATTTGTCCATCATGAAGGCGCTCCACTACGCGTTTTATCGGTTCTGGTTCCCCTCGCCACAAGGCGGTCGGGAGGTAAGCGCGCGAGCAGGTGCAGGAGCAGCGAAACCCGGAAGACCGCCAGATGACGCTGGCGGTTTTTTTTTGCAGACGAATGGAATGAACATGGCCGGATTCCGAACCGACGACACCCGCATCGAGCAAGGCGACGAGCTGCTCGCACCGATGCAGGTGATGCGCGAGCTTCCCGCAAGCGAGGCGGCGCTCGCGACCACCTATCATGCGCGCCGCCGCATCCACGACGTGCTGCGCGCCGCGGACGACCGCCTGCTCGTCGTGGTCGGCCCCTGCTCGATCCACGACACCGCCGCCGCGCTCGAGTACGCGCGCCTGCTCAAGCCGGTCGCCGACCGCCTCGCGCACGACCTCATCGTCGTCATGCGCGTCTATTTCGAGAAGCCGCGCACCACCGTCGGCTGGAAGGGGCTGATCAACGACCCGCACCTCGACGAGAGCTTCGACATGAACGAGGGCCTGCGCATCGCGCGCAAGCTCCTGCTCGAGATCAACTCCATGGGCGTGCCGGCGGGCAGCGAGTTCCTCGACCTGATTTCCCCGCAGTACCTTGCCGACCTGATCTCGTGGGGCGCGATCGGCGCGCGCACCACCGAGTCGCAGTCGCACCGCCAGCTCGCCTCGGGAATTTCCTGCCCGGTCGGCTTCAAGAACGGCACCGACGGCAACCTGCGCATCGCGGTGGACGCGATCAAGGCGGCCTCCAGCCGCCACCATTTCATCTCGGTCACGAAGAGCGGCCATGTGGCGGTGTTCAAGACCGCCGGCAACGAGGACTGCCACGTCATCCTGCGCGGCGGCAAGGCGCCCAATTACGACAAGGCGGGCGTCGACGCGGCGTGCAAGGAGCTCGCCGCCGCCGGCCTCGCGCAGCACCTGATGATCGATTTCTCGCACGCCAACTGCTCCAAGCAGTACCAGAAGCAGATCGAGGTCGGCGCCGACGTCGCGGCCCAGCTCTCCGCCGGCGACCGGCGCATCATCGGCGTGATGGTGGAGAGCCATTTGAAACCGGGCCGCCAGGACCTCACGCCCGGCAAGCCGCTCGAGTACGGCGTGTCGATCACCGACGCGTGCATAGGCTGGCCCGAAACCGAGCAGTTGCTCGAAAACCTGGCCGACGCCGTGCGCCGGCGCCGCATCGCAAACGAGGACTAGGCAGATGGCAGCGAGCCCCACCGACGACCTGCGCATCGGAGCTGTCCGTGCGCTGATCCCGCCGCAATTGCTCATCGAGCAGCTGCCGCTCGACGCGGCCGCGCAGGCCACGGTGGGCAAGGCGCGCCACGCGCTGCACGGGATATTGCACGGCGCCGACGACCGGCTTGCGGTCGTGATCGGGCCTTGCTCGATCCACGACGCGCAAGCCGCGCTCGAGTACGCCGCGCGCCTGAAGGCCATCGCCGGCCGCCTGCAGGCCGACCTGCTGGTGCTGATGCGCGTCTATTTCGAGAAGCCGCGCACTACCGTCGGCTGGAAGGGCTACATCAACGATCCGCATCTCGACGGATCGTTCGCGATCAACGAAGGGCTCAAGCTTGCGCGCGAGCTGCTGCTCGAGATCAACCGCATGGGGCTGCCCGCGGCGGGCGAGTTCCTCGACCTGCTCTCGCCGCAGTACATCTCCGACCTGATCTCGTGGGGCGCGATCGGCGCGCGCACCACCGAATCGCAGACCCACCGCCAGCTGGCCTCGGGTCTGTCGTGCCCGGTCGGCTTCAAGAACGGCACCGACGGCTCGGTGAAGGTCGCGGTCGACGCGCTGCGCGCCGCATCCGCGCCGCACGCCTTCCTCGGCATGACCAAGACCGGGCAGGTGGCGATCTATGAAACCATCGGCAACGAGGACACCCACGTGATCCTGCGCGGCGGCAAGTCGCCCAACTACGATTCGGCCAGCGTCGATGCCGCCTGCCGGGAGCTCGCTTCCGCCGGGCTGCGCCAGCAGGTGATGATCGATTTCTCCCATGCCAACGCCGGGAAGGCGCACCAGAAGCAGCTCGAGGTCTCGGCCGACGTCGCGCGCCAGGTCGCGGCCGGCGACAGCCGCATCACCGGCGTGATGGTGGAGAGCCATCTCCACGCCGGCCGCCAGGACCTTTTCCCGGGCAAGCCGCTCGCCTACGGAATCTCGATCACCGATGCCTGCATCGGCTGGGACGACAGCGTTGCCGTGCTCGAGCAACTCGCGGCCGCGGTGCGCGGCCGCCGCCTTGCGCAGGCGGCGGCATGAGCCAGGAATTCCGCATCCTCGGCAGGCGCGCCGGAAACGAGGAGCCGATCGCATTCGACTACAACGGCGTCACTTTCGATACCGACGGCTTCCATGTCGTCGCGGGCCTCAACGCGGTGGACACGCGCGAGTACGTCGAAGCGACTTTCCGCGCGCTGAAGGAACTCGGGCAGGTCACCGCGCGCATGGGCGCCTACAAGCCGCGCACCAGCCCCTACTCGTTCCAGGGCTACGGCAAGCAGTGCCTGCCTTGGGTGTTCGAGCTGGCCGGCAAATACGGCATCAAGGTCATCTCGATGGAGGTGACGCACGATGTCCACATCGGGGAGATCGCCGAGGCGCTCCGCCAGACGGGAAACCCCACCGGCGTGATGCTGCAGATCGGCACGCGCAACACGCAGAACTTCGAATTGCTCAAGGCAGCCGGCGGCCAGCGCGAGTTCCCGGTCCTGTTCAAGCGCGGCTTCGGCATCACGCTGCACGAGTCGCTGCTCGCCGCCGAATACGTCGCGAGCGAGGGCAACCGCAACATCGTCTTCTGCCTGCGCGGCATGAAGACCAATTTCGGCGACCCGCACAGGAACCTGGTCGACTTCGGGCACGTGCCGGTGGTCAAGCGCCTGACGCGCATGCCGGTGTGCGTCGATCCCTCGCATAGTGTGGGCATGCGCGGCGTGGCCCCCGACGGCCTGCACGACATCCACCATGTCGCCGCGCAGGGCGTCATTGCCGGCGCCAACCTCGTGTTGACCGATGTCCACCCCGAGCCGAAGAAGGCGATGGTGGACAGCGCGCAGGCCCTTTCGCTCTCCGAGCTGCCCGGATTCATCGAGGACGTGATGATCGCCCGCGAGGCCTACCTGAAGCGCGTCGCCGCGCAGAGGGCGCGGGAGCACGCATGAGAACGACAAGCCTTCTCGCCGCGATGCTCGCCGCGTTCGCTCTTGCGGCGGGTGCGGCGACGTTGAAGGACGACATCGGGCGCGAGGTCGAGGTGGTGGGACCGGGCAAGCGCATCGTCACGCTCTCGCCCTTCCTCACCGAGATCGCCTTCGCGGTGGGCGCCGGCGGCGACGTGGTGGCGGCGAGCGACTTCAGCGACCACCCGAAGGCCGCGCGCGACGTGCCGATCGTCTCGACCGCAGCGGGCATGGACTGGGAGCTGCTTGCCTGGTACAAGCCGCACCTCGTGATCGCGTGGAAGGAGTCGCTCGGGGAAGGCGACATCGCGCGGCTGGAGAAGGCGGGCGCCAGGGTGTTCGTGGTCGACACGGGCCGCCTGGCCGACGTGCCGCGCGCGATGCGCTCGATCGCGGCGCTGACCGGCCGCAGCGGCGAGGCGCAGGCGAAGAGCTTCGAGGACGCGGTCGACGGCTTTCGCCGGCAGGCCGCGGGCAAGCGCGTCGTGGACATGTTCGTTGAATACGCACACCGGCCGCTCGCCACGGTCGCAGGCCCGCACTTCATCAACGATGCCCTCGAGGCGTGCGGCGCGAAAAACGTCTTCATCGACCTGCCGGCCGGCCTGCGCGAGGTGCAGGTGGCGGCGCTCGTGGAACGCAATCCCGAGGCGCTCTTCGGCGCCGGGTCGGCAGCCGATGCCCAGGGCTTTGCCGCGGCGTGGAAATCCGAAGGCGCGCTTTCCGCGGTCAGGCAAGGCAAGCTGGTGTTCGTCGATGCCGACCTCATCCAGCGCCCGACGCCGCGCTATCCGATTGCTGTGGGCCAGCTTTGCGCCGCGGTGGAGCAGGTGCGAACGAAGCGCTAGGCGCGCCGCGTGCGGGCGATCGAGCCCGTGCACAACACCGGCCCCGTCGGGACTCCCGTGGGCGAGCCGCCCGTCGGTTCCTTCGAGATCGCGAAGGCCACGCCTTCCTTCAGGACGGCGTCGAGGTTGGCGACGCGCACGACGGTATCGTGCTCGTAGGACACCAGGCCGAGCGAGCGCGGCGCGCCTTCCTTCGGGACCACCCATAGCTCGAAGTCCTTGCCCGGTTGCGTCGGCCAGCCCTTGACCATGCGCACCTTGAGCGTGCCGGGCTGCGACTGCTCCACGACCATGCGCGGCACCTGGTCGGCCGCGGCGAGCACCGCGACCATGGCCGGTTCCGCCGGTCCCGGCGCACGCAGGCCACCGGTGAAGACGAACAGCGCGGCCATCGCGGCGGAAAGCCCGAGGCCGAACGTGCGCCAGAAGGCGAGGCTCGACCAGAAGCCCGCGGCAGGCTCCGCGCGCGCGCCTCGATGCGCGATCCGCGATTCGATCGCCTTCCACACGCGCGAAGGCGGCTCCACCGGCGCCACGCTGCCGGCAAGCGGCGTGAGGAAGCCTTCCCATTGCTCGACGATGCCGGCGAGCGCACGGTCTTCCGCGGCGAGGCGCTTGAAGCGTTCCCGCGCGCGGCCGCGCAAGGTGCCCAGCACGTATTCGGCGGCCAGCGCGTGGCGAAGTTCTGGTGTCGGTGATCTTCATGCCATGTGCCCTGCGAGGCAGTCCTTCAGGCGCAGCAGGCCGCGGCGGATGTGCGTCTTCACCGTGCCGAGCGGCCTGGCGATGTGCCGTTGCCAGTTCCGAGTGGCTCATGCCGTTGAAGAACGCGAGCGAAATCGCCTGGCGCTGGTCCACTTCGAGTTCCTTCATGCAACGCGAGATGGCGCGCGCATCGGCGCTGGCCAGCGCGGCTTCATCGGGAGTCGGGCCGGAATCGGGAACGGACGAGGCGATCCGGTCGTCGACGTCCGCCACTTCCCATCCGGAGCGGCGCAGCACGTCGAGCGAGCGGTTGCGCACGATCGCCGTCATCCACGTCGTGGGCGCGCTTTTCGCGCGGGCATAATCGCCGGCGTGGTTCCAGATATTGACGAAACTGTCCTGCAAGACTTCCTCCGCGATTTGCCGCTCACGGACTATACGCAGCGAGACCGCAAACAGTTTCGACCGCGTGTTCTCGTAGAGCTCGGCGAAGGCGCGCCGGTCGCCCAGCGCGGTCGCGGCGAGCAGCCCGGCCAGGCGGTCGCGATCGGCCTCAGGCGCCACTGCTGCCGGCCTTCGGCGTGGGGCGCCAGACCTGCTCGGGGCGGGCGTGCGCCTTGTTGATGGTGCGGGCGATGATGAAGAGCAGGTCGGAAAGGCGGTTCAGGTACTGGAGCGCAAGTTCGGAAACAGGTTCATCGCGCTTCAGCGCGACCAGCGAGCGCTCGCTGCGGCGGCAGATGGTGCGGGCGAGATGGCAGGAAGCGCCTGCGCGCGAGCCGCCCGGCAGCACGAATTCCCTGAGCGCGGGAAGTCCCTCGTTGTATCGCGCGATCGCGGCATCCAGCGCCTCGACATGCGCGGCAAGCAGCGCCGCGCGGCCCGGGATGCAGATTTCGCCGCCCAGGTCGAAGAGGTCGTTCTGGACCAGGCCCAGCGTCTCGCGCACCGCGGCGGGCAGGTCCTCGGCGAGCACGCAACCCAGCGCGCTGTTCAGTTCGTCCAGGTCGCCCATCGCGGCGATGCGCGGGCTGTGCTTGGGCGCGCGCGTGCCGTCGCCAAGGCCGGTGGTGCCGTTGTCGCCCGTGCGGGTGACGATTTTCGTGAGGCGCATTGCCATGTTGCCATTGTAACTTGGCTCGTTTCCGTTGCAGGTCGCGGGGCAAGATTCAAGTTCGCGACTCCGGCAACCGCAAGCGCGTCGGGACGGGTGGTCGGGACCGGATTCCTGTTGCCAATTCCGGCAACCGCAAGCGTGCCGGGCGGGCGGGGACCCGGAAATCGAAGGGAAAATCGGGGTCAGACCCTATGTCTCCTTGACGCCAGCGCACTCGCGAAAAAGGGTCTGACCCCGATTTTCCATTTCCACCCGCCTCGCCCGGCGCGGTTGAACGGAATTGGCAACAGGAATCCGGTCCCTCGGTAGCGTGGTTGGCGACCGCTGTTGCAACTGTGTGCGATGAATTTTGTGGCGCGCCACCGGCGTCTCGGGCGGGAGGCGGGTCCTCTTTCCAGGCCCCGTAACCCGACTCCCGGGGACGGAAAGTGGACCCGCCTCCCGCTCGTGGCGACGAACTGCGCATCCCGGACAGCGAAGTGCCCGCTCAGCCTGGCCATGGGGCAGGCTGCTATCATTCCCCGACCAAGGCTTCCCGGTCCATTACGTGAAGACAAGCTTTCTGGATTTCGAGCAGCCGATCGCCGAACTCGAGCAGAAGATCGAGGAACTGCGCTTCGTGCAGGACGACTCCGCGGTCGACATCTCGCAGGAGATCGAGCGGCTGACGAAGAAGAGCCACCAGCTCACCAAGGAAATCTACGCGAAGCTCAGCTCGTGGCAGGTCTCCAAGGTCGCGCGCCATCCCCAGCGCCCGTACACGCTCGACTACGTCAACGCGCTCACCACCGATTTCGAGGAGATGCACGGCGACCGCGCGTTCTCCGACGATCCCGCGATCGTGGGCGGGCTCGCGCGCTTCAACGGCCAGTCGGTGATGGTGATCGGCCACCAGAAGGGCCGCGACACCAACGACAAGATCTACCGCAACTTCGGCATGCCGCGCCCCGAGGGCTACCGCAAGGCGCTGCGCCTCATGAAGCTCGCGGAGAAGTTCGGCATCCCGCTGCTCACCTTCATCGATACCCCCGGGGCCTATCCGGGCATCGGCGCGGAAGAACGCGGCCAGTCGGAGGCGATCGGGGAGAACCTCTACGTGCTTGCCGGGCTGCGCGTGCCGGTGGTGGTGTCGATCATCGGCGAGGGCGGCTCGGGCGGCGCGCTCGCGATCGCGGTGGGCGACGTCACGCTGATGATGCAGTACTCAACCTACTCCGTGATCTCGCCCGAGGGATGCGCCGCGATCCTGTGGAAGAGCCCCGAGAACGCCGAGGAAGCGGCCGACGCGCTCGGCATCACGGCGCCCAAGCTGAAAGCCCTCGGCCTCGTCGACAAGGTAGTCGCCGAGCCGCTGGGAGGCGCGCACCGCGACCCGGCGGAGGCGGCGAAGAGCCTGAAGAAGGCGATCCAGGACCACCTGCGCACGCTGCAGGACCTGAAGACCGAGGAGCTGCTGGAACGCCGGCAGGACCGGTTGGTGAACTTCGGCAAGTTCAAGGAGCTTGCCGAGTAGGGGCTGGTCCATGGCAGCGAAGCGCGCCGTTCCCGGTTCGTTGGTCGAAACCACGCAGTCCTGCCTCGCGCGCCACGTATCGCGCGGCGACCGGCTGTGCGTCGGGCTGTCGGGCGGTGTCGACTCCGTGGTGCTGCTGGACCTGCTCTGCTCCTTGCGCAAGGCGCGCGGCTTCGCGCTTGCCGCCGTGCACGTGCATCACGGCCTGTCGCCGAATGCCGATCGCTGGGCGGCGTTCTGCGCGGACCTGTGCGAGCGGACCGGCGTGCCTGTCTCGATCGAGCGCGTCGATGTCCCGCGCGGCGCGGGGCTCGGGCTGGAAGCGGCGGCGCGCGACGCGCGCCGCGGCGCATTCGCGCGGCAGGCCGCCGATTTCATCGTGCTGGCCCATCACCTCGATGACCAGGTGGAAACCGTGCTCCTGCACGCGTTGCGCGGCACCGGGCTGAAGGGCCTCGCGGCGATGGCAGAGGCGGGCGGCATGGTCGGCATGGCGCGCTTGCTGCGGCCGCTGCTTGGGGCCGCGCGCGCGGACATCGAGGCATATGCGCGTTCGCGGCGGCTCGAATGGATCGAGGACGAATCGAACGCCGATACCGGGTTCGACCGCAATTTCCTGCGCAACGAGATCCTGCCCAGGCTGTCCGGGCGCATCCCGCGCTTTCGCGATTCGCTGGCGCGGCTGGCGCGCAACGCCGCGCGCGCCGAGAGCCTGCTCGCCGAGTTGGCCCGCGACGACAGCGGGCCGCTTGCGCCGGGGGAGCCGCTGCCGCTCGACCGGCTCTCGGCGCTGGGCGAGGCGCGGCAGGGCAATGCGCTGAGGGCCTTTCTCGACTTGAATGCGCTCGCCATGCCGAGCGAGGCGCGGCTGGACGAGATGGTGCGGCAGCTGTTCGGCGCGCGGCGCGACCGGCAGGTGCGCATCGACCATGACGGCGCCACGCTGCTCAGGCACCGCGACCACGTCTCGATCGAGGAAGGAAAGCTGGCGCCGCCCGGCGCGCCGATCGAGTGGCGCGGCGAAACGCACCTCGATTGGCCTGCCGGCGGCGGGACGATCACCTTCGCTCGCGTTTGCGGCGGTGGAATCGCCCTCGCGCGGACTCGCGAGGAAGGCTGGGCCGTGGCCTGCCGCAGCGGCGGCGAGCGCTTGCGCCTGGAGGCGGGCCGGCCCACGCGCACGCTCAAGAACCTGCTCCAGGAACACGCGATCCCGCACTGGCACAGGCAGCGCATGCCGCTGCTTTTCCACGGCGGCCGGCTGGTCTGGGCCCCGGGGATCGGCATCGCCGCGGACTACCGGAGCGAAGCGGGCGGCGAGGGCCTGGAACCACGCTGGGCGGCGCTTCCGAGGTGATTGCCGGCTAGCCGGGGCAAGTCGCCTGTGCTATACTGAAAGGCTAGATTATTCACACAGTTAGCGGAGATTTTCATGGCTGTCGAGCGCACCCTTTCGATCATCAAACCCGATGCCGTGGCCAAGAACGTCATCGGCCAGATTTATGCCCGTTTCGAGAAAAGCGGCCTCAAGGTCGTCGCCGCGCGGATGATGCACCTGTCCCGGGCCGATGCCGAGGGCTTCTACGCGGTGCACAAGGCGCGGCCGTTCTTCAACGACCTCGTGTCCTTCATGATTTCCGGCCCGGTGATGGTGCAGGTGCTCGAAGGCGAGGGCGCCATCGCCAGGAACCGCGACCTGATGGGCGCCACCGATCCGAAGAAGGCCGCGGCGGGCACCATCCGCGCGGACTTCGCCGATTCCATAGACGCCAACGCGGTGCATGGCTCGGACGCGGCGGAAACCGCGGCGGCCGAGATCGCCTATTTCTTCCCGCAGCACCAGGTCTATTCGCGCTGAGCGCGAAGCTGACGAGGCCGACGTGCCCGCGAACCTCCTCGATTTCACGCTGCCCCGCCTGACCGCGCATTTCGCGACGCTGGGCGAGAAGCCGTTCCGCGCGAAGCAGGTGTTCCGCTGGCTCCACCAGCGGGGCGCGGACAACTTCGACGCGATGACCGATCTTGCCAAGGGGCTGCGCGCGACGCTGGCGGCGAACATGGCGATCGTGGCGCCGTCGGTGATGACGGAGCACGTGTCGCGCGACGGCACCGTGAAGTGGCTGCTCGACGTGGGCACCGGCAACGGCATCGAGGTCGTCTACATTCCCGAGGAGGACCGCGGCACGCTGTGCGTGTCCTCGCAGGTCGGCTGCGCGCTCGACTGCAAGTTCTGTTCGACGGGACGGCAGGGCTTCAACCGCAACCTCACCGTCGCGGAGATCATCGGCCAGCTCTGGTTCGCCAATCGCCGCATCGCCGAGCTTGCCGCCGAGGGAAAGGTGGCCGCGCGCCGCTACGAGGACGCCGAGATCCTCAGCCCGCGCCCGGTCACCAACGTGGTGATGATGGGCATGGGCGAGCCGCTCAACAACCTGGACAACGTCGCCGATGCGATGGAGATCATGCTCGACGACCACGGCTACGGGCTGTCGCGCCGGCGCGTGACGCTGTCCACCTCCGGCGTCGTGCCGATGATCGCCAGGCTGAAGGCGCGGCTGCCGGTGGCGCTCGCCGTGAGCCTCCATGCCCCGAACGATGCCCTGCGCACCAGCATCATGCCGATCAACGCGAGCTATCCGCTCGACCAGCTGCTTGCCGCGTGCAACGACTATCTTGAAGTGGCGCCGCGCGATTTCATCACCTTCGAGTACGTGATGCTCGACGGCGTCAACGATTCTCCCGACAATGCCCGCGAGGTGATCGAGATCATGAAGCGCGTACCGAGCAAGCTGAACCTGATCCCGTTCAACCCCTTCGCCGACTCGGGCTTCGCGCGGAGCCGCGACGACCGCCTCTACCGCTTCCGCGAGCTGGTGCTCGCCGCGGGCTTCGTCGTCACGGTAAGGAAGACGCGCGGCGACGACATCGACGCGGCCTGCGGCCAGCTCGCCGGGCAGGTGGTCGATCGCATGAAGCGCAAGGTCCACAGGATTTCGCGGGCCGCGGCATGAACCGCCCCCTCGTCGTGGCGCTTTGCGCGCTTGCCGCCGCCGGATGCGTGTCCGAGACCACCGTGGAGACGCGCCAGGTCCAGGACTCCGCCTTTTCGAGCGCGCGCCGCCGGGCCGAGATCCACACCGAGCTGGCAGGGGCGTACTACTCGCGCAACCAGTTGCCGATCGCCCTGACCGAGACGCGGCTGGCGATCAAGGACGACCCGAAATACGTCAGCGCCTACAACATGCAGGCACTGGTCTACATGGAACTCAAGGAGGACGCCCTCGCCGCGCAGTCCTTCGAACAGGCGTTGAACATCGCGCCCAACGATTCCGAGGTCCTCAACAATTACGGCTGGTACCTGTGCCAGCGCGGCGAGGCGACGCGAGGCATGTCCTATTTCCAGCGCGTGATGGGCGACACGCTCTATCCGACGCCGGAGAAACCGCTTCTCAACGCGGGGCTTTGCGAGATGAAGCAGGGGCGCAACGTGGAGGCGGAAACGTACTTTCGCCGGGCGCTCGCGATCCAGCCCAACCTGATACAGGCGCTGCAGGCCATGGCGCAGCTGTCGTACCAGAACGGCCGCCTCAAGGACGCCGGCAACTACATCGCGCGCTACTCGAGCGTCTCCGAGCCCAATGCGGACATGCTCCTGCTGGCGGTGAAGGTCGCCCGCGCAACGGGCGACAAGGCCAACGAGTCGAGCGTGATCCAGCAATTGCGGCGCCGCTATCCGGATTCGGTGCAGCTGCGCGACGCGACCCAGGGCAACTGAGCCTTTCGCGTTACCCATGGACATCGCAGCGGAAAATCCAGTTCGCACGCCGGGACCGGCGCTGGCCGCGGAACGCGAGCGCCAGGGCCTGTCCCGGGCCGACATCGCGCAACGCCTGCGCATCAGCACCATGCAGGTCGAGGCGATGGAGACGGACGATTTCGCGCGCTTGCCGCGCGGCACCTTCCTGCGCGGATTCGTGCGCAACTATGCCAAGGCCCTCGGCCTCGACCCGGCAGTGCTGGTCGCGGAGCTCGACCGCGCGCAGCCCCGCGCCACCGCCCCGGGAATCGTCGTCCCGACCCAGAACATCCGCTTCGATCCGCTCGGCGAGCGATTCTCCGGCCCTTACGTGAAGGCGGCGTTCATCGCGGCGACATGCGTGGTGCTCGCATTTGCCGCGCTCTACTGGTGGTTCTTCATGCGCCCGGGCGCATTGCCGGCCGCGGCGACGGAAGTGAAGAAGCCCGCGATCGTGGCTTCGCAACCCATCCTTACCCTGCAACCGGAACCGGCGCGCTCGTTCCCTTCGCCCGCCGAACCGCAGGCTTCGGCCCCGCCAGCGCAGCCCGTGTCGCCCGCGGCGCCACCGCCGTCCGTCGCCGAGACCGCTCCGTTTCCGGATCCTTTCGCGCCTCCTGTCGCGGCCAAGCCTGCCTTGCTGCCGGCCCCGGCCCCGGCCGCGGCGGGCGAGAGCGTCCCGCCGGGATCGAAGTCGCTGCGCTTCGCGTTCAGCGGCCCGTCCTGGATCGAGGTCAAGGACGCGCGCGGCCGTACGCTGATCTCGAAGATCAATCCCAAGGGCAGCGATGCCGAGGTCGTGGGCAAGCCGCCCTTCACGGTATGGATCGGCAACGCGCCCGAGGTGAAGATGACCTACGGCGACAAGGATTTCGACCTCGCCCCGCACACGCGCGCGGCGGTGGCCCGCTTCACGCTCGACTGAAATGCCATGGCCTCGATAGCGCGCAGGATCTCCCGGCAGGTGCGGGTCGGCGACAAGCTGATCGGCGGCGACGCGCCCATCCTGGTGCAGTCGATGACCAACACCGATACCGAGGACGCGAAGTCCACCGCCGACCAGGTGGCAGCGCTTGCCCGGGCCGGCAGCGAAATCGTGCGCATCACCGTGAACACGCTCGAAGCGGCGCGGCAGGTGCCGCTGATCCGCGACCGGCTCGCGGCCGAGGGCATCAGCGTGCCGCTGGTCGGGGACTTCCATTTCAACGGCCACAAGCTGCTCGCGCAGGTGCCCGAATGCGCCGCGGCGCTCGACAAGTACCGAATCAATCCGGGCAACGTCGGCCACGGCGCGAAACGCGACGAGCAGTTCTCGATGATGATAGAGACCGCGGCGCGCTACGCGAAACCGGTGCGCATCGGCGTGAACTGGGGCTCGCTCGACCCGGAACTGCTGGCGCGCATGATGGACGCGAATGCCGCGCTCGCCGCGCCGCTCGGGGCCGACGAGGTGATGCGCGAGGCGATCATCGTCTCGGCGCTGGAGAGCGCCGCGCAGGCGGTCGCCATCGGCCTGCCCGCCGACCGCATCATCCTCTCTGCCAAGGTGTCCGCCGTGCAGGACCTGATCAGCGTGTACCGCGAGCTGGCGCGCCGCTGCGACTACGCGCTGCACCTCGGGCTCACCGAGGCCGGCATGGGCTCCAAGGGCATCGTCGCCTCCACCGCGGCGCTCGGCGTGCTGCTGCAGGAGGGCATCGGCGACACCATCCGCATTTCGCTCACCCCCGAACCGGGCGGGGACCGCACGAAAGAGGTCATCGTCGCGCAGGAAATCCTGCAGACGATGGGCCTGCGTTCCTTCACGCCGATGGTGTCCGCGTGCCCCGGCTGCGGGCGCACCACCAGCACCTTTTTCCAGGAACTCGCCGGCAAGATCCAGGACTACCTGCGCGAGCAGATGCCGGCCTGGAAATCGAAGTACCCGGGCGTGGAGGAAATGCACGTCGCGGTGATGGGCTGCGTGGTCAACGGGCCGGGCGAATCCAAGCTCGCCGACATCGGCATCTCGCTGCCGGGCTCGGGCGAGCGGCCGGTGGCGCCGGTGTACGTCGACGGCGAAAAGACCGTGACGCTGAAGGGCGGGCGCATCGCCGAGGAATTCCAGGCGATCGTCGAGGAATACGTCGCCACGCGCTATGCGCCGGGCGCGGCGCGCGAGGCGCGGCCCAGGAAGAAGACCATCGCCATCCAGGCGGTCGGCACGTGAGCGCGAAACTCCAGGCCATCCGGGGCATGGAGGATGTGCTGCCGGATGCGACCCCGCTTTGGGAAAGGCTGGAAGACGCCTGCCGCGCGGTGTTCCGCCAGTACGGCTATCGCAACATCCGCACGCCCATCGTCGAGCCGACCGCGTTGTACGTCCGCGGCCTGGGCGAAATGACCGACATCGTCGAGAAGGAGATGTACGTCTTTCCCGACCGCAACGACGAAAGCCTGGCGTTGCGTCCCGAGGCCACCGCCGGCATCGTGCGCGCCGCCATCGAGCACAACTTCCTCTACAACGCCCCGTTGCGGGTATGGACGGCGGGCCCCATGTTTCGCTACGAGCGCCCGCAAAAGGGACGCCAGCGGGAGTTTCACCAGTACGACGTCGAGGCGCTCGGCTTCGCCGGGCCGGATGTCGACGCCGAGCAGATCGTCATGCTCGCGCGGCTCTGGAAATCGCTCGGCCTCGCGGGCGTGGAGCTGCAGGTGAACTCCATCGGCGATGCGGCGGACCGCCTGCGGCATCGCGAGAAGCTGGTCGCGCACTTCGAGAAGCATGCCGGCCTGCTCGACGAGGATGCGAAGCGGCGCCTGCACTCCAACCCGCTGCGCATCCTCGATTCGAAGAACCCGGCGATGCAGGCCATGATCGAAGGGGCGCCGAAGCTGCTCGACTTCCTCGGCGACGGCGCGGCGCGCCACTTCGAGGCGCTGCAAGGCCTGCTTGCCGATGCCGGCCTGGAATTCGAGGTGAACGCGAGGCTGGTGCGCGGCATGGACTACTACAACCGCACGGTGTTCGAGTGGGTGTCGAACGCGATCGGCGCGCAGTCGACCATCACCGGCGGCGGCCGCTACGACGGCCTGTTCGAGCAGTTGGGCGGCAAGGCCACGCCGGCCTGCGGTTTCGGCCTCGGCATGGAGCGCGTCCTGCTGGCCATGCAGGCGGGCGGCGCCCGGGCGGAGCAGGCGCCCGATGCCTTCGTCATCCATGCGGGCGAAGCGGCATTTCGCGCCGCCTGGATCGCCGCGGAACGACTGCGCGACGCCGGCCTCGAAGTCGTCATCGCCGGCGATGGCAGCATGAAATCGCAGATGAAGAAGGCCGATGCCAGTGGCGCCCGCTTTGCTATCATCCTCGGCGACGAGGAGATCGCGGCCGGCAAGCTCGCGCTTAAACCGCTGCGCATTCCCGGCGAGCAGCAGTTGCTCGCCTTCGAGGAGGCGGTCGCCCGCCTCCGCACCGATTCGTAGCGGGCCTTCCCGGCTCCGCGCAATTCCCGAAGACCAATCCCCAAGGAACTCCCATGGCAGGACCGTACGATCTCGAAGAACAGGAACGCATCGACGAAATCAAGGACTGGTGGGGCGCCAACGGCAAGTACGTCTATGCCGGCATCGCCACCTTCCTCCTCGCGCTGGCCGGCTGGAAGGGCTGGCAGTACTGGACGCAGTCGCAGGCCGAGGATGCGGCGAAGATGTTCGCCGAGGTCACCAAGTCGCGCGCCGACCCCAGGAAACTGGTCGAGGCCGCTGACCTCCTGGTCGCGAAGCACCCGCGCTCGTTCTATGCCTCGCAGGCGCAATTGGTGCTCGCGAAGGACGCGTTCGACCGCAACGACCTGCCCGCCGCGCGCAGCCGGCTGGAGTGGGTGGCCGACAAGGGCGCGCAGTCGCATCGCGGGATCGCCAGCATCCGCCTGGGCGCCGTCCTGCTCGACGAAAAGAAATACCCCGAGGCGCTGAAGGTGCTCGACGGCAACACCGACGAGGCGTTCGCGTCGATGGTCGCGGACCTGAAGGGCGACGTGTTCCACGCGCAGGGCCGCATCGACGAGGCGCGCGCGCAGTACAAGGCGGCGGTCGAGAAGGCCGGCGCGCGCGGGCCGATGAAGTCGGTCTCGCAGATCAAGCTCGACGCGCTGGGCGGAAGCAAATGAAGCGCGCGGCGGCAGTGGTGCTGGCGGTGCTGGCGGGCGGTTGCGCCTACATGCCGGAAATGCCCAAGCCGCCGAGCCTGGGCAACGTGCTGCCGAGCTGGATGCCGGGCTCGAAGGACGAGAGCAAGCGCCCGATGAAACTCACCGACATCGAGCAGCGGGTCGCGCCCAGGGCGCTCTGGCAGGCCTCGGTGGGCAAGTCGGCAGGCTACCGTTTCTTCCCGGCCGTCGACGGGGACAAGGTCGCCACGGCCGCGGCGGACGGAACCGTTTCGATCCTGGACGCGGCGACCGGCAAGCAGGTGGTGCGCATCGAGGCCGGCGCCAAGCTCGCCTCCGGGGTCGGCTCCGCGGACGGTCGCGTCGTCGTGGTCACGACGAAAGGCGATGTGCTGGCCTTCGACAATGCCGGCAAGGAACTGTGGAAGACGCCGGTCGCCGGCGAAGTGCTGGCGCCTCCTGCGCTCGCGGGCGGGGCCGTGGTGCTGCGCACCTCGGACGGCCGCGTGCTGGCGCTCAATGCGGCCGACGGCAAGCGCCGCTGGATCTACCAGCGCGCTTCTCCCGCGCTCACGCTGCGCTCCGACGCCGGCGTGATCGCGACCCGCACCGAAGTGGTCGCGGGCTACCCCGGCGGCAAGCTGATCGCACTCGACCTCGCGGACGGCAAGCTCACGTGGGAGGCGACGCTCGCGCTGCCGCGCGGCGCCACGGAGCTGGAGCGCATCTCCGACGTCGGCGGCGTGCCGCTGATCGAGGGCGGGCGCATCTGCGCCGCGGCCTACCAGGGCAAGATCGCGTGCTTCGAGATCGCCAGCAGCAACCTGGTCTGGTCGCGCGACATCTCCAGCGCCAACTCGATCGCCGGCGACAGCCGCTACTTCTACGCCGCGGACGTCGACGGCATGGTGGTCGCCCTCGACCGCAATTCCGGCGCCAACATCTGGAAGCAGGACAAGCTCGCGCGCCGCAAGCTCACCTCGCCCGTGGTCGTCGACGGCAACGTCGTGGTCGGGGACGTCGAGGGCTTCCTGCACTTCATCTCGCCCGAGGACGGGTCGATGATCGGGCGCTTTGCCACGGACGGCACGCCGATCAACGCGATCGTGCCGGCGGCGTCCGGCAAGGCCATCTTCGTGCAGACCGCCGGCGGCAACCTCTACTCGATTTCGCTCTAGTGATCCCGACGCTCGTCATCGTCGGCCGGCCGAACGTCGGCAAGTCGACGCTGTTCAACCGCCTGACCAAGTCGCGCGACGCGCTGGTGGCGGACTTCCCCGGCCTCACCCGCGACCGCCACTACGGCGAGGGCCGCGGCGGCGGGCGGCCCTACCTCGTCGTGGACACCGGCGGCTTCGAGCCGATCGCGAAGGACGGCATCCTGCACGAGATGGCGCGCCAGACCGAGCAGGCGATGGCCGAGGCCGACGCGATCCTCTTCGTCGTCGACGGGCGCGCCGGGCTGAGCGAGCAGGACCGGCGCATCGCCGAGGAACTGCGCGCGCCTGTCGAAGCCGATCTACCTCGTGGTCAACAAGACCGAGGGCATGAACGAGTCGATCGTCGACGGCCGAGTTCCATGAGCTCGCCCTCGGCGAGCCGCGCGCCATCTCCGCCTCGCACGGCGAGGGCATCAGCCAGCTCGTCGCCGATTCGCTCGCCAATTTCCCGCCCGGCGTGGCCGAGCCGGAGGAGCCCGAGCACCCGCGCATCGCCATCGTCGGCCGGCCCAACGTCGGCAAGTCGACGCTGGTAAACCGCCTGCTCGGCGAGGAGCGCGTGATCGCCTTCGACCAGCCGGGCACCACGCGCGATGCGATCGACGTGATCCTCGAGATGGCCGGCAGGACCTACACGCTCATCGACACCGCGGGGCTGCGCAAGCGGGGCAAGGTCTGGGAGGCGGTGGAGAAATTCTCCGTGGTGAAGACGCTGCAGGCGATCGAGCGCGCCAACGTGGTGGTGCTGGTGGTCGACGCGCGGCAAGGGGTCTCGGAACAGGACGCGCACATTTCCGGCTTCATCCTCGAGTCCGGCCGCGCGCTGGTGGTGGCGGTGAACAAATGGGACGGGCTGCCCGAATCGCGAGCGCGATTCGGTGAAGACCGACCTGGAGCGCAAGCTCTCGCACCTCGAATTCGCCGAGTTCCACCACATCTCGGCGTTGAAGGGCACCGGGCTCAAGCCGCTTTTCCAGGCCGTGGACCGCGCTTACGCCGCGGCGTTCGCCAAGCTGTCGACGCCGAAGCTCACGCGCGCCCTGATGGACGCCACCGTCCAGCACCAGCCGCCGCTCGCGCGGCAAGATCCGGCCGAAGCTGCGCTACGCCCACCAGGGCGGCAGCAACCCGCCGCATCGTGGTGATCCACGGCACCTCGGTGAACCGCATCGGCAAGGACTACCGGCGCTACCTCGAGAACACCTTCTGCAGGGTCTTCAAGCTGAAGGGCACGCCGCTTCGCATCGAACTGAAGCAGGGCGAAAATCCCTACGCCGAGAAGAAGCGCAACCTGCTCACCCCCCGGCAGGAAGCCAAGCGCCGCCGCGACAAGATCCACGGCCGCAAGACCTACGGCGGCAAGGACAAGAAATAGTTGTAGTTGGGGTCAGAGACGCAATTTGGGGTCAGAGTCGCAATTGCGTCTCTGACCCCAAATTGCGTCTCTGACCCCAATTGAGGGCCGGAACTACGCGGCAGGGACGGTGTCTGTTTCGCTGGGGGCGGGGCGTTCCCCCGGGTGGCGGAGATTGCTGCTTTGCAGTAGAGTCAAATGGCTATTCCAAGATTCGGTAGGGCGTGGGTCTGCCGCGCCGCCGAAATACCCGGTCAAACAAGGGGTTAGAACAATGAGCAACAAAGGGCAATTGCTACAAGACCCGTTCCTGAATGTGCTTCGCAAGGAGCATGTCCCGGTCTCGATCTACCTCGTCAATGGCATCAAGCTGCAGGGCCAGATCGAGTCATTCGACCAGTATGTCGTGCTCCTCAAGAACACCGTGACGCAGATGGTCTACAAGCACGCCATCTCCACCGTGGTGCCGGCCCGGCCGGTATCGATCCCGGTTGAGAACGGACAGGAAGCCTGACATTTCCCTTCGAAGGTCCCCTGGCGCAGCCTCGCCGGCAAGCGCCCCGCCCCGTCATGGCTGAGAGACTCGCTCCCGCCGTTCCCGTTGTCCTCGTGTGCCTCGATTTCGGCGATCCGCTGAAGGCCGAGGGCATCGCGGAGGCGCGCGAGCTCGTTTCGAGCGCGGGAGGCGACGTGGCCGCGGTGATCGAGGGCAAGCGCGACCGCCCCGATGCCGCCACTTTTGCCGGCAGCGGCAAGGTCGAGGAATTGAAGCAGGCGGTGATCCAGGCGCATTCGAAGATGGTGGTGTTCAACCACCAGCTTTCGGCCGCGCAGATCCGCAACCTCGAGAAGGCGCTCGCGACCCCGGACCTCACCGTGCGCGTGCTCGACCGCACCGACCTCATCCTTGAAATCTTCGCGCTCCGGGCGCGCTCGCACGAAGGCAAGCTGCAGGTGGAACTCGCCCGCCTGCAGCATCTCTCGACGCGCCTGGTGCGCGGCTGGACCCACCTCGAGCGCCAGCAAGGCGGGCAGGGCCTGCGCGGCGGCCCGGGCGAAAAGCAGATCGAGCTCGACCGCCGCATGATCGCCGACCGCGTGAAGCTCCTTAAGGACCGCCTGAAGAAGGTGGGCCGCCAGAGGGACACCCAGCGCTCGGGCCGCTCCCGCTCCGGCGTCTTCCGCGTGGCGATCGTCGGCTACACCAACGCCGGCAAGTCGACGCTCTTCAACCGGCTTGCGCGCGCCGGGACGCTGGTGGCCGACAAGCTCTTCGCCACGCTGGACACCACCACGCGCCGCGCCTGGATGCAGGACGCCGCGGGCGGCATCGAGATCACGCTGTCGGACACGGTCGGCTTCATCCGCGACCTGCCGCACGGGCTGGTGGCCGCGTTTCGCGCCACGCTGGACGAGGCGACCGACGCGGACCTCCTGCTGCACGTCGTCGATGCCGCCAACACGATGCGCGAGCGCCAGATCGAGGACGTCCAGGCGGTGCTCGCCGAGATCGGCGCCGACCGGGTGCCGCAGGTGACGGCCATGAACAAGATCGACCTCACCGCCGACCCCGAGCCCCGGGTCGAGCGCGACGAGTATGGTAAAATTTCATCGATTCGCCTGAGCGCCGTGAGCGGCGCGGGAATCGCGCAACTCCGCGAATGCCTTGCCGAAATTGCCCGCGCGGCGAAGGCCCGTGGCGAGTCCGGGCGCACCGCTGCCGCGCTCGCGGCCCATTGAAATTCCGTCCCTTCACCCGCACCTCCATCAACGTCCCATCCGCGTCCGGCCCGACCATGTCCCAAAATGATCCCCAATGGGGAAAACGCAACAACGAAGGACCGCCCGACCTGGACGAGATCCTGAAGAAGCTGAACCAGAAGCTCGGCGGGCTGTTCGGCGCCAAGGGACGCGATCCCGCCCCGCCCTCGGGCGGGACGCCGGGCAGCGGCCCCTCGGGCGCGTTCTTCGGCGGTTCGGTGGTTGCCATCCTCGGGCTCATCCTCGCGGTGTGGCTGGCGAGCGGCTTCTACATCGTCGATGAAGGCCGCCGCGGCGTCGAACTGCGCCTGGGCCGCTTCACGCAGGTGACGCAACCGGGGCCCAACTGGCACTGGCCGTTCCCGATCGAATCGGTCGAGGTGGTCAACATCTCGCAGGTGCGCACCGTCGAAGTCGGCTACCGGAGCAACTCCAAGAACAAGCAGCCGCAGGAAGCGCTGATGCTCACCGACGACGAGAACCTCGTCGACGTGCAGGTCGCCATCCAGTACACGCTGAAGAACCCCGAGGACTACCTCTTCAACAACAAGAACCCCGACGACAACGTGCTGCAGGCCGCCGAGACCTCGATCCGCGAGACGGTCGGCCGAAGCAAGATGGATTTCGTGCTCAACCAGGGCCGCAGCGAGATCTCGGCGCGCGTGAAGGCGCTGATGCAGCAGTTGCTCGACCGCTACAAGACCGGCATCAACATCACGACCGTCAACCTGCAGAACGTGCAGCCGCCCGAGCAGGTTCAGGCGGCGTTCGACGACGTGGTGCGCGCGCAGCAGGACAAGCAGCGCTTCAAGAACGAGGGCGAGGCCTACGCCAACGACGTCGTGCCCAAGGCGCGCGGCGTCGCCGCCCGCCTGATCGAGGAGGCCAACGGCTACAAGCAGAGCCTGGTGGTGAGCTCCACGGGCGATGCGTCGCGCTTCCGCCAGATCCTCACCGAATACGAAAAGGCGCCCGCGGTGACGCGCGACCGGATGTACCTCGAAACGATGCAGCAGATACTCAGCAACACCAGCAAGGTGCTGGTCGACTCGAAGAGCGGCCAGAACCTGCTCTACCTGCCGCTCAACCAGTTGATGCAGGCGGCAGGCGCGACGGCAGCCGCGACGCTCGAACCGCCGCCACGCGCCGGCACGACCGTGCCGGAAGTGCCCGCCGCGGCGGCGCCCGATCCGGCGCGCGCGAGGGATGCGGCCCGTTCCCGCGAAAGGGAGGCGCGCTGACATGAAACGCTCCCTCACTTTCGTCGTCGTGTCGGTGGTCATCGCGCTGCTCGTGCTGAGCATGAGCATGTACACGATCGACCAGCGCAAGGCCGCGATCAAGTTCCAGCTGGGCGAAGTGATCGACGTGCAGACGTCCCCCGGTCTGTATTTCCTCGTCCCGATGCTGCAGAACGTGCGCCTGTTCGACATGCGCATCCAGACGGCGGACTCCAAGGACGCGGAGCGCTTCCTCACCACGGAAAACAAGAACGTGCTGGTCGACTCCTTCGTCAAGTGGCGCGTCAACGACGTGAAGCAGTACTACGTCAGCGTTCGCGGCGAACCCGCCGCGGCCGAAAGCCGCATCCTGCAGACGATCAACGACGCGCTGCGCGCCGAGATCGCCAAGCGCACCGTGCACGACGTGGTCAGCGGCCAGCGCGAGAAGATCATGCAGTACGTCGCCGAGAACGTCGACAAGGACGTGCGCAAGATCGGCGTGGAGATCGTCGACGTGCGCCTGAAGCGCGTCGACCTCGTGCCGGAGATCTCGTCCGACGTGTATCGCCGCATGGAGTCGGAGAGGAAGCGCCAGGCCAACGAGTTGCGCTCCACCGGCCAGGCCGAGGGCGAGAAGATCAAGGCCGACGCCGATCGCCAGCGCCAGGTGATCGTCGCCGAAGCGTATCGCGATGCCCAGAAGACCAAGGGCGACGGCGACGCGCAGGCCACGAAGATCTACGCCGATGCCTTCGGCAGGAACCCCGAGTTCTACAGCTTCTACAAGAGCCTCGAGGTCTATCGCGCCGGGCTGAAGAACAAGTCCGACGTGATGGTGCTCGACCCGAATTCGGATTTCTTCAGGTACCTGAAGAGCCCCGGCAAGGGTGCCAAGTAAGCGCCCGGGAAGGACGGTCCGGCCGAGATGGAAATCCTCGCGTCCGCGTTCGCGCTCATGTTGGTGATAGAGGGCTGCCTGCCGCTGGTCGCGCCGAAGGTCTGGCGCGAGACCTTCCGGCGCGTGATGCAGTTGAGCGACGGGCAGTTGCGCTTCATCGGGCTGATGTCGATCGTCGTAGGCTTCGTCGTGCTGGCCGCGCTCCACTAGGGGCTCCCATGCGCCGCTGGCTTCTTCCCGAGCACATCGAGGACATCCTGCCGCGCGAGGCGCGCGCGATGGAACGCCTGCGCCGGCGCATCCTCGACGAGTTCGAAGTGCATGGCTACCAGCTGGTGATGCCGCCGCTGGCCGAGTACGTGGAATCGCTCCTGACCGGCACGGGGCACGACATGGACCTCGCCACCTTCCGCATCGTCGACCAGCTTTCGGGTCGCATGATGGGCGTGCGTGCCGACCACACGCCGCAGGTGGCGCGCATCGACGCGCACCTGCTCGACCGCAAGGGCGTGTCGCGCCTGTGCTACTGCGGCAGCGTGCTGCACACGCGGCCGGCGGGCATGACGCGCACGCGCGAGCCCGTGCAGATCGGCGCGGAGCTCTACGGGCACAAGGGACTGGAGGCCGACATCGAGATCGCGCGGCTGATGCTCGCCTCGCTCGCCAGGGCGGGTGTGGGCGGGGTCAAGCTCGACATCGGCCAGCCGGGCATCTTCCGCGCGCTGGCGCAGGCAGCCGCGCTCGATGGCGAACGCGCCGAGGCGCTCTTCGAGGCGGTGCAGCAGAGAAACGCCGCAGGAATCGCGGAGGCGACGACCGGCCTGGAGGCCAACCTCGCCGCGGCCTTCGGCAGCCTGCCGCGATTGCATGGGGACCGCAGCGTCCTTGCGAAGGCGCGCGGCGCGCTTCCCGCGGTGGCAGGCATCGGCGCCGCGCTGGACGACCTGGAGCGCCTCGCGCAGGCGCTCGCGGGCGACGGGGTCGACCTCGGTTTCGACCTGGCCGAACTCGGCGGCTTCAACTACGAAAACGGCATCGTTTTCGCGGCGTTCACGCCGTCCAGCCCCGACGCGGTGGCGCGAGGCGGACGCTACGACGATATCGGCCGCGCCTTCGGGCGCGCGCGCGCCGCCACCGGTTTCACCATGGACCTGCGCCAATTGGCCGCGCTGGTCGCCGATGGCGAGGCGAGGAGCGCGATCCTTGCGCCGGCAGGGGGCGATGCCGCGCTTGCGGCGGAAATCGCGCGGCTCAGGGCGCAGGGCGAAGTGGTCGTGCAGGCGCTGCCCGGGCACGAAGGCACAGAGGACGAACTGGGCTGCGACCGCACCCTGGTTCCCGGCGGCGGCCGCTGGACCGTCGCGAAACGCAGGTAAGGGGACTCCATGGCAAGAAACGTTGTAGTCATCGGCACCCAGTGGGGCGACGAGGGCAAGGGCAAGATCGTCGACTGGCTCACCGACCATGCCGAGGCAGTCGTGCGCTTCCAGGGCGGCCACAATGCCGGCCACACGCTGGTGATCGGCAAGAAGAAGACCATCGTGCGCCTGATCCCCTCGGGCATCATGCACCCGAAGGTGCGCTGCTTCATCGGCAACGGCGTGGTGGTGAGCCCCAAGGCGCTCACGGACGAGATCGCGGAACTGGAACGCGCCGGCATCGACGTGGTCGGCCAGTTGCGCGTCTCCGAAGCCTGCGTGCTGATCCTCCCTTACCACGTGGCGATCGACCAGGCGCGCGAACTGGCCAAGGGCGAGGCCAAGATCGGCACCACGGGCCGCGGCATCGGCCCGGCCTACGAGGACAAGGTCGCGCGCCGCGCGATCCGCATCCAGGACCTGTATGCGCGCGAACGCTTCGCCGCCAAGCTGGGCGAGGCGCTCGACTATCACAACTTCATGCTGAAGAACTACTACAAGGCCGCCACGGTGGACTTCCAGGCGACCCTGGATGAGGCGCTCCTGCTCGCCGAGAAGATCAGGCCGATGGTCGCCGACGTGTCGAGCGAACTGAACGCGATGATCCGGGAAGGCAAGCCGCTGCTCTTCGAAGGCGCGCAGGCCGCGCTGCTGGACGTCGACCACGGCACCTATCCGTTCGTCACCTCATCGAACTGCGTCGCGGGGCAGGCCTCGGCCGGCGCCGGCGTCGGCCCGCAGCAACTGCACTACGTCCTCGGGGTCGCCAAGGCCTATGCGACGCGCGTCGGCGCCGGACCGTTCCCGACCGAACTCGACGACGAGGTCGGCGAGCGCCTGCGCGTGAAGGGCAATGAATACGGCTCGGTCACCGGGAGGCCGCGCCGCTGCGGCTGGTTCGATGCCGCGGCGCTGAAGCGCGCGGTGCAATTGAACGGCGTCTCGGGCATCTGCATCACCAAGCTCGACGTCCTCGACGGCCTCGACACGATTCGCGTCGCGATCGGCTACAAGGTGAAAGGCGTCGCCCGCGACATCCTGCCGGTGGGCGCCGAGGCGCTCGCCATTTGCGAGCCTGTCTACGAGGAGCATCCGGGCTGGAAGGAAAGCACCGTCGGCATCAAGTCGCTGGACGGCCTTCCGGCCAACGCGCGCTCCTACCTGAAACGACTCGAGGAACTGGTCGGCGCCCCGGTCGCGCTGATATCCACCGGGCCGGACCGGGACGAGACCATCGTCCTCACGCATCCGTTCGAGCCATGAAAACAAACGGGGCCAGGCCCGAAATACCTGCCCTCTGCCGGGCAGCCCCGGCATGGACAAATATTTCAGGTCTGGCCCCGATTACCTGGTGCCCAGAAGAGGACTCGAACCTCCACAGTGTTGCCACCGCTAGGACCTGAACCTAGTGCGTCTACCAATTCCGCCATCTGGGCCGAAACCACACCTGCAGAACCCGCAATTTTAGAAGAAAGCACAATTCTTGTCCAATCAGAAGAAACCCGCCAAACCCGCGCCGGCCAAGGCCACGCGCCGCTCGGCCGATCCCCACCTTGCCCGCGAGCAGGAAAAATACGAAAACCCGCTGCCCTCGCGCGAGATGATCCTCAAGGTGCTCGAAGAGGAGGGCGTGCCGGTCGAAGAGCCGAGGCTCGCCGGACTGCTCGACATCCACGAGGCGGAGGCCGAGGGCTTCACCCGCCGCATCGCCGCGATGGAGCGGCAGGGGCAGGTGATCCGCAACCGCCGCGGCGCGATCCTCGTCGCCGGCAAGGCGGGGCTGATCCGGGGCCGCGTCGAAGGGCACCCCGACGGCTTCGGCTTCCTCGCGCCCGATGACGGATCGGCCGACCTCTACCTCGGCCCGAAGGAAATGCACAAGGCGCTGCACGGCGACACCGTGCTGGTGCGCGAATCCGGCGTGGACCGCCGCGGGCGCCGCGAAGGCGCGATCGTCGAAGTGCTCGAGCGCGCCAACAACAAGATCGTCGGGCGCGTCTTCGAGGAACACGGCGTGGCCTACGTGGTCGCCGAGAACCGCCGCATCAGCCAGGACATCTTGATACAGCCCGGCCAGACGCTGGGAGCGCGCAAGGGGCAGGTCGTGGTCGCGGAGATCGTCCAGTATCCCGATTCCCACGCGGAGGCGATCGCGCGCATCGTCGAGATCCTCGGCAACTATGCCGACCCGGGCATGGAGATCGAGATCGCGCTCCGGAAGCACGACCTGCCGCACGTGTTCTCGCGCGCGGCGGAAGCGCAGGCGGAGAAATTCCCCAAGGACGTGCCGGCGAAAGACCTGAAGGGCCGCAAGGACCTGCGCGACCTCGACTTCGTCACCATCGACGGCGAGACCGCGAGGGACTTCGACGACGCGGTGTGGTGCGAGCACGCGCCCGGCAAGTCCGGCGATTTCCGCCTGATGGTCGCGATCGCCGACGTGAGCCAGTACGTCCGGCCCAAGGACGCGCTCGACATCGAATCGCGCGAGCGGGGCAACTCGGTGTATTTCCCGCGCCGCGTCATCCCGATGCTGCCCGAGGCGCTCTCCAACGAGCTGTGCTCGCTCAAGCCCGATGTCGACCGCCTCGTGATGGTGTGCGACATGGTGATCTCGGCCGGCGGCGCGGTGAAGCAGTACAAGTTCTTCCCGGGCGTGATCCATTCCAGCGCGCGGCTGACCTACACGCAGGTGGCGGCCGTGATCGAAGGCAAGGAGCCGCTGGTGCCGGTGCCCGCCGTCGTGCCCGAGCGCATAGCGCCGCTCTACGGCGTGTTCCAGGCGCTGCTCAAGTCGCGCGCCAAGCGCGGCGCGATCGATTTCGAGTCGATGGAGACGCAGATGATCTTCAACGACCAGGGCAAGATCGAGCGCATCGTGCGCGTCGAGCGCAACGACGCGCACAGGCTGATCGAGGAATGCATGCTGGCGGCCAACGTCTGCGCCTCCGATTACCTTTCCTCGAACCAGCAGGCGACGCTCTACCGCGTCCACGAAGGCCCCACGCCGGAGAAGCTCGAGGCGCTGCGCGCGATGCTGAAGGACTTCGGCCTTGCGCTGGGCGGCGGCGACGAGCCGCAGGCGAAGGACTACGCGGCGCTGCTTGCCCGCATCAAGGACCGCCCGTACGCGGGCCTGCTGCAAACGGTGATGCTGCGTTCGCTTCGCCAGGCCGTCTACAGCCCCGAGAACCAGGGCCACTTCGGCCTTTCCTACGAGGCCTACGCGCACTTCACCTCGCCGATCCGCCGCTATCCCGACCTGCTGGTGCACCGCGGCATCAAGGCGATCCTGAAGGGCGAGCACTACCAGGGCGAGGACTGGGGCGCGCTCGGCCAGCACTGCTCGCAGACCGAGCGGCGCGCCGACGAAGCGACCCGCGACGTCGAGAACTGGCTCAAGTGCTTCTACATGCAGGACCGCGTCGGCGAGATCCTGCCGGGCACCATCAGCGGCGTCACCGGCTTCGGCCTGTTCGTCACGCTGGACGAGCTGTTCGTCGACGGCCTCGTGCACATCTCCGACCTGAGCAACGACTACTACCAGTTCGACGCGCACAAGCACTCGCTCGTCGGCGAACGCACCGGCGTTCGCTACCAGCTGGGCGGCCGCGTGAACGTGAAAGTCGTTCGCGTCGACCTCGAGACCAGCAAGATCGATTTCACGCTCGCCGCCGCGGTGACCAAGCACGAGGCCTTCCGCCCGCCGCTCAAGGGCGAAGCGCCGCCCGAGCCGGACCTGCCGCCGCGCCGACCGCCCAAGGGCGCGGGCAAGCCGCGCGACCAGCAGAAAAAAATGGCCAAGGTCGAGACGCGCAATCGCGACGGCGCGAGGCAGAAGCGCGACGCCGGCAAGGGCAAGAGCAAGAAGAAGCGCTAGCCGATGGCCCAGGACCAAGCCCCTCTACGGTTTCCACGCCGTGCTCTCGCGCCTGCGCGCGAGCCCGGGCTCCATCCGCGAGCTCTATGTCGAAGCCTCGCGCCACGACGGCCGCATGAAGGAACTCATCGCGGTGGCGCAGTCGAAGGGCGTGCAGGCGCGCGCCGTCGATGGCGAACGGCTCTCCGGCCTCGCCGGCCCGGATGCGCGCCACCAGGGCGTGGTCGCGCTCGCCGATGAAGTGAACATGCCGACCTTCATCGAGGACGTCCTCGACGGCCTCTCCGAGCCGCCGCTGCTCCTGCTTCTCGACGGCGTGACGGACCCGCACAACCTCGGCGCCTGCCTGCGCGTGGCCGACGCCGCCGGCTGCCACGCGGTGATCGCGCCGAAGGACCACAGCGTCGGGCTTACCGCGGCGGTGGCGAAGGTGGCCTCCGGCGCGGCGGAGACCGTGCCCTACATCATGGTCACCAACCTCGCGCGCACCATGCGCGACCTGAAGGACCGCAACGTCTGGCTGGTCGGCGCCGACCAGGACGCCGATGCCTCCCTCTACGACACGCGGCTCGACGGCGCCATCGGCTGGGTGCTGGGCGCCGAGGGCGAGGGCCTGCGCCGCCTCACCCGCGACAGCTGCGACCTGATCGCCTCGATCCCGATGCTGGGCACCGTCGAAAGCTTGAACGTTTCCGTTGCCAGCGGTGTCTGTCTCTTCGAAACTCGCCGCCGGCGCCTGGCCCCGAAGAAGTGACCGTCATTCCGGGCTTGGCCCGGAATCCGGAAAGACGAGAAAAGCATTGGAACCGCCGATGAACGCCGATGAACGCCGATGAAAACAAAGGCAGATCGGGTTTCGTCAGAGATGGGCTGGATCGTAATCGAAGCCACCCACCATCACGAATTCATCGGCGTTCATCGGCGTTCATCGGCGGTTGAATTCAGCTTTTGACCTTCACAATACCTACAGACCGACTCCATGACCCAAGCAAGCCTTTATCTGCGGTTCCTCGCCTCGCTTTTCCTGTTTGTGGCCATCGGTGCGCAAGCGCAACCGCCGCTGCCCAAAGGCGTGACGAAGGTCGCGAGCGTCGAAGGCATCACGGAGTACAAGCTCGAGTCGAACGGTTTCCGCTTCCTGCTCTTCCCCGACCAGTCGAAGCCGACGATCACGGTGAACATCACCTACCTCGTCGGGTCGCGCCACGAGAACTACGGCGAGACCGGCATGGCGCACCTGCTGGAGCACCTGATGTTCAAGGGCACGCCGAAGAACCCCGACATCGACAAGCAGTTCAACCAGCGCGGCGCGCGCTTCAACGGCACCACCTCGCTCGACCGAACCAACTACTACGAGCTGGTGCCCGCGAGCGACGAGAACCTGAAATGGGCGCATCGAGCTGGAGGCCGACCGCATGGTCAACTCCTTCATCGCGAAGAAGGACCTCGACAGCGAGATGACGGTGGTGCGAAACGAGTACGAGCTGGGCGAGAACAGCCCCTTCCAGGTGCTGATGAAGCGCCTGCAGAGCGTCGCCTACGACTGGCACAACTACGGCAACTCGACCATCGGCAACCGGAGCGACATCGAGAACGTCAGGATCGAGAACCTGCAGGCGTTCTACCGCATGTACTACCAGCCCGACAACGCGGTGCTGCTGGTCGCGGGCAAGTTCGACGAGGCCAGGGCGATCCAGTACGTCGCGAAGGCTTTCGGCGGGATCCCGAGGCCCAAGCGCCAGCTCCCGGTGCTCTGGACGACGGAACCGACGCAGGACGGCGAGAGGTTCTTCACGGTGCGGCGCAAGGGCGACATCCAGGTCGTGGTCGCCGCCTACAAGATTCCCTCCAACCTGCATGCGGATTCCGACCAGCTGGGCGCCGCCGGCTTCCTGCTGGGCGACACGCCGACGGGCAGGCTGCACAAGGCGCTGGTGGAAACCGGCAAGGCGGCGCAGGTGTTCTCGATGCCGCTTGGCGGTGTGGATCCGGGGCTGCAACTCTTCGGCGCCGTGGTGAAGGCGGGCGACGCGTGGGAGCCGGTGCGCGACGTACTCACCCGCACTGTCGAGGAGTTCCACAAGACGCCGGCGAGCGCGCAGGAAGTCGAGCGCTACCGCAAGACGGAACTGAACCAGATCGAGAAGCAGCTGGCCAACCACGAGTCGATAGGCGTGCAGTTGTCGGAATACATCGCGCTGGGCGACTGGCGGCTGTATTTCCTCGCGCGGGACGACCTTGCCAAGCTGACGCCTGGGAAGATCGCGGAAGCGGCCAAGGCGTACTACCGCCGCGACAACCGCACCGTGGCGCTGTTCGAGCCCGAGGACAACCCGCAGCGCGCGGCGATACCGGCCGCGCCGAAAGTTGCCGACGTGATGAAGGACTTCAAGGCCAAGGCGGATACCTCGGTGTCCGAGGCCTTCGATCCGTCGCAGGCGAACATCGACAAGCGCACCAAGCGCAGCACGATCGGCGGCGTGAAGATGGCGCTTGCTCACGAAGAAGAACCGCGGCGAGACCGTCAACGCGGTGATCGGCCTGCATTTCGGCGACGCGAAAACGCTCTCCGGCAAGAGGCAGGTGGCCGACCTCACGGGCGCGATGCTCACGCGCGGCACCAGCCGCTACACGCGCGAGCAGCTGGCCGACGAGTTCGACAGGCTCAAGATCTCGGGAGGCGTCAGCGGGCAGGGCGCCAACATCCAGACCACCCGCGAAAACCTCGAGGCGGCGCTTCGCCTCGTCGCGCATGTGCTGAAGGAGCCCGCGTTTCCGGAAAGCGAGTTCGAGCAGCTTCGCAAGCAGGCGATCACCGGGCTGGAAGCGCGCAAGGCGCAGCCCGACACCCTGGCGGCGGACCTGCTGGCGAAGCATTTCAACACCTATCCGCCCGAGGACTGGCGCGCGCTCAAGACCAATGCCGAGGCGCTGCAGGCCACGCGCGAGGTGACGCTCGAGCAGGTGAGGGCGTTCCACCGCGACTTCTACGGCGCAAGCCGCGCCGAGGTCGCCGTGGTCGGCGATTTCGACGAAGAGAAGACGCGCGCCCTGATCGGCGAGCTGTTCGGCGACTGGAAGAGCCGCGCGCCCTACGAGAGGATCACAAACGAGTTCAAGGAGATCGCGTCGACGAACCTTTCGGCGCAGGCGCCGGACAAGGAAAACGCTGTTTACCTCGCGCGGCAGAACATCCCGATCATCGACACCGCGCCCGACTATCCGGCGCTGGCGATCGCCAACTGGATCCTCGGCGGCGGCGCCGGTTTCGACTCGCGCCTGATGAAGCGCATCCGCCAGAAGGAAGGCCTGTCCTATGACGTCGGCTCGGGCCTGAGCGTGGGCCCGCTGGACAATGCCGGCTCGTGGTCGGCCCGCGCGACCGCCGCGCCGCAGAACATGAACCAGGTCGAGATCGCGCTCCTGGACGTGCTGGCGCAGGCGATCAAGGACGGCTTTACCGCCGAGGAGCTCGAGAACGCGAAGTCGGGATTCCTGCGCGCGCGCGCGCAGGCCCGTTCGCAGGATGGCACGGTGGCCAACAACTGGACCTTCAACCTCTACCTCGACCGCACCTGGGCCTATAGCCAGGAGTTCGAGGAGCGCGTTCGCGCGCTCAAGGTGGCCGACGTGAACGCCGCGCTGCGCAAGTACCTCGACCCGTCGAAGATGAGCGTGTTCAAGGCGGGCGACTTCGCCAAGGCGGCGAAGTAGAAAACGGGGTCAGGTTACATTTTCGCAGAAATGTACCCCGACCCGATTTGTCTATTGTGTGGTTGACGACCGGTAGAAGCTCAGTTGGTGCAGATCGCCCGCATCGTGAATGTGACGGTGATGGCATTGAAAGGGCGCCCGGTGTCGTTTCGTGCAGTGACTGTCCATCCTACCGTCGTGAGCGGGGCTGAGTCGATCAGGCTGCCCGGCGGCTCGAAAATGCCTATCGTGCCGGGTGGGGCATCGTGCACGAACGCACCACCGGTAACGATATTGTGAAAGTCTGCCGGGCAAATGAGGTTGTCTCTCCAGGAACTGGCTGCCGGAACGGTGAAGTCTTTGGTAATGAGAACGCGCGATGAAGCGCCTCCCGCAGGCCCCTGAGGGCCGGTAGCTCCTTGCGGACCTTGCGGGCCGGTCGCGCCAGCCGGGCCCTGCGAACCGGAATCACCTTTTGCGCCGGCAAGACCTTGCTGGCCGGCCGGACCCATAGCGCCCATCGGTCCCTGTGATCCAGCGGGACCCGTAGCGCCGATCGGACCTTGTGAACCAGCGGGACCCGTTTGACCTTGCGGTCCCGCCGGACCCTGGGCGCCCGTCGCGCCGGCAAGACCTTGCGGACCGATCGCGCCGATGGGTCCCTGCGGCCCGGCCGCGCCGAGCGTCACCCAGAATTCGTCGCCGCGGTTGTCCTCGGAATCGTCGCCCTTGTCTTTCTTGTGCTTGCTCACGGTGAGCGTCAACAAGTAAGAGCCCGGGGCGAAGCCCGCGGGCAGCAGGGCCTCGATCTGGGTTGGCGTTGCAAGCGTGATGGTGAGCGGTGTGGCTGTCTTGCCCAGCGTGAGCTTCGGCGTGCCGCCGGAGAAGTTCGCGCCGGTCACCTGCAGGATCGTATTGTCGGCATTGGCGCGTGCTTCCGTGATCGTCACGTCGCGCGAGGAGTCCGCACGGGCGAGTGTGGCAGCGGAAGCGGCAATCGCCGCAATCGCCGCCAGCGTGCGCAGGGTCATTTTCATGTGATCTCCCGGTCAATTCCACAGGACAGCGCTGCGGGCCCCATGCCCGCGAATCGGCAGCCTCAACGGAATGAACGGAATCCGCCGGGAAATGCCGCCAAAGCAATTGGGGTCAGAGACGTAATACTTCTGGATTCCGGCTCAAGGCCGGAATGACGAGGAAGTATTACGTCTCTGACCCCAACCGTTCTTATTTGCCGTACTGCTTCTGCATCTCGCGCGCCAGCGCCTGGGCTTCCTCGTTGGTCATGTTCTTCATCGATTGCTCCGAGAACTTCCCGCTCGAGTACAACTTCTGCCCGTCAGCCGCCTGCTTGTTGATGTCGGCCATCTTCTTGTTGTAGAGCGCAGTCACCTCGGCGTCGGACTTGCCCTTTGCGCCGGCGCCGACAACGTCGCGCTGGTACTTCATGTTCGCGTCCGCTTTCATCTTTTCGGTTTCGGCTTTCTTGCGGGCGGCTTGCTGCTGCTCGGCCTTGCGCTGGGCCGCCTCGCGGGCTTCCATTGCGGCGTCGTAGTCGGCCCAGGCGGGCACAGCTACCATGCCGGCCAGGAATGCGACGAGTGCGATTGGTTTCATGGTTGGTCCTTTGATCGGGAGTGGCGGGTCAATCGATGGTCAGTGTCTGGTCGCCGTTCATCGTGAAACTGCAGGTCACGCTTCCGCCGGCTCCAAGCGGGACGGAAGCGCAAGTCCCTCCCTGTACCAACATGCTTTCCCCGGGGGAGTTGAAGGGAATATCCGGGCGAGACCGCGAGACGGTCACGCGGACGTCTCGTCCGGTACACAGGGAGTCGACACTCCTGGTGAACGGCACATTGAGCCCTGGAGAACTCGAGGGGCCAGTTGCAAGCCCGCCGCCAAAGGAATTCACGTTGCTCGAAAATGACAGTACCTGCGAATAGATCAGTTTCGTCGCTGTACCGGAAATCGAGAACGTGGCGCTGCCCGCGTATGGCATGCAGATCAATGTCACTGCTTGAGACGTCGCATCGACGCTTAGCGCTATGTAGCCCGGGCAATTGGCAAGCCTGCAGGAAGCGCCCGCGAGCGATTCGATGTTTGTGATTGCTCCGCCGATGCCGGCAGGTCCTTGAGGCCCTGTGGGGCCGACAGGGCCTTGGGGGCCAATCTCGCCTTCCTTGCCTAGGGGGCCCATTTCACCATCCCTGCCGGCGGGCCCGGGCTTTCCGTCCTGGCCGGCGGGACCTTGCGGACCGGCCGGACCCACCGCGCCTTCCTTGCCTGAAATGCCGGCCGGACCCATGAGACCTTGCGGACCTGCGGGACCTGCTGCGCCAGCCGGGCCCTGCGGACCCACTGCGCCGTCCTTGCCCGCGGATCCACCAACCCCACCCAGCGTCACCCAGAATTCGTCGCCGCGGTCGTCCTCGGAATCGTTGCCCTTGTCCTTCTTGTGCTTGTTCACGGTGAGCGTCAACAAGTAGGAGCCCGGAGCGAGGCCCGCGGGCAGCAGGGCCTCGATTTGCGTTGGCGTGGCAAGCGTTATGGTGAGCGGCGTTGCGATCTTGCCGAGCGTGAGCTTCGGCGTGCCGCCGGAGAAGTTCGCGCCCGTCACCTGCAGGATCGTGTTGGCGGCATTGGCGCGCACTTCAGTGATGGTCACGTCGCGCCCCGAGTCCGCGTGTGCGGGCAGGGCGGTGGCCAGCGCAAAGGTGGCAATCGCAGCCACGGTCCAAATCGTCTTGTTCATGGATTCTCCCGGGCGCGCGCTCCACGGGCCCATTGCCCGGGATTGCCGCCATACCGGGATAAACGGAATTCCGGAGGCAAATGGGGTCAGAGACGTAATACTTCTGGATTCCGGCTCAAGGCCGGAATGACGAGGAAGTATTACGTCTCTGACCCCAATTAGCCGCGGGAGAGCTTAGCGATCGCCTCGTCGCACTGGCGAATGGCGGCGTCGATCTCGACAATCGTCCGCTGTGCGCTTGCGGCGTCCATCTGCCGATCGACCAGTTCCTGGCGGAAGGCGCGCGACTGGCCAAGCAGGGCACGCGCGTCGTTCAGCAGCGCGACGCGCTTGCCGGCCGGAAGCTTCGCATTTTCCGCGAGATGCATGTTCGCGAGCGCCATATCGCCGTGAAGCGCGGCCAGGTTGCCACGCGCATGCAGGCCCTTGCGCGTGTCGGGCGGCAATTGCGAAAACAGTGCCAACGCGCCGCGCGCGGTTTGCAGCGACTGCTCGCTGGCCCCGGCCGCCTGTTCGACGGAACTGGCCACGACCATGGCGCGGAAACAACTCAGGCTCACGCCGATGTCTCCCGGGCTGGCGGCGAGGAGCCGCTTGCCGGTCTCGATGCCCTTTGCGCTGTAGGCGCTGGCGGCCTTCAGGTCGTGGTTGTCCTTCAGGGTGCCGGCAATGTTGGCGTAGCTCTTCAACAGGGATTGCGCGTGGACCGTGTTGTTCGGGAAATCTCGCGCCAGCACTTCGTTGGTCGCGATGCCCTTCTCCAACAACGCGATCGCGGGGGGCAGGTCCTCTGGGCGGCCGGACATTTCGGTAATGATGGAAGCGCGCTCGTACATGCCGGCGAGGTTGCTGCGAAACCCCTCGTGCGACGGGTTCTGCGCGACCAGTGCCTCGAAGTATTCCAGCGCCCGCGCGATCGGGACCATCGCCGCGGCCGGATCGCTCTTTTCGACGGCGAGCGCGACGCCGTAGTCGCCCAGCGCCTTCGCGAGCTGGCGGCGGTCCTCCGTTTCCGCGCCCGGGAGCAGGACGATCCGCTCCGCAGTATTGATCGCGAGCTCGTTCTGCTTGATGGCGTCCGCATTGCCCTCGTTCCTGAGCACCCGGGACGTGACTTGCGCCAATTCCCGCCGCTCGCGCAGCAACTTGAGATTGTCCGGCGCGCGGGCCTCCAGCGGCTCGAGCAGCGAGGAGGCCTTGCGCAGGTTCTTGATCGCCGAGGCGCTCTCGCCGATGTTCGATGAGTAGACGTCGCCCTTGATCTCGGCGATCTTGCGGTACGCGCTGGCCACCTCCACCGTGAGTTCGAGGTCGCCGGCGCTTTCGGCCGCGAGCTTGTCGAGATACTCGAGCGAGGTGCTGACGAGAAGTTGCCGCGCCTTGAGCGATCCGGGCAGGTTCTCGATCTCGCGGTGCACTTCGAACATGAAGGAGTTGGCGAGCTTCCGGACGCTGGCGAAGTGCTTCTCCGCGCGCGCCTTCTCCGCAACTGCCACGCGGCGCTCCCGGTCCGCCATGACCAGTCCCGCGGCCAGCGTCACCAGCACCGCGGCGGCCATCGCGAGCGGCAGCTTGTGCCGAGCGACGAATCGCCCGGCAAGGTAGCGCCAGGTCCCCGCGCGTGCCTTCACCGGCCGGCGCTCGAGGTGGCGCAGGATGTCGTCGTCGAACTGCTCGATCGAGGCGTAGCGGTCCGCCGGGTTGCGGCGCATCGCCTTCAGGAGGATCGCGTCGAGGTCGCCTTTCACCTGCCTTGCGATGTGCGCCGGGGCGAGCGCCGAGGGAACTCCGGTCTCGTCCTTGCCCAGCATCGCCTCGGTGAGCGGCCTGCCTTCCCGCGCCGCGCGGTAGGGCGAGTGGCCGGTGACCAGTTCGTGCAGGATCACTCCCAACGCGTAGATGTCGGTGGCAGTCGTGATGGCGCCTCCCGCCACCTGCTCGGGCGCGGCGTAGCGAAGCGTCATCACGCGCCCGCCCATGCGGGTGAGGTCTCTTGCGTTGGCAGCGGCGTCCTCGTCGTCCAGCAGCTTGGCGATGCCGAAGTCGAGCAGCTTCACCTGCCCGGACTGGTCGATGAGGATGTTGGCGGGCTTCAGGTCACGGTGCACGACGAGATGCCGGTGCGCGTGCCCGGTTGCCGCGAGCACCTGCCGGAAGAGTTGCAACCGTTCGCGGATCGAGAGCGCATGCGAGGCCACGTAGTCGGTGAGCGACTCGCCTTCGACGTACTCCATCGCGAGGTAGGGCTGGCCGGCATCGCTCACGCCGGCGTCGTAGAGGCGCGCGATGTTGGGATGCGTGAGCTTCGCGAGGATGTCGCGCTCGCGGCGGAAGCGCTCTTCCCAGACGCCGCCTTGCAGGTGCAGCGCCGGGAGCTTGAGCGCGACCTGGCGCTCGACGCGGCCGTCGGCCTGCTCGGCCAGCCACACCTCGCCCATGCCGCCGCGGCCGAGCGGGCGGAGCAGCCGGAACGGGCCGATGCGCTCTCCGGCCGAATGCGCGCTCGAGGGCGGCGGTGAAGGCGCAAGCCGTGGCACCGTCTCCATGTCCCCGGAGCGTTCGGCGCGATCGTGCGTCTCGAGCATCCTGCGAAGCAGTGGCGCCACTTCGGGATTGCCGGTGTCCAGCGCGTCGAGCCACTCCCTGCGTGCGGCCACGTCCATCTCCAGCGCCGTGGTGAGCAGCGGCTCGACCTCCAGCCAGAGTTCGCGCGAGAGTTTCATCTCTTCAGTAAACGGGTTGTCGCCGGGAAACCGGACACCGCGCGTGCAAGCTAGGGCTCGATCAGGGTCAGCAGCAGCGTCCTCGCCTTTTGCCATTCGCGGCCGACGGTGCGCTCCGAAACGCCGAGCGCCTCGGCGATCTCGGCTTCGGTCATGCCCCCGAAGAAGCGCATCTCGACCAGGCGGGCGAGCCCCTTGTCGATCTTCTCGAGGTCGTCGAGGGCGTCGTTGACGGTCTCGATGTCCGTGGACGCGGGCATTCCGTCGCCGGCCGAGGTGTCCAGCGTGACGATGTCGGCATCGCCGCCGCGGCGCAGCGCGCGTTGCTCGCGCACGATGTCGATGACGATGCTGCGCAGCGCCCGCGACGCGTACGAAAAGAACTGCAGCCGGTCGCCGAAGGCCAGGCCCGGGCCGGTCGCGAGCTTGAGGTAGCTGTCGTGGACCAGCGCCGTGGTCTGCATGACCCCGTTCAGCCCGCTGCCGCGCAAGCGCGAGTGGGCGATCTTCTTCAGTTCGGGATACCACGTTGCAAAGGCCGAATCGAGCTCGGCGTTGGCTTGCCGGTCGATCGCCTGCAGGGCGGCAGTGATGTCGCTCATGGGACAGACGATAGCGAAACGCCGCCACCCTGTCCAACGCGGAGCGTCCGAATTGGGGTCAGAGACGCAAATCGGGGTCAGAGACGTAATAATTCGCTGTTCCGGCATTGCGCCGGAACGACGAATTATTACGTCTCTGACCCCGATTCGTTCCCGCGCAAGCAGAAATGTGAACTACGTCACATTTTTTGGCTCGGGACCGGTTCAGTCTGGGAAGCGGGCCAATGGGCAAACCTGCTCCGTGGCCCGCACCGGGATGGCGCCCATGGACAATGACCTCAAGAGCGGCGAGAGCGCGCGCGGCCGCCTCGACGTATATCACTGGTTCGACCGTGTGCCCTTCCTGAGGGGGCGCTACTGGCGCAAGTTCGCGGTGGCCTCGGCGGTCGCGGCGGTGCCGCCCATCATCACCGGCGTCCTTTACCTGGTCTTCTCGGACGGGGGCGACATTACCGGCACCCAGCTGGTCCCCTCGCTCGGCCTGACCTACCTGGCGGGCTTCATGGCCGCCCTGTGGCTGCACCGCGGCCTGCTGGCGCCCCTGGAGCTGACTTCCAAGTCGATCAAGCAATACCTGGACGACCGGCTGCCGCCCGACCTGCCCACCGAGTACCGCGACGAGGCCGGGCGCCTGATGGCCCGCACGCAATACCTCCTGAACCTGTTCCAGCGCTGGGGCCTCAGGCTGGAGAGCCTTTCCGACCTGGACGAGGTCACCGGCGTCTACAACCGCCGCGCGGGAGAGGCGCGGCTGGCCGAGGAGATCGCCCGCGCCGAGCGCGACCTGGAGACCTTCCACCTCACCCTGGTCGACGTGCGCGGCTTCCGCGACATCTGCGAGGTCTACGGCTACGAGACCGGCGACATGGTGCTGCTGCACCTGGTGGGCGCGCTGATCGTCAACACGCGCCGCGGCGACTGGATCGCGCGCTGGGGCACCAACCAGTTCCTGGTCGGCCTGCACCGCAACCGCGACGCGAAACTCGTCACCGGCCGCATCCTCGAGGGCATCGAGTCCTTGCCATGCCCGATCGCGCTGGATCGCCAGCTGCCCTTGCGCGTGGCGTGCGCCGTGATCGAGTACCCGTTCGGCTGCGGGCAGGCGGCAGTCGTGAAGCTCGCCGGCGAGGTGCTCTCCGAGGCCAAGTCCAAGGCATTGCGGGGCGGCCCTTCGGTCTCGGTGATGGTGAGCGCGCCGGCGAAGGTCGACGCCAGCTAGGAAAACGGGGTCAGAGTACATTTCCCCAATATCGGGGTCAGAGTACATTTCCCGCAATCATCCGCGGGAAATGTACTCTGACCCCATTATTTTTCTCAGCGCAGCAGAACGCGCGCGAGCCCCCGGCAGCCGTCCTCGATGCGGTCCAGCGCGCGCTCGAACTCGAGGTCGGTACGCCCGAACGGGTCCGGGACGTCTTGCCCGTGGAACGCTTCCCCGTACTCGAGGAACAGCTCGATCTTCTGCCGGCAGTGCGAAGGCGCCATGGCGCGCAGGTGCTCCAGGTGCTCGCCCGCCATCGCGAGGATCAGGTCGAAGCGGTCGAAGTCGTGGCCGGTCACTTGCCGCGCCACGTACTGCGTGAGGTCGTAGCCGCGCCGCTTTGCCGCCTCGACTGCCTGCGGGAAGGGCGGCTTGCCGACGTAGTAGTCGTGGGTGCCGGCCGCATCGATCAGCAGGTCCTTTCCCGCAGCGAGCCTGGACAGCACGCCTCGCGCCGTGGGCGAACGGCAGATGTTGGCGGTGCAGACGAACAGGACCGATCTCATTGCGCAGCCACCAACGCCGATCCGCTTCCAAGCCGACCTGATCCAGTAGTGGTAGGCGAAAAAGAGGAAGAAGAACGGCCAGAAGAGGAACGGCTCGGGAATGCCGAGGCGCCAGCCGAAGAACCCGACCGCGCCGAACAGGGCGGACACGGCCACCAGCAGTCGCAAGCGCCGATTGCGGCGAGAGCCCGCGCGCCAGCAAGTAGTGGTGGATGTGCTGCCGGTCCGCGTCGAAGGGGCTGCGCCCGCGCGTTCAGCCTGCGCGACATGATCGAGACGCAATCGGCCAGCGGCAGCAGCACCACCCAGAGCGCGCAGATCGGCGGGAACGAGCGATTGGCGCCCTGCGTCAGGTCGATCGCCATCCAGCCCAGCGCGAAGCCGATCGTCAGGCTGCCGGCGTCGCCCAGGAATGCCGCTGCATGTCCCCGCCAGGGCATGCGCAGGTTGAAAAGCAGGAACCCCGCGAGCGCCCCGCAGAAGGCAAGGCAGAGCGCCGCCTGGAATGTCGAGTCCCGAGGCGCCAGCGACCGCCGCGTACCACGCGAATGCCACGAGCGAAACGCTGCCGGCCATGCCGTCCATCCCGTCGATCATGTTCACCGCGTTGACCACGCCGATGACGGCAATCACCGTGATCGGCAGGGCCATCACTGTCAGCCCTATCAGCCGCCAACCGATCAAGTCGCCGACCGAACTCAGTCGCATTCCTCCCCACCAGATCATCACGACGCAGGCAAGGATCTGCACGATGAACTTGGCGCGCGGCCCGACCTCGTTGGCATCGTCGAGCAGGCCGACGGCGAGCATCATCGTCAGCGCGGCCAGCCAGTGCCCCATCGGCGCGACCGGCCCGGCTGCGGCCATCGCCACCAGGACGGCAAGGTAGATCGCGATGCCGCCCACGAGCGGCGTGGCCGACGTGTGCTCCTTGCGTCCGCCGGGATGGTCTACGAGCCCGAATTCAGGCGCGGCGCGCCTGAGCAACGGCATCGCGAGGAGCACGACGGCAAGAGGAAGAATCACGCCGAACGCGCGCTGGAAGGTGTCTTGCATCGCTAGAGCCGCCAGAGCGGAATGGCGCGCGCTTCCAGTTTCGCGCGGTCGACGATGCCCTTCACGTCGACCACGCAGCCCCCGGGGGCCAGGCGCGCGAGCAGCGTGTCGAGCGGGCAATCGCGGAAGGCCTGGTGCGCCACTGCCAACACGAGCAGGTCCGCCGGCGGCAGCGCGTCCCACGCCTCGAGGGCAATGCCGTACTCGTGCCGAGCCGCGCTCGGCATCGGCGATCGGGTCGTGCACGTGGACCTCCATGCCGAAAGCGGCAAGCTCGCGCACCACGTCGACCACTTTCGAATTGCGGATGTCCGCGCAGTCTTCCTTGAAGGTGAGGCCCAGGACGACCGCGCGCGCGCCGGTCACCTTGCGGCCGTGCGAGGCCACGCACTTCACAGCCTCGGCTGGCTATGTAGTGCCCCATCGAATCGTTGATGTGGCGGCCGGCAAGGATCACCTGCGGGTGCAGCCCGAGCTCTCCGCCTTGTGCGTGAGGTAGTAGGGGTCCACGCCGATGCAATGCCCGCCGACCAGCCCGGGCGGAATTGAGGAAGTTCCACTTGGTGCGCGCGGCCGCGAGCACGTCGACCGTGTCGATGCCGATGCGATGGCAGATGATCGCGAGCTCGTTCATGAGGGCGATGTTGAGGTCGCGCTGCGTGTTCTCGAGCACCTTGGCGGCCTCCGCCACGGCAATCGAGGGCGCGCGGTGGATGCCTGCCGTCGACCACCATTGCGTAGAGTGCGGCGACGCGCGCCCAGCGTCTGCGGCGTGTCGCCCGCCGACCACCTTGACGACCTTCGCCAGCGTATGCGCCCTGTCGCCGGGATTGATGCGCTCGGGCGAGTAGCCGACAAAGAAGTCGCGCTTCCATTTCCGCCGCTAGGCCTTCTCGAGGGCCGGGATGCAGATTTCCTCGGTCGCGCCCGGGTACACGGTGGATTCGATCACTACCGTCGCGCCCTTTGCCAAGTGCGGGCCGAGGCTCGCGCAGGCGGCAAGCAAGCGGGCCGAAATCCGGCTGGCGCGCGGCATCGACGGGCGTGGGCACGGCAATGATGACGATGCTCGCGTCGCGAAAGATCGCGCGGGTCGTTGGTGACGGCGAGGCGGGTCGCCGCGCGCAATTCATCGCTGCCGACTTCGCCGGTGGGATCGACGTCCGCGGCGGTAGCTTCGACCTTTTCCACGGAAAGGTCGTAGCCGACGGTTCGGCAACGCGCGCCGAAGGCAGCCGCGAACGGCAGGCCGACGTACCCCAACCCGATTACACCTACGCACTGCGACCACTTCCATCTCCCTCCGGATTTTCACGCCACCGACAGTGCGTGTTTTGCCCGACCTGCGGGCCCATTCCACTGGCCTTCTCTCAAACTTCCTACCACGCGAGCCGCCGTCCTGCCATCCCATAGTGGCATGCGTCCCGCCGGCCACCCGCGCCGGATCACCGTTTCCACCGCTTCCGCGATATTATCCGGGCTGGACAAGGCGATCGGTGCCCCTCGGTTACCGTCACCGGCCGCTTCCGTATTCTCGCGGATCGTGATGCACGGTATGCCCAGATAGGTCGTCTCCTCCTGCACGCCGCCCGAATCGGTCAGCACGAAACCGCAGTCGAATACCAGGCTCATGAAGTCCACGTAGCCGAGCGGCTCCAGCAGGACGACATTGGAGGCACTCGCCCAAGGTCGCGCACGAGGCCCAATGCATCCATGCGCTGACGGGTGCGAGGGTGCACGGGGAACACGACGGGAACCTTCTCCGCTACTGCCAGCACCTGTTCCACCAGGTAGTCGCAATTGGTCCGGAGCATCCACATTGCTCGGACGGTGCAGCGTAATCACGCCGTAGCCTTTCGCCGGCAGTCCGGCACCGGCGCGGTACTTCCGAGCCTCGATTTGCGCGCGCATCATTTCGAGCGAGTCGATCATGATGTTTCCGACGCGGACCACGCGTTCGGGCGGCACCCCTTCCCGAAACAGGTTCTCGTCTCCATCCGGCGATGGCGTCCACAGGAGGTCGGCGAGCGCATCCGTGGCGATGCGGTTGATCTCCTCCGGCATGGTGCGGTCCCGGCTTCGCAGGCCGGCCTCGAGGTGCGCCACGGCGATGCCGAGTTTCTTTGCCGCCATCGTGCACGCGATCGTGGAGTTGACGTCTCCCACCACGATGCACCAGTCCGGCCGCGCCTCGATGCAGAGGCGCTCGTAGGCGATCATGACGCCGCCCGTCTGCTCCGCATGGGAGCCCCCGCCCACTTCGAGGTTCACGTGCGGCGCCGGCGAAGCCCGA
>CAWKGC010000024.1:0-348512 GCA_963849005.1 uncultured beta proteobacterium | reverse complement strand
CCCCCCCCCCCCCACCATCACGCTTGAATCCCGATGCCTTGAAGGTGATTAGCGGGTATCTCGAGCGTTCATTGCGGGACGCCAAGGATGGAGAGCGGATTCAGTTCGAGAGACATGGGTATTTCATTGTTGATATGGCTTCAGCAGAGCCGGAGCGACGGTTCGGGCGGACGGTTACGCTTCGCGATTCGTGGGCAAGGGCAGATTGATACCGCTAGGTGCTTGAAAAGGCTATAGCGCTCCTTTGAGACCGTAGACAGTTTGGTCAGTCAATTTCGTTTCACCACAAAGGCGTTCTGACAATGACAGCAACGCGAGAACAAAGTGACTTGATTCGAATTGGTCGCGGCGCAGAAAGCGGTGCGATCCGAAACGTTCTGCAGCCCTTGTTTGGTGAACGCTATCCAAAGGCCTGCGCGAAAGATGCTCAGATTAGAGTTGCCTACGCGCTAGCCCAAGATGATTCCGATGGAGGCGTGCCTTGGGCCGGACTTATTAATCCAGACAATCCAACCTCAGGTCCTTACGGAGGCACCAGTCTAGTTTGGTTCCCTGGCGAAAGTTCGTCGCTGATTGGCTTGGGTGTCGGAACTCGGGGAATTGCCCCAGATGAAGGCATTCTTACTCGGCCCGGCCATCGCCGTCGGGTTTCTGCGTTGCGGCGCTTGCTTTCTAAGGTGGGCGTTACCGCTTGGTCCAAGGCGGACCCTGCCGCACTTGCACTTTCGGTTCCAAAGGCGTTCACGTCAAAGCTACCCGAATTCGGGAATACGTTTAATCGTTATTCAAAAGAAATGTATTGCGTTGCGCAAGTGCCGTCAGACCCGGACATGGCTGAGAAAGTACTAACGGCATTTCTCGACTTGTATGCCTATGAGCGAGGTTGGACGCCACTGAGGGCATTCGAACGCGAGGTTTCAGAGTTCTTGGGATCGCTTAGACGTCAGCTCTTTGAAATTCCGACGGTCGAAAGTGTTGCCGCTCTCGTTCGAGCGCGACGGTTTGTAATTCTTCAGGGCGCTCCTGGTACTGGAAAGACTCGACTCGCCGAGCTAGTTAAGCGCAAAGCATTTGCCGGCAATGGCATGACGATCCAGTTTCATCCATCGGTAACCTATGAGGACTTTGTCATTGGACTTTCGCCTGACCCATCAGAAGGTCAACTTCGCTTCCTCGTTCGTCCAGGATACTTAATAGAGGCTGCGGGAACGGCAAGCAAGCACGACAGCTTGCTTGTAATCGATGAGATTAACCGTGCAGACCTCGGTAAGGTGTTGGGAGAGGCAATCTATTTGTTCGAAGCCGGAGAAGTTGGAGGTGCATCGCCGCGTGAGGTGCGTTTGCCGCACAGAATTGATAACAAAGACACGTTTCAACTACCAACCGGGCTATATGTGCTCGGTACAATGAATTCCGCCGATCGTTCCATTTCCCATATTGATCTTGCAATTAGGCGGCGATTTGCATTCGTGACTGTACCTCCTGACCGCGCAGCCATTGAACAACCGGAGTGAAGGAAGCATTGGATTGCTTTGATGATCTCGCGGACATTTTTGTCGAACATGCACCTGATGACGCACTGGATCTTCTGCCAGGACAGGCTTACTTCCTGGCGAACTCGTCCGAAGATTTCTCTGTACGACTCAAATATGAGTTGATACCGCTGCTCGACGACTACCTTCATCAGGGTCTAATTGGCCCAGCCACGTTAAACTCAAGCCTTGCGCGATCGCTCCGGCGACATAGTGAGTTAACGTGCCACGGCAGCCGACGCGAGTAGCTCGGTCCATCCCCAGGCGAGCTCCACATTCCAAGCCGCTTTATGAGGCCGTCGACAACGGCGCTCCAGTTCTCATCAAACAAACGGATTTCGCTCCTGCAAGCAGAACTGGAAGCTGGGGAACATTTGCCGATTCGTTTATTCGCTTTAATGAGGTAACGCTTCAAAAGTTGGACGTATCGGTGGACTTGGTTCCAACGCATCCGGAGCCGACGCTCAGGCTTCGGCCGGGAAGGCGTGCTGGGCAGTCCCTCTACTTTCCGCGCATTCGGGAGGTGTTGTTGCAGGACTTGTGATTCGACCTCGATTCGGTTGGTCAGGTGTGGGCGCAGTAATGTCAGAAATTGGCTGGGGAGCCAATTTGGAATTTCTTGAAGGACCACTGGTTCCGGGAAGCGCGCGCGCCATTCCGCCCTGGGTTCTTGCCGGGCCTGTTCTTTCACGGCTACAAGCCCTCCTTGCCGCCGCCATTCCCGGGTACACCTCTCGCGAAGAAGTTCGACAATCGCCGCGTGGTCAAGTTCTTTGGTTCTCGTCATGCATCCTCCTCAATCGCCCGGGGAATGTGGCAACGGTTGCCATGCCGTTACCCGGACTTGAGCATCGACCCTGCATTCCGAGCATTCGTACGTTGGGCGACTGAGAGAGTGCGGTTTGGTCTCTTAGGACAAGGAAGGCAAGATCCGTTGGCCGTCGCACTCATTGCCCTTACCTCACGAATTCTTGAGACACTCGAAGATGTTCCAGCGCGCAAGCCGCGCAATGACGAGCTCTCTCGACTCGGCAACGGGCGCTTTCTATCTGATGCCGCGCTACAACGTGGACTGCAGGCTCTTGCTTGGGTCGTCGACGAGCGAGGATTAGGTGGTGGGCAAGAAATGGATGGATTGTCCTGGCAACTTCCGCTTGAAGTATTGTGGGAGCGCTACGTCGAAGCCAAGATTAGAGACGAAGTATCGCAAGAAGGTGGCGACATTCGCGTTGGCCGTCTCGGGCAAACCGTATTTCCACTTCATTGGTCTACAAGCTCCGCCAGATCGCTTTCACATCTCGTGCCAGATATTGTCGTTAGGAAGGGGCGCGAGATTCGAATCGTTGACGCAAAATACAAATCGCATTTCGCCGACCTCGATGAACATAGATGGTATCAACTCTCAGAAAATGTGCGTGATGCGCACCGTGCAGACGTGCATCAAGTTCTTGCATATGCCGCACTTTTCGACGCCACTGAGGTGAAGGCGACTTTGGTATACCCTCTTCGCCGCTCTACATGGGAACGACTACGCGAGCGGGGACGAGACAAAACTAGAGCAACACTATTTCATGGAAGCCGCAGTGTTCAACTTGAGATTCGTGGTCTACCATTTGGAGGTGGCATTGCCAAAATGTGATGGCTAACCGCGACTTCGACATCATCCTCTACGGAGCCACCGGCTTCACAGGCCGCCTGGCAGCGCAATACCTTGCCGCCAGCGCAGCGACAACCAAGATCAAATGGGCAATCGCAGGCCGAGACAAAGCGAAGCTGAAGTCCCTCCGCGACCAGCTGGATAGCAAACCCGCCCTGATCGTCGCAGACAGCGCAGATCGCGAAGCGGTAGAAGCCATGGCACGCAGAACGAAAGTCCTGCTGAACACCGCGGGCCCCTTCGCCCTGTACGGAACCCCTGTGGTCGACGCCTGTGTGGCCGCCAAGACGCACTACGCGGACATCACGGGAGAGACGGTCTGGATCCGCGGCCTCATCGACCGTCACCATGCACAAGCGGCGAAGGACGGCACGCGCATCATTCCCTGCTGCGGCTTCGACTCCGTGCCCTCGGACCTCGGCACCTTCCTCGTCGCGCGGCACATGCAGCGCACGCTCGGCGTGTCGTGCCGCGAGGTGAAGGCGTACTTCCGCATGGCGGGCGGCTTCAACGGCGGCACGATCGCCTCCGGCATGGCGATGCACGAGTCCGGCGACATCGAGCGCGGCCGCGATCCCTTCCTCCTGAATCCCGGGCACCGCCACTCGAAGAAGCAGGTCGAGCGCAACCGCGATCCCTCGGGTGTGGCGTACGACAAGGACATCGGCGCCTGGGTCGGCCCCTTCCTCATGGGGCAGATCAACACGCGCGTCGTGCGCCGCAGCGCCGCGCTCTTCGGCCAGTGGGGCGAGCCCTACGGCAAGGAATTCCACTACCAGGAGTACTCGCGCTTCGGCGGCGCGCTGGGCGGTGCCAAGGCTGCGCTCGTCACCGGCGTCATGGCGGGCTTCGGCCTCGCGATGTCGGGCTCCTTCACTCGTGCGGCGATGAAGAAGGTCCTGCCGAAGCCCGGCGAAGGTCCGTCGGAGAAGGCCATGGACAGCGGCTGGTTCGACTGCGTGCTGATCGGCACCGCGGAAGACGGGCGGCAGGTGCGCGGGCGCATCCGCCACAAGGGCGATCCCGGCAATCGCGCTACGGTGCGCTTCCTTTGCGAGTCCGGGTTGGCGCTTGCGATGGATACCAAGAGGCTTCCCGGAGGGCTGAAGCGCGGTGGGATTCTTACGCCTGCTACCGGGCTTGGGGATGTGCTGGCTGAACGCTTGCAGGGTGGCGGGACGACGATCGAAATCGGCGGCTGACGGGCTGCGCTCCCGCATACCGGAAGGTCAACGGCAGCCCGAAAAGCCGCGTTGTTTGTGGCATGTCGAAACCGCGAGCATCCATCCCGTCCGACCGCATCGCCGATGCCATCCTGCTGCTTCGTGGCCATCGGGTCATGCTCGATTCGACCCTGGCCGCACTCTACGGTGTCGAAACCCGAACCCTAGTCCAGGCGCTCAAGCGCAATGCCGACCGGTTTCCGGTGGATTTCTGCTTCCAGCTCGACGCCGAGGAGGTCCGAAACTTGAGATCACAAACTGTGATGTCAAGTGGGGCTGGGGCGGTAGCGCCGGCGAGCGCCATTTGCGTTTACGGAACAAGGCGTTGCAATGCTGTCCTCCGTCCTCCGCAGTCCTGGCGCGTTCGCAGTAAACATCGAGATCATGCGGACTTTCGTGCTGTTGAGGCGGACTTTGGCCGGAAACAAGATGCTCGCCGAGCAGTTCGCCGCGTTGGAGCGACGGATCGAGGGGCGCTTGACCGTGCAGGATGACGCGATCAGGGAAATCCTCGAGGCCATCCGCGGCCTGATGAAACCGCCCGATCCTCCCGGGCGCCCGATCGGTTTTGTGACCGACGAATCGGCGAAAACTTGAGATCACAATCTGTGATGTCAAAACCTCGGGCAAGTGATAGCATATATGCTGTCATTTTCGAGCTTGCCCATTGCTAGTCGTCGTCGACACCAGCGTGCTTGTCTCGGCAATGCTGGGGCCGGGGGGCGCGAGCCGCGAGGTAATGCGGAGGGCGCTCACCGGTCGTTGCGTACCGCTGATCGGCATCGCGTTGCTCTCGGAGTACGAGGCCGTGATGTCGCGGGACGAACTGTTCGCAAGTTGTGTTCTCGATCCCAGGGAGCGCGAACGCTTGCTGGACGCCTTTCTGGGTGCATGCCGATGGACGCGGATCTACTACGGGTGGCGCCCCAATGTGCCGGACGAATCGGACAACCATATCGTGGAACTTGCGGTGGCCGGCGGGGCGGCAGCAATAGTCACGAAGAACATCCGGGATTTCGCAGGCATGGAACTTCGCTTTGCCGGCCTGCGCATCGTGACGCCGGCTGCCTTTGTGAAGGAGTGATCGCATGGGAACCCTGACCATCCGGATGCCTGACGCCACGCATGAGCGCCTCAGGCAGCTTGCGAAGAGCCGCAGCGTGAGCGTGAACAAGTTGATCGAGGAGTTTTCGACAGCCGCGCTCGCGGAATTCGATGCCGAGACGCGCTTTCGCGCGCGCGCGGCCCGCGGAAATGCAAAGCTTGGTCTTGCATTGCTGGACAAGCTGGACTCGCCGGCCGCCGCGCAGCCGAAGGTGGGTTATCGCGCCAAGAAGCGAAGGAGATGACGCATGATCTGGATCGGCGAATGGCTCGCAATGGGATCACCATGAAATCGGTTCTCGCGTCGTGCCCAATCGGCTGCCACTGGCAAGACTGGATCCGGTTGCCCAGGACCTGGTAGCCACCATGCGCAGCTACACCGCAGTTATCGAGCGTTGCCCGGATACACGGCTGTACCTCGGCTACGTGCCGGGATTCCCTGGCGCGCATAGCCAGGGCGAATCGCTTGACGAGCTGCAGGCCAATTTGCAGGAAGTGATTGCAATGCTGCTCGACGGCGGGGAGCCAAAGCTCCAGTCCGAGTTTGTCGGAATCCAGACGGTCGTGATCGCGTAAGCATCGGGGTTGTGCCGGCTGGACCGCTGTGGGGCGGCGGCACGAAGATCGAGATTGGCGGCTGACGGCCAACCACGGCGTCCGGTCGTGGGCTTGCACGCCTTGGCGTCAACCGCCCCAATATGGCAACCGTTTTCGAGACATGGGCCGCAGCCCGCGACCTGATAACGCTTGCCGTTAATATCTCTTTCCGTTATTATCTCCCGTGATCCGATCGTTCCGTTGCAGGGATACCGAGCGGCTCGCCCAAGGCGACCCGGTCGCCAGGTTCAGGTCGTTCGAAATCGTTGCCAGGCGCAAGTTGAGAATCCTTGCCGCCGCCGTCACGCTCGATGACTTGCGCTTGCCGCCGGGCAACAGGCTCGAGGCCCTGAAGCACGATCGAAAGGGGCAGCACAGCATCCGCATCAACGACCAGTGGCGCGTTTGCTTCCGCTGGCGAGACGGGGAAGCGAACGATGCCGGGATCGTCGACTACCACGACTGAAGGAGTGGCTATGGCCAAGCTCAAACCGATCCATCCGGGTGAGATCCTCTCCGAGGAATTCCTCATTCCCCTGGGAGTGACCCAATACCGCCTTGCCGTCGATGTAGGCGTTCCTCCACGTCGCATCAACGAAATCGTGCTTGGCCGGCGCGGCATCAGCGCGGACACGGCGCTCCGGCTGTCGCACTACTTCGGCAATAGCGCGCAATTCTGGATGAACCTGCAGATGCTCCATGACCTGGAAGTCGGGCGCGACAAGCTGGGCGGTGCGCTGGCCGGTGCGCCGCGACTGCGATTGAAGGCAGCCTGACGCGGAAGATGAACCTGCGGATTGCATGCGTCCCGAGGAGAATTCAGTTGACCGGCTCGATGCGACATAACCTGCTCCCCCTCCTGTTGGCGCTTTGCCTGGCGCCGGCCGCGCGAGCCGCCGACCCCGTCTTCACCTATGAGCACGTCAAGGTCGCCGAGGGCATCCACGCCTTCATCGAACCCGGCCGCCACGCCATCGTCAGCGGCAACTCGGTGGCGATCGTCGGCGAGGACGCGGTGCTCGTGGTCGACACGGGGCATCACCCGGGCCTCACGAGGCAGGTCATCGCGGACATCCGCAAGCTGACCGGCAAGCCCGTGCAGTACGTCGTCAGCACGCACTGGCACAACGACCATGTCAGCGGGAATTTCGTCTATGCCGAGGCCTTCCCGCAGGCGAAGTTCATCACCCACGACTTCACCGCCGGCATCCTCGCCAAGGACATCCGCGCCTACACCGGCCGCGCCTGCCAGGCCTTCCTCGGCTCGCAGACCGTGGCGCTGAGGGAAATGCTCGCCACCAACAAGGACGCCGAGGGCAAGGCGATCGCGCCGGACCGCCGCGCGCGGCTGGAGAAGGTGATGAGGGAGGCCGAGGCCGGCCTCGAGGAGTGCATGGAGTTCCGCTACGTGCGCCCGGACATCACCTTCTCCGACTCGCTCTCGATCGACCTCGGCAAGCGCGTCGTGCGGGTGGAGTTCCTCGGCCGCGCCAACACCGCGGGCGACCTGGTCGTGGTGGTGCCCGACGCGAAGGTCGCGATCGTCGGCGACATCGTCGTGCATCCCTTCCCCTTCGCCTTGCACTCCTACATCGGCGAGTGGGCCGCGGTGCTTCGGAAGATCATCGCCATGGACACGGTGGCCATCGTCCCGGGACACGGCCCGGTGATGCGCGACAAGTCCTACATCACCGACATGGCGGAGCTGATGGAATCGATCTCCACGCAGATGAAGGCCGCCTACAGGCCGGGCATGTCCTTCGAGGATGCCCGGAAGAAGATCGACATCGCGAAGTCCCGCGCGAAGATCGCCGGCGACGACAAGTTCATCCAGGGCAACTTCGACGACATGATCGGCGAATCCGCCATCAGGCGCGCCTGGGAGGAGGCCCGCGGGAAGATGGAGCCCGAGGGCCTGCCTTTGGCGGAGTGAGCCCGGCCTCTCCGGCCTCAAGATCACAAGCTGTGATGCCAAGAGTCAGGTCGCGCGCTTCCTCGGGACTGGGGCCTTTTTCGCCAGCACTCTCCGCCCCGACTTCGACTTGGTCACGACTTCGTAGCGCGCTTCAGGTTCCTTGAGCACGTCGTCGGCAAGCTTTCGCGCCGCGGCGATCATGAACGCGGAGCGGTCCACGCCGCTGCGCGCCGCCGCCCGGTCGATGTAGTCCAGCTCCCAGGGCTTGCCCGTGATGTTCACGCGGACCGACTTCCCCGGCAGCTCCACGCTCACCAACGAGGACGAGGCGCCCTTTGCATCACGAGACTTCGCGACGGCGTCAAGGCCCGTGGGCTCGGGAATGAACTCGCCGTCCTCGACCATGCCTTCCATGTGGAACTCGAGCGCTTCCTTCGCTCCCTCGAGCGCCTCCTGCAGCGTCGCCCCGACGGCGATGCAGCCCGGGAAGTCGGGAAAGCTCACCCCGAAGTCGCTCGACTTGTCCTTGTGGATCAGCGCAACATAAACGGGCATTTCAGTTCCTCGAATTCACTTGAGTCCGGCCTGTCGCAATACGCTTGCGACGGTGCCGACCGGGATGTCCTTCTTCGGGTGCGGCACCGTGACCCTGCCCGGCCTCGCGGGATGCTTGAACTGCCAATGGCTTCCCTTGGTGGCGACGCGCCTCCAGCCAGCCTTCTCCAGCAGCTTGATCAGGTCACGGCTGTTCATGGTGTGTATTATACACACCTGCGCAGGAGTCCCTATTGAACATGCGGAACAGGCCCGATCGCGCGACGCGAAACCGACCCTCAGCAGATCGCGGGCCGCCGCTCCCAGAACCGCGTCTCCCCCTCGAAAGCGTGCGCCATCTGCAGCACGCCGAAATCGTCCCGGTAGCGCCCGACAACCTGCAATCCCACCGGCAGTGGCAGCTTGTCGTTCGTGAAACCCGCCGGAACGGAAATGGCGGGATGGCTGGTGACGGTGATGTAGTACGCGGTCTTCATCCAGTCGATGTAATTGCCAAGCTTCACGCCGTCGATCGTATCGACGAAGGGCTGCGACACCGGGAACGGCGGCACCTGGTTCACCGGCAGGCAGAGGAACTCGTAGCGTTCCATGAACTCGCGCATGCGCCGGAAGAGGTCGGAGCGCAGCGCCATCGCGCGGCCCACCCGCGGGCCGTCGAGCTTGAGGCCTTCCTCGATGTTCCAGATCACCGTGTCCTTGATTTGCCCGCGATGCTTCTTCAGCATCTCCGCATAGCGCATGGCGAAGCTGTTCGCGCGCAGCACGTGGAAGACTTCGTCGGCGCCCGTGAGGTCGGGCTCGGCGTCCTCGACGATGCAGCCGAGCGACTCGAACACCTTGCGCTGCTTTTCCAGCACGGCGGTCACGCGCTTGTCGACCGGCAGGCCGCCGAGGTTCTTCGACCACGCGACGCGCACTTTCCTGAAGTCCCTCTTGAGCGGCCTTGCGAAACGCGCGCCGGGCTCGGTGATGCTGATCGGCGAGCGGATGTCCGGGCCTGCCATTGCGGAAAACAGGAACGCGCAATCATCTACCGTGCGCGCGATCGGCCCCAGCACCGAGAGCGTCGCCCACGCGTCAGGCGTGGGATAGACCGGGATGCGCCCCGGCGTCGGGCGAAATCCCACCACGTTGCAGAAGTTGCCGGGATTGCGCAGGCTGCCGCCGAGATCGGAACCATCGGCGAACGGCAGCATCCCGCACGCCACCGCGACCGCCGCGCCACCGGAAGACCCGCCGCAGGTCTTGTCGAGGTCCCAGGGATTGAGCGTCGCGCCGAACACCTTGTTGAAGGTCTGGCTGCCCGCGGCAAACTCCGGCGTGTTCGTCTTGCCGAGCGTGATCGCTCCCGCCGCCTTCAGGCGCTCGACGATCAGCGCATCCTCGGCGGGCACGTTGTCGGCGTAGATCGGCGAACCGATCGTCGTGCGGATGCCCTTGGTCGCGATCATGTCCTTGTAGGCGATCGGCAGGCCTTCGAGGACGCCCGCGGGCTTCGCGGTCTTGCGATCGCGCTTCCTCGCCGCGTCGAGCGCCTGCCCGGGCAGGAAGGTGACGATCGCATTCACCTTCGGGTTGACGCGCTCGACCTGCGCGATGAAGGCCTTCATCACTTCGACGTGCGAGAGCTTGCGGGTGCGCAGCAGCCGCGCCAGCGTGCGTGCCGGCTTGAAGACAATGTCGTTCACTTCAGCCCCTTCCTTTCGCGCCGCCATCAGGCAGGGCGCTCCTTGTTCGACCCGAACTGGTGGGAGTACGCCCAGGTGAACTCCGCGCCGAACAGGAAGATCTGTGCCGAGTAGTACACCCAGAGCAGCACCACGATGTAGGACGCCGCCGCGCCGAAGCCCGTGGAGATGCCGCTGCGCCCGATGTAGGCGCCGATCAGGAACTTGCCGGCGACGAACAGCAGCGAGGTGACGGCAGCGCCGATCCAGACATCCTTCCAATCGACGCGCACGCGCGGGATCGCCTTGTAGATCACCGCGAACACCGCGGTCGAAAGCACGAGGCCGACCGCGACGTCGATCACGTGCGCGACCTTCTCCCATTCGCCGAACAGCGGGTTCCACCACTTGCTCAATGCGGCCAGGCCGGCGCTGAACGCGAGCGACACCATCAGCAGGAAACCGATGCCGAGGATCATCCCGAATGACATCACGCGGGCGTGCAGGATCCGCCACAGCCCGGTGTGCCTGGCCTTCGCCGGCGCGCGCCAGATGCGATCGAGCGCGTCCTGCAACTCGGCGAAGACGGACGTCGCGCCGATGAAGAGCAGCACCAGGCCGAAGGCGGTCGCAAGCACGTTCTCGCGCGGCTTGCCGGCGCTCTCGATGAGCCCCTGCACCGCCAGCGCGCCCTGCGTGCCGAGCATCTCGTCCAGCTGGCCGAAGAGCTCGCCGCGCGCGGCGTCCTCGCCGAAAAAGAACCCGGCGACCGCGATCACGATGAGCAGCAGCGGGGCGATCGAGAACATCGTGTAGAAGGCCAGCGCCGCGCCCATGCTCTGGGCGTAGTCGCGCGCCCAGTTCAGGCCGGCGGCCTTGAGCAGCCCGGCGACGTCCCTGTAGCCCACGTCACGGCTCCGTCATCGGCTGGAAAATCGGGGGAACCGTTGCCCACTTGGCGCCCGACGCGGCGCTGCGGTAGCCCAGTTCGAACAGCGCCGTCATGCTCACCGGATCGAAGACTTCCTCGCCGGTCATCTCGATGCCGTCGGGTATCGTGACCCAGTAGAAGCTGGCGTCCTGCAGGCGGGCGATGGCATGGATGCGGAACAGGTCGCCGATCACCGCGGAGCGCCCGGTGGCGTCGAGGACGCGCATGCCGATGCCCAGGACGGTCCTGCGGGTCGGCCGCGGCTCGGGAAAGAGCTGCCCGTTGTGGATCACGAATACGTCCTCGAATCCCTTTCCGCCCAGCCCGCCGCGCGTGCGAATGAGCGTCGGCGGGAGGAGCCCCGCGCCGTAGAAGACCCGGGCACCGACGGCACCGTCGACGTGCATTTCGTCGAAGCGGCGCCCGCCGGCCTCCACTTCGAAGAACACCGGGGGGAAGACGATCGGGATGGATGACGACGCGAGCATCACCTGGCGGAAGAGGGCCAATGCCTCCGGGCGGTCGCTCCTCGCGATGAGCCCCATGTTCCACACCACGAAGCGCAGCGAATCGAGGTCGACGGTGCCGATGTAGAGCCGCCGGCCGCGATCGTGCGCCGCGGCGACCTGGCGCAGGAGTTCGGCATCGACGTGGCGCGCGATCAGCGCGGCAAGCGGGCCGGTGTCGGCCAGGGATTCGCCCGACAGCAGCCGCGACGCCGTGCCGAGCATCGAGCCGATGATGAAGATATCGCTCGTCGAGGTCGTCGTGTAGAACTCGCGCAGCGCGCCGTCGTGCGATTTGCCGAGAAAGGCGAATGGCGCCATCAGGGCCCCGGTCGACACGCCCGTGACGATCTTGAACACGGGGCGCGTGCCGGCGCTCGACCAGCCGTTAAGGAAGCCCGCGCCGAACGCGCCGTTGGCGCCGCCGCCCGACAGCGCCAGGTGGGCGTAACGGACCACGCCGTCCGCTTCGAGCGGAAAATCATCGCGCGATTCCTGGGCGAAGGACTCGATGATGTCGCGCGCCATCGCGGGATCTTCGCGCCCGGCCCAGATGCGGACCGCCGGCATCTCGGGAATCGTCGCGGTGGCCGCCAGCTCGGGCGGCACCGGATTGCGCAGCAGCGTGCCGCAGCCCGTGACCATGAACGCGACCGCGACGACGGCCGCGCGCCAGCAATCAATGCGCATCGTGGGTCACTTCGCGGGCGCGACCGCCACGCCCGCGGTCTTGCGTGACATGCCATCCGCGATGTCGACCCAGCCGCCGCCCATCGCCTGGTAAACGTTGATCAGCTGCCGGTAGCGGTCCGCGAGCGTGCCCACCGAGGCCAGCTCGGCCGCGAAGAGCTCGTTGTCGGCGACGAGGACTTCGACATAGCTCGCCAGCCCGCTGTCGAAGCGCAGCCGCGAGAGGCGCGCGAACTCGCGCAGTTCCACGACGCGCTCCGCCTGCAACCGCGATTCCTCGAGCTTGTTGCGGGACCCGACGAGCGCGTCGTTGGTCTCGCGGAACGCGCCCAGGATCACCTGCTGGTAGAAATTCAACGCCGCCTCCTTCTGGCCCTCGGCCGTGCGCACCTGGCCCTCGATGCCGCCGAAGGTGAAGATCGGCCCCGCAAGGCCCGCCGCCAGCAGCCAGGCCGATGCCGGGCCGGTCAGGAAATTGTCGAAGGCGGTGCTCGTCGAACCGAGCGCGCCGGTGAGCGACAGCGAAGGGTAGTACTGCGCCCGCGCCGCGCCGATGTTGGCGTTGGCGGCAACGAGGTTCTGCTCGGCCTGCAGGATGTCGGGCCGCCTTTGCAGCAGCGTGGCGGGAAGGTCCGCGGGAATGAGCGGCGCGGCCAGCTGGTCGATCGTCCTGCCGCGCGCGATCGGGCCCGGGTTGCGCCCGAGCAGGATCGAGATCAGGTTTTCCTGCGCGGCGATCTGCTGCCCGATGGCCGGGATGGCGGCCTGCGCCTGCCGGTACTGCGACTCGACCTGCGACACCTCCGATTGCGACACGATGCCGCTCTTGTAGCGCAGCTTGAAGATGCGCACGGTCTCGCCGAAATTCGCCGCGGTCGCCTGCGCGATCTCGAGCTGCCGGTCGAAGGCCCGCAAGCTGACATAGCTGGTCGCAACCGCCGTCGTCACCGTCAGCACCACGCCGCGCTGCACCTGCTCGCTGGCATAGACCTGCGCCTGCGCGGCCTCGGTCAGGCGCCGCACGCGGCCGAAGAGGTCGAGTTGCCACGAGGCGCCGAGCGACCCCTGGTAGAGCGAGAACTGGTTGTCCGCGGCGGAGGGGATGGGCGGTTGCCCGACGCGCGAGGACTGCACGCGGCTTGCGTCCGCGTTGTAGCCCACCTGTGGCAGCGACTGCGAACGCGTGCTGATGAGCGCGCCGATGAACTGGTCGACCCTGGCGGCCGCGACGCGTATGTCGCGGTTCTCGCGCAGCGCGGCCTCGATCAGCCCGTTCAGCACCGGGTCGCCGAATTGCTCCCACCACTTGGTGTTGGCGACTTCGGCGGCCTTCGGATAGTCGATCCGCCACGCGGACGGCACGTCCACTTCGGGACGCACGTAGTCCGGCCCGACCGTGCACGCGGCGAGAGTCGCGGCAACGAGCACTGCGAGGACGCTTTTCTTCAATTCATTCTCCATGCCGTGGCGTGGGGCCAGCGAGCGGATCCCACGGTGGTTGCCTGAGTTTATCGGTTTTCGCGGGGCCATCGCATCACCCGGGGAGCAGGCTCCAGCCGAAGAGCGCCGTCACGACGAGCAGCGCGATGCACGCCGCCGGCCAGCGCCGCAGCGCGCCATCGGCCCGCTCGAACGCCACGCCAAGCGCATCGGCCAGTGCAATGCGCGAAGGCCGCGCCCCGAGCGCGAAGGCCAGCAAGGCCCCGCAGAGGACGGTCACCACCAGGGAAACGAGTTCCTTGGGATCCAATGGGTTCGACAGCATCGACTGCGGTACCGGGCCGAACGCCGCGAAGGCGAGCAGCAACGAACACACCGCAAGGCCGAGCGCCGCCGATTGCGCGAGCCACGACACCGGTTTCTTCAATTGGACCGGCTCGGCCGGGCGCCGCAATGCGTGCGCAAGCACCAGCACCACGTAGCTGCTCGTCAGGACGCCGCCCGCTTGCAGCACCATCTCCCACCACCATTGGCCGCTTCCCGCCGCGGCGTCGAGCAGCAGTTTCTTCGCGAGATAGGCGCCGCTCGGCAGGACCCCCATCAGGGCCACGCCGCCCAGCGCGAAGGCCAGCACGCACACCGGCAATGCCCGCCCGATTCCCGCGAGCCCGGCGATGCGGTCGTGGCCGAGCGCAAGGTAGATCGAGCCGGCGGCCATGAACATCGCGGCCTTTGCCGTGGCATGCGAAATCGCCTGCAGCATCCCGCCCGTCAGCGCGCCGCCGCTGCCGAGCTGCCCCGAGGCGGAATCGAAGGCGAGCGGGAACATCAGGAAGAGATAGCCGATCTGCGCGAGCGTCGAGTAGGCGACGAGGAGCTTCAGGCGCTCCTGCCGCAGCGCCACGACGCTGCCGAAGAGGATTGCCGCAGCGCCCATCGCGCCGAGCAGTTCCGCCGACGGCAAGGTGATCACGCCCGGCATCACGTCGAACCACAGGCGCACGATGAGGAACCACGAGCCCTTGACCACCAGCGCCGACAGCACCGCGCTCGCCGCAGCCGGCGCGCCGGCATGCGCGGGCGGCAGCCACAGGTGCAGCGGGAACAGCGCGGTCTTGGCGAGCAGGCCCGTGGTCATCAACGCCGCTGCCGTCCAGGCAATGGGCTCCGGGCCGATCCGCGCGGCCAGCAGCGCGATATCGAGCGTGCCGTGCGCGCCGAACAGGAGCACTGCGCCCAGCAAATAGAACACCGAGCCGGCGAGGGCGAACAGGAGGTAGCGCAGCGCCGCGCGCAGCGTCTCGCCGCGGCCGTCCAGGCACACCAGCGGCACGCCCGCGAAGGTCAACAGCTCGAGCGCCACGTACAAGGTGAACAGGTCGCCGCTGACGAACACCAGGTTGAGGGAACCCCACACCGCGAGCAGCAGCAACCAGAAAGCGAAGGGCGCGCGCGCCTCGCGCCGATCGGAGGGCGTGGCGAAATCCGCGCAGGCATAGACGCCGATTCCGCAGATCACCACGGCGACGGCCACCAGCATCGTCACCGACAGCCCGTCCGCGCGCAGCGCCACGCCGAGCGGCGGCGCCCAGCCGCCAAGCAGGTACACCACCGCATTCCCGGAGCGCAGGTAGAAGTCCGCGATGGCGATGGCGATGGCCGTGCCCGCGACGATCACCACGAGCGCGACGCGCTGCGGATTGCGGCCGCCGAGGGCCAGCCCGGCCAGCACGCCCACGAACGGGACCAGCACCGCGAGCGCCAGCAGCAGCCCGCCGGGCGTGGTCGTCATGCCGCCGCTCCAGCGGCAGCGCGGCGCCTAGTGGCCGCCCGCACCGGGTTCGACCTTGGCCGGCGCATCGGGGGCGAGCGTGGCGGAGCCCGCGACTTCGTGCAGGCGCAGCAGCAACGCGACGGCAAGCGCGGTCGCGGAAAACGCGACCACGATGCCGGTGATGAGCAGCGCTTGCGGCACGGGGTCGCCGCCGAAACCCGCGCCGGCGCCGCGGCGCGCGATCGCGCCCATCAGGAGAAACACGCCGCTGCCGATGACATTGAACGCGAGGATCTTGCGCAGCGGTTGCGGGTTGGTGACGAGCCCGTACACCCCGAGGCCGACCAGCGCCGCGGCGCACAGCCCGAACAGCGTCGCCTCGTTCATCGCGGCTCCTCCCGTTGCGGCGCGCCGAACAGCATCAGCGCAAGGATCAACGCGAGCGTGGGCATCAGCGCGAGCTCGATGACGATGATCAGGGGCTTGGCGAAACCGAGAGGGTAGGCAAGGAAGGCGCCCGCCGCGTAGGCGCCGTAGAGGCCGATCGCGATGAATGCCAGCGGCCCGCCCACCAGCCCGATGCGCAGCCACCTCCGGCTGATCGGCGGCGTGTCCGCGAGGCCCGCCATGACGACGAGCAGCCACATCGCGGCGAGGATCGTCGCGCCCTGGAATTTGCCGCCGGGATGGTCCGCCCCGACCCAGAAGATGTACAGGCCGACGACGATGCCGATCGGCGGCAGCACGCGCGCGATGTAGGCGAACATGCCGTCGGGATCGGCACGGTGCAGCGGTCCCGGGCGTCCTCCCAGGCACCGTCGGGCGCCAGGGACCAGACGCCGATGAGCGCGAACACCAGCACGATGGCCTCGAGCAAGGTGTCCATCGCGCGGAACGCGAGCAGCACGGCGGTGATCGGGTTGCCGACCTCCGTCACGGAAATATTGGCGGCGACTTCGTGCGCAAGAGAGGGCGCGGGATCGGGCAGCGCGAAAACGCAGATGGCGAGCGCCGCCGTGACCGCGGCCGCGGCGATCGCGGCAATCGATCGCGTGAAGGCCCCGGGGCGGTCGGCGCGGGCGGCATCCTCGGTGGCGCGCAGGCGCGACGCCGCGCCGATCAGCAAGGCCCCGGTCAATCCGCCGCCGATCGCGGCCTCGGTCAGCGCCACGTCGATGCCCTGCAGCCGCACCCATGCCAGCGTGAGCAACAGTCCATAGGCGATGAAGCCGACCACCGCGGCAAACGTGCCGCGCGAGAACGTGGCCCACGCCGCCAACGCGACGAGGAGCAAGGCGAGGCCTGCGTCGAGCACCGGGATCATGGGCGCCTTGCGCGGTTGCGCAGCGCGCGCGCGATGAGTTGCGAGGCCACCGCCCCGGAAAGCAGGACGAGCAGCCAGACGAAGGCAAGCTTGAATCCCGTGAGCAGGCCGTCGATCCTCGGAAGCAGGCCGAGGATGACGAGCCCCAGGCCGAGGTTGTCGGCCTTGGTCAACGCGTGCAGGCGCGTGAGCGAATCGGGAAAGCGCAACAGCCCCAGCGTGCCGGCAAGGAAGAAGACCGCGCCCGCGGTGACGGCAACGACGGTGAAGATGTCGAGGGCGAGGTTCATCCGCGATCCTCGCCTGCGGCTTCGTCCCGCTCCGGCGAGTCCGCGGCCTTGGCGAACGCGATCGACGCAAAGGCCGCCAGCAGCGAAAGCGTGAGCGCGACGTCGACGATCGCCGCCTCGCCGGTCGCCGCGCCAAGCAGCAGCAAGGCCGCGATGCCGCCGGTGCCGAGCAATTGCGCGGCCATCATGCGGTCGGCGTCGTCGGGCCCGTGCAGGATGCGGGCCAGCCCCAGCGCGACCATCGCCAGCACGAAGACCGAAGCGGCGAAGAGAAACTCAGCCATGGCGCCGCCCGGCAATGATCGCGCGGGAGAACAGGTGCTCTTCCTTCCACAGTTGTTCGACCACCGCCTGCCCGGTGTCGAGGCAGTGATAGACGAGCACGCCGTTTTCCTCATCGCACGGCACGGCCCCGGGCATGAGGCTGGTGATCGTGGCGAAGGTGTTGCGGGCGAGGCCCGGCGGAAAGCCCAGCGGGCACACAACGAAGCCGGTGCGCAACGGCAGGCGCGGATCGAACACCCGGCGGGCGACGTCGACCCCTGCCACTACCGACTCCCAGGTGAAATGCGGCAGCAAGGCAAGCAGCGCGCGGAAATTCAGGCAACCCGTCGTCGGCGGCAGCAGGCGCATGCTGGCCCAGGTTGCGCACACTGTCGCAAACACGCCGACTGCGAGGTCGGCCGGCTTGGCGCTTTGCATCAGCACCATCCAGAGCAGGAAAAACAGCGCACCGCGGGCCAGCCCGGCGGTGCGCGGCGAGTGGAGCCTGGGGTCGGGCTTGACCGGGGCCGGCGCACTCATGATGGTCGAAGCTCCGCCGCGCCCGGCGCCGCCGCTTGACTGCCGAGCACGCGCACCTCCATCACGCCCAGGCGGTCGAGCAGCCTCGCCTCCGCCCGGATCGGCCACCAGTCATAGAGGAAGATCTCGAGCGGCCGCCAGAGCGCGACCCAGCCGCCGATCACGAAGGTTTCCTTGATGATGTAGCCATAACTGCCCTTGCCGACAAGTCCGGCGACCAGTTCGCCGAGCATGATCGCGGCGCCGAGGAAGGCCAGTCCGATCAGCAGGCTCACGCGCCCGACGCGAAACAGTTGCCGCAGTTTGCGCCGGGTCGCTTGCGCGCGATCGAGGAAGTAGGCGTGCAAGGCGTCGCGCAACATCCCGGTATTTTCCGAAGTCGCGGACTCGCGGCCGAGGTGCACGACGAGGCCGAGCGGCTGGCCGGCGGGGACCTCGCGTCCCCAGTCGACGATATAGGCCTCGGCATTGGGGTCGATGTCGCGCTCCCGGAACGGCGCCGGGTCCATCGCATTGAAGAGCTGGCGCATCTCCGCGACATGCAACTCGAGCACCGCGCGCCGCCCGCCCGCGGCATCGGTCGCCTGTGTGCTTGCAGCGCGCGCGGGCTCCGCCATCGCCAGGTCACTCCCCGCGGTTCACGCCGGCCCTGCCGCGGGCTCGACAGGGGGCGCCTTCTCGTTGCCGAAGACGATCAGGTACAACACCGGCAGCAGGATCAGCGTGAGCAGTGTCGCCACCAGCAGCCCGCCCATGATCGCGAACGCCATCGGGCCCCAGAACACGGTGGGCGCGATCGGGATCAATCCCAGCACGGTCGAGATCGCGGTGAGGATCATCGGCCGCAGGCGCGACGTGGCCGCGGCCATCACGGCGTCCGCGACGCTCTTGCCTGCGGCGCGTTCCTCTTCGATGGAAACAATCAGGATCACCGCGTTCTTGGCGATCATGCCGATCAGCGCAAGGATACCCAGGATGGCAACGAAGCCGAGGGGCCGGTTGAACACGAGCAGCGTCACCACGACGCCGACCAGCCCGAGGGGCAGCAGCGCCACCACCATCGCCAGCCGGCGGAAGGAGACGAGCATCAGCATCATGGCAGCGAGCATCAGCAGGATCATGATCGGCACCACGGCGAACACCGAGGCGCTCGATGCGGAGCTTTCCTCGTACATTCCGCCGGTCGCGATCTTGTAGGGCCGCGGCAGCTTCGCGGCGAACTCCGCGACCCCGGGCGCCAGCGCGCCGACCACCTCGTCCGGCAGCACGCCGTGGACGACGTCCGCGCGCACCGTGAGCGTGGGCACGCGGTCGCGGCGCCAGACCAGCGGAAACTCCTGCTCCTCGGTGAAGGTCGCGAACTGCCGCAACGGCACCGTGCGTCCGCCCGGCGTGGGCACCTGGAGGGAACTCAGCGTCTCGAACGAGGCCCGCTGGTCCCCGGTTGCGCGGGCGATCACGTTGACGAGGTAGATGTCGTCGCGCACCTGCGTCACGGGCGAACCGGTGACGGAGGCGCTGAGCACGGCCGCAAGCGAGCGCGAACTGACACCCAGCCGCCGCGCTTCGTCCTGGTCGACGTGGATGCGCACCTGGCGCGCCGGTTCCATCCAGTCGAAATGGACGTGGCGAACGCGCGGGTCGGAGCCGAGCAATTGCGCGAACTGCTGCGAGAGCTTCCGCACTTCGTCCTTGTCCGGGCCGGTGACGCGGTATTGCAGCGGCCAGCCTACCGGCGGCCCGAGTTCGAGCGGAGACACCCGGGCGACGACGTCGGGGAACTTCTCCGCGAGCATGGCCTCGAGCTTCTTCTGCAGCCGCTCGCGCGCCGGCCAGGTCCCTGGCGACGATCACGAATTGCGCGAAGAACGGGTTCGCGAGCTGGACGTTGAGCGTGAGGATGAAGCGGATCGCGCCGCGGCCGACGTAGGCGCTGTAGTGGTCGATGTCCGGGTCGTCCTTGAGCAGCGCTTCCAGGCGCTTGGCCTGCGTCTCGGTCGCCTGGATCGAGGCGTTCTGCCGCAGCGTCAGGTCGACGGTCAGCTCGGGCCGGTCGGAGGCCGGGAAGAACTGCTGCGGCACGAAGCGCAGCAGGAAGATCGCCGCGACGAACATCGCGATCGTCACCGCGATCGTCAGCCACTTCGCGCGGATCGCGCCGCGCAGGAACGCGCTGTAGCCTTGCAGCAGCTTGCCCGGCTTTTCCACCGCGTCCGCCTTGGGCGCCTTCAGGAGGGCCTTGCCGACGAGCGGCGCAAAGATGACCGCGACCAGCCACGACACGATGAGCGAGATGGCGACGACCGAGAAGATCGAGAAGGTGTATTCGCCGGCGGAGCTCTTCGCGAAGCCGATCGGGACGAAGCTCGAGATCGTCACCAGCGTGCCGATGAGCATGGGCGCGGCGAGCGTGCGGTAGGCGAATGTCGCCGCCTCGTCCTTGGTGTCGCCGGCCCCCAGCCTGCGGATCATCGCGTCGACGGTGGTCATCGCGTCGTCCACCAGGAGTGTCAGCGCGATGATCAGCGCGCCGAGCGATATGCGGTGCAGGTCGATGTGGGTGATGTCCATGATGGCGAAAACGATCGCCAGCGTCAGCGGAATGGCCAGCGCCACCACCGCGCCCGGGCGCACGCCGAGGCTAAGGAAGCTGCAGACGAGGATGATCAGGATCGCCTGCCACAGCGAGGTCATGAATTCGCTGATGGCGACGTCGACCGAGACCGACTGGTCCGCGACCATCACCGGCTCGATGCCGATCGGCAGGTTGGCCTTGATGTCGGCCATTTCCCTGCGGACGTTGGCGCCGAGCGCCAGGATGTCGCCGGCGTCGCGCATCGCGATCGCCAGCCCGATGGCGGGCTTGCCGTTGACGCGGAACATCGGCTGCGGCGGATCGACCGACCCGCGGCGCACCGTCGCGATGTCGCCCAGCCGGAAGATGCGCTCGCCCAGCACGAAGTTGACCGCCTCGATGTCCTTCTCGGAGTCGAAGGCGCCGGTCACGCGCAGGAAGACCCTTTCGTCCTTCGTCTGGATCACCCCCGCGGGACGGATCAGGTTCTGGGCCTGCAGCGTCGCGACGATGTTCGCGTAGTCGAGCCGCAGCCCGGCCAGTTTCTCGGTGCTGAACTCGATGAAGATCTGCTCGTCCTGCGCGCCGAGCACCTCGATCTTCGACACGTCCTTCACCTGGAGCAGGCGGGAACGGGCGCCCTCGACATGGTCGCGCAGCTCGCGGAACGTGAAGCCGTCGGCGGTGAACGCGTAGATGATGCCGAAGGTGTCGCCGAAGTCGTCGTTGAAGAACGGGCCGACCACGCCCTGCGGCAGCGTGCCCCGGATATCGCCTACGTTCTTGCGCACCTGGTACCAGACGTCCGCGATGTCCGACGGCGGCGCGGACTGCTTGAGGTCGACGAAGATCGTCGTTTGCCCGGCCGTCGTGTAGCTGCGCACCCGGTCCAGGTGGCGCGTTTCCTGCAAGGTCCGCTCGAGCCGCTCGGTGACCTGCTTGAGCGTTTCGTCGGCGGTGGCGCCCGGCCAGGCGGCGGCGACGATCATGGTCCGGATGGTGATCGCCGGGTCCTCGCCGCGCCCCAGGCGCAGGAAAGAGATCGTGCCGGCGGCCACCGCCACGATCATCATGAAGACGATCAGCGAGCGGCGCTTGAGCGCCCATTCCGAGAGGTTCGGCCCGATCACTGCCGGTTCTCGAGCGGACGGACCTTCTGCCCGGGACGCAGCGCCTGGACGCCCGCCGTGACGATGACGTCACCCGGGTTGAGCCCGGAGGCGACCTCGACCCTGACGGGATCGGAGGAGCGGATCTGGATGGTGCGGGCCGCGACTGCGCCAGTTTTGGTATCGACGACCCATACCGCCGCCTGCCCATCGGAACGCACCACCGCCGAGGGCGGAATTTCGATGCCCGCGGAGACGGCCAGCTTCATGCGGCCCGTCACCGTATTGCCGAGCCGCAGCGCCGCGGGCGGATTGTTCAGGCGCACGCGGATCCTGAACGTCCCGGTCACCGGGTCGGCGCGCGGCGAGATCTCGCGCACGTTCCCCGTGGCGGCGACCTTGGCGTCGGCGGTCAGCGTGACGAAGAATTCCGCGCCCATCGCCGCGCTGTCCTTCACTTGCGCCGGCACGTCGAACACCGCGTCGCGTCCGCCGTCCCGCGCCACCTGGACGATCATTCGCCCGGCGCCGACCACTTCGCCGTTCTCCGCGCCCTGGGCCGTCACCACGCCGGCGACGTCGGAAACGAGGCGCGTGTAGCCCAGGCGGTTCTCGGCGAGCGTGACCTGCGACTGTACCGACAGGACCTGCGACTCCGCGGTCTTCTGCAGGGTCTCGGCCTGGTCGAACATCGCGCGCGACACCGCCCTCTCGGCCACGAGGTCCCGCATCCGCACGAAATTGTTGCGCGCCTCGCCCAATTGCGCCTGCGCCGCGGCGAGTTGCGCGCGCGCCGCCGCGAGGCTGCTCTCCTCGTTCTGCGAATCGAGCCGCGCGACCAGTTGGCCCGGACGCAAGACATCGCCGACACTTGCGTTGCGCTCGAGCAACCGGCCGTCGATGCGGAAAGAAAGGTTGATCTCGGATTGCGCCTGCACGGTTCCCGTCAGGGTGACCACGTCGCCGGTCGCGCCTTTCGCGATGGTGAGCACACGCACCGGGCGGACCTCGGGCGCGATCGTCTCCTCCCCGCGCTTGCATGCGGAAAGCGACGCCAGGGCCACGATTGCGACCAGCGCAGCAGCACGGCGCGAATCGCCGATTCGCGACGATGCGGGATTGGTTGACACGAATTGCCCCCTGAAGAAATGACCGTGCATTCTGTCGCAGTTGGCGGGATGGCGCAATGATCGGACAGGAAGGGCACGCGTGGCCGCTGTCTTGCGCTTGCCATGATTGTGAACTAGCATGAACCGAGAGACCCCGGGGGAGAGACTGCGATGCAATTGACGCCACGCGAATTCGACAAGCTCGTGATCCACATGATGGCGGAGGTCGCGCTCAAGCGAAAAGCGGGCGGCATCAAGCTCAACTATCCGGAGGCCGTCGCGATCATCTCGGCGCGGGCGCTTGAAGGCGCGCGCGCCGGCAAGACCATCGAGGAAGTCACCAAGGATGCGCGCGCCGCGCTCACCAAGGACGACGTGATGGACGGGGTCGCCGACCTGATCCCGATCGTGCAGGTCGAGGCGGTGTTCACCGACGGCAGCCGCCTCGTGACCGTCCACTCGCCCATCCAGTAACGCAGGAAATCCAGGGAGCATTCCTATGGCCGCAGTCAAGGCAGGACCGGTTATCGCCCCGGACGTCGATCCGGCGACGAAGAAAGTCGCGGTGGGAGCTTACGTGTGCCACGCCGCGCCGATCTCCTTCCACGAGAAGCTGGCGGTGACGACGCTCGCGGTGCGCAACACCGGCGACCGCCCCATCCAGGTCGGCTCGCACTTCCATTTCTTCGAGACCAATCCCGCGCTGGAATTCGACCGCGCCGCGGCATTCGGCCAGCACCTCAACATCCCCGCTTCCACGGCGCTGCGTTTCGAGCCCGGCGACGAGCGCGAGGTGAAGCTCGTGCCCTATGGCGGCAAGCGCGCGGCCTACGGGTTCAACAACCTGGTGGACGGGCCCACCTCGGGCAAGGAAGGCGATGCCGCGAAAGCCAAGGCAGTGGCGCTCGCGGCGAAGCGCGGTTTCCGCTCGAAGCCCTGACACCGGCGCGCCGGCCGGGCGCCGCAGTGCCGCATCGCCAACCATTCTTCCAGGACCCAAGACATGGCAACCATTTCCCGCAATGAATACGTAGGCCTGTTCGGGCCCACGACTGGCGACCGCATCCGGCTGGGCGACACGGGCCTGTTCGTCGAGGTCGAGCGCGACCTGCGCGGCGCGTACGGCGACGAGATCGTCTTCGGCGGCGGCAAGAGCCTGCGCGAAGGCATGGGCATGGACAACCGGCTCACCTACGCCAAGGGGCCGCCCGACCTCGTCATCACCAACGTGACGATCATCGATGCGGTGCAAGGCGTGGTGAAGGCCGACGTCGGCATCAGGAACGGCCGCATCTGCGCGATCGGCAAGTCCGGCAACCCGCAGACGATGGACGGCATCACGCCCGGGCTGGAGCTCGGCCTCGGCACCGATGCCATCTCGGGCAACCACCTCATCCTCACCGCGGCCGGCATCGACACGCACATCCATTTCATCTCGCCGCAGCAGGCGCATGCGGCGCTCTCCAACGGCACCACCACGCTGATCGGCGGCGGCACCGGCCCCACCGACGGGTCGAACGCCACCACCGTGACGCCGGGCCCGGGCAACATCCGCAACATGCTGCGCGCCTTCGAGGGCTGGCCGGTCAACGTCGGCATCCTCGGCAAGGGCCACGGGCACGGCAAGGACGCGCTGGTCGAGCAGATCGAGGCCGGCGCGGTCGGCTTCAAGTGCCACGAGGACTGGGGCACCACGCCCGCGGTGCTGCGCTCGGCGCTCACCGTGGCGGACGAAATGGACGTCCAGGTGTGCATGCACACCGACACGCTGAATGAATCGGGCTTCGTCGAGGACACCATCGCGGCGTTCGAGGGCCGCACCATCCACTCCTTCCACACCGAAGGCTCGGGCGGCGGCCACGCGCCCGACATCATCAAGGTGTCCGGGCTGCCCAACGTGCTGCCGTCGTCGACCAATCCGACGCTCCCCTACGGCGTCAACTCGCAGGCCGAGCTCTACGACATGATCATGGTGTGCCACCACCTGAGCCCGGACATCCCCTCGGACGTGGCGTTCACGGAAAGCCGCATCCGCGCCGAGACCATCGCGGCCGAGAACGTGCTGCAGGACCTCGGCGTGATCTCGATGTTCTCCAGCGACTCGCAGGCGATGGGTCGCATCGGCGAGTGCTGGCTGCGCTGCATCCAGACGGCCGACGCGATGAAGACCGGGCGCGGCAAGCTGCCCGAGGACGCCAAGGGCAACGACAATTTCCGCGTGCTGCGCTACGTCGCCAAGATCACCATCAACCCGGCCGTCGCGCACGGCATCTCTCACGTGCTGGGCTCGGTCGAGGTCGGCAAGATCGCCGACCTGGTGCTGTGGGAGCCGGCGTTCTTCGGCGCCAAGCCGAAGATCGTCATCAAGGGCGGCGTGGTCAACTGGGCGGTGATGGGCGACCCGAACGCGTCGCTGCCCACCCCGCAGCCGACCTACTACCGCCCGATGTTCGGCTCGCAGGGCAAGCTGCTCAACGACACCTGCGTGACCTTCGTGTCGCAGGCCGCGGAAGCCTCCGGGATCGCCGGGCGCCTCGGCCTCGAGCGGCAGGTGATGTCGGTGAAGAACACGCGCAAGATCGGCAAGAAGGACATGGTGCGCAATTCCGGGACCCCGAAGATCGAGGTCTCGCCGGAAACCTTCGCCGTCACCGTCGACGGCGTGCATGCGACGGTCGCGCCGCTGAAGACGATCTCGCTCAACCAGAAGTACTTCTTCAGCTAGGGGCGACGCGACTTGGTGCTCATCGAGAAGGTGCTGGGCAATGCCGCCGATCCGGAATGGGCCGCGCGGCTTGCCGCGGGCACCGTCGAGACCCTGGCCCTCGACCACTGGGAAGCGCAGAAGAACCGCTTTCGCAAGAAGACCGCGAGCGGGCGCGAGGTCGCCGTGTCGCTCGACCGCGGCGCCTTCCTGCGCGACGGGGACGTGCTGCTGTGGGACGACGCGGCCAGGTGCGCCGTGGTGGCCCGCATCAGCCTGCGCGACGTGATGATCATCCATCTCGACCAGCTGGCGGCGTCGGATCCCGAATATGCGATGCGCACCTGCATCGAGCTCGGGCACGCGCTCGGCAACCAGCACTGGCCGGCGCTGGTGAAGGGGGCGCGCGTGTTCGTGCCGCTCACCGTCGACCACAAGGTCATGGCCTCGGTGATGAAGACGCATCGCTTCGAGGGCATCCGTTATGAATTCGTCCCGGGCGAAGAAATCGTCCCCTACCTCGCCCCGCACGAGTCGCGCCGGTTGTTCGGCGGCGCGGAGGGCCCGCTGCATACGCACGCGCACGATCGCTTCGTCGCGGTGGATCCCGAGACGGGGCATGTGCACGGGAGGTCCCCGGTCCGCGCGCACGGCCATCCGCATGCCGACACCGTGAAATGAACTCCCGCGACGACGGTGCCGCGGTGCCGGTCACCGCGACGCACCTTGCGCGGATGCTGCAGTTCGGCGACTCGATGTTCCCGATCGGCGGCTTCTCGTTCTCGGGCGGGCTCGAGTCCGCCATCCAGAAGCGCGTCGTCACCGACACGGCCACCCTGCTCGACTTCACGCGGACCGCGGTGGAGCAGGCCGCCCGCGGCGACGGCATCGCGATCGCCTGCGCGCACCGCGCGGCGCTCGCGGGGGATGTCGCGGAGCTGCTCGCGATCGACTCGCGCGTCCATGCGCGCAAGCTTTCCGGCGAGACGCGGTCGATGTCCACGAAAATGGGCAGGAAATTCACGGAACTCGGCGCGAACGTCACCGGCTCCGCGCCGATGCTCGACTGGCGCGAGCGCGTCCTTTCCGGAGCCACGCCCGGCTGCTATCCGGTGGCGCTCGCAGTCCATTTCGCCGCGCTCGGGCTGTCGGCGCGCGACGCCTTCGTCGTCCACCAGTACGGCGTGGCTTCCACGGTCCTGGGCGCGGCGCTGCGCCTGATGCGCGTGAGCCACGTCGACACGCAGCAGATGCTCTATGCGCTCAACTCCGACGTGGACGCGGCCTGGGCCACCGCGGCAGGCGCGGGCCTGGACGACATGGCCGGCTTCGCGCCGCTCGCGGAGATCCTGGCTGCCGTGCACGTCAAGGCGCACGTGCGCCTGTTCATGAACTGAATCGTTTCGACCGGAGAGAAGGCAAGTGAAGAAAATCACGCGAATCGGCATCGGCGGGCCCGTCGGCTCGGGCAAGACGGCGATCGTGGAGGCCATCACGCCTCCGCTGCTGGAGATGGGCATCAAGATACTCATCATCACCAACGACGTGGTGACGACCGAGGACGCCAAGCACGTGCAGCGCACGCTCAAGGGAATCCTCCTCGAGGAGCGCATCATCGGCGTGGAGACCGGCGCCTGCCCGCACACCGCGGTGCGCGAGGATCCCAGCATGAACCTCGCGGCGGTCGAGGACATGGAAGCGCGCTTCCCCGACGGCGACGTGGTGCTGATCGAAAGTGGCGGCGACAACCTCACCCTCACCTTCTCGCCGGCGCTGGTGGATTTCTTCATCTACGTGATCGACGTCGCCGCGGGCGACAAGATCCCGCGCAAGAACGGCCCCGGGATCACGCAGTCGGACATCCTGGTCATCAACAAGACCGACCTGGCGCCCTACGTCGGCGCGAGCCTCGAGGTAATGGCGCGCGACTCCAAGCTGATGCGCGGCGACAAGCCGTTCCTGTTCACCAACTGCCGCACGGGCGAGGGCATCCCCGAGCTCGTGCAGCTGATCCGCGAAGACCTGCTCTTCGACCTCAAGGTCGCGGCGGGGCAGGCTGCGTGATGGTCGTGGCCGAGGCGGCCTTGTCCCCCTCACCCCCGGCCCCCATGCCGCTCAGCGTGCCGGGGGAGTTCGCGCCCTATCGCGACGAGCCGCCGCAGATGCGCAGCGGCGCCGTCGGCAAGTCGGGCCGGCTGCGCCTGGGATTCGAGCACCGCGACGGGCGCACCATCCTCGCCGACCTCGAGTCGCGCACGCCCTTCCTGGCGCAGCGCGCACTGCATTGCGACGACGCGCTTCCGGACATGGCGTGGCTGTTCATGATCACCACCTCGGGCTGCGTGCTGCAGGGAGACCGGCTGGCGCTCGACGTGTCGCTGGGGCCGGGCGCGCGGGCGCATGTCACCACGCAGTCGGCGACCAAGGTCCACTCGATGGACGCCAATTTCGCGATGCAGTCGCAGTCCTTCACGCTGGGCGAGGGCGCCTACCTCGAGTTCCTCCCCGAGCCGCTGATCCCCCACCGCCAGGCGCGCTTCGCGAGCGACACGCGCATCACCATCGACCCTTCCGCCTCGATGCTCTGTTCGGAAATCGTGCAGCCGGGCCGCAGGCACCACCACCCGGACGAATGTTTCGGCGCCACGCTGCTGTCGCTGGCGACCACGGCCGCGCGGCCCGGCGGGCAGCCCTTGTTCAGCGAGAAGCTGCTGGTCGAGCCCTTGCGCAACCCCATGCGGCAGGCCGGCGTGATGAACGGCTTCGAGGCATTCGGCAACGTGGTCCTGTGCACGCCCGCGGACATAGCCGAACGCATCCACGCGCAACTCGACGCGGACGTCGACCTGGAACGGGGCGTGGCATTCGGCGCGTGCAAGTTGCCCAACGACGCGGGCCTCATCTACAAGGTCCTCGGCCGCGACACCGCGCAGGTGAAGGCGAAGGTGCGCGAATTCTGGGAAGTCGCGCGCCGGGAGATCACCGGCGCCGCCATCCCGCCCCCATTCTTCTGGCGGTAGGGTCCCCTCCCGCCATCCACGACGGAGGATTCCAATGAAGGCATACCTGTCCGGCTGGGAGTCGCTTTGCGCATCGTCGGGCGCCTTGCGCTTCATCGACATCAACCTGCGCGGCATCGGCCAGGTGATGTTCCAGGACAATCCCCTGAGCGGCGCGCTGTTCCTCGCCGCGATCGCGTGGGGGTCGATTGCCGCGGGCGTGCCGCAGGTGGCGATCTGCGGCGTGATCGCCGTGGTCGTCTCGACGCTCGCTGCCCGGATGCTGCGCGTCGAAGAGGCCTCGGTTCGCGCCGGGCTCTACGGCTTCAATGGTTTCCTCGTGGGGCTGGCGCTCGCGACCTTCATCGCGCCCGGCCCGCTGCTCTGGGTATATGTCGCGCTGGGTGCGGCCGTGTCGGTCGTGACGATGTCGGCCACGGCCAATGCCCTGAAGGCCCTCGGCGTGCCGACGCTGACCTTTCCCTTCGTGCTCGTCACCTGGCTGCTGCTGCTGGCGACCTACGGGTTCGCGGGGATCTCCGGCGATGCGCTGCCTGCCGCGGGCGTGATCGTGCCGTTCGAGCCGGTCGCCTCCGCGCAGCTCGATGCGGGCGATTTCCTGAAAGCCGCGATGTTCAGCATCTCGCAGGTGTTCCTGAAGGCCAGCGTCGTCGCCGCCCTGCTCTTCCTTGCCGGGCTTGCCGTCAATTCGCTTGCCGCGGCGGTCGCGGCGGTGGGCGGCGCGATCCTCGCAGTCCTCACCGCGCACCTGCTCGGCGCGGAAAGCGACCTGATCACGGGCGGCCTGCTCGGCTTCAGCCCGGTGCTGACGGCGGTCGCGCTGGCCACGGTGTTTCACCCGCCCGGCGTGCGCGTCGCGGCCTATGCCGCCCTCGGCACGATCTTCACCGTCGTCGCGCAGGCGGCGTTCAACGTGGCGTTGACGCCGTTCGCCATCCCGGCGCTCACCGCGCCGTTCGTGCTCGTGACCTGGATCTTCCTGCTGCCGAAGCAGAGTTTCGACAGCGCCGCGGCCGCGAAGCCCGACGGCGCGGGCTAGCGCCCGGGCCGCGACTACTGCCGGTTTGCGTCCGGCGGCTGCGCCGGCGCGGGCGCCTCTGCGCGATCGCGCCCTGCCCGGATGGCGATGATGACCGGCGCGAGAACGGCGGCCACGATGCCGGCGGCGAAGCCGTTGTTGTAGAGGTTGAGGCCGGCGTGCAGCGACCCGACGCTCAACGCCGCCGACGAATGGATGAGCCCCGCCACGATGCCCCAGTGCCATCCGAAGCGGCCGGCGATCGGCGCGAGCGTCGTCCCGAACAGCGCCGCCAGCACGATCGACGGGTCGGCGGCGCCAAACGGCTTGGCGAGCGAGCCCAGGAACACGCCCAGCATGATCGGGACGATGTTGCGCGGATGCTTCCCGAACGCCGCGAAACCGACGATGGTCAGGATCGCGCCGATGACGGGCCCGTTGAGGTCGCCGCCGACCAGCAGCACGTAGGCGGTGCCGACCGCGCCCGCGAGTCCCATGTTGGCGAGCGTCGGCCCGAAGCCCGCGAGGGCGATGAAATCGGTCGGCGCCTGCCCGGACGACGCGACGATCGCCTTCAGCCGCGATGCCAGCGCGCGGTCGAGGTACCAGCCGACCACGACCATCGACCCGAGCACCGCCGCGAGGAAGCTGCCGAGCAGGAGGTTGTTGCCGGTCGTCCAGATCATGACCGGGTCCGGAACGAAGCCGAAGGACTTGTACGCGGCGACGACCAGCGTGCCGACGATGCCGGCGGTGAAGCCCATGTTGTACAGGCTGAAGCCCATGTGGGCCTTGAACAGCTGCGCTGCGGCCGCGGGCAGGATGAAACCGATGACGAGGCTGGTCGCCAGCGCGAGCGGCAGCCGGATCTCGAGCGACAGCGAAGTGCTGAACAGGATTTCCGAGAACACCGGGGCCAGCGCCGCACCGAAGAACGCCGTGTTGATGTGGGCGGAAAAGGGTTCGCGCCGGAACCGCGCATACAGGAAGACGCCGAGGACGATCGACCAGACGTTGAACAGGTTCTTGCCGAACAGGCCGAAGCCGAGGACCAGGAACAGGCAGGCGACCGCTGCGCCGTCGATCTTCGCCTTCGCGCGGTGATAGGCGAAGCATGCGCACAGGGTGAGCAGCCCGGCGTTCACGCAGCCCGCGCCGATGCCGCCGATGCCGAAATAGTCCGTCAGCAGCGCGTCGCGGGTCGTGACGATCCCGGCGAGGCCGCGCAGGACCTGGGCAGGGCCATCGACGACAAGCCCGAACACGACGAAAGCGGCGGCATACGCGCAAACCACGAGCAGGATCGCGCGGTCCGGAAGCGACTCGACGGGCTTGGTTGCTTCACCTTCTGGGTTCATTGGCATCACGGGAATTGCGAATGGCGCCGGTGCATCCGAGCGGAAATCGGCGCACTGGATATTGGCATGCTGCCCGGCGATCCGCAACGGCGGCCGAGGCACTCGCCCGCGCCCGCGCACTCTTCGGCACATCCATTTTCCGCCGCGCTTCGTAGCATCCCGTGAGAGGATCCCGCATGCGCGTCCCGTATCTCGTCCTTTGCGTATCCATGCTGCTGCCCGGCGCGCCCGCGTTCGCGCAGGCCGTCGTGGAAGACAACATGAACGTCGCCAGCGACAGCCCGGAAGGCTGGGCGATGCGCTATTTCACGGGCACGACATTGATGACCTCGTTCGGCGAGACGGCAAAACTGCCGCCCTGGAAATGGATGGTCGCGCTCGAAGCCGGCAGCATCCCGCGGCTCTCCGACTCGCAGCAGGAGGTTGGCTTCGGCGGCTCCAAGCAGGAGGACCTCAACAAGTCGCCGGTGGTCGGGCGCTTGCGGGTGGCGCTCGGGCTGCCCGAGGGCTGGGTCGCGGAACTGGGCTACACGCCGCCACTGGAAATCAACGGCTCGCGCGCGCGCAACCTCGTCGCCTTCGCCATCGGCAGGCGGCTCTACGAGCAGGACAACATCGCCTTCTCGATGCGCGCGCTCGGCCAGGTGGGAAAGGTGACCGGGGACATCACCTGCCCGGCGCGGCTGGCCGGGGTGACCGACCCCGCGCAGAATCCCTTCGGCTGCCAGTCCGCCTCGAGCGATACATTCACCACGAACTACTACGGCATCGACGCGACCCTGGGCTACGACGCCGGCGACTGGAAGTGGTACGCGAGCGCCGGCATCGCGCGGGCCGATCTCGAGGTGCAGGTGGACGCGCAGTTGTCCGGGTATTCCGATCGCTCGCGCGTGACCTCCGGCAGCAACCTGCCGTGGCTCACGGTCGGCACGCGCTACGATTTCGACCGGCAATGGAGCGTGGCCGCCGAAGTGCTGTATGTGCCGCTCGACGTGCGCCGCCCGCCGGACTTCAATTCCGAACGGGATCCGCTCGCCAGCTTCAGGCTGCAGCTTCGTTACGCGATCGATTGAACGAGGGCCATGCGCGGGCGCGATCGCGTCCGCTTTGTCAGCCGCCCAGTCGGGAGGCGCGTTTGAGGGGCATAGACAATTCCTTCCGTCATGCCTCATCCCTCACTCCATCCGGCCCGCCCCCTTGCTCCCATGTTGGGAGCGGCGTAGGATTCGATGCGTATCGTCGCTGTCGGGACCCTGCGTGATTTCTGGCGCCGGCATCCGGACGCGGAGATGCCGCTTCGATCGTGGTACGCCCTTGCGAGCAGGGCAGAGTGGACGGGCCCGGCGGATATCCGGGCCGCGTACCGCTCGGCGAGCTTCATTCCCGGCAACCGCGTGGTATTCGACATCAAGGGGAACAGCTACCGGCTGGTCGTCGCCGTGCACTACAACCGCAAGGCAATGTTCATCCGCTTCATCGGCACCCACCGCGACTACGACCGGGTGGACGCCGCAACTGTCTGAGGCAATGCAATGGAACTTCGACCGATCCGCACCAAGCGCGACCACGCCGCCGCCCTCAAGGAGGTTGAGCGACTGTGGGACGCGCCGGAACGATCTCGTGATGCAGAGCATCTCGAGGTGCTGATGCTCCTCGTCCAGGCCTACGAGGCGAAGCACTATCCGATGCCCGACCCCGACCCGATCGACTTCCTGAACTACGTGATGGAGTCACGGGGACTCTCGCGCAAGGATCTCGAGCCCTACATCGGCTCCCGGGCGCGCGTTGCAGAGATTCTCAACCGCAACCGCGCGCTGTCACTCGAGATGATTCGCCGATTGTCGGAGGGACTCGGGATTCCTTCGTCCGTCCTGATCCGTCGCTACGAAACTCGGCGAGAGGCGGCCTAGATCGGAGGGTCGGTTCACGACTTCGATTGCTTCCCCGCGAGCTTCGCCTTAAGGTCCGCGAAAGGTGAATGTGTCGCGAGCTTCTGTACTTCTGCACCACCCCCTCCGCCGCCCGCCTCCAGTTGCCGCTGGTGCTCGTTGTCGTGGCAGTACAGGCACAGCAGTTCCCAATTGCTGCCGTCGGGCGGATTGTTGTCGTGGTTGTGGTCGCGATGGTGGACCGTCAGTTCGCGCAGGTTGGCGCGCGTGAACTCGCGCGCGCAGCGCCCGCAGATCCACGGGTAGATCTTGAGCGCCCGGTCCCGGTAGGTTTCACCGCGCGCATCGGCCGCGCGCCGGGCGTCGGCGACGATGCGGTCCAGCTTGCCCGGATCGCTCATTTCTTCGCAGCCGCCGTGAGCTCCTTCAGCGTGAAGGCGTAGCTCGTGTCGTCGAGCGGCTTGTGGCAGGCGAGGCATTCCGCCAGGTTCACGCCCGGCCGCTGCTGCTTCGCCCTGGTGAAGACGGCGTAGTTCCAGTCTTCATTGCGCAGCACTTCGGGGATGTCCTTGCCCCAGCCCGGCTGGCGCTCCATCGCGATGTAATACAGCAGCGCGCCCGGGACGTAGAAGCCGTCGGGCCCCACCTCCGGCTTGTCCGCCATGAGGTCGATCTTCGCGGCGTGCACTTCGGTGAAGAGCACAGCGCCATCCGGCAACGCCTTGCCCGCCTTCGCCGCCTGCATCGCCACGCTGTTTGCGTAGAAATACCGCACTTGCCTGGTCGCGGGGAAATTGAGGGTGTGGTACTTCGTGAACGCGGCCTTGTAGTTCTCCGGGAACGCCATGCCGGTCTTCGTGATGCTGGGCAGGAAGTCGGACTTGCCTTCCTCCGCGGCCGCCTTCAGCGAGGCGAAGTACGCGGCGGCATTCGCCATCTCCGCCGGCGTGAGCTTCGCCGCGATCTCGCCCATGACCGGGCTCTTGCGCGAGCCGCTCTTCATCGCGTTCATCTGCGACTCGAGATAGCCCGGGCGCTGTCCCGCGAGGTTGGGGACGGGTTCGCCCGAGCTCACCCCTGTCATGCCGTGGCATGGGGCGCAGACCGACGCCGCCGTGGCCTTGCCGGCCTCGATGTCGGCCGCCTGCGCCAGCGATGCTGCGGCCAACCCGAGGAACAACCCTGCAAAGGCACTCTTCACGACGACCCCGTCTCCCGGCCTAGTACTTCGACTTCGCGGCCGCGGTGAGCTCCTTGATCGTGAAGGTGTAGCTCGCCTGGTCCAGCGGCTTGTGGCAGGCAAGGCACTCCGCCTGGTTCACGCCCGGCCGATGCTGCTTCGCCGTGGTGAAGATGGCGTAGTTCCAGTCCTCGTTGCGCAGCATCTCGGGGATGTCCTTGCCCCAGCCCGCCTCGCGCTCCATCGCGGTGAAGAACATCAGCTGGTCGGGCACGAAGTAACCGTCGGCGCCCTTCACCGGGTTCTTGTCGGCATCGAGCTTGGCGGAATACACCTCGGCGAACAGGACCGCTCCGTCCGGGATCGACTTGTCCGCCTTCACCGCCTGGAGCGCCGCATTGTTGGCGTAGTAGTAGCGCACCTGCTTGGTCGCCGGGAAATCCTTGGTGAAGTATTTCGTGAACGTGGCCTTGTAGTTCTCCGGGAACACCATGCCGGTCTTGGCGACGTTGGGCAGGAAATCGGACTTCGCTCCCGCCGCCGCGCCCTGCAGGGAAGCAAAGTACGCCGCCACGTTGGCGATGTCCGCCGGCGAGAGCTGGGCGGCGATCGCATTCATGATCGGGTTCTTGCGCGAGCCGTCCTTCAGCGCCTTCAGCTGCGCCTCGAGATAGCCCGCGCGCTGCCCGGCGAGGTTGGGGATGGTCTCGCTCACGCTCACGCCGGTGACGCCGTGGCAGGCGCCGCAGACGTTGGCGACCTTGGCCTTGCCGGCCTCGATGTCGGCGGCGGCGTGCGCGAGCGGTGCGGCGAATACGGCAGCAAGCAACCCCGGCAACAACTTCTTCATGGAACGAACCCCTCTTCTTGATTGACTGGATCCCGGGTCAAGCCCGGGATGACGAAGTGAAATTGAATCGGCGTCCATCGGCGGTTTCAATGCCTTTTCTCACGCCTTGCGAAGCTGTTTCTTGATCGGCAGGGTGCGGATGCGCTTGCCGGTGGCGGCGCCTCTTCGGTGCAATCTATTCCTGTGTGGCGTTTGTGGCAACACGCCGGCGCGGGACCGAATGCCGATGCGAGGCATGCTCCGGCTTGCGGTCGCCGTGCGTTCGGCCGCGTTCCTGCAGACTCCGTTCGCCTGGGGTAGACTCGCCGGTCTCGCGCGGGTTTTCCCATCCGCCGCAGGAGGCCCGCCGCGACGCTGTTCGCAGGCCGGTTTTGAGAACAAGAGGACTCGCGCAAGATAGCGCGGCCGAAGGAAGAAGCCCGGACCCGGCGCACACGACCATTCATCCGACGACTGAAGGAGGAGACCGACCATGAAAAGAACCATCGTCTTCGCGCTGGGCACCTTGGCCACGGCCGCGGGGTTCCTGACCGCGGGCGTCGCCCAGGCACAGGCGCCCAACATCGAAAATCTCAAGCAGATGCGGCCATCCGGCGTCGACCCGAGCATGCCGACGGTGCCCCAGGAGGGCAAGAACGCCGACGCGATCCGCGCGAACCTGAAGCGCGTCAACCTGCCGCCGGGATTCAAGATCGAACTCTATGCGATCGTCCCCGACGCGCGCCACATGGCGGTCGCCCCGTCGACCAACATGCTGTTCGTCGGCACGCGCAAGAACACGGTGTGGGCGGTGACCAACCGCAACAGCGGCGACATGGCCACCGAAGTGAAGCCCTTCGCGCCGTCGGCGAAGTTCCACGTGCCCAACGGGGTGTGCTGGACCAAGGACGGGTTCCTGATCGTGGTCGAGCACAACCGCGTCATCAACTTCCCGGCCGCCGAGTTCTTCTATGAAGGCGGGGACGTGGCGGTGATCGAGACGGTGCCGCAGGGCAAGCTGATCCCGCCGGAAGAGGAGTCGTACAACCACCACGCGCGCACCTGCCGCGTCGGCCCGGACGGGATGCTCTACATCACGCTCGGCCAGCCGTACAACGTGCAGCCGCGCGACAAGATCGACCTGTACAACAAGGTCGGCATCGGCGGCATCGTGCGCATGAACCCGTTCGACGGCTCCAAGCGCGAGGTCTATGCCACCGGCATCCGCAACTCCGTGGGCCTCGAGTTCAACCCGAAGGATGGCTCGCTCTGGTTCACCGACAACCAGACCGACGGCATGGGAGACGACATCCCCGCCGGCGAGATCAACCGCGCCACCAAGCCCGGCATGTTCTTCGGTTACCCGTGGAAGCAGGGCAAGACGCGCATCACGGAGCATGGTTACGACAAGGACCCGTTGCCGCCGAACATCACCGACCCGCAGGTGTACATGGATGCGCACGCCGCCGATCTCGGCCTCGCGTTCTACACGGGCAAGAAGTTCCCGGCCAAGTACCAGGGGGGATCTTCTCTGCCCAGCACGGTTCGTGGAACCGCACCACGCCGATCGGCGCACGCATCATGTTCACCAGCCTGAAGGCCGATGGCACGGCCGACAAGACCGAGGTGTTCGCCGATGGCTGGCTCGACAAGGACACGGGGCTCTACCGCGGCCGGCCGGTCGACGTGGCCATGATGAAGGACGGCTCCATGCTGATCAGCGACGACTTCGCGGGAGCGCTGTATCGCGTGACCTATGTGGGCGACGCCGCGAAGAAGTAATGCCGAACCTGAAGCAAGCTTTCCCGGGCCGGTGGATCACCGGCCCGTTTCTTTCAGGAGCAAGGAATGTTTCGAAAGGCTCTTCTGCTCGCGGCAGTGCTCGCCGCCGCATCCGGCGGCAGCCACGCCGACGCCGTGGCGGGCAAGGCGAAGGCTCGCCCTTGCGCCGTCTGCCACGGCCCCCTGGGCGTCAGCATCCTTCCGGACGCTCCCAACCTGGCCGCACAGCCCGAGAGTTACCTCATCGCGCAACTCAAGGCCTACCGCAGCGGCAAGCGCGGCCACGAAGTGATGGCGGTGGTGGCCAAGCCGCTGTCGGACGACGACATCGCCGACCTGGCGGCCTGGTATGCGTCGTTGCAGATCGAGGCCAGGGAAAAGCCCTGATCCCGCTCGCCTGATCCGTTCGGATTAAGCCCGATGGCCGACCGTCCCTAAGCCGCCTGTGGAATGGGCGCGGCGCGCTGCCGCACCCACACTTCCTCCTGTCGATTTCGACATCAATCCACAGGAGGCAGCAATGAACGCAAGCGAATCCCCCGAACTCAGGCAATACCGCACCGTCGCCGCAGTCACCCGCACCGTCGTGCTGCTCGGCGTCCTCGCCGGGCTGGCCGCGATCAGCGCCACCGCCCCCGATGCCTCGCGGACAGCGACGATGAACTGCGCCTACGCGGCGGCCCCGACCGGCACGCTGTCCGATGCGCCGATCGAACTTCCCGGCGAATGCACAATCCCCGTGCAGGGGAGCACGGAGCCCGTCGTCGCCGAAGCGAAGTTCGGCGTCCCCGACGCGAAGTCCGCGCTCGATCCGCGCGCCGAAGCCGAAGTCCAGCCCGCAACCTTCTGAGGAGCCGACGATGAAAAAGCCGATCATTGCCGCGATCCTCCTCGCGCTTTGCGGCGCGGCCGGCGCCTCGCCCCAGGTATCCGGGCGACGGCGCCTGCGGCATCCGCGCGGTGGACAACGCTTCCTTCCTGACCTGCATCGATGACCAGGCGCCGCAACCGGCCGCGCCCGACGACGCCCTCAACGGCGCGGAACGCTTGCCGCCTATCCCGGTCGACGCGAATCGGGCGTGGCAACTCAAGCAGGACCTCGGCGCGACGCGTGCTGCTGGTCGACATCCGCGGGCGGGCCGAGGTGTTCTACACCGGCATGCCGCTCGGCGTGGATGCGAACGTCCCGCTGATGGAGCCGGCCCCGTGCCTTTGCCGTCGATGCGCAGGACGGCCAACTCGCGATGGACTTCAACACCCGCTTCCTCGAGCGCATGGACGACACCCTGCGCGCGGCGCACCTGCGCCACGGCGACCCGGTCGTGCTCCTGTGCCGCTCAGGCGAGTTGAGTGCCATCGCCGCGAAGCTCATGCAGGAACACGGTTACCTCCAGGTCTTCGTGGTCACCGACGGCTTCGAGGGCCGGCTGGCGGCCAATGCGGACGGCACGCAAGTCCATCGCGAGCGCGGATGGAAGAACGCCGGGCTGCCCTGGACTGCCAGCATCGACCCGCGCTGGATCTATTCAGACCGGTTGGCCGCGGCACGATGAAGTTTCGCCCTGTTCTCCTTGGGCTTTCGGGGCGACCGGCAATCGAGGCCGGGCCGCCCCCTTTTTATTCCCCGCGCGCGACCAGGCGCTGCGCGATGACGACCGCTTCCGTGCGATTGCGCGCGCCCAGCGCCCGGAACACCGCGAGCAAATGAACCTTCACCGTTGCTTCGCTGATGTCGAGGTCGCGCGCGATGAGCTTGTTCGGCTTGCCCTCGGCGAGGAGCCGCAGCACATCCTGCTGGCGCGGGGAAAGCGATGCGACCCGGCCGGGCGCCGCGGTCGGTTGCGACCCGGAGTCCGCCATCAGGCGCGGCGGCACGTAGGTGCCTCCCGCGAGCACCAGCCGCACGGCCTGGAGCATCACCTGCGTGGTGTCGGACTTCGGGATGAAACCGGAAACGCCGAGCTGCAGCAAGGCCTTCACGATCGCGCCGTCCTCGGCGGCGGAACAGGCGATCACGGGAAGCGAGGGGTAGCGCGGCGCGCAGCCGGCGCACGCCCTCCACGCCGCCCATTCCCGGCATGTTGATGTCGATGAGCACGAGGTCGAGGTCGGCGTGCGCGGCGGCCGCGGCGAGTGCGCCTTCCGCGCTCTCCGCCTCCACATAGCTCACGTCCGCGCCAAGCGGGGCGAGCGCGGCCTTGAGGCCGAGCCGCACCATCTGGTGGTCGTCGGCGAGCAGGAGCTTCATGGCGCTGACCTCTCGGGAAATGGCAGGCGCGACGGGACGGGCAGTCGGCAGATACTACAATAGCCACCGCGCGCCCATCACCGGGCGTGACGATGTGGCGGCGAGGAGATCATGATCGGCATGCGCAGGATGGCTGGCGCGGTGCGCCTGTTGGCGCGGCGGCGGTGGATCGAATCCGCGCGGCTCCTGCTTGCCGGGCTGTGCATCTCAGGCGCCTTGTCCGGTTGCGGCCAGGCGCAGGAAGGCGTCCTCGAGCTCGCGGAAGCGCGCTTCCTGAAAAGCGACGAGCCGCAGCCGCCCTCCGACCTCGCGCCGTGGAAGAAGCAGAGCCTCCCCGACGACTGGAGCGAAAACCGCCCCGGCGCTTCCGGGCTTGCCTGGTATCGCTTCACGGTCGCGATGCCCGCGCAGCCGCGGGGAGATCACGCTTTCTATCTCACCGCCACGCTTTCCAACAGCCAGCTCTTCGTCAATGGCGTGCTTGCCGGCCAGTCCGGGGAGCTCGCGGGACTCCCGCCGGGACGCTGGGAGCCGGTGCAGCTGTTCGTCGTGCCCGGCGCGCTGCTCAGGCAGGGCGAAAACGTCATCGACCTGCGCATCAACGTCCCGCCGGGGCGCGACGGGGGCATCGGAGGCGCCCTCTTCGGACCCTACGAGCCGCTGTACGTCCGGCAGCTCTCAGGACCAGTTCGGGCATACCATCGGGCCCGCGGCGGCCAGCCTCACCACGCTGGCGCTCGGCTTCTTCGTCCTCATCCTCTGGCTGCGCATCCGCAGCGACCGCGAGTATTTCATCTTCGCCATCGGCACCATCATCTGGGGCCTGCACACCGCGGCGACGCTGATGCCCCGCGACCTGCTGCCCCCGCCGCACTTCGCGGTCTGGTGGAACGTGGCCTACGTGCTGTGGGTCATGCTGCTGTGCATCTTCTGCGTTCGCTTCGCCCGGGCGGAATGGCCGCGCTACGAGAAGGGCGTGCTCCTCTACGCCGCGGCCACGGCTCCCGCGCTCTATCTCGCCGCGTCGGCGGACCTGCTGTATCCCGTTGCCGCCGCCCTCAGGCTGGGCGCGATCGCTGCCGCTTTGGGCGCGCTCTACGCGGTGATCGGGAACGCGCTGCGCACGCGCGACACGCTCAGCTGGATCCTGCTCGCCACCGGCGCGGGCGCGGCCTTCTTCGGCATCCACGACTGGATGGCCGCGCAGGACGCCGAGAACCTGCGGCCGATGTACCTCGTGCCCTACCTCGCGCTCTTCTTCCTGACGCTGGTGGGCTGGATCATGATCGACCGCTTCGTCAAGACGCTGCGGGAATACGAGGCGCTCAACGTCGAACTGGAGCAGCGCGTCGAGGAAAAATCGCGCGCGCTCGCGATCGAGGTCGACCTGCAGGCCGAGGCGCGGCGCGACGCGGAGGCGGCCAACGTCGCCAAGTCGCGCTTCCTCGCGGCGGCGAGCCACGACCTGCGCCAGCCGCTGCACGCGCTGGGCCTCTTCGCCTCCGCGCTCAACCAGCGCACGCAGGATGCCGAGAGCCGCGAGCTCACCGGGCGCATCAACCAGTCGATCGCCGCGCTGGAATCGCTTTTCAGCGAAGTGCTGGACGTCTCGCGGCTCGACGCGGGCGCCGTCACCGTGAACCTGCAGCCCGTCGCGCTGCAGCCGATGTTCGAGCGCATCGCCAACGACCTTTCCTCCGCCGCGGAGGAGAAGAACCTCGCGCTGCGCTTCGTGCCCACGGCGCGCCTCGTGCGCTCCGATCCCATCCACCTCGAGCGCATCCTGCGCAACCTCGTCGCCAACGCCATCCGCTACACCGCTTCCGGCGGCATCCTCGTGGGCGTGCGGCCGCGCTCGGGCGCGCTGGTGCTCGAGGTGCGCGACGCGGGCATCGGCATCGCCGAGGAACACCAGGCGCGCGTCTTCGACGAGTTCTACCAGGTGGGCAATGTCGAGCGCGACCGCCGCCAGGGCCTGGGCCTCGGGCTCGCCATCGTGAAGCGCCTGTGCGACCTGATGGGCCACGGCCTCGCGCTTTCCTCCGCGCCGGGCCGAGGGACAGCGTTTCGCATCACGCTCGAGCCGGCAGAGGCGGTGCCCGCGAACGAAGACGTTTTCGCGGGGCCGCCGGCCGCCGCCGCCCTGCAGGGCGCGCGCATCGTCGTGATCGACGACGAGCCCGATGTGCGCGACAGCATGGCCGCGTTGCTGGGCTCCTGGGGCAGCAAGGTGCAGGCCTTCGCCAACGCGGAGGACGCTCTCGCCGCGCCGCCCGATGGCACGCGCCCGGCGCTGCTCGTCGTGGACTACCGCCTGCGCGCCGGCACCACCGGCCTCGATGCAGCGCGCAAGCTGCGCGAGGCGTGGGGAAAGGACATCCCGGTGCTGCTGGTTTCGGGCGAGTCCTCGGCCGATGAACTCGCGCGCATCAAGGCAAGCGGGTTCCCCTTGCTGCACAAGCCCGTGCCGCCCGCGAAGCTGAAGAGCCTGCTGCTGCATCTTCTCGACGTCTCATCGCGCCACGCGCGCTAGACGTCAACGGCTGACCAGGTACTTGGTCACGACCTTCGAGCCCTCCATCCGCGCGATCACCGCGCAGTAGCGCCGAAACGCCTTGCGGCCCTTCGCCGCGTCGCCTTCACCCGTTTTGGGGTCCAGCATGCCGATCAGCACGCCGACGCGCCGCGCGCGATTGGCGGCGCTCGCCGATTTGTCGCCCCCTGCCACCGCCTTGGCACCCGCCCAGAGCGACAAGGTGCGGATCATCTTGCTGCGCATTCCCAGCTTTTCGGCCATCGCCCAGATCTGCTGCTGGACCTCCGCCGGGATCTGCGCCAACTCGTCCTTGAGGACCACCTTCGCCGCATCGAGCGCCAGGCCTTCCTCGCGCGCCTTTTTGCGCCGATAGGCACGATAACGCCGCTCGACCTCGGGATTCACTTCGATGCGCCGCTCGCGTGGCGAAGGGCGCGAAGCCTCAGGCGCCACCGGATGGATCGAAGGGTCGCCGAGCAGGGTGAACTGCGCCAGCGTTTTCAACTTCACCGGATCGGTCCAGGGGTCGTATTTCACGTATGCGACCCGCGCCTCGAGCGCCGCGCGCCCCAGCGAGCAACCGGCGCGCACGCGCTCCATGAACTTGCGGCAGATCACGTCCGCGTTGTCATTGTCGAGGTCGCCCGGCGGGCCGTAGGCGATGTTGGTGCTGCCGAAGACCCCGTATGCGCCCTGCCGCAGGTATTCGAGCGCGATGCCGAGCGTGCCATTGACCTCGGCGCCGTCCTTCTTGCGCGGGCTGAACACCTGCGCGCCGAAGCAGCACTCGGCCGCCACGACCGTTCCCCTGGCGACCTTTCCCCTCAATGCCGGCGCTCTCATGGCGAGGGTCTGCTCCCCCTCCACATCACCGTCCGGCGGAAATTGGCCGAGGAACTCGACGGCGCGGTTGCCGCCGTGGCAGTTGATGTAGTGCAACCGGGGCGACAGCTCCTGCGCCGACCAGAGGTTTTTCTTCGGCGGCGAGAAAACCAGCCGCGAGGTATCGCCGAAAATCTTCTTCACTGTTTTCGACGAGGAGGTCTCCCACACTTTCGCCGACAGGGCGAACCAGGCCTCGTAATCCTTGCGCGGCAGGGGCCGGGCCTCCGCCGCCAGCTTGAGGAGTTTCACCAGGAAAGCAGGGTCTTTCTCCTTGGGCACGTCCGGCAGCCGGCCCACGACGCGCGTCGGGCCCTGGAAGTCGCCGGGGTCCCGCGACCACGGTGCGTCGCAGGCATACGGCAGGTCACTCGGCAGGTTGGGGTCATCGTCGCCGTTGTCCGGCGCCTCGTTCAACTTGCCCACCAGCACGCCGGCGGGATTTTGCAGGTCCTGCATCGGCACGACGTCGGGGCCACCGACGATGAGGATGTAGTGCGGTTCGATCGCCTTGTCGATCGCATCGATGCAGCGCTTGGCGCCCTCCTCGTCCGCCGGGCCGCGCATTGGCCGCGCGTGATAGGCGGCCATGTCCGACTTGCTGTCCAGGGCGACCAGGCGCGAACCGATGCCGCGCGCGGCATCGGCGCTGATGAGCCGGCCGATCGCTGCAAGAACGCGGGAGGCCGCCGCGCCGTACTTGGCCTCCAGGGCGCCCTTGTGCGTCACGATGATCTTGGTATCGTCCATGGACATCCCCTTTCGACTCGGAAAGCGCCGGAAAATATTGAGGTGTAACCGGCAACAACGCAAGCCCGCGCAGCCCGTGCGCCGGAGCGAACAAATGGCCGTTTTCGGGGTCAATCCCGGGACAATTCGAAGATCGGCGCCTTTCCACTACAATTCACCCCCCGATATCCGCATTTCGTCCCATCCGGCTGGCTCCCCTCCCCCGGCTGGCTTACCCTTTCGCATCTGACAGAGAATCCCGGAATCCCGCCATGTCGCATCGAAACAGTTTCGTCCTCGTGCTGGCGCTTGCGCTCGCCGCCTGCGGCAAGGGCCCGGCGACGGACGAGAAGGCCGCCGCGGGCCCGCCGCTGCTCATCTCCCCCGAAGACGTCCATGTGGTGAAGAACAGCGCATTGGCCTCCGGCCCGTCCATCACCGGGTCGGTGCAGCCGGAGCGGCGCGCCGACCTGCGCGCCGAGGTCAATGCGGTGGTCCTGCAGGTCCTCAAGGAGAACGGCGACAACGTCCGGCGCGGCGACCTGCTGGTGCGCCTGGACGACACGGCGATCCGCGACGCGCTCGCCTCCGCCGAGGCGTCCAGCCGCGCGGCGGCCCAGGCGCTCGAGCAGTCCGAGCGCCAGTTCCAGCGCATGACGACGCTGCGCGGCTCCGGGATGGCCTCCGCGCAGCAGGTCGAGGACGCCGAGATCCGCCGCAACAACGCGCAAAGCGACCTGGAGTCGGCCAAGACGCGTTCCGTGCTGGCACGCCAGCAATTGCAGCGCACCGAAGTGCGCGCGCCGTTTGACGGCCTGGTCAGCGACCGCAAGGTCTCCGCGGGAGACACCGCGGCCATCGGCAAGGAACTCGTGAAGGTCATCGATCCGACGAGCATGCGTTTCGAAGGGCTGGTATCGGCCGACAACATCGGCGCCGTGAAGCCGGGGCAGAACGTGGCCTTCCGGGTCAACGGCTACGGCGAGCAGGAATTCCCCGGCAAGGTGAAGCGCGTCAATCCCGCGGCCAACGCGACCACGCGGCAGGTCGAGGTGCTGGTGGATTTCACCGGCCAGAAGCAGCCCCGCCTCGCCGGCCTGTACGCGGAGGGCCGCGTCGAGGTCGAGTCCGCCAACAGCCTCACGATCCCGGCCACCTCGCTGGTGCGCGATGGCGACAAGTCCTCGGCCTGGCGCGTGAAGGACAACAAGCTGCAAAAGGTGGACCTTGCCATCGGCGAGCGCGATGCGCGCAGCGGGGACTTCGTGGTGGCGGGAGGGCTTGCGGAGGGCGACCAGGTGATCCGCCACCCGACGGCGCTGCTGAAGGAAGGCCAGGCGATACAGGCCTCCTCCCCCGGCGACGCCCACCAAGGCGGCCGCCACGAAAGACCCGGCCGCCAGCGCGAAGAACTGAGCCATGTTCCTTTCCGACTTCAGCATCAAGCGGCCGGTCACCACGGTCGTCATCATCATCATGCTCATGGCGCTCGGCCTGCTCGCGCTGAAGAACCTGCGCGTGAACCAGATCCCCGACGTCGAGCAGCCGGTGATGGTCGTGAACATCCCCTATCCGGGCGCTTCGCCCGAGACGGTGGAACGCGAGATCGTCAACCGCGTGGAGAAGGCGCTGCAGAGCATTTCGCAGGTCTACCAGATCCGCTCCACCTCCGCGGAGAGCGCGGCGACCATCGTCATCATCTTCAACTTCAAGAAGAACATGGTCGAGGCCTCGGACGAGATCCGCAACGCGATTGCCTCCGTGCGGCACAAGCTGCCGGTGGAAATGCGCGAGCCGATCCTGCGCCGCATCGACCCTTCCGCGCAGCCGATCATGCAGATGGCGCTTTCCGCGAAGAACCAGACGCACGCCGAGATCTCGCGGCTGGCCGAGGACGTGCTGTCCGACCGCTTCCGCAGCATCGACGGCGTGGCCGTGGTCAACGTGAACGGCGCGCTGCGCCGCGAGCTTTCGGTGCTGCTGCGCGCCGAGAAGCTGCGCGAGTACAACATCTCGGTGACGGAAGTCGTCAGCGCCCTGCGCAGCCAGAACACCACGGCGCCGGTCGGGCGGGTCAAGGGCACGCTCGACGAGCAGAGCATCCGGCTGGTGGGACGCATCGAGTCTCCCAGGGAGTTCGAGCAGATCGTGCTCAAGCGCCGCGGTAATGAAGTGGTCCGCCTCGGGCAGGTGGCCAGCGTTTCGGACGGCTTCGCCGAACTCAGCGGCTTCAGCCTGCGCAACGGCCACCCGAACGTCGGCATTTACGTCACGCGCTCGCGCGATGCCAGCACCGTGTCCGTTGCGAACAAGGTCCGCGAGACGGTCAAGGAAATCAACAAGACGCTTCCTCCCGGCACCAGGCTGGAGGTCACGTTCGACGGCGGCGAGGATGCGGAGAACAGCCTCAGGAACGTGATCGAGGCGCTGATGTTCGGCGCCGTGCTGACCATCTTCGTCGTGTATGCGTTCCTCAACTCCTGGCGCTCCACGCTGATCACGGCCCTCGCCCTGCCGACCTCGGTCATCGCGGCGTTCATCGCGGTGTGGGCCTGCGGCTTCACGCTCAACTTCATGACGCTCCTCGGCCTGTCGCTCGCCATCGGCGTGCTGATCGACGACGCCATCGTGGTGCGCGAGAACATCGTGCGCCACATGGAGCGGGGGGCCGACCGCGTGACGGCGGCCCGGGCGGGAACGGCCGAGATCGGCATGGCGGTCACGGCGACGACGTTCTCGATCATCGCGGTGTTCATCCCCGTGGCCTTCATGGGCGGCGGCGCGGGCGAGTGGTTCCGGCCCTTCGCGCTGACGGTGGCGACCTCGGTGCTGGTGAGCCTGTTCATCTCCTTCACGCTCGACCCGATGCTCTCGGCCTACTGGGGCGACCCGGTGGGCTACGCGCAGCAGGAGAAGAAGGGCATCAGCAAGTGGCTCAAGCGCTTCAACACCTGGTTCGACCACCAGTCCGACCGCTACGGCAACGTGATCGCATGGGCGCTGCATCACCGGCGCTCCATGGCCGCCATCGCCGCGCTGAGCCTCGTCGCCGCGCTGGCATTGCAATTCACGGTCGGCGGCTCGAGCTTCCTTCCGGTTTCCGACGTCGGCACGATCGCCATCGAGGTGCGCACGCCTTCGAGCGCCAGCCTCGACTACTCGAAGCTGAAAGTGGAGAAGGCCGCGGAGCTCGCGCGCACCATTCCCGAGGTCGTCGCCACCAACAGCAACGTGAGCCCGGGCGGCGGCCGCGTGTACGTCGATATCGGCAAGAGCACGAAGCGCAAGCGCTCGGCCGCGCGAGATCACGGTCGACCTGCGCAGGCTGATGTCGCAAATCGTCGGCGCCGAGTACACGGTCATCGACGACCTGAACAACGGCGTGCGCAAGCCCGTGCAGATCCAGTTCTCCGGCCCCGATTCGCGCCGCCTCATGGCGATCACCACCGAGTTCATGGGCAAGCTCGCCAAGGTGCCGGGCGCCGTCGATGTCGGCCTTTCCGAGCAGGAGCCCAAGGACGAACTGAAGATCGAGCTCGACCGCGGGCTGGCCAACTCGCTGGGCATCGCGGTGGGCGATGCCGCGCAGGCGCTGCGCGTCGCCTTTGCCGGCGTCGAGGTGGGCGACTGGGTGGACCCGACGGGAGAGTCGCGCGACGTCTCCGTGCGCCTGCACCCGGACGACCGGGTGGACGCGAGCAACATCGAGCACCTGCCCATCGCGGTGAGCGGAAGCAACATGATGGTGCCGCTCGACCAGATCGCGACCATCACCATGGGCAAGGGCCCGGCGCAGATCCAGCACTCCGACGGCAAGCGCATGATCGCGGTGTCGGCCAACGCGCAGGGGCGTTCCTCCGGCGAGGTCACCGAGGACGCGCTGAAGATCGCCAGGCAGATCGAGTTCCCGCCGGGCTACGGGATCGAGCTGGGGGGCGCCTCGCGCGACCAGAAGGAAGTGTTCTCGGAGATGGGGATTGCGTTGGTCATGGGCATCGCGCTCATGTACCTGATCCTGGTCATCCAGTTCGGCTCTTTCACCGCGCCGCTGCCGGTGATGCTGTCGCTGCCGCTGTCCCTCATCGGCGTGGTGCTGGCGCTGCTCCTCACCCGCGGCACGCTGAACCTCATGAGCTTCATCGGCGTGATCATGCTCATGGGCCTGGTGGCGAAGAACGCGATCCTGCTGCTCGACTGCGCGCGCAAGGAAGAAGCGCAGGGCGTGAGCCGCGAGGAAGCGTTGATGCACGCGGGCCGCGTGCGCCTGCGGCCGATCCTGATGACCACGTTCGCGCTCATCGCCGGCATGATGCCGGTGGCGATCGGGCTGGGAGAGGGCGGCGAGTTCTACCGCCCGATGGCGATCGCGATCATCGGCGGCACGATCACCTCCACCATCCTCACGCTGCTGGTCGTGCCGACCTTCTACGACTCGATCGAGATCGCGCGCGACCGCGCCATCGCCAAGTTCCACTGGCGCGAGACACGCATGATCAGCCTGTTGGCATTCATGCTGACACTCTTCGAGGCGTTGCTGGCGATCCTCGGCATCCGCCTGGCCTATCGTTTGGCGAAGCGCGCCTATGCGGGGATCGCGGGCCGCGCATCCCGGGGCAAGCCGGTCGCGGTCGGGGGCGAATGAGCGGTGCCGGACCTGCGGCGCGCGTCCTGGCCTGGCCCGCCGCCTTCCTGCTTTCGCTTGCCGCCCACGCCTTCGACCTGCAGGGCCACCGCGGCGCGCGCGGCCTGCTGCCGGAGAACACGCTGCCGGCCTTCCAGAAGGCGCTCGATCTCGGCGTCGACACCATCGAATGCGACATGGCGATCACCAAGGACGGCGTGGTCGTGATCCACCACGACCTGTAGCTCAATCCGGACACCACGCGCGGCCCCGACGGAAAGTGGCTGGACGCGACGCGGCCCGGCCATCAGCGAACTGACCTTCGAGGAGCTGCAGAAGTACGATGTCGGCCGGCTCAAGCCGGGCACCGACTACGCGGAGGACGTTCCCGGACCAGCAGCCCGTCGACGGCACGCGCATCCCGAGGCTCTCCGACCTCTTCGACCTGGTGAAGAAATCGGGCAATACGAAGGTCGGCTTCGACTGCGAGACCAAGGTCTCGCCGCTACGATCGCGCGGCCACCCTGCCGCCGGAGGAGTTCGCGCGCAAGGCGATCGCGGAAATCCGCAAGGCGGGATGGCCGAGCGCACCATGGTGCAGTCCTTCGACTGGAGCACGCTGCAGGTGATGCAGAAGGAGGCGCCGGAAATCCGCACCATGTACCTCTCCTCGCCGCGCACCCTCAGCCCGCCGGCGGACGGACCCTCGCCCTGGCTCGCCGGATTCGACGCCGGAGCTACAGCGGCTCCGTGCCGAAGGCCGTCAAGGCGGCCGGCGGAAGGATCTGGGCGCCCAACCAGACCTTTCTCACGCCGGCGATGCTGGCCGAGGCGCGTGTCGCTGGGGATCATCGTCATCCCCTGGACCGTGAATGATCCGGCGATGATGGCGAAGCTGCTCGACATGGGCGTGGACGGCATCATCTCCGACCGCCCGGACCTGGTGCAGGCGGAATTGAAGCGGCGGAAGAAATAGTCCGCGCGGGGCGGGGAATTCCGCCCGCCCCGGAACCGGCGCACACTGCCGGTTGAAATTGCCGCCCGCTCCAACGAGTGGGACGGGCGGGCAGCCAGGGAAACGCTCGAAACCCCTTGAGGAGGCATGCCATGAAACCCGTCTTGCTTGAGCTCCTGGTGGCCAGCGTCGCTGGCCGTCACCGCTGTTTCGCTTTCCGGTTGCAACTCGAATGATGCCAATGCGCAAACCCCGGTCTTCACCCTCACCAGCCCGGACCTGGTCAGCGGCACCTTCGCCACCAAGTTCATCCTGAACGGCTTCGGTTGCACCGGGACCAACGTTTCGCCCCAGCCCTCGTCTGGAGCAATGTCCCGGCGGGCACGAAATCGCTGTCCTTGCAGATCCACGACCCTGACGCGCCGACCGGTAGCGGCTTCTAGCATTGGGCCGTGTACGACATGCCGCCGACCATGACGGGATTGGCGCAAGGGGCCGGCAACAGTCCCTCGACCCTGCCTGCGGGTGCATATGGCGGAAACACGGACTTCATGGACACCGGCGCCACCGGGGTGAACGGCAACTACGGCGGGCCGTGCCCGCCGGCAGGGGACACGCCCCATCACTACAATCTTGACGCTCTATGCCCTTGGCGTCGACCAGGTCGCGGCGGCGGGAGGAATCCCGAAGACGGGCACCGCCGCGCTCTACAGCTTTGTCATGAACAAGGGCATCGGCGCCGGGTTGCTCGGCAAGGCCACTTTCACCGCAACCTACAGCAGGTAGGAACGCACACCCGGAAGGGCCGGCCTCGCGGCCGGCCCTTTTTCATTTCCCGCGCGTCCTAGTTCGGAAGCCCGAGCAATCTCGCGGGATTCCTCTTCATCATCTTGTCGATGTCGCCCTGCGAGACGCCCGCGGCCTTGAGCGCGGCGATCGCGTTCTCGACCCCGTCGGGCGGCATCATCATTCCCTGCTGGCCGAGATCGGTCGAGAGCACCAGCGAATCGGCGCCCACTTCGTTCAGCGCCATCAGCACCTGCGTCGTGTTGACCTGGTTCCAGTGCTTCATCCACGCGTACTGCGCGTCGGGGCCGGCCATGAACTGCAGGTAGCAGATCTCGATCATCCCGCCCAGCGCGGCGACTTCCTTCGCCTGCGCCATCGACAGCCCCGGGATGTTGGTCAGCCCGTGCGTCACGAGGATGTTCTTCACGCCGAGCTCCTTGGCGCGGCTCGTGACCGCGACGACTTCCTCGGCGTGCACGTGGCCCGTGGCGAGCACCAGGTTCTCGCGCGCGATGATCTTCAGGATCTCTTCCATCTGCGGCGTGACCACGCCGCCCGGCGCCACCATGAGGCCGGCTTGTTCTTGTCCACCAGCGTCTTGATGTGCTTGTCGGAGTCGAAGGTCGGCAGCCAGACGATCTTGCCGCGGCCGCCCGACATGCGGTGCATCCATTCCACCGCGTCGGATTGACCCCGCCCACCGAATTGTTGAGCACGATGCCGCCCCAGATCTCGATGCCCGGCACCGCTTCCATCGCGGTCGCCGCGCGGTCCGCCGTGGTGACGACGTGGTTCTTCAGGACGAGGCCGCGCATGCCCTTGCGGCGCGCGACCGTCGCCAGCTCGATGTCGGTAAGCGCGCGGCCGAACACGTCCGGCGCGGGATGCACGTGCATGTCGATGACGCCGGCCGCGGGGCTCACTTTCGGCGGCGGCGGGGGAAAGCCCACCTGCGCGAAGGCGATTCCCGGTGCGAAAATGCGAACAGCACGGCGGCCGTGCGGGCAAGGCGGCTCATCTTCATCACTTGTCTCCTCCTGGTTGTTGTCATCCGCGCTTCGGGCGAGTGAAACGGCAGCATACCGCTTTTGCCGCGCCGCGAGCGGTGCGAACAAGTTGCGCAGCCGGAGCTATACTGGCGCCAGAATTTACCGAGACCAACGAGAGGAGATTCCATGCCGAACAAACGCGCATCCCTGCGGATTGCCGCAGCCGCCCTTTCCGCCCTTGTGCTGGCCGGCGCCCCGGCGCACGCCTGGGAGCCCACGAAGCCCGTCGAGATCGTCGTCGCGGCAGGCGCGGGCGGCGCCTCGGACCAGATGGCGCGGATGATGCAGGCCGCGATCCAGAAGAACAACCTGATGAAGCAGCCGGTCGTGGTATCGCTCAAGGGCGGCGCCTCCGGTGCCGAGGCGCTGATGTACATGAAGAGCAGCGCCGGCGACCCGAACAAGGTGCTGATCGCCTATTCGCTCATCTACATGCTGCCGCTGTCGGCCAAGATCCCCTTCAACTGGCGCGACCTCACCCCGGTCTCGGTGATCGCGCTCGACGAGTTCGTGCTCTGGACCAACGCGCAGGCACCCGTACAAGACGGTGAAGGAATACGCCGAAGCCGCGAAGAAGGCCGACCCGTCGATGAAGATGGGGGCGGAGGATCGAGCGCGAGGACCACGTGCTCACCGTGTTCATGGAGAAGAAGACCGGGGCCAAGTTCGCCTACCTCCCCTACAAGTCCGGCGGCGAGGCGGCCACGCAGCTCGTCGGCAACCACACGCAATCCAACGTCAACAACCCCTCCGAGAACCTCGAGGTGTGGCGCGCAGGGCAGGTGCGCGCCTTGTGCGTGTTCGCCAGGGAGCGCATGGCGTACAAGTCCAAGGTCACCGAGACGCAGTCCTGGAATGATATCCCACCTGCCCCGAGCAGGGCCTGGACGTGACCTACCAGATGCTCCGGGCCATGTTCCTGCCCGGCAAGGTGACGCCCGAGCAGACCGAGTTCTACGTGGACCTCTTCAAGAAGCTCGTGCAGACGCAGGAATACAAGGATTACATGGAGAAGCAGGCGCTGAAGCCCGTGTTCCTCACCGGGCCCGCCATGGTCAAGTTCCTCGAGGAGGATGACGCGCTCAACAAGGGGCTGATGACCGAGCCGGATTCGTCGCGCATGAGTGGGGGAAAAAAAAAAAACAACGCGGAAAGAAAAAGCGCGGAGATCGTCGCGGGCTGAGAAAACCGGACGCGCCCGAGAGGACACTTCGCCCGCAGTCGCCGGGCAGCGCACGGTGGGAGCCGTCACCCTCGCGATCGTGCTGGCGTTCGCGCTGCTGAGTGGCCTGGGACAACTGGCGCACCGGGGTCGGCTGGGAGTCCACCGGCCCGAAGGCGGGGTACTTCCCGTTCTGGGTGGCGATGATCCTCGCGGGCGCCTGCCTGTTCGGCCTGGTGACGGAGTTCCTGCACCGCGCGAAGCCCGCAGGCGGCCTTCGTCTCGCGCGACCAGTTCAAGCGCGTGCTGCAGGTACTGGTGCCGACGGTGCTGTTCGTCCCGCTCGTGCAATGGCTCGGGCTGTACGTCGCGAGCTTCCTCCTGATCGCGAGCTTCATGGCGGTGGTCGGCCGCATCAAGCCGTGGATATCCCTGCTCACGGCCTTCATCTTCACCGCGGGCATGTTCCTGACCTTCGACGTCGCCTTCGACGTGATCATGCCGAAGGGGGCGCGCGAACGCCTCATCGGACGCTAGGAAAAGCCCCTTGGAAGCCGTCAACCTGCTGCTCTACGGATTTTCCGTACTGCTCACCTGGAAGATCCTCGCCCTGATGATGGTGGGCCTCACGCTCGGCATCTTCGTCGGCGTGCTGCCCGGGCTCGGCGGGCCGAACGGGGTGGCGATCCTGCTCCCGCTCACCTTCACGATGGACCCGACTTCCGCCATCGTCATGCTCTCGTGCATCTACTGGGGGGCGCTGTTCGGCGGCGCGATCACCTCGATCCTGTTCAACATCCCGGGCGAAGCGTGGTCGGTCGCGACCACCTTCGACGGCTACCCGATGGCGCAGCAGGGCAAGGCGGCCGAGGCGCTCACGGCGGCGTTCACGTCGTCCTTCATCGGCTCGCTGGTGGCGGTCCTGCTGATCACCTTCCTTGCGCCGAAGATCGCGAGCTTCGCGCTGCAGTTCGGGCCGCCGGAATTCTTCGCCGTGTACCTCCTCACCTTCTGTTCCTTCGTCGGCCTGGGCAAGGAGGACAAGCACAAGACCATCATCTCCATGGCGCTCGGGTTGCTGCTGGCAGGCGTCGGCATGGACACCGTCGCGGGCCAGTTGCGCATGACCTTCGGCTCGGACGACCTGCTGCGCGGCGTGAACTTCCTGGTCGCCGTGATCGGGCTCGTTCGGCATCAGCGAGATCCTGCTCACCATGGAGGAGCGCCTGGCGCTGCGCGGCCACGCGGCGAGCATCAGCCTGCGCGTCGTGTGGAGCGTGTGGAAGGACCTGCCGAAATACTGGGTGACGCTGCTCAGGTCGTCGGCGATCGGCTGCTGGCTCGGCATCACGCCGGGCGGCGCCATCGCGGCGTCCTTCATGGGCTACAACCTCGCCAAGCGTTTCTCGAAGGAACCGGAGACCTTCGGCAAGGGCCGCATCGAAGGCGTGTTCGCGCCGGAGACCGCGGCGCACGCCTCGGGAACCGCCGCGCTTCTGCCCATGCTGGCGCTCGGCATCCCGGGCTCGGGCACGGCGGCAATCCTGCTGGGCGGCCTGATGGTGTGGGGGCGAAGTCCCGGCCCGCTGCTGTTCGTCGAGCACAAGGAATTCGTCTGGGGCTCGATCGCCTCGATGTACCTGGGCAACGTCGTGGGCCTGGTCATGGTGCTCACCGACTGTGCCGCTGTTCGCCGCGGTTCTGCGCGTGCCCTTCGCCGCGATTGCGCCGATGATCGTCGTCTCGTGCGCGATCGGCGCCTTCGCGATCCAGAACGCGATGTTCGACATCTGGCTGATGCTCGCCTTCGGCATCGTCGGCTACGTCTTCAAGAAGATCCAGGTCCCGCTGGCGCCGCTCACGCTCGCGATGGTGCTGGGCAATCGCGCCGAGGATTCCTTCCGGCTATCGATGATCGGCTCGGCGGGCGACATGCGGGTCTTCTGGTCGAACGGAGTGGGTTCCATCAGCACGCTCGCGCTCCTGCTGCTCTTCTGGCCCCTGATCAGTCGCCTGTTCGCCCGTTTGCGGCAGGCCTGACGATCCGCGTCGCGCCGCGCCACGCCCCGGGTTGTAGGCATTCACCGGGTCATCGGACGCATAGCCGATCGACAGGCCGCAGACCAGCTTGTAGTCCTTCGACACGTCGAAGGCCTGCTTCACCGGCCCCGCCCAGGTCGCGAGCGCCCCCTGCGCGCAGGTTGCCAGCCCGCGCGCCTGCGCCGATAGCATGAGCGTCTGCAGCCAGATGCCGGCGTCGAGCACGCTGTACTCGCGCAGTCCCTTGTGAACGAACAGGAACATCACGGTGGGCGCGCCGAAGAACTCGAAATTGCGCCGCATCTGCAGGTTGCGCGCGGCCATGTCCTTGCGATCGATGCCGAGCAGCTTGTACAGCCCGAAGCCGGTGGCGCGGCGCGCCGGCAGCAGGTCCTCCGGATAGGCGAAGTTGGTGGCGAAATCGCCGTCGGGCATGCCTTCCCGCGTGAGGAACACCTTGAGCTTCGCGGCCCACCCGCCCGCCATCACGCGCATGCCGGCGTCGAAGCGCGCGCCGAGTTCCCTGCTTCAGGCGTTCTTTGAGCCTCGCCCGAGGCGATGGCCACGCGGTAAGGCTGCGTGTTCGACCAGCTCGGCGCCCAGTTCGCGTCCTCGAGCACTTCATCGAGCAACGCCGCGGGATTTCGTCGGGACGGAAATCGCGCACGCTGCGGCGCTCGCGGATCAACGAGGAAAGGACTGCGGACTTGTCTGTCATGGGCGCATGGCCGGTGGTGGATGGGCCATCTAGCCGCATGCGGCGCCGGCATCAAGTACAGCCGTGCAAAGGGAATGGCACCGGCCGATCGCGCCCGGCCCGCTGCGGCGACCGCGCCAAGCTTGATATGGCTCAATACCGCGTTCCCGCCCGCAGGAAGAATGGTCGGATGAAGTCCTTTCCCGACTCCAACGTATCGACCGGCCCGGTCAACGCCTGGCATACCGAGCACGTCTATTTCGGCAAGCTGCTGCGGCTGCTGCGCAGGGAGCTCGACGTCTTCCACCTCGGCGAGCGGCCGAGGTACGAGTCTGATGCAGGACATCATCACCTACCTGCGCGAATCTCCGACCGTTACCACCACCCGCGCGAGGACGAGGCCTTCCGGCGGCTGGCGAAGCACTGTCCCGACATGGAGTTGCCGCTCGCGCGATTGCACCAGGAGCATCGCGTCATCGCCAATACCGGCGAGAAGGCGCTGCTGCAGATCAACGCCATCCTGGAAGACGTCGTGGTGTCGCGGGAGGAAGTCGAGATGGCGCTCGCCACCTACCTCGTCTATTACGAAAACCACATCGCGAAGGAAGAGGGGGACATCCTGGCGCGCGCCGCGAAGAACCTCACGGCAGCGGACTGGAATGCCGTCCGCGATGCCGCGCCCGCGGGGCACGACCCGGTCTTCGGCGACAGGCCGGAGCAGCGTTACGAGGAATTGCGCCGCCACATCGGCCTGGAAGAAGCCACCTAGTCCCGCGCCCCGCCGGTTGGACGCCTACCGGTGTCCCTCGACCCCGGGGCATCCGGGCGCGCGATGTGCCGGAGTTGACCTGAGTCAACCCATGGCGGTGCGCGGCTGATAATTTCGAACGGATGCGCGCCTTCAGACGCGCCAAAGGGGGATTTCATGCGTCTCGAATTGTGCCGCACCGTGCTCGCCGCATCGCTCGTGTTCGTCCTTTCCGCGCTCGTGCTGAACGATGCGGTGGCGGCCGCTCCGGCCAGGGAGCCCGCCGCGAAAACGGCCTATGGCGGCAAGGAGTGCGCCGGCTGCCACGGCGGCATCGGCAAGATGCACGACCCGGGCAAGCACAAGTCGGTCGGCTGCGGCGCCTGCCACGACGGCATCGCCGAGCACCTCAAGAGCCCGCAGATGCGGCCGGTCACCCGGACAGGCTCGGAGGCCTGCGGCGCCTGCCACAAGAACCAGTACGAAACGATGTACAAGGTGAACTACAACAAGACCGCCCGCAACGAGAAATCGCAGGCCGGCGGCCCGTCGCCCAACCCGGCCTGGGACAAGCTGATGACGCCGCACGGCTTCACCAAGGAACACAACGTCCCGCGCTCCACGCCTTCGCGCTCTACGACCAGCTGGTGGTCGACCGCGCGTTCGGCGGCCGCTTCGAGAACAAGCAGGGCTGGCGGGCCCTCGCGCAGCCGGCGGCAATTTCATGCTCTGGGACGTGATCTACGACAAGTATCCCGGCGAAGCCGCACAAGCCTTCAAGCCGGGCACGGCGGCCGCGGCGAACCCGGTGTGCATGTCGTGCAAGACCCCGGACCACATCCTCGACTGGGCCTACCTGGGCGACCCCGCGCCGACGCGAAATGGAGCCGCACGTCGAAGGTGAACGAGTTCGTGAAGGACGTGAACCACTCGCTCAACTGCATCTTCTGCCACGACCCCCACTGCGCCCAGCCGCGCATCATCCGTGACGGCCTGATCCAGGCGCTCACCCGCCCCGAGAAGGACACGCTCTGGCACGCGGACGACGAGCGGCGCGAAGATCGACGTGAAGGAACTCGGCGTGCGCGGCCACACGCGCAAGATCGCCATCCTCGACAAGTACGACACCAAGCTGCAATGCGGCCAGTGCCACGTCGAGTACAACTGCAACCCGGGCACCGATCCGATGACCGGCAAGCCGATCGGCATGGACGACCCGCGCACCAACCACTTCCCGTTCAAGGACGTAACGAGATCGGCAAGCACTACACGACCTCAAGTTCCGCGACTTCAAGCACGGCATCACCGGCGCGCTGCTGTGGAAGGCGCAGCACCCGGACGTCGGAGACCTATTACGGCTCCGTGCACGACAAGGCGGGCATCGATGCCACACCTGCCACATGCCGAAGATGAAGGACGCCAAGACCGGCAAGATCTTCACCTCGCACTGGCAGACCAGCCCGAGGAACTACGTGAAGGAGACCTGCCTGGGCTGCCACCAGGGCTGGACGGAGAAGCAGGCGATCTACACGATCGATTCGCTCAAGAGCCGCTTCAAGGGCAAGCTGCGCAAGGCCGAGTACTGGCTCACGCGCATGGTCGACAAGTTCGAGGAGGCGAAGAACCTCGGCGTGGACGAGGCCCGCTCGCGCAGTGCGCGACAAGCACTACGAGGCGCACGTGCACTGGGAGTTCTGGACGCCTCGAACGGCGCGTACTTCCACAACCCGAAGCGCGGACGACTCGATCAACAAGGGCATGGCGATCTCGCAGGAGGGCATCAAGATGCTCGACGACGCGATGGCGAAGAAGCGCGGCGAAGGCAAGACCGCGGCGGTTGCCGCCCCAGCCCCGGCTCCGGCTCCCGCAGCACGGCGAAGTAGGCGCGCCTTGCCGTCGGACCGCTCGCGTTCTGGTCGATCGCCGTCCTGATGACGCCCGGCGCGCTGGCGTTCGTGCTGCCCGGCCTCCTCGTGCGCCGCCGCATGGCGACGGGCCGGTCGCGGCGCGACATGAACCTGGCGTTGTGGCGCCAGGCGCTGGCGGACCTCGACCGGGACTTCGAGCGCGGCCTGCTGCCGGCCGACCAATTCGAGGAGGCGCGGCGGGAACTGCTGGACCGCGCGGCAGGCGACGGCGTGGGCGAATCCGAAGCGACCGCTGTCGCGGAGCGCTCCGAACGCGCGCCGATGGTCGCGGCGCTGGTCGCAATCGCGTTGCCCGCGCTCGCCTTCGGGCTGTACGCGGCAGTCGGCGAACCCGGCGTGATGAACGGGGACCTCGGGCAGCACCTCGCGGACAAGCCGAGGGATGGACGGGGCTGGATGCTGCTCGGCCGGCGCGAGTTCGAGAACGATGTTACCTGGAATCGGCGGCGGCCTTCGAGCGCGCGGTGACGGTATCGCACAAGGTGGCCAGCGACCCGGCGGTCTGGTGCGAATACGCCGACGCGGCAGGCATGGCGCAGGGCGGGCGGCTTCGGGCAAGCCCGCCGAGCTCATCGCGCGCGCCCGGTCGTTCACGCCGCTGCATCCGTGCGCGATGGAGATGGCCGGCAGCCTTCGCCTACGAGCGGGCGGACTACGCCGCCGCGGCGCTGCACTGGAGGCAGTTGCTGGCCACGCTGCCCGCGAACGAAATCTCGCATCGCGAACTGTTGGCCGCCATCGCGCGCGCGGAAAAGCTGGCCGGGCGGCAACCCGGCCGCGCCCTGTTGAGCTCCCGCTAAAACCGGTAAAACCGGGGACAGACCACGGTTGAGCTTAGCTCAACCGTGGTCTGTTCCCGGTTTTCTTGGCCTGGGCGCGAGGCGGCTGAATGCGAAGGCGCCAAGGTCAGCGTGCTCCTGCCTTGCAACGCCAGCTCGGCCAGCGCTTCGCCGATCGCCGCGGAATGCTTGAAGCCATGTCCCGAGCAGGGCGAAGCGATGATCACCGAGGGCATCTCGGGATGCCGGTCGATGACGAAATGCCCGTCGGGCGTCGTCGTGTAAAGGCACGCAACGCTGCGCACGCACTCCGGGGACAGGTCCGGGAGATTGCCGGCGACGAGGGTGTCGTACATCACCCTCGACTCCAACTCGGCAACTTCGCGCACCACGGCGTCGGGCGTGGTGCGTTTCTCGTTCTGCTCACTCGCGACCTTCACGCCTCCACCCGCACCGTCGATCGCGGGGAAGCCGTAGATGCCCTGGCGGCTCGCCTGCAATTCCCAGATGAACACCGGGAAACTCCCCGGCTCGTAGCGCTCGATCGGGGCCTTCACCTGGAACCAGTGCAGCACCTGCCGCGTGACGCTGAACGGCGCCGCGCAGGCGTGGTCGAGCACCCCGGCGATCCACGGCCCCGCGGTGACCACCAGGCGATTCGCTCTGTAGGTCCCGCGGTCTGTCTCGACCTTCACGCCGCTGCCGGTTTCGGAGAACCGCAGCACCTGCTCCTCGCGGCGGATCGCCGCACCATGCACTTCCGCGAGCGACAATTGCGCGGCCAAGCAGGTCTCCGGCCGCAGGAATCCCGCCCCGGGCTCGAAATAGGCGAACTCGTTGTCGCGCACCGCGAACTGCGGGAAGCGCGCGCGTACCTGCGCGGCGTCGAGCAGCTCGTGCTCGATGCCGAATTTCCTCGCCGCGGCGACGGTGTTGTCGAAGAAGCCCGGCACGTGGCACAGCGCGCGCGGCGCGGCGCTCGAGATCACCAGGCCGCCCGTGACCGTGAGCAGCGCGGCGGCGGTGCGCCCCTCGATCTCGCGCCAGATCTCGTTGGAGCGCAGCACCAGCGGCGTGTACTGCTCGCCCTCGCCGATCGCCTGGCGGGTGATGCGCGTGTCGCCATGCGAGGAGCCGAGCGCATGCGGCGGCGAGTACCGGTCGATGCCCAGCACCTTGCCGCCCCGCTTCGCCAATTGGTAGAGCGCCGCGCTGCCCATTGCGCCGAGGCCGAGAACGATCGCGTCGAGAGGTTTTTCCATTCGGGGCGCCGGGGATGCTGCAAATTGTACTTCAGGGAGCTACACTTCCCGTTCATTTTCGAGGGAGACCCACGATGGCCATCGCAATGCTCCGCCGCCTCCTGCTCGCCGCCTTTGTCGCGATCCTCCTGCCGGCGGCGGCCCAGCAGCCGGCGCGCATCACGATCCTTTACGACGCCTTCGGCGCGAAGTCGGCGCTGAAGCAGGACTGGGGCTTCGGCGCGCTGGTCGAATACGGCGGCAAGCGCATCCTCTTCGACACCGGCAACAACGCGAAGATCTTCGAGCACAACGTCAAGACGCTCGGGGTCGACCTCACGAAGCTCGACGCGGTGGTGATCTCGCACCGCCACGGCGACCACACCAGCGGGCTCAATTACCTGCTGGAGGTCAACCCGGACGTGAAGATATTTGCGCCGCAGGAAGGAGCGTTCTTCAAGTCGCCGCTTCCTGCGAACTTCTTGCAGAGAAGCGAGGGCCTGCCGCCGAACCAGCGCTATTTCGGCGGAGAATCGCCGTCGCTCAACACCGGCACGCCGTGGGAAAAGGCGAACTTCCAGATCGTCCGGCAAACCACCGAGATCTTTCCCGGCTTCTTCCTGCTCACGACGAAGAGCGAGAAGCCCGGCACGATGGAGATGAACGAGCTCTCGCTCGCGATCAGGACGCCCAAGGGGCTCGCGGTGGTGGTCGGCTGCTCGCACCCGGGCGTGGAGAAGATCCTCGAGGGCGCGGCGAAGATCGACCCGAACATCTACACCGTCACCGGGGGATTCCACCTCGTGCTCACGCCGATGCCGGAAATCCAGCGCGTGGCCGGCATCCTGCACGACACGCTCAAGGTCGCGCGAGTGGCGCCGGGGCATTGCACCAGCGAGCCCGGCTTCGTCGTGTTCATGGACCGCTACAAGGACCGCTTCGATGTCGCCGGCCTGGGGGCCGTGATCGCGCTGCCCTGATAGGATCCCCGCCGGCGTTCAGGTGAACGCGATGTAGTCGGGGTCGTCCTGGTGGTGGCGCTCGAACTTGAGGAAGTCGTAGTAGCCGCAGCGCGAGCCGCCGGGGAAATTGCGGCAGATCGCGGGCCGCGCCTCGTAGACGCCGCAGCGGCGCGTCTCCTGGTCGAGGTGCATGCAGGCCACCTTGAACACCTTGTCCTTGCGATGGCGCATGGTGCGCTCGTCGCCCTCGCCCGTGGGCTTGGTGAAGCGCGCCTCGGCCCTCTCATAGTCGAGCCCGAAGTGGCGCGCGAGCCTTTCCATGTCGCGGCGCGTGACCGGTATCGTGTCGTAGGTGCAGCAATACGCCGGGCATTTCTCGCAGGAGTACGAGACGCGGACCGGGACGGGAAAGGGTTTCTTGCTGGGCATGGGCGGCGCTTCGGGCAAAGCGTCGCATTGTACTTGAGTCGCATGGCAGCCTGGCGGCCGGCGCGCTACTCCGGCGTGATGCCGCGTTCCTTCATCAGCTTCGACCACTTCGCCATGTCGGTCCTGATGAACGCAGCGAACTGTTCCGGCGTGTCGCCCGAGGGTTCCGCCCCGAGCAGCAGCATCTTCTGCCGCACCTCGGGTTCGCGCAGCGCCGCATTGGCATCGACGCCCAGCTTCGCGACGACGGCCTTCGGCGTGGCAACAGGCGCCAGCAACCCGAACCAGCCGATCGCCTCGTAGCCCGGCAGCCCCGACTCCGCGGCGGTCGGCAGGTCCGGCAGCGTGGACGCGCGATTCGCGCTGGTGACGGCGAGCGCCTTCAGCCTGCCCGCCTGCACCTGCGGCATCACCGTCTGCGCGGGCGCGAACATCACGTCGATCTGCCCGGCGAGCAGGTCGGTGAGCGCCTGCCCCGTGCCCTTGTAGGGAACGTGCAGCATGTCGATGTCCGCCATCGACTTGAACAGCTCGCCCGCAAGGTGCGACGCGGCGCCCGTTCCCGAGGAGCCGAAAGCAAGCTTGCCCGGGCTCTTCTTCGCCAGCTCGATCAACTCGCGCACGTTGCCCGCGGCGACCTTGGGATTGACCGTGATCACGTACGGCGAGGCCGAGACCAGCGTGACCGGCGCGAACTGGTGCACATTCTTTTCCGAAAGCGATGCGGTGGAGCTCATCAGGATCGTGTAGCCGTCGGCGGGCGATGTCGCCACGGCCTCGGCGCCGATGTGGCCGCTTGCGCCCGGCTTGTTCTCGATCAACACCGGCTGGCCCCAGGCCTTCGCCAGGTACGGGCCCATGATCCGCGCGAGCGCGTCCGCTCCGCCGCCGGGCGGGAACGGCACGATGATCTTCACCGGCCTGGACGGAAAAGCCTGCGGCCATGCGGCAGGGCTCGCGATTGCGCATGACAACGCGGCAAGGGCAAGCACGACCCTGCGAAAGCTCACGCCTTCTCCGGCGCGACGATGGTGGTGCGCAGCGTGATGATGCCGTCGATCGCGCATTCGACGACGTCGCCGGGCTTGAGGTACAACTCCGCCGCGTTGGGCTTGCCCACCGCGACGCCGCCCGGCGCGCCGGTGGAGAACATGTCGCCGGGCTCGAGCGGGATGTGGCGCGAGAAGTGCTCGATGATGTCGCCCAGCTTCCAGATCTGCTCGGCGGTGTTCACGCGCATGCGTTCCTCGCCGTTCACCGAGCAGGTGATCCACAGGTCGTAGGGATCGCCGATCTCGTCGAGCGTGACGATCTCCGGTCCGAGCGGCCCGAAGCCGGGGATGTTCTTGCCGGTCCAGAAGCGCGAGCCCGAGGCGACTTCGCGCTTTTGCGTGTCGCGGTCGGTGAGGTCGTTCAGCAGCGTCACGCCGACCGCGTAGTCCAGCGCGTCTTCCTTCTTCACGCCGAGCGCGCGCCGGCCGATCACGAACACCAGCTCGGGCTCGTAATCGAGGTGCACGATGCCGGCGGGACGCGCCACCTTGGCGTTGTGGCCGACCAGGCACGAGTTCAGCTTCACGAAGGCGGTCGGCTCCTCGGGCATCTCCTTGATGAGCTTGGTGCGCTTCAGTTCCTCGAGGTGCGCACGATAGTTCTTGCCGACGCACAGGAACTTGTCGGCGTCCGGCACGGGCGGCAGGTAGCGGATCTGGCTTTCGTCATGCAGCGCCTGCGCATACGGGCCCGCGTCCGCTTGCGCATTGCGCGCGAGGCCCTGCACGCGCGAGAGCGCGCCGCGCCCGGCGGCAAGCAACGCCTTCATCGTGGCCGGCAGCGGCTCGCCGTTGACGCGCGAAGCCGCTTCGATGTCGAGGATGCGATGGCCGACGCGCACGCCGATGCGCGGGGGGCCGTCCGGCTTGCGGGAATAGGTGAGGATCTCATGCCTCACAGTATGGGCCAAACCCGGCACCCGGGAGGGGCGGGGTGACGGCTGGGGCGAGGCGGTCAGGCCCCGCCCCGGGTGGCTTCAATCACCACCGCCTCGTCCCGATTCCTCGTGCTTCATCGCCACGTTGATCTCCTGGCCCTGCTCGGTCGTGGCCGACACGTCGTCGCCTTCGATGCTGAAAGACGCGCAACCGCTCGTGACCGCGGCGGCAAGAAAAGCGGCGGCGATGAAAAGTCTGCTGGTGGTGCTGTTCATGGCTGGCTCCTTGGGTTGATGGTCGGGTTTCCTGCGGCGCATCGCGACTTTCGTCCGACTTGCTCGCTGTAGCCATCATCCCTGCGCCCACCCCTGCAGTCGCACGGGAGTTACGCATTCCGCGTGCGGCATATCCTGCAAAATGCCGCGGAGCCGCGCTACTTGAGCGCCTTGAAGCGGATGCGGTGCGGTTGCGATGCCTCCTCGCCGAGGCGCTCGCGCTTGTCTTCTTCGTACTCGTGGTAGTTGCCCTGGTAGAAGCGCCATTGCGACTCGCCCTCGGCCGCGAGGATGTGCGTGCAGATGCGGTCGAGGAACCAGCGGTCGTGCGAGATCACCATCACGCTGCCGGCGAACTCCTGCAGCGCGTCCTCGAGTGCGCGCAGCGTTTCGACGTCGAGGTCGTTGGACGGCTCGTCGAGCAGCAGCACATTGCCGCCCTGCAGCAGCGTCGCCGCCATGTGCAGCCTTCCGCGCTCGCCGCCTGAAAGGTTGCCGACCAGTTTCTGCTGGTCCTGCCCCTTGAAGTTGAAGCGCCCGAGGTAGGCGCGCGACTGCATCTCGAAGCTTGCCGATGGTGAGGATGTCCTGGCCGCCGGAAATCGCCTCCCAGACGTTCTTGTCGTTGGGCAGCGATTCGCGCGACTGGTCGACGTACGCGAGCTGCACGGTGTGGCCGATCTTCACTTCGCCGCTGTCGGGCTTTTCCTGCCCTGTGATCATGCGGAAGATGGTCGACTTGCCGGCGCCGTTCGGGCCGATGATGCCGACGATCGCGCCGGGCGGCACCCTGAACGAGAGCTTGTCGATGAGCAGGCGGTCGCCGTAGCCCTTGGAGACGTCGACGAACTCGATCACCTCGTTGCCGAGGCGCTCGGCCACCGGGATGAAGATCTCCTGCGTCTCGTTCCTCTTCTGGTACTCGTACTCGGACAGCTCGTTGAAGCGCTGCAATCGCGCCTTGTTCTTCACCTGCTGGCCCTTGGCGTTCTTGCGCACCCACTCCAGCTCGCGCTTCAGCGCCTTCTGCCGCGCACTCTCGCTGCTTCTCCTTCTTCAGCCGGTCGCCCTTCTGCTCCAGCCAGGAACTGTAGTTGCCTTCCCACGGGATGCCCGTACCCGCGGTCGAGCTCGAGGATCCACTGCGCCGCGTTGTCGAGAAAGTAGCGGTCATGGGTGACCGCGACCACCGTGCCGGGATAGCGCAGGAGGAACTGCTCCAGCCATTCGACGCTCTCCGCGTCGAGGTGGTTGGTCGGCTCGTCGAGGAGCAGCATGTCGGGCTTGGAGAGCAGCAGGCGGCACAGCGCCACGCGGCGCTTCTCGCCGCCGGAGAGCTTGTCGACCGTGGCGTCCCAAGGCGGAAGGCGCAGCGCGTCGGCGGCGATTTCCAGTTGCGTCTCGAGCGTGTCGGCGTCCGCCGTGGCGAGGAGCTTCTCGAGCTTCTCCTGCTCGGCGGCGAGCTTGTCGAAGTCGGCGTCCGGCTCGGCGTACTCCGCGTACACCTCTTCCAGCCGCTTCTTCGCCGTGAACGCCTCGCCCAGGCCGGATTCCACCGCCTGGCGCACGGTCTGGCCGGGTTCGAGTTTCGGCTCCTGCTCGAGGTAGCCGATGCGCAGCCCCGGCATCGGCGGGCCTCGCCCTCGTTCTCGGTGTCCATGCCGGCCATGATCTTCAGCACCGTGGACTTGCCGGCGCCGTTCAGCCCCAGCAGGCCGATCTTGGCGCCGGGGAAGAAAGAGAGGGAAATGTTCTTGAGAATCTGACGCTTGGGCGGAACGATCTTGCCCACGCGATTCATGGTGTAGACGTACTGGGCCATGGGAGTGCGATCTGCGGTTTTCCGGGAGAGGCGAGAGGATACACGACCCTGAATAATTCGGGTCAGGGCCGGAATATCCCGACCCCGGCTACTTCAGCCAGGCGGAGAGGTGCTCGATCGCGCCTTCGGCGAAGCGCTGGAACACCGGTTCGGTGACGAAGCCGATGTGCGGCGTGAGGACGACATTCGGCACCGCGCGCAAGGGATGGTCGGCCGCCAGGGGTTCGTTTTCGAAGACGTCGAGCGCCGCCATGCCGGGTCGCCCGGCCTTGAGCGCCGGGATCAGCGCATCCATGTCGATCAGCATCGCCCGCGAGGTATTGACCAGCACCGCGTCTGAGCGCATCAGCGCCAGGCGTTGCGCATTGAGGAGCTGCTTCGTCTCCGCGCTCGGCACGAGATGCAGGCTCACCACGCGCGAGGTCGAGAGCAGTTCATCCAGCGGGACCGATTTCGCGCCGTGTTCGGCAGCGCGCTCCGGCGTCATGTGCGGGCTCCACGCGACGGCCTCCATGCCGAAGGCCTGCCCGACCTTCGCCACGCGCGCGCCGATCTCGCCCAGCCCGATCAGCCCCAGGCGCTGGCCATTCAACATGGCGGACAGCAGGCCTTCGATGCGCCAGCCGCCCGAGCGCATCACCGCCATCTGCGCCTCCATCCGCTTCATCGCCGCAAGCACCAGCGCCCAGGTGTGCTCGACCGTGCCCTGCTTGCCCATGTCCTTGCCGGTGTTGCTGACAGGGACGTTGCGCGCGGCAAGCGCCGCCGCATCCAGTTGCGTGTTGCGGCCGCCGGTGAAGACCACATAGCGAAGCTTCGGCAAGGTCGCGATGAGCTTCGCGTCCATCGGCGTGCGGTCGCGCACCAGCACGATCGCATCCGCATCGGCGATCGCAGCATGGAGCGCCTCGCCGCGCACCGCACTTCGTGGATGACGACGTCGGCCTTGGCCTCGATCGGGCCCCAGTCGCCCAGCCGGCGCATGGCACGCTCGTAATCGTCGAGGACGACGATCTTCGGGCGGACGCTCATGCCGGCGTGGCCGAAGCAACCAGCGCGCGCACGTCGGCCGCGGAGCCGAGTTTCCAGCATGCGGCAACCAGGTTGTCGGCACGCCCGGCCCCGATCACCGCATCGGCCAGCCCATGGAATTTCCCTTCCAGCCCGGCGTCGGTCAGCGGGCGTTCAGGGAGCCGATGGCGTGCTCACGAAGACATGCTCGCGCCGCCCGTCCTTGAGAATGGCGGTGACATCGGCCGAGGCCTCGTCGATCGCGTCATCCGGGGTGGCGACCACTTTCCGGCGCAGCGCGGTGACATCCTCGCGCCGCACGATTCGTCGTCGTACTCGCCCTCGCCGGCGCGGCCGAAGTCAGCCCCGCCGCGCAGCCGTGGTAGACGCTGAACTTGCCCTGCAGGCCGTCCTGCGGCTCCTTCTTGCCGGTGAGTTCCAGCACCAGCGGATGCACCTTGAGCTCGATGCGCTCCACGTCCCGGCCTTCACGCCGCGCGCGCGCAGCTGGGCGCAGGCGTCGATGCTCGGGTGGATGACGATGCCGCAGGCGAACGGCTTGTAGGTATTGAAGGAGATCTCGAAGCGCGTGCCGAGCGCATCGGTGATCTCGCCCCATCGTGCTTGTCGGAGATCACCTGCGCGAACCCGCGCGGCGCCTCGATCGCCTTGCTGCTCGACGTGAAGCCGTTCTTCGCGAGCAACGCCGCCATCAGCCCTGCCTCGGCCGCGGCGCCCGGATGGAAAGGCTTGGTCATGGTGCCGAACTGCTCGCGCAATCCGACCGGTTGCGAGGCGGCGATGCCGGCGCCATCGCTGCCTGTTTCTCGCCGAGCCCCAGCAACCGCGCGCAACCAGCGGCGGCGCCAAGCATGCCGGTGGTCCCGGTGATGTGCCAGCCGCGGTCGTAGTGGTCGGGATAGATGCAGTTCCGACCGGCACGAGACATCGATGCCGAGCACCAGCGCATCGATCACCGCGCGCCCGATGCGCCCGTGTGCTCGGCCAGCGCCAGCAACGCCGAGGCCACCGGCCCCGCGGGATGGATGATGGTCTTCAGGTGCGTGTCGTCGAAGTCGAAGGTGTGCGAGGTGATGCCATTCACCAGCGCGGCGTTGGCCATGTCCACGCGGTCGCGGCGGCCGAGCACGGCGGCCTGCGGCGCCGGGTCGAGCGCGCGCACCGCGCCAAGCGCCGCGATGGCGCTGGCATGGTGGCGGCGCCGACAGCGCAGCCCACCCAGTTGAGGAAGGTGCGGTGCGCCTCGTGGTCGACGGCGTCGCTCCAGCCGCGCGAGGGATGCGTGGCAACGAACTTCGCGAGTATCGAAGTGACGGCCGGCGCGCTGGTATCGGCGGCGACCTGCGTGTTCGGGCCATGGATCTCCCTTCGGAAAAATCAGGATCGAGCTGGATGTTGCGGTCGCGCGCGACCTTCCCCCCCTTGCGATCTCGGCAGACAATGTACCGCCCGAACTGCGCGGGCGACATCGGCATTGGCTCGATCGCCTCGACCGCGAGCCTGTCCTTCATTTCCGGCGTGGCGATCACGGTGTTGAGCGTGTCGTTCAGGGAGCTTCACCATCGGCTCCGGCATGCCGGCCGGCCCGACCACGCCGTACCACTGCGTCCCCTCCAAACCGACGAAGCCGGCTTCCGCCAGCGTCGGCACGTCGGGCAGCAAGGGATGCCTCGTGGCGCCGGTGACCGCGAGCGGCCGGATAGGCCGGACTTGATGTGCCCCGAGGGCCGCCGCAAGCCCCGGGGAGATCACCTGCGTGTCGCCGGCGATGAGGTCGGTGAGCGCGGGCGCGATGCCCTTGTAGGGGACGTGACGATCTTCATGTCGACGGGCTGCTTGAAGAGCTCCATCGTCAGGTGCGTGAGCGAGCCGGGCCGGCCGAGCCGTAACCGATCTTGTCGCGTTCTTCTTCGCGTAGTCGATGGATTCCTTCACGTCTTTCGCCGGCACCGTGGCGCCGACCACCAGCACGTTGGGCGTGGCGCCGATCATGCCCATCGACGTGAATTCCTTCACCGCGTCCTGGGGCACCTCGCGCGTCGCCGGATTGGTCCCGGCGTCGCCACTGCCTTGCATCAGCGTATAGCCGTCGGGCGCGCCCGGGCGGTCTCTGCACGCGATCACGCCTCCGCCGCCGCCGATGTTGTCGACCACCATCGGCTGTCGAGCCTTCGCCCAGCGCTCGGCGACCGTGCGCCCGACGAGGTCGCTGTCGCCGCCCGCACCACGGCACGATGTACCTGATGGACTTCGACGGGTATGCCTGCGCGAGGGCAGGCAGCGATCGCGCGGCGCCGAAGGCAAGCGTGGCTTGCACGAATTCACGACGATCCATGGTCCCCTCCTGTGGTGAGGCGCTCTGGCACAGGAATCCGTCGCGTGGCCTCGACCGGGCGCAGTAGACTAGGCGTCGCTTTCGCTTTCCTTTCCGCAAACAACGACGAGGCCGACATGACGATCCTCTCCCACCAGGTTCACCTCCATCCCGACGATTTCGGGCGTACTGGATGCTGTTCACCGCGAACCGCCATTCAAGTCCCGCCGCGCCTGGTGGCCTCCGCCGAGGGAATTCACTGCACGACGACCGACGGCCGCAGGCGCTCGACGGGATCGCCGGGCTGTGGTGCTGCAACGCGGGCCACGGCGCAAGCCGATCACGGAGGCGATCGAGAAGCAGGCCGCCACGCTCGACTTCTCGCCCCCTTCCATTCGGGCACCGCTGGCGTTCGAGCTCGCGAACCGCATCGTCGAGCTCATGCCCGGCACGCTCGACCACGTCTTCTTCTGCAACTCGGGCTCCGAGGCAATGGAGACGGCACTCAAGATCGGCGCTGCCTACCAGCGCGTGAAAGGCGAAGGCGTACGCAGAGGCTATCCGCCGTGAGCGCGGCTACCATGGCGTCGGCTTCGGCGGCATCGGTCGGCGGCATGGTCGCCAACCGAAGATGTTCGGGCAGATGCTCACCGGCGTGGACGACCTGCCGCACACGCACGACCTTGCGAGACGCGTTCACGCGCGGCCTTCCCGAGCACGGCGCGCATCTCGCCGACGAACTCGAGCGGCTGGTCGCGCTCCACGACGCCTTCACCATTGCCGCCGTCATCGTCGAGCCGATGGCCGGGTCCACCGGCGCGCTGTTGCGGCCCAAGGGCTACCTGAAGCGCTGGCGCGAGATCACGAGGAGTACGCATCCTGCTCATCTTCGACGAGGTGATCACGGCGTTCGGGCGGGCTGGGAGGCTCGTTCGCCTCCGCACCTGGACGTTCGAGCCCGACATGATGATTTTCGCCAGGCGTACCTGGGACCGTGCCGATGGGCGGCGTGGCGTGCTCCGAGGAATCCACGACGCCTTCATGGTCGGCCCCCGGGCGCGATCGAGCTCTTCCACGGCTAAACCTGTCCGCGCACCGGCTGCCTGCGCGGCCGGCATCGCCATGCTGGAGCACTACAAGGACGAGGGGCTGTTCGCGCGCGCCGCGGCCATGGCGCCGAGTTCGAGGACGCGCTGCACTCGTCAGGGCGTGGAACGTGATCGACATCCGAACTTCGGGCTGGTCGGCGCGATCGAGCTCGCGCCGCGCGAAGGCGCGCCGGGGCCCGCGCCTTCGCCGCCTTCCTCAAGGCGTGGGAGAAGGGCGTGATGGTGCGGACCGCAAGCGCCATTATCGTGCTTTCCCCGGCGCTGATCATCGAGGATAGCCACATCGCGCAGATCATCGGCACGCTTCGCGAAGTCTCAGCGCACTCGACTAGGGGAACAGGAAAGAACAAGGTCGCACTCGTTACCGGCGTGAGCGCCGGCATCGGCAAGGCCATGGCGCTCGCGCTGCTCAAGGCCGGCTATCGTGTCGTCCTCACCGCTCGCCCCCTGATCGCCGAGCAAGCCATCGTGGATTCCGGCGCGCCGGCGGGACACGCACTCGCGGTCAGGGCCGACGTCGGCCACCCCGCCTCGGTGAGGGCGCTGTCGCGAAGACAAGGGAGGCGTTCGGCCGGCTCGACCTGCTGTTCAACATCCCCGGCATGGGCGCCCCGGCCGTGCCCATCAAGGACCCGCCGCTGGAAACCCAGGAGGGCGCTGATCGACGCCCCTGCTCGGCGCCTTCCTCTCACGCAGGAAGCGATCCGCATCATGAGAGGCGCAGGACCCGCGCGGGGGGCGCATCATCAACAACGGCTCGATCTCGGCGCACGCGCCGCGCCTGATTCCGCGCCCTACACCGCCACCAAGCACGCGATGACGGGGCTGACCAAGTCGACTTCGCTCGACGGGCGCAAGCACGAAATCGCCTGCGGCGAGATCGACATCGGCAATGCCGCGACCGAGATGACCGAGCGCATGGCCAAGGCGCGACGCAGGCCAATGGCGAGATGGGGATCGAGCCGCGCATGAACATGCAGCATGTCGCCGACGCCGTTGTGCACATGGCCAGCCTGCCGCTCGACGCGAACGTGCAGTTCATGACGGTGATGGCGACCAAGGTGCCCCTTGTCGGCCGCGGCTGGACCGGCGCTCCCCCCGACCTTCCGCCGGAGACGCCACGCATGAGCAGCCTCGACGTTCCGCAACGACCCAGACGTGTGCCACTGCTTCCGGCGACACGATCTTCGATGAGGCGACTCGGGCCGCGAATGTACGTCGTGATCACCGGCTCGGTGCGGCTCTCGGTGATGGGGCGCATGCTCGAGAAGGTTGGTCCCGGCGGCGTACCGGCGAGATGCGCTCATCGACGCCTCGCCGCGCAGCGCTTCGGCCGTCGTGGTCACCGCATGCACGCTGGTGCCGATCAGCGCCGAACGCTTCACCTCCCTGATCCGGGAAACGACGGTTTCGCCTCGAGATCATGAAGACGATGACGTGCGCCGCGCAGCATGGATCGCCGCGTCTAGCACGAAAGGAAGCAGATGAATTACGCCGCCTCGCTCTACCGGCGACCGCGGCCGCCGCAGTCATCTCCCTCGGCATGTCCAGCGCCGGGGCAGCGCCGACCGAGATCGCGATCCAGAAGGTCACGCCCTTCGCGCCCCGAGCACCTTCGGCGATGCGGGCGCCTACGAGCGCGTCACCGGCACGGCCAAAGGGGCACTCGACCCGGCCGACCCCCCAACAAGGGCATCGTCACCTTGACCGCGCGCCGCGAATGCCGCGGGCAAGGTCGAGTACGAGTCGACATGGACATCCTGCGCCCCGTGGACCCGCAGCGCGCCAATCGGCCATCCTCTACGACGTCACGAACCGCGGCCGCAAGTTCGTGGGGCCTGGGTGCTGATGCGCCGACGGCGCCGTCGGCCGAGCTGAACGTACCGAAGGCGCTCGAGGACGCGGGTACGCGCTCTACCTCAAGCAGGGCTACACTCGCCTGGAGGGGCTGGGACCCCGACGCGCCAGCGAACACGGCATGGCGATGAAGTCGCCCGTTGCCACGGACAAGTCAGCCGATCGTCGCATCATCCGCGACGAACTGGTCCCGGCACGCGTGCGCCGAGTCACCCAGTTCCGCCACACTTACGAAGCCGCCGACCGGGACCAGTCGAAGGCAAGGCTCACCGTCCGGCGCAAGCAGGCCGACGCCCGCCGCGAGGTCCCCGCATCGGGCTCGGCGTACGTCGATGCGCGCACCATCAGGCTGCTTCCCGAGGGCACGAACCCGATCCGGGCCGCTCTACGAGTTCCACTATCGGCGACCGCGCCGAAAGTCTCGGCATCGGCTACGCAGCGACGCGCGACCTGATTTCCTTCCTCCGTTACGCGGCGCGCCAGCAAGGCAACTGGAATCCGCTGGGCCAAACATGAAGTACGCCTACGCGATCGGCTTTGGGAAAGCGGGCGCTACCTGCGCGAACACATCTTGCAGGGCTTCAACGAGGACGAGAATGCGCGCATCGCTTTGACGGCGTGCTCCCGCACATCTCCGGGGTCGGGCGCGTGTTCATGAACGATGAGTTCGGCATGCCGGCGGCAACGACACCGAACAGTCGACGACACCTATCCGGAGTACGCCTTCCCGTTCTTGGCCGCCGCGATGGCCGACCCCGTCACCGGCAGGAAGGGGGCACTCTTCCGCGGCGATGGTTTTGATCCGCCGCTGATCCAGGTCAACACCTCGACGAGTACCGGCAGAACGGCGCTCCCTCCTGCACACCACCCCCTCGGCACGAAGGACATGGCGCTGCCGAAGAACGCGCGCGTCTTCATGGTGGCAGCCACCCAGCATGGCGGCGCACCGGGTCACGACCGCGCCCGGGCATGCGCCAACCCGCGCAACCCGCACAATCCCGCGCGGCCTTGCGCGCCTGTTTGCGCGCTCGACGATTGGGCGAGCCGCGGCGAGCCGTCGCCCGTCTCGCGCGTGCCGACACTTGCCGCCAGGACGCTGGTCGCGCCGGAGAGGACCGGATTCCCGAAGATCCCCGGCGTGCAGGCCGCGACCTTCGGCAATCCTCAGTTGTTCGGCGATCGGGAGGAACCGAAGCCGGATCCCGCGAAGGCCTCCGTCCGCTGGTCGCAAGGTCGACGCCGACGGCAACGAAGTCGCGGCATCCGGCTTCCGACATCGCCGCGCCTGTCGCCATTACACGGGATGGAACCTGTACAGGGAGCTGTTCACCGCGGGCGAGCTGTGCGACCGTACGGGTCCTTCAGCGCCTTCGCGGCGACGAAGGGCGAGCGCACGGCGAAGGGCCACCGCCATGTCCCTCGAGGAAAACTACGGATCCAGGGACAAATATTCCGACGCCATTTCGGGCCGCGCTATCCTGGTGAAGGATCGCCTGCTCCTGCCTGACGACGCGAAGGCCTATGTCGAGCGGGCCAGCTCGGACCCTGTCGCGCGGCTGTTCAACTAGGCCATGGACCTCCCCGCCAACCGCTTCAAGCGCGCCCTCCTCGCCGGCAGGGAGCAGATCGGCCTGTGGGTATTGCTCGCCAGTCCCTATTGCGCCGAAGTGGTCGCGGGACGGCTTCGACTGGCTGCTGATCGACACCGAGCACTCGCCCAACGAAGTCGACAACGTGCCTGCGCAGTTGCAGGCGGTCGCCGCGCATCCGCCACGGCCGTGGTGCGGCCGCATGGACGACAGGTGCTGATCCAGCCGCACCTCGACATCGGCGCCGAGAACTTTCTTGATTCGTATGTGCAGACCGCGGAAGAGGCGCAGGCGGCGGTGGCGGCGATGCGCTATCCGCTGCGCGCGTGCGCGGGCTGGCGGGAACGACGCGCGCCTCGGGCTTCGCCCGCATCCCGCAGTACTTGGAGAATGCCGAACAGGCTCTGCCTGCTGGTGCAGGTCGAGAGCGGCTGCGCTCGACCTGGAGGCGATCGCGCGCCTGGACGGCGTCGATGGCGTCTTCATCGGCCCGGCCGACTTGAGCGCCGGCCTGGATTCCTGGGCGAGCAGACCCATCCCGAGGTCGTCGCGGCGATCGAGGATGCGATCAGGCGCATCAAGGCTGCGGCAAGGCGCCGGCATTCTCGCGTCGACGAGAAGGCGGCGAAGCGCTACATCGAGGCCGGCACGCTCTTCACCGCGGTGGGCAACGACGTGATGCTGCTCGCGCGCGAGATGGCCCGGCTCGCGGCGGCTGTCCATCGAAATTCTGACCGCGGCCGGCCCGAAGGCCGGCCGCTACGTCATCCGACCCGCGAAGAAGCGGCAGGCGTCGCTGCACATCTCCCCGAGGCGGCAACCCGACATCCTCGCTAGGCGGGACGCGCACGACCCGCGAAGTTGCGGTTGACAACATGAACCACTCCCGCATCGCGAGGCGCGCCTCCGCTTCCAAGCGCTCGCGGGCCGCGCGACACGATCCGCCGCCAGCAGGGCTTCGGTCGCGCGCGCGCGATTCAATTTCGCCTTTCCTTCCAGCCTGGTCGCGGCGTACCGGGCGAGGTGCAGCTGAAGTCGTGTTCATCGTCGTAATCCTCTCGTCTTCAAGTCGGAAAGCAGAAAGCCGGAGTTCTTTCGAGTCTCCCGGCCTGGGCGAGGAACACTTCGCTGACGATGAAGAAGTCACCCTGATCGCTCTCCCGGAGAATTGGCCGATCGATTCTATCGACTACGTGCTGTGGCCCTGCGAACAGCAGGACGCCGGCGCGGTCAGTCGCGCTTTGGTCGGTTGGATGGTGAAGTTGGTTTTCATGTCTCTCGTTGGAACTCTCGGTAATGACTACGGGCGAATGTTGCCATGCAGCAGAAAACTTCGTCAAGCATTTCGTGATGCATCTGGTATCTTTTTCGCAACACCGGGAGATCGACCATGCGTCACGCATTCCGAACCGTCGCTGCGCTCGTGCTGTGCACGCTCGCTGCCCTACCGGCCCTGGCGCAGCAGGCCTACCCGTCCCGGTCGGTGAAAATCATCGTGCCGTTCGCGGCCGGCGGCCCGGCCGACATCTACGCGCGCTTCCTCGCCGCAGCGCCTGGGGGCCGCGCTGAGGCAGCCCTTCGTGGTGGACGACCGGCCGGGCGCCGGCTCGATCATCGGCACCGACGCGGTGGCCAAGTCGCGCGCCCGACGGCTACACGCTGCTGATGATGTCGAACACCCACACGGTGAACGAGTCGCTGATCCCAACAAGCCGTTCAACCTGATGAACGACTTCGTCCCGGTCGCCCCGGTGAACTACTCGGACCTGATGCTGGTGGTGCATCCGTCGGTGCCGGCCAAGAACCTGACGGAGCTCATCGCGCTGGCCAAGTCCAAGCCGGGCAAGCTCAATTACGCGTCGTCGGGCCCGGGCACCCCGTACCACATGGCCGGCGAACTGTTCAAGTCATGGCCGGCGTGAAGATCATCCACGTGCCCTACAAGGGCAGCTCCGGCGCGCGCACCGACGTGCTCGGCGGCCAGGTGCACATGATGTTCGACGCCATCACCACCATGGCGCCAACTGGCGCAGGCAAGCTGAAGGCGCTGGCCACCACCGGCAAGACGCGCTCCTCGGTCACGCCGGATCTGCCCACGGTGGCCGAAGCCGGCGTGCCGAGGTACGAAGCGACGATCTGGCTGGGCATCATGGCGCCCATGGGCACGCCGCGGCCGATCGTCGAGCAGCTGAACGCCGAGATCCGCAAGATCGTGAACGCCCCGACGTCAAGGACGCCTGGGCCAAGCAGGGCGCCGTCGTCGATGAGCATGCCAAGGAGTTCGAGCAGTACCTGCGGACGACATCGCCAAGTGGGCAACATCGTCAAGATCTCGGGCGCCAAGCCGGATTGAAGCAACAACGGGATTTTTGGAGGCGCTTGGATGCAGCTTAAGATACTGAGCGCGGGTGCCGCGCAGGGCGTGGTGACCGGAAGAATTTCGCCGCGCAAACCGGGTATCCAACTCGACTGCAGCTTCGGCGCAGTCGGCGCGATGAAGAGAAAAGCTGCTTGGCGGCGCGGCGGCCGATCTCATCATCCTCACCCGCGCGCTGATCGACGGGCTGGCCGCTGACGGCAAAGTGCTGCCGCAGGGCATAAGCGCGGACCTTGGCTGCGTACGCACCCCGGCGTCGCCGTGCGCAAAGCCGACCCCCTGCCGGACATCGCGACGCGGACGCGCTGCGGACGCACATTGCTCGCCGCCCCCGCGCGTATCTACTTCCCCGATCCGCAGAAGGCGACAGCGGGCATCCATTTCGCGCGTGTGCTGGAGAGCCCTGGGCATCCGCAAGGAACTCGATGCGCGCCTGTGTTGCGCACCTTCCCGAACGGCGCCACGGGCGATGCGCGAAATGGCGCAAGCCGGAGGCGAGCGCCTGGTGGGATGCACCCAGGTCACGGAAATCAACAACACGCCGGGCGTGGTGCTGGTCGGCGGGCTACCGAAATCGCTGGAACTCGCGACGGTGTACACCGCCGCAGTAAGTGCCGCGGCCGCGAATCGAGTTGAGGCCGGGGCGTTCATCGCCCGAATTGCCGGCGCGCCATCGCGCTCGCAACGCGCGCGCGCGGGCTTCGAGTCCTGAGCGCCGCCGCCGTCAGCCCGGGTTGGCGTTGCCGCGGAACACCCAGCCGCTCGGGCAGCTCTGAATCTGCGGGTAGAAGGCACTCACGGCCGCGCAATAGTTCAGGTACAGCGGACGCTGGGTCGGCGCCTCCCCCACAGGGCCTTGCGGCACCTGGGTGGTCGGAGGTGGCGGGCCGGGCGGCTGCAACTGGCCCTCATAGTAGGCAGGGGCGGCGTAGACCGGCGCGACTGAATAGCCGTAGCCGTAATAGCCGGGATAGCCGGCCCAATACGGCGAGGTGAGCGCGAGGCCCAATCCGAGGCCAACGGGCCAGCCCCAGCCCCAGCCGCCGTAGTAGCCGCCACCGTAATAGCGGCCGCCGTAGTAACGGCCGCCGTAATAGCCGCCAGCGAAATAACGGCCACCGGCATATCGACCGCCGTAATAGGCGCCGCCCGGACGATAGCCGACACCGCCGTGGTAGCCGCCTCCGCTGGGCGCGCCGCCACGATACCCACCACCACCGCTCGGCGCCCCGCCGCGATAACCGCCCCCGCCGGGAGGCGCCGGGGCCGCAAGAACCGGATAAACGGCAACCAGCCCGGCCGCAATGGCGGCAGCGAGCAATTTCGGATTCGGTCTGTTCATGTCGCGCTTCCTCCTGTCGGAAGGGACTTCAGCCTCCTGGGCATTCCAGTCCGGGTACCCCAACCTTCACTAACGTATGACTGCGCCGGCCGGATGACAGTTCCAGGCCGAAAAACCGGCAGGACGCTACTTCTGCACGCCTGCGTCCTTCATCGATTCGAGCTTCGCGAGGTCGAGCGAGGCCACTGCCGCCTTGAGCTCGGCGATGCTGACGCCGTTGCCTTTCGCCGCGACGATGAAACGATCGCCCAGCACCACGTCGAATTCGTTGCTGCCGCCGGTCTTGGAGATCTTCTCGTGCACGAGGCGCCCGCCTTCCTTGCGCGTGCGCTCGATGCGGCTGTCGTCCTCCTTCTCGCCCTGCACGCCGGCCCAGCCGGCAAGCGCCATCATGCCGCTGACTCCGCCCGTGTCGGACACTTCCAGCTCCACCGACTTCGGTCCTTCGCCGTAGCGCGCCTCGGCCTTGGAAATCGACATGCCCAGCGCGGCGCTGCGCTCAGCCTTGCTGCTCTTCTTCGGCAGCCCGAGGAACGTCTCGGGCACGAACACCTTGAGTTCCTCGATCCCGAGCGGCTCGACTTTTTTGCCGCCGCCCAGCAACGTGCCAAGGACCTCGCCGGCCGCGGCCATCTGCGCCGCCTGGTCGCCCTTCTTCTCCGCGGCCTCCATCTTCTTGCCGGCCGCTTCCATTTTCTTGCCGAACTCTTCCATCTTCCCGGCCGGGCTCGACTTGTCGAACTGCACCGCGGCGCCGCGGTCGCGCATCGCGCCCGCCATGCCGCCGCTCGCCATCATCCCCAGGCCGCCGATGGACGCGCCGATCATGGAGATCACGATCCAGAGCACGATCGCGCAGATCACCACCACCACCGTGTAGCCGATCGCCTTTTCTTCCGGGCACTTCATCAGCCGCGGCAATCCGAGATAGAGCAGGTAGAGGCCGTAGAACGCGGCGAGGATGGCGAGGATGCCGAGGAAAGGGATGGCCTGCAGGACGCCCGCGATCCACGCCGGCGTGTAGGAATACACCGCGACCTTCAGCGCCTGCTGGCTGTTCTTCTCGCCGCCGAAGCTGGTCGCCAGCGCATTGATGATCAGCGACAGGATGAACGTCCCGACGAAGGCCATGACGAAAACGAAGATCGCCAGGGCGATGCCCATCATCATCGGCGTGCGGTAGGTGCCGACAAACGGCAGGGTGTGGCCGATCACCGAGCCGCCGATGAAGCCGGCCACCGGGCCGATGATGGCGAGCGGCGCGACATAGCCGGTCATGAGCCCTGAGGTCGTGCTTTGCTCCGCGGCGATCACCGGCCATTCGGTCTTCGGCGTGATGCAGATGTTCTTGGCGCGGTCGATGAGACCCATGGCGTTTCCTCCCTCAGGGAAATGTGTCTCCATGTTACGCCAAGCTCGCGCGGGGCGTCGCCGCGCTTCCGGTGTAGGATTCGCTCCTGCTCGATGGTCCCAGGAGTCGGCCGCATGTCCCGCATTCTCGCCTCGCTGTTCGCCCTCCTCGCGTGTTCGTTCGCCTTCGCCGAGATGCCCGCGCCGGACAAGGCGCTCGCCGACTTCTTCGAGCGCGAATACCAATGGACGCTGCTCCAGTCGCCCGAATACGCGACCCTCCTCGGCGACGAGCGCTACAACGACCGCATCACCGACCGCTCCGCCGAAGCGATTGCCTCGCGCAAGGCGCACACCCTGCGGGCGCTTGCGGAAATCGAGGCCTTCGATCCGGGCGGGCTCAACGTGCAGGACCGGATATCGCGGGCGATCTTCCTCGACGGGGCGCGGCGCGACGTTGCCTTCGACCACATCTACGGCAAGTTGCCGTTTGGCGCGGGCCCGGACAATTGGCTGCCCGTGGGCACGCAATCCGGACCGCAGGTCGATCTCGCCCAGCTCGCCAAGGCGGCCCCGTTCCGCAATGCCGGGGACTATGAAAACTGGTTGAAGCGCCTGGACGCCATGCCGCGCCTGCTGGCGCAGGTGACATTGTTGCTCGAGGCCGGGATCGCGAGCGGCTGGCTGCCGCCGCGCGAAGCGGTCATCCGGGTGCCGGGGCAGCTCGCGGCCTTCTCTTCCGGGGACCCGGCGGCGTCGCCCTTGTTCGCGCCCTTCCTCGCGTTTCCGGAAAGGATGCCGGAAGCGCAACGCAAGCGCCTGGCCGCCGAGGGTGCGGCCATCATCCGCGACCGGGTGCAGCCGGCGTTCGCGAAACTGATGGCGTTCTACGAGACGCATTACCTGCCTGCGTGCCGCGCCGAGCTAGGCGCGTCCACGCTGCCGGGCGGCAAGGCCTACTACGCGCTCATCGTCGCGGCAGGAACCACCACCACGCTCACGCCCGAAGAGATCCACGAGATCGGCAAGCGCGAAGTGGCGCGCATCGCGATCGAGATGGACAAGGTCATCGCCGCCACCGGCCACAAGGGATCTTTCGAGGAATTCCTCGCCTTCATCCGCACCGACCCGCGCTTCTACTTCGCCAAGCCGGAACAAATGCTCGCCCACTACAGCGAACTCGCCAAGCGCGTGGACGCCGGCCTGCCCAAGCTGTTCGCGGTGCTGCCGCGCCTGCCCTTCGGCATTCGCGCCATGGACGCCTTCGTGGGCGACAACGCCGAGCACTACATTCCCGGCGCGCTCGATGGCAGCCGCGCCGGGTTCTTCGAGGTCAACACCAACAACCCCGCGACGCGCCCGATCTACGAGTTCGAGAGCACCCTGCTCCACGAGACATCGCCGGGGCACCACCTGCAGATCGCGCGCGCGCAGGAGTTGCAGGGCTTGCCGACCTTCAGGCGAGTCGGCGGCAACATCGCCTACAACGAGGGATGGGCGCTCTATGCGGAAAGCCTCGGCCCTGACCTCGGCTTCTACACCGACCCGTACTCGCACTTCGGCGCGCTCTCCTGGGAAATGGTGCGCGCCTGCCGCCTCGTGCTCGATACCGGCCTGCATCGCTACGGCTGGAAACGCGACGCGGCAATCAAGTACCTCGCGCAGCAGTCGGGCATCAACGTCGACTTCGCCGCGACCGAGATCGACCGCTACATCCTCGATCCGGGGCAGGCGCTCGGCTACAAGATCGGCGAGCTGCACATCAAGCGGCTGCGCGCCAGGGCGGAACGGGCGCTCGGCGACAAGTTCAGCCTGCGCCACTTCCACAACGCCGTCCTCGACGACGGCGCCCTGCCGCTGACTGTCCTCGAAGCGCGCATCGACGAGTGGATCGCGGCAGAGCGCCTGCGCGCCGGGCGCTCTTGACGCGCACGCCCGTCGCCACCATCGCGCTGCTTTCGCTGGCCGCCTTCGCCAGCGCCGCATCGCTGCGCGTCATGGATCCGCTGCTGCCGCGGCTGGCGAGCGAGTTCGACGCGGGACTCGGCAGCGTCGCGCACGTGATCACCGGGTTCGCGATCGCCTACGGCGTGCTGCAGATGTTGTTCGGGCCGCTCGGCGACCGCTTCGGGAAACTGCGCGTCATCGCGATCGCCTGCGCCGCATCGGCGCTGGCGACGACCGCCTGCGCGTTCGCCACCAGCCTCGAGGCGCTGGTCGCAACGCGCGTGCTCGCCGGGGCGTGCTGCGCGTCGGTGATCCCGCTCGCCATGGCCTGGATCGGCGATGCCGTCGCCTACGAACGCCGGCAGCCGGTGCTGGCGCGCTTCCTCGTCGGCCAGATCCTCGGGCTGGCCGCCGGCTCCGCTTCCGCGGGATTCGCCGCCGAGCAGGCGTACTGGCAGTGGCCGTTCCTCGCCATCGGGGCATGGTTCGCAGGCATTTCCGCATGGCTCTGGCTTGCCGAGGCGCGCCACGAGCGCGTGGCAGCATCGCAACGCAGCCACCTCATCCGCGACCTCGGCGCCGTGCTTGCCGTTCCGTGGGCGCGCGTCGTGCTGGGCACCGTGTTCGCCGAAGGTGTGGTCCTGTTCGGCGCCCTCGCCTTCGTCGCGACCCACCTGCATGCGGCGCGCGGCATGAGCCTGTCCACGGCCGGGCTGGTCATCATCGCCTTTGGCGCGGGGGGCCTGTTCTTCGCGCTCTTCGCCAGCCGCTTCGTGAGGCGCCTCGGCGAACCGCTCCTGTCTTCGCTGGGATCGATCTTCATCGCCGCCGGGATGGGGCTGGTGATGTGGTCGCCGGCGCCCTGGGTGGCGCCGCTCGCCTGCTTCGTCGCGGGACTCGGCTTCTACATGTTCCACAACACGCTGCAGACCAATGCCACGCAGATGTCGCCAGCGCGGCGCGGGGCGGCGGTGGCGTTGTTCGCCTCGTTCTTTTTCATCGGCCAGTCGATCGGCGTGGCGTTCGCCGGCCTCGTCGCCGAACGCTTCGGCACCTCGGTGGTGATCGCCCTTGGCGGGCTTGCCGTCGTTCCGGTGGGATTCACGTTTGCCGCCTTGCGCCGCAGGCAGCTGGAACGCGCAGCCGACTAGGCCTTGCAGCCGCGCAGTTCGTACCAGTTGACGGTGCGAAAGCCTTCCGGAAGCGAAAGGAACGGCTTGCCGGACCAGCGCAAGAAGCGAAATTTCACTTGCCTCAGGTCGGCCTCGCAGGTCTTCATCACGGTGATGCGCGCGCGCGGGACCATGACGGCCCGCCTTCCGTCTATCACCCTGGCCAGGTCCCACGGGCGATCGCGCGACTCGTTCACCGAGAGCAGCTTGAGCGGGCCGATGTCGGGATAGTCGTAGACGCCGCCTTCGCGCATGCGATACACCCAGCGCGGCGGCAAGGGCGCCTGCCCGGGCTCGTGCAACAGCAGGGGCGTGGCCGTGTCCTGGCCCATGGTCACGCCGCGCGACCGCGCCATCTTGCTGCACGCTTCGCAGCCGATGCCGCGGAACTGCGTCTCGGAATCGAAATTGGTGATGTTGAGCGGCGGCGGCACGAGCACGGACACTTCCTGCTGGTGAGCCGTGCCCGTCCTCGGGGTCGAGGCCCTCGACTTGCAGTTTCACCAGCGAACCGGGCACCACGCGCGCGCCGCTTCCGGGCGCGACGACCTTGAGCTCCTTGCCGTCGGGTCCTGGCGGGAAGGTATCGGGGTCGCCCGGGAGAGACATAGAGCGCCCCGCCGCCTCCGAGTTCGGCCTCGATGCGCGCCATCTTCCAGCCGTCATTCTCCTTCGCTTCGTCGGCGCAACCGGCGAGCAGTACGGCGACCAGGGCCGTCGTCACGACCTTGAGCATGGCGCCAATGGTAATGAAAAAGCCGGTTTGAGGGTCAGAGACGTGATACGGCCGTATTGCGTCCCTGATCCCAATTATCGGCGGCGGTGTAGGATTTGCGGCTCCTACCGTCCGGAGGTGCTGCATGCGTCGTCTTCTCGCTTGCCTCGCGTTGGCCGCGCTCACGGCGCACGCCCAGACCGACTACCCGTCGAAGGCGATCACGATGATCGTGCCGTTTCCGCCCGGCGGCGTGGCCGACATCACCGCGCGCCCGGTGGCCGAGGCGATGGGCCGCATCCTCAAGCAGCCGGTGATCGTCGAGAACAAGGCCGGCGCGGGCGGCGGCGTGGGCATGGCGTATGTCGCCAAGGCGCGGCCCGACGGCTACACCGTGCTGATGGCCCTGTCGTCGATCTCCATCATCCCCGAGGCGGACAAGGTGATCGGTCGCCCGCCGATGTTCCAGTTGAACCAGCTGGTTCCGATCGCGCGCTTCACGGCGGATCCGACCGTGCTCGCAGTGCGCGCCGAGAGCCCGTACAAGAGCGTGTCCGACCTCGTCGAAGCGGCGAGGAAGTCGCCCGGCACGATCCCCTACGGCTCTTCGGGCAACTACGGCACGATGCACGTGCCGGTGGAAATGTTCGGCGCGAATGCGGGCGTGAAGATGCTGCACATCCCGTTCACCGGCGCGGGGCCCGCGGTAGTGGCGCTGCTCGGCGGCAACGTAGAATTCATTTCCTCCGGGCCGTCCACGGTCGTGCAGCACGTCAAGGCGGGAAAGGTGGCGTGCTGGCAAGCTGGGGCGATGCGCGCCATCCGGCGCTGCCCGATGTGCGACGCTGAAGGAGCTGGGTACGACGCGCAGTTCTCGCAATGGACCGGGCGTTCGTGCCGGCCGGCACGCCCGATGCCGTGATCGTGAAGTTGCGCGAAGCGGCGCGCGCCGCCGTGCAGGACGAGGCGCTGCGCGCCGTGTTCGTCAAGGTCGAGACACCCCTGCAGTACCTCGATGCCCCCGAGTTCGCCGTGTTCTGGGACGCCGACTCGAAGAAGCTCGCCGAAGTCGTGAAGCGCATCGGCAAGGTGGAATAGGAATCGATGAGACGAGCTGCGCGTCGGCCGGGCGGGATCGCCGCTTGCGCGGTGGCGCTGTTCCTGTCCTCCTGCGGAGGAGGCGGAGGCGGGAGCTCGGACACCGTTGCGCCCCCTCCCCCTCCGCCTCCGCCGCCCGTGGTCACGGATCAAGCCGTGCGCATTTCCGCCGCGAGCACCTTTGCGGCCAATTGCAGCGGCGCCGCCGAAACCGGTACGCTTTTTCTCGACGCCGAGGTCGAGCCCCATGTCGCGATCGACCCGCGCAATGCCAATCACCTCGTTGCCGCATGGCAGCAGAACCGCTGGTCGAACGGCTCGTCGCAAGGCGTGGTGTCGGCGGTTTCATTCGATGCCGGCGTGACCTGGACGATCACCTCAGCGCCGCTGACGCGCTGCACCGGCGGCAATGCCGGCAACGGCGGCGACTACGCGCGCGCGACCGACCCGTGGGTCGCGATTTCGCCCGACGGCACCGCCTACCAGATGGCGCTCGGCACCAGCGGCGGCACCTTCGCGGCAGGGTCGCGCAACGCAATGCTGGTAAGCCGCTCGACCGACGGCGGCCGCACCTGGGGCCGCGCGACGGCCCTGATCAGCGACGGCGCGGGCTTCTTCAACGACAAGAACACCCTCACCGCCGATCCGGGTGACTCGCGCTTTGCCTACGCGACATGGGATCGGCTGGTGGCGGGGGACGCCGGCGGCCCGACGTACTTCGCACGCACGGTCGATGGCGGGCTTACCTGGGAGACAGCACGCAATATCCACGATCCGGGCCGACCAGCCAGACGATCGGCAACGTGATCGCGGTGCTGCCCGGCGGCACGCTCGTCCTGCTGTTCAACCAGATCGACGCAAGCGGCACCTCCACCACCTCGTCGCTCAACGTCATCCGCTCGGCGGACAAGGGCGCCACCTGGTCGCCGCCTGTGCGCATTTCGAGCTTCACGCCGTCGGGCGCGCGCGATCCGGAAACCGGCACGAACATCCGCGACGGCGCCATCATTCCGCAGATCGCGGCGGGCCCGAACGGCGACGTCTTCGTGACTTGGCAGGATGCGCGTTCGAGCGGCGGCCAGCGCGACGGCATCCTGCTCTCGCGTTCGCGCGACGGCGGCGCCACCTGGTCCACACCGGTTCGCGTCAATGCCGATCCCGGCGTGCAGGCCTTCACCCCCGCGATCAACGTCCGCGCCGACGGCACCATCGGCATCACCTACTACGACCTGCGCAGCAATACCGCCGATGCAACGACGCTGCCCACCGACTACTGGCTGGCGCGCTCGAGCGATGGCGTCACCTGGCAGGAAGCGCGCGTCTCGGCAACTTTCGACCTCGCATTCGCGCCGAATGCGGGCGGGCTCTTTCTCGGCGACTACCAGGCCCTTGTGAGCGCGGGCACGACCTTCACGTCGGTGTTCGTGCGCGCCGATGCCGACCTCGCCAACCGCACCGACGTCTTCAGCCGCGCGCTCAACCTGCCTGCGGCACCGCATCGAAGCGGGTCTACGTCGCCGAGCCGACGCTGCCGATCGCGAGCACCGCGGAGATCGCGCGCAACATCGAGCGCAACCTGCAGCGCCGCAGGATCGCGCCCTGACGGTGCATGCAACCGGCCAGGGTCGCGGCTGAAGAAATGGATGATCGCCGTCATCGCCGTGCTGGCCGTGCTGGCCGGGGTGGCCTGGTGGCTGTTCACTTCCCTCGACTGGCTGGTGAAGCATGCGATCGAATCGCGCGGCCCGGCGATCACCGGCACCTCCGTCTCGGTGGCGAGCGTCCGAATCTCCGCGATTGATGGCCGCGGCACGCTGGCCGGGCTCGTCATCGGCAATCCGCCCGGCTTTGCGTCGCCGTATGCGTTCCGCGCCAATGCGATCAGCGTCGCAGTCGATCCGGCGACGCTCGCTGCCGACGTTCCGGTGATCAGGGACATCGTCATCGACGCGCCGGACGTGGTCTACGAAAATGCCGGCCACGGCGGCAACCTCGAGAGCCTCCAGCGCAACATCGGCAATGCCGCGCAACGCGACGCGCCGGCAGAAAGATCGAAGGGCGACTTGCGCAAGGCCCCGCGGCGCTTCGTCATCGACCGGATCCTCATCCGCCAGGCGCGCGTGAGCGTGCTCAGTCCGTTGCTGAGGGGTGGGGCGGCGAATTTTGTCCTGCCCGATATCGAACTGCGCGGACTCGGAAGCGGCGGGCGCGGCGTCACTGCGGCAGAGGCAGCCAACCAGGTGGTCTCGGCAATGGCCGGAAAAATCGCAGTGAACGCGGCGCTTTCGAGCGACGTGCTGAAGAAGGGGCTCGAAGGCGCGCTTGATTCCCTGTTGAATCGCCGCAAGTAGCGCTGGTTTCGGGCGGGGAAGCGCAAAGAGGCTTCATGGCATCCACCGTAGCCGGGCTTCGCGACGCCTGCGCCCTTGTGACCTGGCGCATATATCCGCGCGCCGCCTTCGGGTAACCTGCGCCGATGCTCGATATCCGCACCCTGTTCTGGGTCCTCGCCACCACCAATATCCTGCTGCTCGCGACCTTGTGGGTTGCGCTCGGCAGCCGGATGCGCGACGGGCTCGGCAAGTGGACCGCGTCGCTCGCGATCCAGGTCGTGGCGTTCTTCCTTTTCGGGCTGCGCGGCGTCATACCGGACCCGGTCTCGATCATAGCGGCCAACGGCCTCCTGCCGCTGGTGATCTCGCTGCAGGCCGCGGCGATCCTCGAGTTCCATGGCCGCCGCCTGCCGACCTGGGTGCACATCGCGGGCCCGGTTTCGTGTCCGCTCGTCTTCGCCTCCTTGCTCGGCGACTTCCACGCACGCGCCCTGTTCTCCGGCGTGATCTTCGGCACCGCCCTGCTTGCAGTGGCAGTGCTCATGTTCCGGCTGCGCTCCGAACTCGGGTCGCGCACGCGCTGGGCCATGATCACCAGCTTCCTCATCGGCACCGCGAGCTTCTTCGGGCGAGGGCTGAACGCGTGGCTGGCGCCGGAGCAGTTCTCGGCGCTGTTCTCCCCCAGCCCGCTGCAATCGTTCAATTTCCTGCTCGCCCTGGCCTTCGTCGTTTCCTCCTCGTTCGGTTTCCTGCTGATGCAGGTCGAGCGCGCGGACATCGCGGCGAGACGGCTGGCGACGATCGACCCGCTCACGGGCGTCTACAACCGCCGCACCTTCCTCGAGCTTGCCGAGCGCGAGTTGTCGCGCTGCGGCCGCACCGGGGCAGCGCTCTCGGTGATCATGCTCGACATCGACCATTTCAAGCGCGTCAACGATTCCTTCGGCCACCTTGCCGGCGACGAGACCTTGCGGCGCTTCGTCGCGCTGGTGCAGGGTTGCCTGAGGCGCGCCGACCTTGTCGTGCGCCTTGGCGGCGAGGAGTTCTGCGTGCTGCTCCCCGAAGTGCAGCTGAGCGAAGCGAGCGCGCTCGCGGAACGGATCCGCGCGGCTGTCGCCGGCAGCCCGCTGGTGATCGGCTCTGCGATCATCCCGATCACCGTCAGCGCCGGCGTCGCTGCCTTGCACCATGCGGACGGAAACAATATCGACCACCTGCTGCATCGCGCCGACTCGGCGCTTTACGAGGCGAAGAACCAGGGCCGCAACCGCGTCGTCGCGCAGGCCGATGGCGCCCGCGCGGTCGCCTGACGCAACCTGCTCCGCAATCGCCCTCCCTCGTCCCGGCCGCGGCCCGAGCAGGTAAAATCGCCGCATGTCCCGCCTTGTCTATGTCGGCGATCCGATGTGCTCGTGGTGCTACGGCTTCGGCCCGCAGCTCTCGGCTCTGCTCGCTGCGCATCCCGATGCCGGCATCGAGATCGTCACCGGCGGGCTGCGCCCCTACAACACCAATCCGATGACGGAGGAGTTTCGCGAGATGTTTCGCGGACACTGGAAGAGCGTCGAGCAAATGAGCGGCCTGCCCTTTTCGGAGGCCGCCTTGCAGGCCGAGGGTTTCATCTACGACACCGAGCCGGCCTGCCGCGCGGTGGTGACGGCCCGCGCCCATTCCTCGGAACGCGCCTTGCCGTATTTCCAGGCTGTTCAGGCGGCGTTCTATCGCGACGGCCGCGACGTGACGCGCGGCGAGGTCCTTGCCGACATCGCCTCCGAGACCGGCATGGAGCGCGAGACGTTCCTTGCCGCGTGGCGCTCGGAGGTCGCGCGCGACGCGATGCGCAACGATTTCTCCGTCACCCAGAAGCTCGGCGTCAGCGGTTTCCCGACGCTTGCCGTGAAGGGGGATGCGCTGTTTCTCGTCGCTTCCGGTTTCTGCACGGTCGATGTCCTTGACGAACGGCTGGCCGCGATCGAGGCACGCACCGCGGAAGGAAAACAATGAGCGACCGCCTGCCGCCGATTCCCGACGCCGAACTCTCGCCCGAACAGAAACGGGCGGCAGCGGAACTTTCCGCTACGGCGCGCGGCTCGGTGTTCGGGCCTTTCGTGCCCTTGATCCGCAGCCCGGAAATGCTCAACCGGTTGCAGCGCCTCGGCCAGTACCTGCGCTACGACAGCGCGCTCGCGCCGCGGCTCTCCGAAATGGCGATCCTGGTGATGGCGCGCCACTGGTCGCAGCAGTACGAATGGAACGTCCATCACCCGATCGCGCTCCAGGCGGGCTTGCAGGCCGCGAAGGCCGACGCGATCGCCGCAGGCCGGCGTCCCGAGGCGATGGCCGGCGACGAAGCCGCGCTCTACGACACGCTGGACGAGATCCTCCGCCGGCAATCGGTGAGCGATGCGACGTGGGCGCGCGCCATCGCCGCGTTCAGCGAGCGCGGCGTGATCGACCTGCTGGGACTGGCCGGCTACTACTCGACGCTGGCCATGGTGATGAACGCCGCGCGCACGCCTTTGCCGCCCGGCGTGTCGGCGCCGCTTCAGCCCTTGTAGGGAAGCAGCGCGACCTTTTCCTGCACGCGCTTGTCGAAGCGCTCGACGTTGACCACGACGCGCTCGTGCAGCCCCTCGCCGACCAGGTCGCGCTGGTCTTCGGCCCGCACCCGCATCTTCACGATGCGCCCTTCGATGCCGATCACCTCCGCGGTCGCGCGGACCTCCATCCCGACCGGCGTGGCCGCGACATGCGTCACGTCAAGGTGCGTTCCCAGGCTCTGGTGGCCGCCGGCAGCAGGTGCTCGATGGCGGCCAGCGCTGCGGCCTCGATCAGGTTGATCATCACCGGCGTGGCGAGGACGGCGATCTTGCCGCTGCCCACGCGAGGCGCAGTGTGCTCGTCGGCGACCACCATTTCGGCGTGGCCGGTGCTTCCAATCGGGATATCGAGGATGAAGGCCATGGGCTTCGGGAGGGCAGAAGGATCGCCCCCATGGTAATCGGACGGACTTGAACTTTGTCCCGCCAACGCAATCTCATTGCACTCCCAGGTCGTGTTGATCACTTTCACGGCCTTTCCTCCCCCGCCCGCGCGGGGGATTTTTTTGCCCGGGGCGCTATCATCGGGGCATGACGCTGAATGTCTCGGTCACGCCGGCGGCGCGGGGTACGGAAGGGGGGTCGCTGCCTGCCCCTCGGGAAGCACTCGACGAGGCGCGCCGCGTGGCGCTCGGGGCCAACGCGCTGCCCGCGCGCTGGCAGGGGCGGCCGTCCTTCACGATCCTCGAGACCGGCTTCGGCGCCGGGTTGAACTTCCTCGCCGCATGGGATGCGCTGCGCAGCGACCCGAACCCTTGCGCGCGGCTCAACTACGTCGCCCTCGAGAAGCACCCTTATGCTCGCGCCGATCTCGCGGCCGTCCTGTCGGGCTTCCCCGAACTGCATCCGCTGGCCGTGGGGCTCGCCGCGGTCTGGCCGCCGCCCATTGCCGGTTTCCACCGCGTGCAAATGGACGCGGGCCGGGTTTCGCTCACGCTGGTCTTCGGCGAGTTGCTCGCCGGCCTTGCCGCCCTCGACGCTCGAGTCGATTCGTTCATCCTCGATCACGCGGAGCCGCACGGAGACCACGATGTCTGGTCGCCCGAGGTGTTGCGCGAACTCGCCCGGCTGGCCGCGCCCGGCGCAATTTTCGCGACGCGAACCGTGACCTCCGGTGTTCGCGCCGGCCTCGAGGGCGTCGGCTTCCAGGTCACGAAACGCGACGACAGCCGGGGCCCGCTGCTTGCCGGCATCTTTCCCGGGAGAGAGCGCCCCCCATCGCCCGCCGGAACAGGCAATCGTGGTCGGTGCCGGGCTTGCCGGCACCCTTTGCGCCGACCGGCTGGCGAGCCGCGGCATCGCCGTCACGCTGGTCGACCCGCTTGCGCGCCGCGATGCCGGCGCCATCGGGCTGCTGCGCCCGATCGCCAACCTCCGCGACGCGATCAACGCGCAGCTCTCGCGCCCGGCCTTCCTCTACGCGCTGCAGCATTTCCGCAACCTGCAGCAAGAGGGCTATCACCTCGTCTGGGGCCGCTGCGGCGCGCTGCACCTGGCGGAGATGACGATGAGGCCGAACGCTTTGCGACGATCGCCTCGGCCCAGGGCTATCCCGCCGATTTCCTGCGCTTCGTCGACCGGGACGCGGCACGGCAACTGGCCGGGCGCGACGTGCGCGGCGCGGGCTGGTGGATTCCTTCCGGCGCCTGGGTCGCGCAGGAGAGTTTTTCCGTTTCCACGTTCGCGCGCGCCGGCGCCCTTGTCGAAAAGCGCAACGGCGCTCGGTCGCAAGCGTCGAACGCGAAGGCGGCGATTGGCGCGTGCTCGATGACGGAGGGCAAGGCGATCGGCGAGCGCTCCCGTCGTGGTGCTGGCCAACGCCGCGGACTGCGCGCGCTTCACGCTTGCCTCGCGCCTGATCCTGAACCGGGTGCGCGGCCAGCTCACCTACGCGCCCGCCTCGCCCGCGCGAGCCCTGGAGACCATCGTCTGCGGAAGCGGCTACGTGGCGCCTTTGCCCGAAGGCGGCCACTGCTTCGGCGCCACCTACCAGAACGCCGATTTCGACCCCTCGGTTCGCGCCTCGGACCACCGCGAGAACCTGGCGCGCGCCGAGGCCATGCTGCCCGGGTTCACCGAAGGCCTGCACCCGATTGCGCTCGACGGCTGGACCGGGTTTCGCACCACCACCCACGACCGCCTGCCGATCTTTGGCCGATTGGACGAGGGCTTGTACGCCGCGACCGGCCTGGGCTCCCGCGGCCTGCTCTGGGCGCCGCTGGGCGCCGAATTGATCGCCTCGCAGGTCGCGGGCGACCCCGTGCCCCTGCCGCGCGTCCTCGCCGGAGCCATCTCGCCGCAGCGATTCCGCTCCTGAGCCGGGGCATTCCGGGCAGGAAAGGGGCGGTTTCCCGCCCCTTGTCCCCCGTTTTCGCCATTTCGTCGCAAGCCGCTGGCGAGGCCGGGGCCGGCTGCCTAAAGTGGGCCCATCGACAAGGAAACACCGCATCCAACCCACCCAAGGAGAAACAAATGGAACTCATCTTCGCCATCGCACTTCCCGTCGTCATGATCTTCGCCATCAACGCGCTCCTGCAAGGCGCCTCGCAAGTCCGCTTCGCCGCCTGAACCGGCGGCGTTGCCGGACGGCCCAGTCCGGCTGAAGCCTGCAACACCTCAGCGCCCGCCCGGCCGGTTCCGGCGGCGGTAGAATAGGGGCCAGGATCTCCCACCTTCGCGCACGATTTTCGCGCGGGCCCCACTCCAAAGAATTCATGAACGACCGCAACGGGCCGTATCTCGGCCAATTGGCAGCTCGCCGCATTGCCGGGACGCACATCTCGATCAAGGGCGCGCGCCAGAACAACCTCAAGAACGTCAGCATCGACCTGCCGACCGGCGAGCTGATCGTCGTCACGGGGCCGTCCGGCTCGGGCAAGTCTTCGCTCGTCTTCGACACCCTCTATGCCGAAGGCCAGCGCCGCTACGTCGAGACCTTCTCGCCCTACGCCCGGCAATTCCTCGACCGCATGGACAAGCCGCAGGTCGATGCCATCGAAGGCATCCCGCCGGCGATCGCGATCGACCAGACCAACCCGGTGCGCACCTCGCGTTCCACCGTCGGGACGATGACGGAGCTGAACGACCACCTGAAACTGCTTTTCGCGCGCGCCGGGACGCTGCATTGCCGCGGCTGCGCGCGGCCCGTCAGGCGCGATTCGGCGGAGTCCATCTTTGCCGACCTCATCGCCCGGTCCGCCGCCGCGGGCCATCCGCGCCTCGCGATCACTTTTCCTGTGACGGTGCCGAAGAATTTCTCCGAAGCCGAGGTGACCCAGCTGCTCGAGCGGCAGGGCTACATGCGCGTCCACTCGCGCGATGGCGACACGCTCCAGGTCACGCAGGATCGCCTGCGCGCAAGCGCGCAAGACAAGGCCCGCATCGTCGAGGCGCTCGAGGTCGCCCTGCGCATCGGCGCCGGCAAGGTGAACGTGTTTTCCGGCGACGAGCAGCAAGAAGGCACAGCGCCCCCGGCGTGGCGCTACTCCTCGGACCTGCATTGCCCCGACTGCGACATCCACTACGCCGATCCGACGCCGTCGATGTTTTCCTTCAATTCCCCGATCGGGGCGTGCGAGGCGTGCCGCGGATTCGGCCGGGTGATCGGCATCGACTGGGGGCTGGTGATCCCGGACGAATCGAAGACGCTGTCGGGCGGCGCGGTCAAGCCCTGGCAGACCGAGAGCTACAAGGAGAGCCAGGACGACCTCGCGAAGATGGCGAGGAAGCGCGGCATCCGCATGGACGTGCCGTGGAACAAGCTCGCGCACGAGGAGCGCGCCTGGGTGATCGCCGGCGACCCCGACTGGGTGAGTTGGGAGAAGTCCGGCAAGACGCACTGGTACGGCGTCGCCCGTTTTTTCGCGTGGCTCGAGACCAAGAGCTACAAGATGCACATTCGCGTGCTGCTGTCGCGCTACCGGGCCTACACGCCCTGCGGCACGTGCGAAGGTGCGCGCCTGAAGCCCGAGTCGCTGCTCTGGCGGGTCGGGTCGAAGGCCGATGCCGACCGCGTGCTCGAGCCGGCGCGCCGCTTCCTGCCCAAGGGCGTGAAATGGAGCAGTGCGCAACTCGCCGGCCTGCCCGGCTTGTGCGTCCACGATGTGATGCTGCTGGCCGTGGACAAGGCACGCGCGCTGTTCGACGATGTCCGGCTTCCCGCGCCGCTCGACCAGGCCACGGAAATGCTGCTGGGCGAGGTCCGCTCGCGCCTTGCCTACGTCTGCGAGGTGGGCCTGGGCTACCTCACGCTCGATAGGCAATCGCGCACGTTGTCCGGGGGAGAGGTGCAGCGCATCAACCTCACCACGGCGCTCGGGACCTCGCTGGTGAACACCTTGTTCGTCCTCGACGAGCCCTCGATCGGCCTGCACCCGCGCGACATGGGGCGCGTGATCGACGTGATGAAGCGGCTGCGCGACGCCGGCAACTCGCTGGTGGTGGTCGAGCACGATCCGCAGATCATGCTCGAGGCCGACCGCCTGCTCGATATGGGGCCCGGCCCCGGCGAACGCGGCGGCAACATCGTCTTCTTCGGCACGCCGGACGATCTGAAGCGCTCCGATACCGTCACCGCCGAATATCTTTCCGGCCGCCGCCGCGCCGACGAACACTTTCGCCGCACCGCCACGAAAGGCAGCGGCGCGACGTTGCGGATTCGCGGGGCGAGCGAGCACAACCTGCGCGATATCGATGTCGAAATCCCGCTCGGCCAGCTGGTCTGCGTGACCGGCGTATCCGGTTCGGGCAAATCGACCCTGGTGCAGGACGTGCTCTATCCCGCGCTGCTCAAGCGTTTCGGCAAGCCCACCGAAATGCCGGGGGCGTTTCGCGCGCTCGAAGGCGCGGAAAGCGTGGTCGACGTGGTGATGGTCGACCAGTCGCCGATCGGACGCACGACGCGCTCCAATCCCGCGAGCTACGTCGGCGCCTTCGACGCGATCCGCGACCTTTTCGCCAGGACGCCGGAAGCGCGCTCCCGTGGCTACACCGCCGGCACTTTCAGCTTCAACTCCGGCACCGGCCGCTGCGCGACCTGCAGCGGCAACGGCTTCGAGCACGTCGAGATGCAGTTCCTCTCCGACGTGTACCTGCGTTGCCCCGACTGCAACGGGCGCCGTTACCGCGACGAAACGCTCGAGGTCCTGTGGAACGGCAAGGGCATCGCCGATGTGCTCGAACTCACCGTTCATGAGGCGGTCGGGTTCTTCGCCGGCGAGCGCGACGTCCTCACGCGCCTGCAGCCGCTCGCGGACGTGGGCCTCGATTACTTGCGGCTCGGCCAGCCCGTGCCCACTCTCTCCGGAGGGGAAGCGCAGCGGCTGAAGCTCGCGGGCCACCTCGCGGAGGCCGAGGGCCGTTCCATCTCGATGCTGCCGAGGCGCCCGGACATGGGCAGGCCGGCACCGGCGCTTTACCCGCCCGTCGGCATGCATGCGAAGACGCGGCTGTTTCTCTTCGACGAACCGACCACCGGGCTGCACTTCGACGATGTCGCCAAGCTTCTCGGCGCATTCCGCCGCCTGCTCGCCGCCGGGAACTCGTTGCTCGTGATCGAGCACAACCTCGACGTCATCGGCGCCGCCGACTGGCTGATCGACCTCGGCCCCGAAGGCGGCGACGCCGGCGGCGCGGTCGTCTGCGTCGGCACTCCCGATGAAGTGGCACGCCACAAGGCGTCGCACACCGGCAAGGCGCTGCGCGACTATCGCAAGTCGCTCGCCGCATCGATGCCGCTCGCCGCGGAGGCGACCGGCCGCTACGTGAGGCTCGCGCCGCCCGATTTCATCCAGGTGCGCAAGGCCCGCGAGCACAACCTCAAGGGCATCGACGTCGACATCCCGCGCAATCGCTTCACGGTCATCACCGGCGTGTCCGGCTCCGGGAAGTCCACGCTCGCCTTCGACATCCTCTTTGCCGAGGGCCAGCGTCGCTACCTCGAGTCCCTCAACGCCTACGCGCGGCAGTTCGTGCAGCCCGCGTCGAAGCCCGACGTCGACGGCATCTTCGGCATCCCGCCGACGGTGGCGATCGAGCAGCGCACCAGCCGCGGCGGGCGCAAGAGCACGGTGGCCACGCAAACCGAGATCTACCATTTCCTGCGCCTGTTGTTCGTGAAGCTGGGCACGCAGTACTGCCCGGATTGCGATGTGCCGATCGAGCCGCAAACGATCGATGCGATCGTCGCGCGGCTGCTGAAGAAGCAATCGCGGCCGGCGCATCGGCCTGCTTGCGCCGCTGGTGGTGAGCCGCAAGGGCTTCTACACCGACCTCGCCAAGTGGGCCTCGGCCAAGGGCGTATCTCACCTGCGCGTCGACGGAGCGTTCCTGCCGACCGGCAAATGGCCGCGGCTGGACCGCTTCAAGGAGCATACGCTCGAGCTGCCCGTCGCCGAGATCCTCGTGACACCGGCGAACGAGAAGCTGCTGCGGGAGGCGCTCGCGGCCGCGCTGGAGCACGGCAAGGGCGTGGTGCACGTCACCGGCCCCTTCGCCGAAGCCGGCGAGGCAACGATACTTTCCACCAAGCGCGCCTGCCCTTCGTGCGCACGCAGCTTCCCGGAACTCGATCCGCGGCTCTTCTCGTTCAACTCGAAGCACGGCTGGTGCGCCAAGTGCTACGGGACCGGACTGAAGATCTCCGGCTTCGACTGGAACGACGAGCGCGCCCGCACCGGCACCGAGGACCACGTGCTCGATTCGTGGCTGGAATGGCTGGCGATCGACGAGCCCTGCCCGGCATGCGACGGCAAGCGCCTGAACCGCGAGGCGCTCGCCGTTCGCTTCCGCGGCCAGTCGATCGCGGAGCTCACGCGCCATCCGATTTCCGCGGCCCACGGAATCTTCGCCAAGCTGAAAGTCGCCGGGCGCGAGGAGGAAATCGCGCGCGACATCCTTGCCGAGTTGATCTCGCGCCTCGGCTTCCTCGAGCAGGTGGGGCTGGGCTACCTGTCGCTCGACCGTTCCGCGCCGACGCTCTCCGGCGGCGAAGCGCAGCGCATCCGCCTGGCCGCGCAACTCGGTTCCAACCTGCGCGGCGTGGCCTACATCCTCGACGAGCCCACCATCGGATTGCATCCGCGCGACAACCAGATCCTGCTCGACACGCTGGAAAAGCTGGAAGCCAAGGGCAACACGCTGATCGTGGTCGAGCACGACGAGGAAACCATACGCCGGGCGCAGCACGTCATCGACCTCGGCCCCGGCGCCGGGCGGCTCGGCGGGCACATCGTCGCGCAGGGCACCGCGTCGGAACTCGAGGCCAACCCCGCCTCCCTCACCGGCCGCTTCCTCGCCCAGCCCCTTGCGCATCCCCTGCAGCCGCGGCGAGCAGTCGATGCGAAGACGCAGTCGCTTCACGTCTCGCGCGCCGACCTGCACAACCTGAAGGCGATCGACGTGCGCATCCCGCTGGGCCGTCTCACCGTCGTCACCGGCGTGTCGGGCTCGGGCAAGTCGACGCTCGCGCGCGACGTGCTGCAGGTCAACCTTTCGCGGCTGGTGGGCGAGACCCGCAAGCGCAAGGCCGCGCCGCAACTTGCCGGCTGCAGGTCGATCAAGGGCTGGGAGAAGATCGAGCGCGTGCTCGAGGTCGACCAGACGCCGATCGGCAAGACGCCGCGCTCCTGCCCCGCGACCTACATCGGCTTCTTCGACACGATCCGCAAGCTCTTCGCCGACACGCAGGAAGCGCGCATCCGCGGCTACACCGCGAGCCGCTTCTCCTTCAACACCGGCGGCGGCCGCTGCGAGGCCTGCGAAGGCCAGGGCGTGAAGACGGTCGAGATGAGCTTCCTGCCCGACGTAAAGGTGCTTTGCGACCAGTGCGGTGGCGCGCGCTTCAATCCCGAGACGCTCGCCGTGCAGATGCGCGGCAAGTCGATCGGCGAAGTGCTGGCGATGAGCATCGACGAGGCGGTGGCGTTCTTCGCCAACCACCGCGCCATCCACCACGCCTTGCAGATCCTCCAGGATGTCGGGCTGGGCTATCTCACGCTCGGCCAGCCCAGCCCGACGCTCTCCGGCGGCGAAGCGCAGCGCATCAAGCTGGTCACGGAACTCGCCAAGGCCGGGACGGCGACCGCACCGCACACGCTCTACGTGCTCGACGAACCGACTGTCGGATTGCACATGGCGGACGTCGAAAGACTGATCCGCGTGCTGCACCGGCTGGTCGATGCCGGCAACACCGTGGTCCTGATCGAACACAACCTCGACATCATCGCCGAGGCCGACTGGATCATCGACCTCGGGCCCGAGGGCGGGGACGCCGGCGGGCGCGTCGTGCTCGCGGCGCCGCCCGAGGAGTTCCTCAAGGCGGGGACCAAGACCCACACGGCCACCGCCCTCAGGGCGTTTCTTGCCCGAAGCGCTGTCGCGCGCCAAAAGGGCGGGCCAAAATAACCCTGCACGACAGTCGGGATTCGTGTAGACTCCGGCCAAGGTTTCTGCATCGCTTCAACCGGTTAGCGTTCAAGACCTGATTCGGCGCCCCCAAAAAGGGACGCGAATATCCCCAAACGAAACACCTCATCTGCCTGAACCGGTATGGAAGGAATGATCCTTCCGAGGCCGATACATCAGGAGATGCATCATTACTACGTCTTTCGAAAGCCTCGGGCTGCTGCCCGAGCTGCTTCGTGCCGTCACGGAGCAAGGCTATACCGTCCCCACCCCCATCCAGCTGCAGGCCATTCCCATCATTCTCGCGGGGCGCGACCTGCTGGGCGCCGCACAGACCGGCACGGGCAAGACCGCCGGATTCGCGCTGCCCCTGCTGCAAAGGCTCGCGCCGTTCGCCAGCAAGAGCACTTCGCCCGCGCTGCATCCGGTGCGCTGCCTGGTGCTCACGCCGACGCGCGAGCTGGCCATGCAAGTGCACGAGAGCGTCGAGACCTACGGCAAGCACGTCTCGCTGCGCGCCGCCTGCATCTACGGCGGCGTCAACATCAACCCGCAGATCGCGGAACTCAAGCGCGGCGTCGAGATCGTCGTTGCCACGCCCGGGCGGCTCCTCGACCACATCGGCCAGCGCACCATCGACCTGCGCCACGTGCAGATCCTCGTGCTCGACGAAGCGGACCGCATGCTCGACATGGGCTTCATCCATGACATCAAGCGCATCCTCGCGCTGCTGCCCAAGCAGCGCCAGAGCCTGCTGTTCTCGGCGACCTTCTCGGACGAGATCCGCACGCTGTCGAAGCAGTTCCTGCACGACCCGACCACTGTCGAAGTCGCGCGCCGCAACACGCCGGCGGAGCTGGTCACGCAGATCGCGCACCCGGTCGATTCGGCCCGCAAGCGCGAATTGCTCTCCTACCTGGTGAAGACCCACAACTGGTACCAGGTCCTGGTGTTCTGCAAGACCAAGCACGGCGCCAACCGCCTCGCCCAGCAACTGGTGCGCGACGGCATCGAGGCGGACGCGATCCACGGCAACAAGAGCCAGAACTCCCGCACTCGCGCGCTGGAAATGTTCAAGGACAACAAGCTGCAGGTGCTGGTCGCCACCGACATCGCCGCGCGCGGGCTGGACATCGAGAGCCTGCCGCACGTGGTCAACTTCGACATGCCGCATGTGCCCGAGGATTACGTGCACCGCATCGGCCGGACGGGCCGCGCCGGCGCCGAAGGCGAAGCGATTTCGCTCGTCTCCCCGGAAGACCGCCCGCTTCTCGCCGCGATCGAAAGGATGATGAAGCGCGAAGTGGAATTGAAGGTCGTCGAAGGCTTCGAGTACAACAAGTCCACTTCCACCAGGACTGCCGAATCGATCCGCGACGAGCGCCCTTCGCGCGGCGGATCGCGCGGTGGCGAAAGACATCAACGCAGCGGCGGCGGGCGCGGGGAGCCTTCGCGCCACCGTTCCGCACCGCAGGCCCAGCCTCCCCGCCAGGCGGAAGAACGCCGCCCGGTGCAACGCCAGCCGGACGAACGCCCGCCGGTCGCACGCGAGTCCCAGCCGGTCGCGCGTGATTCGCAGCCGGCCGAACGCGACTCCCGCCAGCCGAGGCGTGAGCCGCGTGCGCAAGGCGACGCGCAGGCACAGCAGCCCGACCAGCCCATCGTCCGCCGCCAGGCCGTGAAGCAGACGCCGGTGCTGTTCAGCAAGAACCGCAAGGCAGCCTAGTTCCATCCGGGTTGCCGCAACCTCGGGGCGGCTTCGGTCGCCCTGATCCATTTCAGGACCGAACGAAATGCGCGATCCCGCACCCCAGGTCGTCCGGCTGGCCGATTACACGCCACCCGACTTCCTCGTTTCCAGCGTCGCGCTCGATGTCGACATCGGGCCCGGGGAAGCCACCATCCGCTCGACGCTCGCGATCCGCCGCAACGGCTTCGCGCAGGGCCGGCCGCTGGTGCTCGACGGCGGCGGGCATGAACTCCTCTCGATTGCCATCGACGGCCGCAAGCTCGCGGAGCCCGACTTCGCCATCGGGGAGGCAACGCTGAGCATCGCCAGCGTGCCGGATGCATTCACGCTCGAGGTCGTTGTGCGGTTCGACCCGTGGAAGAACACCAGGCTCGAGGGCTTCTTCGCGTCGCGGGACGGCCTCTTCTCGCAATGCGAGGCCAAGGGCTTCCGGCGCATCACCTGGTTCCCCGACCGGCCGGACGTGATGGCGACGTATACGGTGACGATGTGCGCCGACCTCGGCCGTTTCCCGAACCTGCTGGCGAACGGCAACCTCATCGCTCGTGGCACGGGCGAGCCGCAGGACTGGTTCAAGGCGTCCGGTGCTTCCGGCCGCCACTGGGCGCAGTGGCACGATCCGTTCCCGAAGCCCTGCTACCTGTTCGCCATGGTCGCGGCGAAACTCGATCTCCTGGAGGACCATTTCACCACGTGCTCGGGCAAGAAGGCCTTGCTGCAGGTCTATGTCGAGCCCGGCAAGCTGGACCAGGCGGGCTTCACGATGCACGCTCTCAAGAAGTCGATGAAATGGGATGAGGACGCCTTCGGCCTCGAGTTGGACCTCGAGCGCTTCATGATCGTCGCGGTCGGCGATTTCAACATGGGCGCGATGGAGAACAAGGGCCTCAACCTCTTCAACACGCGCTACGTGCTGGCGCGTCCCGACACGGCGACGGACACCGACTACATGCTGATCGACCGCGTCGTCGCGCACGAGTACTTCCACAACTGGACCGGCAACCGGGTCACCTGCCGCGACTGGTTCCAGCTTTCCCTCAAGGAAGGCCTGACCGTGTTCCGCGACCAGGAGTACGGCGCCGACATGTACTCGCGCGCCGTGCAACGCATAGGGGAAGTCCGGGCCCTGCGCGAGCGGCAGTTCCCCGAGGATGCGGGCCCCATGGCGCATCCCGTGCGCCCCGACGCCTACGCCGAGGTCAACAATTTCTACACGCCCACCATCTACGAGAAGGGCGCCGAAGTCGTGCGCATGATCCACACGCTCATCGGGCCCGCGAATTTTCGCAAGGGCATGGACCTGTATTTCCGGCGCCATGACGGCCAGGCCGTGACCTGCGACGATTTCGTCGCGGCGATGCGGGACGCGAGCGGCGCCGACCTCTCGCAGTTCAGCCGCTGGTACTCGCAGGCCGGCACGCCCGTGATCGATTGCGATGGGGCATACGACCCGGCCGCAAGGACCTATACCCTCACGGTCCGGCAATCCTGCCCGGCGACGCCGGGGCAATCGAAAAAATTGCCCTTGCTCATTCCGCTCGCGCTCGGCCTGCTGGGACCCGATGGCGCGGACCTGCCGCTTCAGCTCGAAGGCGAGCCTGCGCCGGCCGGCACGAGTCGCGTGGTGTCGATCAAGGATGCGGCGCAGGAGTTCGTGTTCGTGAATCTCGCGGCAGCCCCGGTGCCCTCCCTCCTGCGCGGCTTTTCGGCGCCGGTGGCGCTGAGGCACCCGTACAGCGACGCGCAGCTTGCGCACCTCATGGCGCACGACAGCGACGCGTTCAACCGCTGGGAGGCGGGACAGGTGCTCGCTGCGCGCATCATCCTTGCCGGCGTCGCGGCGCTCGGTAGCGGCAATCCGATCGGAGTCCCGGCCGGCTACCTCGAAGCTGTCCGCCGCATCCTCGACGATGCGCCGGGAGACCCGGCATTTGCCGCAGAAGCGCTCTCGCTGCCGTCGGAGCAGGTCCTCGCCGAGCAGATGGAAGTCGCGGATCCCGACGCCATCCACCGCGCACGCGAACATCTCATGCATTGCGTCGCGAAAGCCTTCCAGCCGGAGTTCGAGCGGATCCACCGCGCGTTCGCCGTGCCCGGCGCGTATTCGCCGGAGGCGGGCCCGGCCGGAAGGCGCGCGCTGCGCAATGTCGCGCTCGCGTACCTTGCCGGCCTCGACGGCCCGGCGCAGCGCGCGTTGGCGATGGCCCAGCTCGATGGCGCGGACAACATGACGGACGCGATCGCAGCGCTCGGTTGCCTCGCGAACAGCGCCGGCGAGGAGCGCGCCGCGGCGCTGTCCGCTTTCCATGCAAAGTGGCAGGGCGAGGCCCTGGTGGTGGACAAGTGGCTGCGCGTGCAGGCCACGTCGAGCAACGCCGGCGCGCTCGGGCATGTCAGGGCGCTCATGCAACATCCCGCATTCGACCCCAGGAACCCGAACAAGGTCCGCTCGCTCCTTCACGCTTTCGCGACGGAAAATCCGATCCATTTCCACGCAGCCGACGGCAGCGGCTATCGCTTCATCGCCGAGCAGGTCGTGGCGCTCGACAAGCTGAACCCGCAAGTCGCATCGCGCCTCGCCCGCGCATTCGACAGGTGGAAGCGCCTCGACAAGGGCCGCATGGCACATGCCCGGGCCGCGCTGGAAGGCCTGCGCGACGCCGGCGGGCTGTCCCGGGACGTGATCGAGATCGTCGATCGCGCGCTGGCTTGAGGCGGCCGCCCGAGTGCGCGAGAATGGGCGATTGCGGACGGCCGTACCGCCGCCAATCAAGGTCCCCGGATGAACGACTTCGGCGCAGAGCGCGAATCGCTTGGCAGCCTGCTGCTGCGGCAGGCCGCCGACCGGCGTCTCGCCTGACGTTGCGGCACTTGCAGCAGTCGATTCGCCATCGGCAGTATCCGCTTCCGCCCGGCGGCAGCGCGACCTTCCTCAATGGGGCCTCACGCGAGATCCCGGGCACTTCGTACGCGCTTCGCCTCTGGCTCGCCGGAACGGCGGAGTTGGCGCACTACCGGTTCCACGACGCCCAGCGCCTGCTTGCCGAGGCCGTTGCCCGCGCCCGCGAATCGGGAGACGACGCCCTTGCCGTGCATGCCGGGCTTTCGCTCGCCGAAGTGCTGTTCATGCTCAACGACTATTCCGCCAGCCTCGAGGCGGCGCGCAGCGCGCACTCGTGCTGGACCGCGACTGGAGACCCGGTTCACGAGCCCGATGCGCTCACCTGGATCGGCGCCGCGCTTACCCAGCTGAGCCGCTACCAGGAAGCGTTCGAGAAGCTCCACGGCGCGCTCGACAGGTACAAGGCGCTCGGGCGGGAAACGCGGGCCTCCAGGGCGCTGAATTACGTCGCGATCGTCCATGAGGAACTGGGCGACAACGAGGAAGCATTTCGCGTTTATGAAGAGGCGCTCGCCGCGGCCGAGAGCGACGGGGATCCGGACATGTGCGGCCGGATCATGTCCAACATCGGCGAGGCCTACGTGGCGCTCGGCCAGAACGAACGCGGCCTCGACTACCTCAAGCGCGCCATCGACCTCCTCACTCCGCTGGGCGCGGATTCGCTCCTCGCGTGGTGCCATTACGCCGTGGCACGCGTGCATGTCGCGCGCAAGCTCTGGAACCAGGCCACCGAGACCTACGAGATCGCCCTCGGGCTCGCGTTGAAGGGCGGAGCGCTGCGCACGCATGCCGAAGTGCTCAACGGCCTCGGCAAGTTGCATGCGTCGATGGGCGACTACGCCGCCGCCACGCGGCACCTCGAGCAGGCCTTGCGCCTGTGCGAAGAGGCGCGCGTCGGAAGCCAGCACTATCGCACCAACGAGACGCTCGCCGATGTGCACGAGCGCTTTGGCAACCACGAGCAGGCCTTGCGCCATTTCAAGGCGTTCCATCGCACTCGCGCGGCGGTGTATGACGAAATCGCGCGCGCCAAGGTTTCCAGCCTCAAGTCCGAGTTCGAGCTGGAAAAGACCCGCCAGCAGCAGGAAATCTACCAGCTGCGCAACGTGGAGCTGGCGAGCGCCTACGACGAACTGAAGCGCCTGCACGAGGAGGTCACCCGGCAGGCGGAATTGCTGCAGCAGATATCCATCCGCGACGGCCTCACGGGGACGTTCAACCGGCGCTTCCTCGACGAACGCCTCAAGGAAGAGGTGACGCGCGCGGCGCGCTACGACCAACCGCTCAGCGCGGCCCTGCTGGACATCGACCACTTCAAGAACATCAACGATTCCCTGTCGCACGCGATCGGCGATGACGTCCTGCAAGTCCTTGCGAGCGTGGTCTCCGCGCAGCTGCGCGACACTGACCTGCTGGTGCGCTACGGCGGCGAGGAGTTCGTCGTGCTGCTGCCCCTTACCGCGCTCGAAAATGCCAGCAAGGCCGCGGAAAAGGTCCGCGCCGCCGTGGAGGGCCACGACTGGAAATCGCTCCACCCCGACCTGCGCGTCACGGTGAGCATCGGCGTGGCACAGATGACCGACCCCGATGTGCCCGACAGCCTGATCGACTCCGCCGACCGCAAGCTCTACGAGGCCAAGAAGGCCGGGCGCAACCGTATCCGCTTCTAGTTGCCCAGGCGGACCGTGCCCTCGGTGATTTCGGCGGGCTGCTGCGCCCCGTCCTTGGCGACCAGGACACCCTTGGCCTTCTTCAGGCCGTCCTCGAAGACGCCTTCGAAGCGGGTACCGTCGGCGAACCAGAAAACGCCTCGGCCATTGGGCTTTCCCTGCACCATTTCGCCGTCGTACTTCAGGCCGTTCGTGTAGTGGTAGATGCCCTTGCCGGTGAGCGTCCCGCCGGCGATGTCGCCTTCATAGCGATCGCCTCCGGAAAAATAATAGGTTCCGATGGAGGGCTTGCCATCGACGAACAGCCCTTCGATGCGATCGCCGCTGGCGCTGAAGTAGGCACCCTTTCCCGACACCCGTCCGGCGGCCATCTCGCCTTCGTATCGGTCGCCCGAGGCGAATCGGTAGACGCCACTGCCATCAGGCTTGCCATCGGCGAACGTGCCTTCGAACCGGTCGCCACCTTTCGTGGAATAGGCGCCCTTGCCCACGATCACGCCGGCCCTGACTTCGCCTTCGTACCTGTCGCCGCTTGCAAATTGGTAGAGTCCCTTGCCGCTGGGCTTGTCCTCGACGAATTCGCCCGTGTACGTGTCGCCGTTTTGCCAGGTGTAGGTTCCCTGGCCCTGCTTGAGGCCGTCCTTGAAGTCGCCGCTGTAACGGAACCCCGACTTCGAAACGAATTCGCCCTTGCCATGCAGGTCGACGCCCCGCACGCTGCCGCGGTACACCGAGCCGTCGACAAAGGTCACCTCGCGTGTGCCGCCTTCGAGTTCCTTGACCTGCTGCGGTGGCACGGCAGGCATCGGCGGAGCCGGTTGCGGCGACGGCGCTGCCGCCGCCACGACCACCTTCTCCTCGGGTGCAGCCTCGGTCCCCGCAGCCTTCGCTGCGGCCGCACCCGGCCCGGGCTGCGCGGCCCTGGGTTCGGCCACGGTTGCCGTCGATGCCGGCGCTGCGGGCCTTGCGGATTCGGCCGGCCTGGTTTCAGTCGCAGGTGCCGTGGCAACCTGCGTTCGCGCGGGCCTGATCAGGGCATCGAGCCTGTTCTTCGCCAGCGCTGAAAACTGCCCGGCCGGGTACTTGTCGAGATAGGCCTGGATGTCGTCGGCGCGGCTCGACTCGCGCACGCTGATCCAGAATTCGCGCTCGATCGCCAGCTGCGCATCCGAGGAAGGGCCGGACGCCGCCGCGACCGGCGCGGCGGAAGCGAGCGTCTTGCCGGTCGTATTGAAGGTGAAGTCTCCCTTCAGCGACGACGAGTCCCACGGGGACTGCTGCCGCTTGGTCTCCTGGACGACGTCCTCGCGGACGCGCTTGAACATGATTTCCACCGGGACATCCGGCGAGCGGATGTGCTTCAGCAGGTACTTGGTGAAAGTGCCGTTGCGACCGAACCCATCCTGCGCCACGGAGCCGGGCGCGGTGGCGTACGAGATGATGGTTCCCTGCGGCGCGCTCATCTGGGCGAGGCCGGCAGAGCTCGCCTTGAAGCTGCTGGCGAACGGATTGTCGCGGCACGCATCGAGAATGAGGAAGTTGAAACGCGTCCTCGCGCGATCCATCCTGTCGAACACCTGCCCCACTTCAACGGAGAAAAACGTCACGTCGTCCTCGGATCCCATCGCGGCATCGATGGGAATAAGGTAGTTGCGGTCCTTGAATTGCATCGCATGCCCGGCGTAGAAGAACAGCGCCGCTTGCGACCCCTCGAGCGCGTTTCCGAACTCGCGGATCGCCTCGATCATTTCCTTGCGCGATGTGTTCTCGCGGATGATGACCTTGAACCCCAGCTCCTTGAGAGCGTCGCCAAGGTCGCGCGCATCGTTGACGGCATTGCGCAGGGGCGAACTGGGATACTGGTTGTTGCCGATCAGGAGCGCGACGCGCTCGTTCGCGGCGAACGCGTGCATCTGGATGCACAGGAGCGCCGCTCCGAGAATTCGCGAGAAAAGGCCTGGCAGCGTGGTTTGCGCGTAGCTCATTGGTCACCGGGCGCCGCCGGGGCGGCGACCCTGCGCAAATTATCGCTCAAAATCCCCGTGGCCGAATGGCCGCGGAGTCGCGCCCATTCACTTGGCCAGGGCGGCCATCTCGGGCAGGTCGGCGCGCTCCTTCGCGAGCTTCTGCCAGACTTCCCTGGCATCCTGGTTCGCGCCGCTTTCCTTGAGCAACATCGCATACATCAGCCAGTCCGAGAACTCCCATTTGGCCTGGGGCTTCCGGGCATCGACCTTTGCCTGCGCTTCCTTCGACAGGGTCCGGAACGTCCCGCTGCCGATCTCCCTGCCCGATGCCGAGACCGTCCACTTGTACTCGGCGTCCGGCGCGAGCTTCGTGGCAACGCGATACTCGGGCTTGCCGGCCTTCGCGACCTGCGGCTGTCCCTGTCCCCCGGTCTGCTCCAGCTTCACATCGTAGGGGGCCTTCGCATCGCCGGGATTCCACCGCAAGGTCGGCTGCAGCGTGACCACCGCAGTGTCGACCGGGTAGAGCAGGCGCGGCGCGGCCTCATCGACCTTTGGCGCGGAGGGCGCGGCGCTTCGCATCCGGATGCTCGCCGACGAGGCCTGCGCCACCTGCACCAGCACCTGCTGGTTTGCGCGCCAATCGGTCTGGCGCAAGGTTGCCGCCGCGCCTTTCGTCGAGGCGACTTCGGCCTCGTTCACGAGATAGTCGCCGGGGCCCTTGAGCATGTACTCCTTGCCGGAAACGAGGTACATGACGGAAACGGCCGCATCCTTGCCCAGCCCGAGCTTCTGGCCCTTTGACAGTTCGGCCAAGAGCGGCGGCCGGCTCGCGCCGTCCAGGGTGACCTCGCCCTTGATGTTGGCGATGAAGGCCACGCCGTCGGCAGCGAGCACGGTCCCTGCAACAAGCGCGCACAACGCGGTGGATGCGAAACGAATGGCGACTCTCATCGGGTTCTCCTGCTTCAAGTCGGATGCACGGCGCCCCTTGCCGTCCGGATGCCCCAGACACTCACGGGACTGTGACCCTTGAGCTTGTGCTCGCCCAGCGGGTCGAACTGGAAGCGGTCGCCGAGGCGATTCACGACCGCATCCGTAATGATGATCTTGCGCCCGAGGTCCTTCGTCAGTCCCTCCACCCGCGCGGCGACGTTCACGGCATCGCCAAGCGCCGAATAGTTGTGACGTTCGGTAGAGCCGATGTTGCCGACGACGACATTGCCGTAATTGATGCCGATGCCGATCACCAGGACCGGGAATCCCTCGGCGGCGAATTCGACGTTGAGCTTGTCGAGTTCTTCCATCATTGCAAGCGCGCAGCTTACGGCGCTTCCGCAAGCGTCCTTCGAGGCGCGCGGCGCCCCGAAGAGGACCATCATGCCATCGCCGATGAACTTGTCAACGGTGCCTTCATGGCGGTGCACCGCGCGCACCATCCGGTCGAAATAGCGCTGCAGGACAAGGGTCACCTTCTCCGGCGACATCGACTCGGAAAGCGCGGTGAAATCGCGGACGTCGCTGAACAGGACGCAGATCTCGACCGTCCGGCCGCTCACGCCCGGCGACAGGCCGCCCCCGACGATCTCCTCGAGGACGTCGGGGCTCACCTGGCCGGCAAAGGACCGCTTGAGGCGCCCCTTCTCCTCCGCGGTGTCGAGCGCGTCGGCGGCGCTTCGCAACGCCAACGCAAGCCACGCGGCAAGGACGACCGAGGCCGTTGGAAGCAATACCTGCCGATCGAGCATGAACAGGCTGAGAAGGACCCAGCCCGCGGGAAACGCAACTGCGCCCAGCAGGATCACGATGCCACGGGAGCGGACGAACACCAGTGACGCGGCGATCAAGCAGGCGATCCAGGTGAACGCAGCAGGCAAAGGCGAAACCAGCCCGGCGCCGAGCAGGCTTCGCAGCACCTGCGCATGGATGACCACGCCCGGTTGGCTGAGCTCATAGCGGCCGCGTGCATGCTCCCAATCGACCAGCTTGGCAGGCAGCTGCCAGCGGTCGATTCCGCGCAGCACGCTCCCGACGAGGACAATGCGGCCGGCGAACTTCTCGCGCAGCTGCCGTTCGTCACCCTTCTCGAGCCACTCGATCACGCTCTGCACGGGAACGTAGCCGAATCTTTCGCCGATGGAAAAATCGATATGGCCCTTGCCTACCGGCAGGCCCTGCCCGCGCACGATCTGGCCGGCGAGGGTCTGCACCGCGTTCTCGCCGCCGAATGCCGATTCGTCGAAACGGCGCGCGACGTAGTCCGGGTCGAGCAAGTGCTGGTCGAGGCCGAAACGGTCCTCGCCAAGCATCTTGAGGAACGTGGCATGTACCGGCGCGATCCTGCCTTCCTGGTCGACCGTGCGGGCAATGACAAGCTGCGTGCCCGCGCCCAGCGCGAAGAGGCTCCTGATCAGCGCGAGGTCGCCTCCGGGCAAGAGCTTGTCGTAGGAGCGCTCGGGCAATACGACGTCTATCCCGACCGTGCGGGGCCCGGCGACGGCAAGCGCGTCGGCCACTTTGGCCAGGTGCCTGTGCCAAAGCGCAAGGGGTTCGGGCATGGAGGCGACCATTGAGTCGTCGAGTCCGATCAGGACGATGTCGTCGGCAACCGGGCGACTTCGAATCGCGCGCAGCAGGTTCACCTGAAGGTCGAATGCCACGCGCTCGGCCTGGTCCAGCGGCGCCTGGCCGGGAGAGGGCAGCGTCAAGGCGGCAAGCACGATCGCGACGACGGCGAGGAAAAGCAGCCCTCTTCTTGCGCGTCGATCCTCCCAGGCGCGTCTAACGCCTGAGCCGGCAGCGGGATCGCTTCGGGCGGTGCGCATTCTCGTCTCTATGCCTTGTTTGCGGGCTATTCTAGCGGCTGTCCCATGCAGGGATGGCGCAGCCGCCCGAAAACAAAAAAGCCCGACCTCATCCGAGGTCGGGCTTCTTCGCTTTTAAGGCCCTGGCGATGACCTACTTTCTCACGGGAGATCCGCAATATCATCGGCGCAACGTCGTTTCACGGTCCTGTTCGGGATGGGAAGGGGTGGTGCCAACGCGCTATGGTCGCCAGGAATTCGGCAGGTGTGGTCGTCCTTCCGGACGCACACACGCAATGGGGAAGAAGTGAAGCTTGGGATTGATCGCATCTTTAGCGCGATCCCTAATGGGGGTGATGCAAGGTTATAGGGTCAAGCCGCTCGGGCAATTAGTACTGGTTAGCTCAAGGCATTACTGCCCTTCCACACCCAGCCTATCAACGTGGTGGTCTACCACGACCCTTCAGGAGGCTCAAGTCCTCGGGATACCTCATCTTCAGGCGAGTTTCCCGCTTAGATGCTTTCAGCGGTTATCTCTTCCGTATATAGCTACCCGGCAATGCCACTGGCGTGACAACCGGTACACCAGGGATACGTCCACTCCGGTCCTCTCGTACTAGGAGCAGGCCCCGTCAAGTATCCAACGCCCACGGCAGATAGGGACCAAACTGTCTCACGACGTTTTGAACCCAGCTCACGTACCACTTTAAATGGCGAACAGCCATACCCTTGGGACCAGCTACAGCCCCAGGATGTGATGAGCCGACATCGAGGTGCCAAACTCCCCCGTCGATATGAACTCTTGGGAGGAATCAGCCTGTTATCCCCAGAGTACCTTTTATCCGTTGAGCGATGGCCCTTCCATACAGAACCACCGGATCACTATGACCTGCTTTCGCACCTGCTCGACTTGTCAGTCTCGCAGTCAAGCCACCTTATGCCATTGCACTATGAGTACGATGTCCGACCGTACCTAGGTGACCTTCGCACTCCTCCGTTACTCTTTAGGAGGAGACCGCCCCAGTCAAACTGCCTACCATGCACGGTCCCCGACCCCGTGGGGGGCCCAGGTTAGAACCGCAACGTCGTCAGGCTGGTATTTCAACGTCGGCTCCACGAAGTCTAGCGACTCCGCTTCAACGCCTCCCAGCTATCCTACACAGACAACGTCACAGTCCAATGCAAAGCTACAGTAAAGGTTCATGGGGTCTTTCCGTCTAGCCGCGGGGAGATTGCATCTTCACAAACATTTCAACTTCGCTGAGTCTCAGGAGGAGACAGTGTGGCCATCGTTACGCCATTCGTGCGGGTCGGAACTTACCCGACAAGGAATTTCGCTACCTTAGGACCGTTATAGTTACGGCCGCCGTTTACCGGGGCTTCGATCAAGAGCTTGCACCCCATCACTTAACCTTCCGGCACCGGGCAGGCGTCACACCCTATACGTCCACTTTCAACGTGTTAGCAGAGTGCTGTGTTTTTGATAAACAGTCGCAGCCACCGATTCTCTGCGGCCCTCTTCGGCTTCGGGGGTAAACCCCTACACCTACCAAAGGCACACCTTCTTCCGAAGTTACGGTGTCAATTTGCCGAGTTCCTTCTCCTGAGTTCTCTCAAGCGCCTTAGAATTTTCATCCTGCCCACCTGTGTCGGTTTGCGGTACGGTCTCGTTTGACTGAAGCTTAGTGGCTTTTCCTGGAAGCATGGTATCTGCGACTTCAGGGAGTAAAACTCCCCTGGTCCCGCCTCTCACGATTGACCCCCCGGATTTGCCAAAGGGGCCTCGCTACAGACTTCACCGGGACGTCCAACACCCGGCTCGCATAACCTTCTCCGTCCCCACATCGCATCAAACGACGGTTCTGGAATATTGACCAGATTCCCATCAGCTACGGCTCTCGCCCTCACCTTAGGGGCCGACTCACCCTGCGCCGATGAACGTTGCGCAGGAAACCTTGGGCTTTCGGCGAGCGGGCCTTTCACCCGCTTTATCGCTACTCATGTCAGCATTCGCACTTCCGATACCTCCAGCATCCCTTACGAGACACCTTCGCAGGCCTACGGAACGCTCTCCTACCATGCATGCAATCCGAAGAATGCACACATCCTAAGCTTCGGCTCGTGGCTTGAGCCCCGTTACATCTTCCGCGCAGGACGACTCGATCAGTGAGCTATTACGCTTTCTTTAAAGGGTGGCTGCTTCTAAGCCAACCTCCTGACTGTCTTCGCCTTCCCACCTCGTTTTCCACTTAGCCACGCATTGGGGGCCTTAGCTGTAGGTCTGGGTTGTTTCCCTCTTGTCCCCGGACGTTAGCACCCGGAGACTGTCTCCCACGCTTCTACTCTTCGGTATTCGGAGTTTGCCATGGGTTGGTAAGCCTAAGCGGCCCCCTAGCCATAACAGTGCTCTACCCCCGAAGGTAATACGTGAGGCACTACCTAAATAGTTTTCGGAGAGAACCAGCTATTTCCGGTTTTGTTTAGCCTTTCACCCCTATCCACAGCTCATCCCCGACCTTTTCAACGGGCGTGGGTTCGGACCTCCAGCTGGTGTTACCCAACCTTCATCCTGGCCATGGATAGATCAACCGGTTTCGGGTCTACGCCGCGCTACTGAATCGCCCTGAATTCAGACTCGCTTTCGCTACGCCTCCGGCACCAAGCCTTAAGCTCGCAACGCAACGTAAGTCGCTGACCCATTATACAAAAGGTACGCCGTCACCCAGCATCAAACGCCCTCGTCTCGCCTGCAGACGGGATGCGATCCATCACTCCCCTTCTAACGCTTTTTGTTGCGTCTCGCGCATGAAACAACTGCGCGCTCGGGCAACAAAAGATCCCCGTTAGCAAGGACGCTTGATGCTGGGCTCCGACTGTTTGTATGCATGCGGTTTCAGGATCTATTTCACTCCCCTCCCGGGGTTCTTTTCGCCTTTCCCTCACGGTACTGGTTCACTATCGGTCGATTACGAGTATTTAGCCTTGGAGGATGGTCCCCCCATCTTCAGACAGGATTTCACGTGTCCCGCCCTACTTGTCTCGAGCCTAGTTCCACACTCTGCTTTTCGCGTACGGGGCTATCACCCACTATGGCCGGACTTTCCAGACCGTTTTGCTAAGCAAAATGCTAAAACTCGAAGGCTGCTGCGCGTTCGCTCGCCACTACTAGCGCAATCTCGGTTGATTTCTGTTCCTCTGGTTACTGAGATGTTTCAGTTCTCCAGGTTCGCTCCTTGCCTCCTATGTATTCAGAGGCAGGTGACCCTTGCGGGCCGGGTTTCCCCATTCGGAAATCTGCGGATCAAAGCCCATTTGCCGGCTCCCCGCAGCTTATCGCAGGCTGTCGCGTCCTTCATCGCCTGTAATCGCCAAGGCATCCACCACATGCACTTATTCGCTTGACCCTATAACCTTGCGCTCTCTTTGCGAGAGCTCCGGCCATAAGGAATCCAAACGCTTGTGCTCCCGTCCGGACGGTTAATTCGGACAGGAACGATACAATCAAACCCAGTGTTCTCGAGGCCCGGCGACGCCCCAAAACGCAGGCGCAACCGCTCCATCAAGAACGCTTTACTTCTTCCCGTATTGTTAAAGAACAGCCGACCCCTCCTAACAGGGGAGCGCATCCGTCGCCGGGCACGCCAACTGACATCTGAAGACATCAGCGCTGAAGTCTCGTTCGCACAAGCACCTCAGCGCTGAACTCTTTACCGCTCCGCCCGCCTTCCCCGCCCCCGATCGCCCACCGCTTCACGCGCATCACAAAAGGGTTGGTGGAGGTGAACGGGATCGAACCGATGACCCCCTGCTTGCAAAGCAGGTGCTCTCCCAGCTGAGCTACACCCCCATTAAATCCACGCGAAGCCTGGTGGGTCTGGATGGATTCGAACCATCGACCCCCGCCTTATCAAGACGGTGCTCTAACCAACTGAGCTACAGACCCCTGGAAAGCGCCTCCACGCGATGCAAACCACGCACGCGTGAAAACTCCCTGGAACTGCCTACAACCGATAGTGGTGGGAACTGACCTCGAAAGAGGCCTTCTCTAGAAAGGAGGTGATCCAGCCGCACCTTCCGATACGGCTACCTTGTTACGACTTCACCCCAGTCATGAATCCTACCGTGGTAGGCGCCCCCCTTGCGGTTAGGCGACCTGCTTCTGGTAGAACCCACTCCCATGGTGTGACGGGCGGTGTGTACAAGACCCGGGAACGTATTCACCGCGACATGCTGATCCGCGATTACTAGCGATTCCGACTTCACGGAGTCGAGTTGCAGACTCCGATCCGGACTACGACGCGCTTTCTGGGATTGGCTCCGTCTCGCGACTTGGCAACCCTCTGTACGCGCCATTGTATTACGTGTGAAGCCCTACCCATAAGGGCCATGAGGACTTGACGTCATCCCCACCTTCCTCCGGTTTGTCACCGGCAGTCTCATTAGAGTGCCCAACTAAATGTAGCAACTAATGACAAGGGTTGCGCTCGTTGCGGGACTTAACCCAACATCTCACGACACGAGCTGACGACAGCCATGCAGCACCTGTGTCCAGGTTCCCTTTCGGGCACAGCCGCATCTCTGCGGCCTTCCTGGCATGTCAAGGGTAGGTAAGGTTTTTCGCGTTGCATCGAATTAATCCACATAATCCACCGCTTGTGCGGGTCCCCGTCAATTCCTTTGAGTTTTAACCTTGCGGCCGTACTCCCCAGGCGGTCGACTTCACGCGTTAGCTTCGTTACTAAGGATGTCAAATCCCCAACAACCAGTCGACATAGTTTAGGGCGTGGACTACCAGGGTATCTAATCCTGTTTGCTCCCCACGCTTTCGTGCATGAGCGTCAGTACTAACCCAGGGACCTGCCTTCGCCATCGGTATTCCTCCTGATATCTACGCATTTCACTGCTACACCAGGAATTCTAGTCCCCTCTGCCGTACTCGAGCCTTGCAGTCCCAAACGCCATTCCCAGGTTAAGCCCGGGGATTTCACGTCTGGCTTACAAAACCGCCTGCGCACGCTTTACGCCCAGTAATTCCGATTAACGCTCGCACCCTACGTATTACCGCGGCTGCTGGCACGTAGTTAGCCGGTGCTTATTCTTCCGGTACCGTCAGTAGTCACGGATATTCACCGTAACCTTTTCGCTCCGGACAAAAGAGCTTTACAACCCGAAGGCCTTCTTCACTCACGCGGAATGGCTGGATCAGGGTTGCCCCCATTGTCCAAAATTCCCCACTGCTGCCTCCCGTAGGAGTCTGGGCCGTGTCTCAGTCCCAGTGTGGCTGATCATCCTCTCAGACCAGCTACCGATCATCGCCTTGGTAAGCCTTTACCTCACCAACAAGCTAATCGGACATCGGCCAACCCATTCGCGCCAGGCCTTGCGGTCCCCGGCTTTCCTCTCCCGAGCTCATGCGGTATTAATCCGGCTTTCGCCGGGCTATCCCCCACAAATGGATATGTTCCGATGTATTACTCACCCGTTCGCCGCTCGCCGCCAGGTTGCCCCGCGCTGCCGCTCGACTTGCATGTGTAAAGCATTCCGCCAGCGTTCAATCTGAGCCAGGATCAAACTCTTCAGTTCAATCCACAACAAAACTCACAAAAGAATCACATGGATCCAAAAGTGAGCACTTCGCTTCAAAGCTTCGATCAGTCCCTTCGACAGGACCGACCCGGCCTCCCTCGGCGCCAGCACCCACCTCTATCGGCTGTAACTTGTTAAAGAACGATGCGTGGGGCAAACCCCACAGCAGAGCCAGCTATTATACCGCGTCAGATAATCGGGTCAAGTCCTTTTGAAGTCCGTCCGGCAAGTGCCGGCTATTGCCCCTGCTTCAAGGTCACTTTGGCGAATTTTCGTTTTCCCGCCTGGAGCACGTAGGTGCCTCCGGGGGCCAATCGAAGCGCCTTGTCCTCGACCTTTTCACCGTCCACCTTTACCCCGCCCTGCTCGATCATGCGCTGCGCCTCGGAGGCGCTCGGACACACTCCGCAAGCCTTGAGGACCTGGACCAGCGGCATCCCGCCGGCCGGCGCGACAAGCACCTGCTCGGCCAGGTCCTCCGGGGTCTCGCCGCGCCTGAACAATGAATCGAAATGCTCCAGCGCCTGGACTGCGGCAGGCGCGCCATGAAAGCGGGCAACGATTTCCTGGGCAAACCGGACCTTCACCTCACGGGGATTGGCGCCCGCCTCCACTTCCCGCTTCCATCCGGCCACAGCGGACATCGGCTCGAAGGACAGCAGCTCGATGTAGCGCCACATAAGCGTGTCCGAGACGCGACATCAGCTTCCCGAACATCTCCGCCGGGGCATCGTGGATGCCCACGTAATTGCCCAGCGACTTGGACATCTTGTTCACGCCGTCGAGGCCTTCCAGCAGGGGCATGGTCAAGATCACCTGCGGCTCCTGCCCATAGTGCTTTTGAAGCTCCCTGCCTACCAGAAGGTTGAACTTTTGGTCCGTGCCGCCGAGTTCGACGTCCGCCTTCATCGCCACCGAGTCGTAGCCCTGCATCAGCGGATAAAGGAATTCGTGGATCGATATCGGCCGCCGCTCGGCATAGCGCCTGGAAAAATCATCGCGCTCGAGCATCCGCGCCACGGTATAGGTCGACGCCAGCTTGATCATCCCTTCGGACCCGAGCTGGTGGCTCCAGGCCGAGTTGAACAGGATCTCTGTCCGGTCGGCATGAAGCACCTTGAAGACCTGCTCCTTGTAGGTTTCCGCATTGGCCTGGATCTGCTCCGGGGTCAGCGGGGGGCGGGTCGCATTTCGCCCGCTGGGGTCGCCGATCATCCCGGTGAAATCGCCGATCAGGAACATCACGTGGTGCCCGAGGTCCTGGAACTGGCGCATCTTGTTCAAGCACCACGGTGTGGCCGAGGTGCAGGTCGGGCGCAGTCGGATCGAATCCGGCCTTGATGCGAAGGGGGCGCCCCTTCGCGAGTTTTCGCTTCAGGTCATCTTCGACGATAAGCTCGTCGGCCCCGCGCTTGATGAGCTCGATATCAGACTGACTCATTGATTTGCTTCAGGATTATTTCAGTGGCGGGTGTTGTCTGGTATCCTCGCGGCTTATGAACAAGCTCGCACAAGTATGCCCGTCCAACGAGCGGCCATTGTAGCGCAGCGCCTGTTGCGGGCGCTTCCCCGCAGGCAGCTCGCCATGGCCGCGGCCCTTCTGGCGTTTCCGACGCTCGGCCTGGTTACGGCGTTCGGAATCGCGCCGGGCACGTCGACCCATCTTGTCGAGCAGGCCAGCAGGACCGAGCCCATCGAGCTTCCTGAACTTGCGCCCCGCCCGCCTTCGGCACAGGACGGCTATGTTGCCCAGGACAGGATCCAGCGCGGCGATACTGTCGCGGCCGTTCTCGCGAGGATCGAGGTGAGGGACCCGGCCGCGATCGATTTCCTGCGAACCGATCCGGTCGGGCGCTTGATCTTCACCAGGCTGGTTCCCGGACGGATCATCCAGGCCGAGACCAATGCAGAAGGCGGCCTTCGCGCGCTTCGCTATTTCTACAGCGCAGACAAGGTACTCGAGGTCAAACGCAACGACTCCGGTTTCGAGGCTCGCGATCGCGCGCTTGCCGCGACGCCACGCATCGTGCACAGGTCGGGGACGATTCGCTCCTCTCTCTTCGCCGCCACGGACAACGCGGGCATCCCGGACGCAATGGCGATGCAGATCGCCCGGATATTCGCTACCGACATCGACTTCCACCAGGATCTCCGCAAGGGCGATACCTTCACGGTCTTGTACGAGATGCTCTACGAGTCCGGTGAACTTGTCTCCGCAGGCCGCATCCTCGCCGCCGAGTTCGTGAACCAGGGCCACACCTATCACGCTGTGCTCTTCCACGACGACGACGGAAGCGATGCCTACTACTCTCTCGATGGCACCAACCGCGCCAAGTCTTTCCTGCGTTCGCCAGTGGAATTCTCGAGGGTCAGTTCCGGTTTCGGCGCCCGCTTCCATCCGATCTTCAAGAACTGGCGCGCCCATACCGGCGTCGATTTCGCGGCACCCAAGGGAACACGCGTACTTTCCGCGGCAGAGGGGACCGTGATCCACGCCGGATGGAGAAACGGCTATGGCAACACGGTGGAGATCAAGCATGGCGGGGCGATCACGACCCTCTACGGTCACCTTTCCGGCTTCGCGTCGAACATCCGTTCCGGCTCGCGCGTCCGCCAGGGCGACGTCGTCGGATACGTAGGCGCCACAGGCTGGGCGACCGGCCCGCATCTGCACTACGAGTTCAAGATCGGCGGCATGCACCAGAACCCGATGCGGGTCGCGCTGCCGAAGGCGACTCCGGTTTCTCCTGCCTTGCGGCCCGAGTTCGATCGCGCGGCGCAGGCAGCGTTCCAGACCGTCGCCGCCGTGCGCGGATCGGGGAACACCCGTTTCGAATAAGGTGCCTGCGCGCTATATCGGCATCATGTCGGGCACCAGCCTCGACAGCGTTGATGCCGTCCTGGTCGATTTTTCTTCAGCTTCGCCGTCGTGCGTCGCGGTCTCCAGGGTCGAGTTCCCCGAAGACCTGCGAACCGAGCTGCTTGCGCTGTCCCGCGGGAGCGACGCAGAACTCGATCGGTCGGGCGCCGCAAGCCTTGCCCTCGCTGAACTGTATTCAGCAGCCGCCTCCGAGCTGCTTTCGCGATCCGGCCTGGCCGCGACAAGCATCGCGGCAATCGGCTGCCACGGCCAGACTGTCCGTCACCGGCCCGAGCGCGGCTTCACCGTTCAACTGAACGACGCGGCGCTTATCGCGGAACGGACGGGGATCGATGTAGTTGCCGACTTCCGGCGTCGCGACATGGCGGCCGGCGGCCAGGGCGCGCCGCTCGTGCCCGCGTTCCACGACGCCGTCTTTCGCAAGGCGGGCTCGAATCGCGGCGTGGTCAATATCGGCGGCATCAGCAATATCACCGTCGTTGCGGAAGGAAGGGGCGCGTTCGGATTCGACTGCGGGCCCGGCAACGTGCTGCTCGACTCGTGGATCGCGCGGCACAGGTCGGAACGATTCGACGACAAGGGTTCATGGGCCGCATCGGGCCGCGCGATCCCGGACCTTCTCGCAAGGCTGCTCGATGAGCCGTACTTCCGGAAGCAACCGCCGAAGAGCACCGGGCGAGAGCTCTTCAATGAAGACTGGCTCGCCGCGCGCCTGGCCGGGAACGAACCACCGCAGGACGTGCAAGCCACGCTCGTCATGCTGTCGGCCCTCACCATTGCCGACGCGGTGAGATCACACGCCGCGCCTCTCGATGCGCTTTACGTTTGCGGCGGCGGGGCGCTCAACCAGTCGCTGATGCGCTCCATCGCCCGGCTGCTTCCTTCAACGGCGGTTGCGCCGACCGATGCACTGGGAGTTCCTTCCGGGCAGGTCGAGGCAATGGCCTTCGCCTGGCTGGCGATGAAATGCATCCGGCGCGAGCCGATCGACCTTCGCGCGACGACCGGGGCATCGCATCCCTGCATCCTTGGGGCGGTCTATCCCGCCTGAAATGAAGAAGGGGCCTTTCGGCCCCCTCCTCGCTACCGCTGTCGCGCCTCGATCAGGCCGAGAACGACGAACCGCAGCCGCAGGTCGAGCTGGCGTTCGGGTTCTTGATGACGAATTGGGCGCCCTCGAGGCCTTCGCTGTAATCGATCTCCGCCCCGACCAGGTACTGGTAGCTCATCGGATCGATAAGGAGCTTCACGCCTTCCTTCTCCATCACGGTGTCGTCCTCGTTGGCGACCTCATCGAAGGTGAACCCGTACTGGAGCCCCGAACAGCCGCCGCCCGTGACGAACACGCGCAACTTGAGGTCCGCGTTGCCTTCCTCCTCGATCAGCATGCGCACCTTGGCAACCGCGTTGTCGGAAAACACCAGCGGTGCCGGCATGGCGGTGGACATATCGTTCATCTTCACTCTCCTTGAATGACTTGAATGACTCGCAGGCTCAATCCGAACTGCCGGCCACGGGCTTCAACTCGACCACGTTGTCGGACTTGGCGCCGCCTTCGTAGCGCATCTGGCCCATCACGATGGCTCCGACGTGAATTTCGATCGACTTGTACGACACATCGCCTGTGACCCGCGCCTTGGGAAGAAGTTCGACGTACTCGGTCGCGCGCACGGGGCCGGCTACCGTCCCGTTAACGACCACATGCGCCACCTCGATCTCGCCCTCGACTTTGGCGAGCTCCGAAAGGACCAGGGTCCCGGGCTTTGTTCCCGTCGCCTTGACGTTGCCCTTGACGTGGCCATCGATCCGCAGGCCTCCGCTGAAGCTGATATTGCCCTCGATGACCGAACCGGCGCCAATCAGGCTGTCGATCGGACTGGGCTTGTTTCCTTTTCCGAACATGGCAGGACCCCTCAGGAAATTCCGACTGTCCGGGACAGTTTAACCTGTCCCCCGGGCAGCGCAAAGACACGGATATCGACGCTCTTCAGCACGGCGCCCTCGGGCAGCCTGAAGCGCCCCTCCACCTTCTGGTAGAAGCGAAATTCGACGTCGCCCGGGCCGCTGCGAACTGCCGCCTCGTCCGGGAACGGAAACACCGCCATGGTGCCGTTCTGGCTCACCTTCGCCAATACCTGCACCCGGCCGCGGAAGTCCTGCTTGCGCTGTCCCCCTTGGGTGAGAAGCATGCGGTACCGGTACTCGTTGGGCTGGCCATCCGGCTCGACCTTGATGTTCGCCAGTGACAGCCCTTCAGGCGTCCCGACCGACGACATGACGTTGCGAAGGAATCCGAGATCCTCCTTCAGCGCCGCATTTTCCTCCTGCAGCTGGGCTACGCTCTTCGCCAGCTCGCCCTGCGACGCCTTCTCGATCTGGAGCTGTCGCTCGCGCTCGTTGAGTTGGGAGCGAATCGCCTCGACATCGCGCTTCAGCCGGGCGCTCTCTTCCGAGAGTGCCGACAACTGCTGCTTGGCCTCCTCGCGATTGAATCCGGTGATGCGGTGGCTGTTCTCGACCAGCCACCACACGACACCGCCAACGGCGACCATCATCAGCAGGTTCAGGAGCCACCGCCAATACCAGGCAAGCTGGGACCGGATCGCCATGCGCGACGAGCGGATTCCGAAGCTGCTTCGCAGCCGCCTGGTCAGGCCTCTCATGATCGGTATGTCGTTTCCGGAAGGATAGGGAAATTCCGCGAGGAAAACGAAAGGGCCGCCAATGCGGCGGCCCCTTCGGTCCAGGTGCGGACGATGGCGCTGCCGCCGCTATCGTTTCGAGAACTGCTTGCGGCGGCGAGCCTTGTGCAGGCCGACCTTCTTGCGCTCGACTTCGCGGGCATCGCGCGTCACCAGCCCGGCCTTCGAGAGCGACGGCTTGAGCGTCTGGTCGAACTCGATCAGCGCCCTTGTGATGCCGTGGCGGACTGCGCCCGCCTGGCCCGATTCGCCGCCACCGAAGACGTTGACCATCACATCGAAGGTCGCGGCGTGGTTGGTCAGTTCAAGGGGCTGGCGAACCACCATGCGACCCGTCTCACGGGAGAAGTACTCGTCCACGGGCTTGTCGTTGACGGTGATGTCGCCCTTGCCGGGCTTCATGAAAACGCGGGCCACCGAACTCTTGCGGCGGCCTGTTCCGTAATAGTAATTGCCGATCATGGCGACTCCTCAGATCTCGAGCTGCTTGGGTTGCTGGGCGGAATGCGGATGGGCCGTGCCGGCGTAGATCTTGAGCTTCTTGATCATCGCGTAGCCGAGCCGGCCCTTCGGCAGCATTCCCTTGACCGCGAACTTTGAGGATGCGGTCCGGAAAGCGCGCCTGCAGCTTGGTGAAATTGGTCTCGTAGATCCCGCCCGGGTATCCCGAGTGGCGGTAGTACTTCTTGTCTTCCGCCTTGTTGCCGGTCACGCGGATCTTCTCGACATTGACCACGACGATGTAGTCGCCGGTATCGACGTGGGGGGTGAACTCGGGCTTGTGCTTGCCACGCAGGCGGCGGGCGACTTCGGTGGCGAGGCGGCCGAGGACCTTGTCGGTCGCGTCCACCACGAACCAGTCGCGCTTCACCTCATGCGGCTTCGCGGAGAAGGTTTTCATCGAATGAATCTCTCTGTTTTACGCACCACTGGGTGCTCGCCGGTTGCCGGGCGAATACTTTGGGCGCTTGGTTATGGAACGTGAAGAACCTGAAACTATAGCGAAATCAGGCGGTTGTGTCAACCGCTCCGTTTGCCGGCGCGCCGGACAGTCGAACCACGCAAGGCGATCAGAACAGCCCGCCCTTGGCCATCTGCTCGACTATGATCGCGACAAACGGAGGGATCTCGCGCTGCGGGGCGCTGGGGTCGAATGTTCGGGTGAGTGCCGAGAACAGCAGCTTGTCGTTGCCCGTGTTCCAGATCCTCGTTTCGGCGTTCACGACGTCGTACTGGTACACGGTCGGCGTCGCGGCATAAGTGTTTGACCAGGCGCCGGAATAAAAGCCGTAGTAACCCCCCGCCACCATCATCGGCTGGTAGCTGTAGCTGACATCGGTGTGCGTTTCGGTGCCCTTGATCTGCGTGACGAGGACGGAATCGGCGCCGGACTTCCTGATGGCTGCGACGACGTCCTCCTGGGTCGGTTTCCTGTCCTGCGTGAGCTGGCTGTAGCTGGCAATCGCATCGATGCCCTTCGCCTTGAGCTGCTTCACGAACTCGTCTTCGAAAGTGCGGCGGGTCGTATCGGAGTTGCTGACGCCCACGATCAGCATCTTCTTCGGCCTGTTGGCAGCCGCATCCGGGCTCACCCATGAACTGACGATCGACGTCGACGCGCAGGCCGCGGTGAGCAGCCCCGCCATGGCAACGGAGACGATGCGTCTTGCGTGTGCGGCATTGGGCAGCATGGGGCTCTCCTTTGACTGGGGCGGGGATTATAGCGCGGTCCTGACTGGGCTCGTCGCTGCCGTGACCCGCTCCCATGCAGATAGAATGGCTGCATTGTCACCACTATGACGGCGCCCAAACGCCCGCCTCGAAAGCCATGGATTCGAAGCACCTCGAGCAGTACGCGCAGGTAGCCGGCATTGCACTGCTGGTGGTGGGTTGCGCGCTGGTCCTGCGCCCCTTCTTCGTCGCGATGCTGTTCGCCGCGGTCCTCTGCCTGTCCACCTGGCCGGCATACGAGTGGGTCCGGCAAAAACTCGGGGGACGCAATTCACTGACGGCGATCCTGTTCTGCCTCGCGATCCTGTTGCTGATTGCCGCGCCGGTCGCGCTGACGGCCCAGAGCATGTTCATGCACTCGGGCCAGTTCATCGACTGGGTGCGCGGCGTCCTCGACCAGGGCCCGTTCGAACTGCCGCGCTTTATCCGTGAATTCCCGCTCGTCGGCCCGCAACTGGACAGCTACTGGCACCTTCTTCGCGACAGCCGCGAGGAGATTGTCGCTCTCGCGAAGCGCTTCGCCGAGCCATCGAAGAACTTGCTGTTCGCCTTCGGCGGCGCAGCCGGCGAGGGCCTGTTCCAGATTTTCGTTGCCGTCTTCCTGGCGTTCTTTTTCTACCGGGATGGCGAAAAGGTGGCGGGCATGCTTCGGTCCGGAATGGGGCGCCTTGCCGGGAGCGCGCAGGGGCAGGCCCTGGCCAACACCGCGCAGAATACTGTCAAGGGCGTGGTCTACGGACTGCTCGGCACGGCAATCGTCCAGGCCCTGGTCGCGCTGGTCGGGTTCCTGATTGCCGGCGTGCCGGGCGCGATGCTGCTTGCTGCCCTGGTTTTCATCCTGTCCGTGGTGCCCATGGGCCCCGTCCTGATATGGGGCAGCGTGGCAGCGTGGTTCTATTATCGCGGCGAGCAGGGTTGGGCGATATTCATGCTGATCTACGGCGTGGCGATCATCAGTTCCGTGGACAATTTCATCAAGCCGATCCTGATCAGCCGCACCAGCAGCATGTCGCTGCTGCCGGTCGTGCTCGGGGTCTTCGGTGGCGCGCTCGCTTTCGGCTTCGTCGGCATATTCGTCGGCCCGGTGCTGCTGGCATTGGCGATGAACCTCACTGCAGCCTGGCTCGACCTGCGCAGCGCGACCGCAGAGGCGGCGCCGGCGAAGGCGGAAGCTTGAAGGCGCGCATCAAGCTGAGCGAAGGCGTGACCTTCATCGCCGAAAGCGGCAGCGGCCATGCAATCGTCGTGGACGGCTCGCCCGATGCCGGCGGCCGCGACCTCGGCGCCCGGCCGATGGAGTTGGTACTGATGGGCACGGGTGCGTGCAGCGCGATCGACGTGGTGCTGATACTGCGCAAGGCGCGGCAGGCCATCGAGGATTGCGTGGTGGAACTCGACGCCGAACGCGCCGAAAGCGAGCCCAAGGTATTCACGCGCATCCGCATGCACTACGTCGTCACCGGCAAGGGCCTCAGTCCCGTGCAAGTCGAGCGCGCGATCAAGCTTTCGAAGGACAAGTATTGTTCGGCCTCGGCGATGCTGGCGAAGACCGCCGAGATCACCGCGGATTTCGAAATCGTCGAGCGCTAGGTCGAGGCGTTCAGACCCAATACGCAGTTCGGGTCATGAAGGTGGCGGCCGCTTTCATCATGGCGCGCACCACCGACGGCAGCGGCGCGCCTCCCGCATCCTCGCCGCTCTGGCCATGCCGGATCTCGTCGTCACGCATTTGCGCGACGATCGCGCGGCTGCGATGGTCTTCGTCGGGAAGTTGCCGCAGGTGGCCGTCCAGGTGGCGTTCAACCTGGCGCTCGGTCTCGACGAGAAAGCCCAGGCTCCAGCGATCGCCCGCCAGGCCCGAGGCGACGCCAAGCGCGAAGGATCCGGCAAACCAGGCGGGGCCGAGAATGCTCGGGCGACTGTCGAGTTCATTCAAGCGCGTCTCGCACCATGCAAGGTGGTCGCGCTCCTCGGATGCTGCAACCTCGAGGACTTCACGCGTGCGCCTGTCGCGGGCAACAAGGGCCTGCCCGGAATAGAGGGCCTGGGCACAAACTTCGCCCGCGTGGTTCACCCGCATGAGGCCGGCGGAGTGGCGCCGCGCGGCAGATTCTTCGATCGCATGCTTCGCATCGCCCGGAACCGGCCTTGACGCGGAGGGCGAGGCAAAGAGCGTGCGCAGCCCGTCGTCCAATGCCGAGATCAGGCGGTCGCGCGGCCCGAGGATGCGTGCAGGCGATATCATCCATGACTCCAAAAAAAACGGGCGCCGGAAAACCGGCGCCCGTCTCACACACTTGCTGCGTATCGCGTACGGCTTTGCCTAGAACAGGTGGCGCATGCCGACAGCGAATGCCTGCGGGTCTTGACCAACTGTGATCGCGAGCGCGTTCGATCCGAAGTTGCAGCCGTTCGCGTTCGCGGCACCTGCCGTGAGGCTGTACAGCGGAGCGTTTTCCTTGTTCTTGACCCCCATGTACTGGGTCATGAACGTCGTGCGCTTGGTAACCTGGTAGTTCCACGCAACGGCGATCGCCTGGCACTCCGGCTGGGTGTTTTCCGTGTTGGCGACGTTCTGGAGGTTCCGGCCACCGTCCTTCGAGGCGGTCCAGGCCAGGATGAACTGGCTCTTGCCCATCTGGTACGTGCCCCAGACTTCCATGGCCTTCTGCTGGTTGATGCTCAGCCCGGCGACCTGGTTGTTGTTGGTCTTGTACTGCTGGTAGATAAGACCAAGCTCGAACGCGCTGATCTTCCACGCGCCCATGAACGACACGCCCTGCTCCCTTGTGCCGCCTTGAGCAACGCCACGGATCGTGTCGTTGTGCTTCTCATACGCCAGGGCGGTCCGGAACGGGCCACCTGCCCACTGCACAGCGGCGCTCCAACCCCAGGGGTTGGCGCAACCGGTTGCCGTCGTGCCGCAGCTCGGGGGCGTGCCGGAGCTGGGCGTCTTGTTTTCGTTGGCGGTGTAGGCGAGGCGCGCATCGAAGCCACCGATCTTCGGCATCCAGTACTGGATGACGTTCTGGGAGCGGACGTCGAAGTTGCCGCGGTCGTTCATCACGCCCGCGAAGCCGGCTGCGGTGTTGTCCGCAAACGGGTCGAAACGGCCGGTGAATTCCTTGTACGGCGTGTCCCAACGGCCCCAGAGCAAGGACCCCCAACCGGCCTGGATGCCGACGCCGCTGTTGCGCGCGGCGAACGTGGTGGTGTTCTGGTCGAGGTTGAACGCGGTTTCCATCTGGAAAAACGCCTTCACGCCGCCGCCGATGTCTTCCGTGCCGCGAATGCCGAAGTACGAGCTTTGGTCCGAAACGCGCATGCGGTTAGCGATCGGTACAGCGCTGGACGGGCCGTCTTTGGCCTGGACAGACTCCACCATGCCCCATGCCCGACCGTAGAGCGTCACCGGATTTGCCGACTGGGCCATCACGGTAGGCGCGTAAATCGCACCCGCGACTGCCAAGGCGATCAGTTTCTTATTCATCAGAAATCTCCTTTGTTTAGTTGAGGCCGTATCAACGAAAGCGCTATGTAACCTCGATGAGGCCTTGCACGGCCCCCATGACTACTTCTCCCAGATATCTTTTTGAGAAGCCACATACATCATGCCAAAGCCGGCCGCGTCTCTCAAGCGGTATCTACCAAGCGCGCAACAAAACCGGGGGCTTGTTGCATTTCCGCAACACCCTGTTTGGCGGCCTTTCCTAGGCTCCGCCGAACAAGGATCGCAGTGCCTTCCCTGGGTCATCCGCCGCCATCAAAGCACTTCCGACTAAGTAGGCGCACACTCCGTTTTCCTTGAGCATCCGGACCTGCGCGGGTTTTCCGATCCCGCTTTCGGCGATCAAGAGCCGGTCGGCCGGAACATCGCCTTTCAGCTCCAATGTTGTCTCCAGGCGCGTCTCGAAAGTCCGCAGGTCCCGGTTGTTGATGCCGATCAGGGGACTGCGAAGTTGCAGTGCGATGCGCAACTGCTCGCGGTCGTGGCATTCGATGAGCACCGCCATGCCGAGCGACATGGCGAGCGACTCGAGCGCCACGAGTTCATCCGGAGGGCGCGAGCCGATGATGAGCAGGATGCAGTCCGCCCCCATCGCACGCGCCTCGTAGACCTGCCACGGATCCACGATGAAGTCCTTGCGCAGCACCGGCAGGCTGCAGGCGAGCCGCGCGACCTTGAGGTCCTCCGGCGATCCGCCGAAGAACGCCTTGTCCGTCAGCACCGAAAGGCACGCCGCCCCATTCGCCTCGTAGCTGCGCGCAACGGCAGCCACATCGAGATCGAGGCGAATCGCGCCCTTGCTCGGGCTGGAGCGCTTGATCTCGGCAATCACTGCCGGCATCGCGCGAGCGGCGCGTTCGCGCAATGCAGCGACGAAATCGCGCACCGGCCCCGCTTCCCCGGCTTCGCGCTCGATCGCCGCCAATGGCCGGGCGTCCTTTGCCCTCGCCACCTCTTCCCTCTTGGATTCGAGGATGCGGGCCAGCACGTCGCTCATCTCACGCGGCCCCCTTGAACGCGCCCGTGAAGGCGATGAGCTCATCGAGCTTCCTGCGCGCCTTGCCGCTCGCTATCGACTCCCTCGCCAGCGCCACGCCGCCCCAGACATCGCCGGCAATTCCCGAGACGTACAGCGCCGCCGCGGCATTCAACACCACGATGTCCTGCGCCGGGCCGCCCTGGCCTTCGAGCACCGCGAGCAACATCGCCTTCGATGCCTCCGGGCCCTTCGCCTGGATCGCCTCGATGGGCGCCATCTCGAGCCCGAACTGCTTCGGCTCGAGCTTGTACTCGGTGATGAAGTCGTGCTTCAGCTCGGCGACATGGGTGGGCCCGGAAAGCGAGATTTCGTCCAGCCCGTCCTCGCCGTGCACGACCATCACGTGCTTCGATCCCAGCATCTTCAGCACGCGCGCCTGTATGCCCACGAGGTCGGCGTGGAACACGCCCATCAGCTGGTTGGGCGCGCCCGCCGGGTTGGTCAGGGGGCCGAGGATGTTCAGGATCGTGCGCATGCCCAGTTCCTTGCGCACGGGCGCCGCGTACTTCATCGCCGGATGATGGCTGGGCGCGAACATGAAGCCGACGCCGATCTCGCGGATCGACTGCGCCACCTGCTGCGGCGTGAGCGAGAGATTGACGCCGAGCGCCTCGAGCACGTCGGCGCTGCCCGACTGGGACGACACCGCGCGGCCCCCGTGCTTGGCGACCTTTGCGCCCGCCGCAGCCGTGACGAACGCCGCCGTCGTCGAGATGTTGAAGGTGTGCAGCTTGTCCCCGCCGGTGCCGCAAGTGTCGACGAGGTGCTCGGCCGGGCCGACCTCGACCTTGGTCGAGAACTCCCGCATCACCTGCGCTGCGGCGGCGATCTCGGAGACCGACTCGGTCTTCACGTGCAGGCCCATCAGGATCGCCGACAGCTGCACCGGCGTCACCTTGCCCTCCATCACCTGGCGCATCAGGTCGACCATTTCGTCGAAGAAGATCTCGCGCTTGTCGGAAAGGCGGTTGATCGCCTCCTGTGCCGTGAACATGGCTATGCCTCAGCTTTCAAGGAAATTGCGGAGCAGCGCATGGCCGTGCTCCGTGAGGATGGACTCGGGATGGAATTGCACGCCCTCGACGGCGAGCGTCCGGTGCTTCACGCCCATGATCTCGCCGTCCTCGGTCCACGCGGTTATCTCGAGTTCCGCCGGGCAGCTCGAGCGCTCGATCGCGAGCGAGTGGTAGCGCGTCGCGTTGTACGGCGAGGGCAATCCGGCAAACACGCCCTTGCCTTCATGGTGGATGCGCGAGACCTTGCCGTGCATCAGCGTCTTGGCGTGAACGATCCGGCCGCCGAACGCCTGCCCGATCGCCTGGTGGCCGAGGCACACGCCGAGTATCGGGATCTTCCCCGAAAACGCCTTCACCAGCGGCACCGAGACGCCGGCCTCGTTCGGCGTGCACGGCCCGGGAGAAATCACGATGCGAGCGGGTGCCAGCGCCGCGATGCCCGCGACGTCGATCTCGTCGTTGCGAAACACGCGCACCTCCTCGCCCAACTCGCCGAAGTACTGGACGAGGTTGAAGGTGAACGAATCGTAGTTGTCGATCATCAGGAGCATGGCGGCCTCATTCCATTGTCGCGTCGAGGCCTTCGTTCACCATCTCCGCGGCGCGCAACAGCGCCCGGGCCTTGTTCTGCGTCTCCAGCCATTCGCTCTCAGGAGTCGAGTCGGCGACGATTCCCGCCGCCGCCTGGACATGCAGCTGCCCGTCCTTCACCACCCCCGTGCGGATCGCGATGGCGAGGTCGACGTTGCCGTTGAAGCCGATGTAGCCGACCGCGCCGGCGTAGATGCCGCGCTTGCGTCGGCTCCAGCTCGTCGATGATCTGCATCGACCGGACCTTGGGCGTGCCCGTCACCGTGCCCGCCGGGAAAGTGGCGCGCAGCAGCTCCATCGCGGTGAGCCCGGGATCGACCATGCCCTCGACGTTCGACACCATGTGCATGACGTGCGAATAGCGCTCGACCGCCATGGTCTCGGTGACCTTGACCGTGCCGATCTTCGCGATGCGCCCGAGGTCGTTGCGCCCGAGGTCGATCAGCATCAGGTGCTCGGCGCGTTCCTTGGGATCGGTGACGAGTTCCTTCTCCATCTCGCGGTCGCGCTCCGGCGTCGCGCCGCGCTTGCGCGTGCCGGCGATCGGCCTGAGCGTCACCTGGTCGCCCTCGCGGCGCACCAGGATCTCGGGCGAAGCGCCGACCACGCAGCTGTCGCCGAAATCGAAATAGAACATGTAGGGCGACGGGTTGATGGAGCGCAGCGCGCGATAGAGGTTCATCGGCGAGCCCCGGTAGGGCTGCGACAGGCGCTGCGATACCTGCACCTGCATGATGTCGCCGTCGAAGATGTAGCGCTTGGACTTCGCCACGGCCGCAAAGAACGCCTCCTTGCCGATGTTGGAACGCGGCTCCGCCATCGGGCCGGGATCGGCATGCGGCGGCAGCGGCGCCTGTTCGCGCAACTTCCGGCGCAACTGCTGCAGCCGCTCCTGCGCCGCGTCCCACGCGCCCGGCACGGCCGGGTCGGCATAGACGATCAGGTGCAGCTTGCCGGAGAGGTTGTCGACGACGGCAAGTTCCTCCGAAAGCAGCAGGCGGATGGGCGGCAGCCCGATCTCGTCGGCGCGTGCATCGTGGCCGAGCTTCGGCTCGATGTAGCGCACCACGTCGTAGCTGAAGTAGCCGGCCAGCCCGCCCGCGAAGCGCGGCCCGGAGGCGAGCGGCGCGGCGCGGAAGCGGCGCGCGTATTCGTCGATGAATTCCAGCGGGTCGTCGCGCTCGTGTTCCTCGGCGACCGCGCCGTCGCGGACAACCTGCACGCGGCGCCCTTCGACCTCGAGCTTCTCGCGCGCCGGCAGCCCGACGATCGAATAGCGCCCGAAGCGCTCGCCGCCGATCACCGACTCGAGCAGGTAGGAGCCCGGCTGGTTGGCGAGCTTGAGGTAGATGGAAAGCGGCGTGTCGAGGTCGGCCAGCGTCTCGAGCGTCACGGGGATTCGGTTGTACCCGGCCGCTTGGAGCGCCAGGAATTCGGCTTCAGTCATGGTTCACCTGCGGGGCTGCGTGTTTCGGGGGACGTGCAAGTACGGCCGGCGCGCTAGCGCCAGTTCTGCCATCGCCACTCGAAAATGCGCCTTTGGGGTGCCATGGGATCGGAGACCGTGGAGGGACTACGCACGGATTGTAATCGATTTGGCCGCGGCTTCAATGTCGGGGACGATCGCGTCCGCGCCGAGGCTGCCGGCATTCACTCCTTCGGAATAGCCGTAGGGGACCAGCCAGACGCGGCAGCCGGCTGCGCGCGCCGCGGCGACGTCGATGCCGGAGTCGCCGATGAAGAGCGTCTGCGAGATATCGGCCCCCAGCATGCGGGCCGCGTGCAGCACGGGCTCGGGATGCGGCTTCTTGTGGGCGAGCGTGTCGCCGGAGACGACCACCGCGAACCGATCCCTGACCCCGGTGCGCTCGAGGATCGCCTCGGTGAAGCGTCCCGCCTTGTTGGTCACCACGCCCAGCGCGATGCCTGCGGCCCGGAGCAGGTCGAGCCCCGCGATGGCTCCCGGGTACGGCCGCGAGTTCGCCGCGCAGGTCTCGAAATAGCGTTCCTGGAAGAAGCGCGTGGCCTCCTCCGGGTCCGCCGCGGCGCCCTCGAGCGACATGGCGATGAAATTGGCCAGGCCCTTGCCGATGAATCCGCGCAGCGTTTCAGCGGAAAGCGGCGCCAGGCCAAGGCGCGCGCGCATCGCGTTGCCGCAATCGGCAAGGTCGATCGCGGTATCGATGAGCGTGCCGTCCAGGTCGAACAGGACGGCGCGGACCGGGGAAGCGCTCAAGCTTTCGCGAGCGACGCGCGCAACCCCGCGAGCGCGGCCTTGCGGTCCCTGGCGCCGAACACCGAAGAGCCGGCGACGAAGGTGTCGGCGCCCGCCCGCGCGATCCCGGCAATGTTGTCCGCCTTCACCCCGCCGTCCACTTCGAGCCAGATGTCGCGGCCGCTCGCGTCGATGCGCTTGCGCGCCTCGCGCAATTTCGCCAGGGCCGAGGCAATGAAGGACTGCCCGCCGAATCCCGGGTTCACCGACATGATGAGCACGAGGTCGATCTTGTCCATCACATGGTCGAGGTGGTGGAGCGGCGTTGCGGGATTGAACACCAGCCCCGCCTTGCATCCGCATTCGTGGATCAGCGCGATGGTGCGGTCGATGTGCTCGCTCGCCTCCGGATGGAAGCTGATGATGGAAGCGCCCGCCTTGGCGAAATCGGGGACGATGCGGTCCACGGGGCGCACCATGAGATGCACGTCGATCGGCACGCTGCAATGCGGTCGGATCGCCTCGCACACCAGGGGGCCGATGGTCAGGTTGGGGACGTAATGGTTGTCCATCACGTCGAAATGGATCAGGTCGGCGCCGCCCGCGATGACGTCGCGGACTTCGTCGCCGAGCCGCGCGAAGTCCGCGGAAAGGATGCTGGGTGCGATTCTGTGCATGGCGGAAAGCGGCCCCCGGGTGAGAGCGGATTGTAAGCGATTTCGCTTGCCTCCTGCCGCGCCGCGGCGGGAGTTTCCTGCTAACATTCCCGCGATGGAAGAAGCGAAGAAATACGCGATCGCGGTGACCGCGCACTCGACCTACCTGCCCGACCAGTCGGACGAGGAGGACGACCGCTTCGTGTTCGCCTACACGATCCGCATCACCAACGAAGGCAACGTGCCGGCGCAGCTGATGAGCCGGCACTGGATCATCACCGACGCGGACAACCAGGTGCAGGAAGTGCGGGGCATGGGCGTGGTCGGCGAGCAGCCCACCCTGGGGCCCGGCGATACCTTCGAGTATTCGAGCGGCTCATCGATCCCCACCGCCGTGGGAACGATGCGCGGGACCTACCAGATGATCGCGACCGACGGCACGCGGTTCGAAGCGCGCATTCCGGAGTTCACGCTCTCCGTGCCGCGCGTGCTCCACTGAGTCACGCCTCCTTGTCCGGCCCGCGCGTCCCGTCGGGAGGCTTGGGCTTGCGCGGCAAGGTCCACCAGACGATCGCGACGGCCACCGCCAGCGCGACCACGATTTCCAGGAAAACCCAAGCCATGCCGCCCGCTCCCTCACGCACCTTGCGTGCTGGCCGGATTATACGTTCCGTAGCCGCATCCCTCCTGGTCGCGAGTTGCGCGGCGCCGCCCCCGGCGCCGGTTGTGCCGCCACCAGCGCCCCCGTTTCCGCGCCCGTGCAGCCCGCCCCGCTTCCGGCACCGGCGCACCCGAGCCCGCGCTGCCCCCCATCGCGCCCGCTCCCTCGCCCGCGGCCCCGGCGGAATACCGCGGCCGGCTGCAGCCTGCCTCATGGCTCGACCTTCCGGACTGGGGCAAGGAATCGTTGCGTGAAGCGCACACGGCATTCCTGCGCGGATGCCCGGCCCTGAAGGGGCAGGAGAACTGGAAGAGCGCCTGCGACGCCGCGGCCGCCGTTCCCGCGGCCGCCTCGGAACGCGAGATCGGCGCCTTCTTCGAGGCGAATTTCGATCCGCACCAGGTGATCAATGCCGACGAGACCAGCACGGGCCTCGTCACCGGATACTACGAGCCGCTGCTCAAGGGCAGCCTGGTGCGCACGCCGAAGTACCGCTACCCGCTCTATGGCACGCCGCAGGACATGCTCACCATCGACCTTTCCTCCGTCTACCCGGACCTGAAGCACCGCCGCCTGCGCGGGCGCGTCGACGGCAACCGCGTCGTGCCCTATCTCGACCGCGCCGACATCGAAGGCAGCGGCGAGCCGCTCAAGGGACTCGAGATCGCATGGGTCGACGATCCCGTTGAACTCTTTTTCCTGCACATCCAGGGCTCCGGGCAGATCGAGCTCGACAGCGGCGAACTGGTGCGCGTCGGCTATGCCGACCAGAACGGCCACCCCTTCCGCTCGACGGGCCGGCTGCTCATCCAGAACGGCGAGATCCCCGCCGAGCGCGCCTCGATGCAAGGCATCAAGGAATGGGCCCGGCAAGCAACCCGAAGAAAGTGCAGCGGTACCTGAACGCCAATCCCAGCTACGTGTTCTTCAAGCTCCTGCCCAGGGACCTTCCCGGCCCGATCGGCACGCTTGGCGTCCCGCTGACCGCGGAGCGCTCGATCGCAGTCGACCAGCGCGTCGTGCCATTGGGCGTCCCGGTGTACCTCGCCACCACCTGGCCGGCAACGCCGCGCTCCCTCAACCGCCTGATGGTCGCGCAGGACACGGGCGGGGCGATTGCGGGCGGCGTGCGGGCCGATTACTACTGGGGCTTCGGCGACGCGGCGGGAAACCAGGCCGGGCGCATGAAGCAACAGGGCCGGATGTGGGTCTTGCTGCCGAAGGGTTACGTCCCGCCCGCCGCCAACGGAGGAAAACCATGACCATCGCTTACTGGTGCGTGCTCGTCGCCGGACTCCTGCCGTACCTCACCGTGGCCATCGCAAAGCTGCGCCCGGGCTACGACAACCGCGACCCGCGCGCCTGGCTCGCGCAGCAGGCCGGATGGCGCAAGCTCGCGAACAACGCGCAATTGAACGGCTTCGAGGCGTTTCCGCTCTTTGCCGCGGCCGTGATCATCGCCCACCTGTCGCTCGCGCCGCAGGCGACCGTCGACGCGCTCGCCGCCGGCTTCATCGCCGCGCGCGTGCTGTACACGCTGGCCTACGTGAGCAACCGGCCGATCCTGCGCTCGGCGATCTGGACGGCGGGCATCGCCTGTCCCATCGCGCTGTTCTTCGTCGCGGCAGCAAGCCGCTGACCAGCGCGCCGCGCCCTACTTTTTCTTCGCCGTGGCGACGTTCGCAGAGGCGGCGGCGAGCTTCTGCTCGAGCTGACCCGCGGGAATCGCGCCGGGAATGCGCTCGCCATCCTCGAAGAAGATCGTCGGCGTGCCGGTGATGCGCTTGTCGCGGCCGAATGTGAGGATCTTGTCGATCGGCGTCTCGCACGCACCATCGTTGCCGGCGTGGTTGCTTGAGCATGTAGTCCATCCACGCCTTGCCCTTGTCGGCCGAACACCAGATCGCCTTCGACTTCACCATCGATTCGGGCGAAAGGATCGGATAGAGCATCACGTAGATCGTTACATCGGTAATGCCGGCCAGGTCGCGCTCGAACTGCTTGCAGTAGCCGCAGTTCGGGTCCTCGAAGATCGACGACCTTGCGCGCGCCATTGCCACGCACGATCTTGATCGCGGAATCGAGGGGCAACTGGTCGAGCGACAGCGCGGAAAGCTTGCGCATCGCGACTCGGTGATGTTCTCGCGCGTCTTCGTGTCGATCACGCTTCCCAGCACGAGGAAGGTGGTCTTCTCGTCAGTGTAGAACACCTCGCCCGCGCCGGTGACCTCGTAGAGCCCGCCATAGGGCACCTTGCGCACGGTATCGACCTTCGCTTCGGGAAACTTCTTCGCGAGTTGCGCCTTGACGTCGTCGGGATTGGCGAGCGCAGGAAGGCCGAGTGCGAGGGCCAGCGTGGCAGGTAATGATACGGAGCAGGATTTTCATGTCAGGGCCTTGTGTGGTTTGCCTTGGTCAGTTGCACGGCGACAAAGTTCCGCACAGGCATCACTGCATCGCGTGGTACGCGAAGGCTCGCTTCAGGGGCGCCATCCGGTCGGTGAGCGAAAGCCCGGCATTGCGCAGGCGCCGGACAGCAGGCGAACCCGAGGAAAAAAGCCGGTCGAGGCCGTGCGTGGTCACCGACATCGCCGCGATATCCTCGCGCCTCGCTCGTTCGTGGCGTCGCAGCACGGCAAGGTCGCCGGGCCGCTCCAGCGGCGAACGCGCGGCGAGCGTCGCCGCAAGCTCCTGCGCATCCCTGAAGCCGAGGTTCACTCCCTGCCCGGCAAGCGGGTGGAGCGTGTGCGCCGCATCGCCGACAAGGACCGCGCCGGGCATCGCGAGGTTGCGGGCGCGAAGGCGGCGCAACGGAAAGCGCAAGACCGCGGAAATCGACGCGCATCGCGCCGAGCACGCCGTCGCCGGCCGCCTCCACGCGCGCGGCAAACGGCACATGGTCAAGCGCCGTGAGTTCCGCGGCGAGCGCTGCAGAGGCCGACCAGACGATCGAGACGCGCCTGCCCGCGAGCGGCAGCCACGCAAGGATGCCGTCGCCAGAGAACCACTGGCGGGCGATGCCGGAATGCGCCCGTTCCGTCTCGAAGTTCGCGACGAACGCCGTCTCCTCGTAGTCGTCGCAATCGACGGCCACGCCCAGTTCGCCGCGCATCCACGATCCGGATCCGTCGGCGGCGACCGCGAGCGTGCCCGAATGCACCGAGCCGTCCTGCAGGCGCAATTCGCATCCCGCGGCATGGCCTTGATCGATTGCCCCGGCGGCCGGCGCGACCACGGAAACCTCGCCGAGCTCGCGTGCCCGCAGGCCAAGCGCATCGAGCAGCCGGTCGCCCTCGGCGATCCAGGCGAGCGCCTCGCCCGCTGGCGCGACGAAATCGAGCTTGCCGCCGGCGTCGCCCGAGACGACCATGCGCCCGACGGCGGTCACCCGGTCGCCATCGAGCTTGTCCCACGCGCCGATACCGGAAAGGAAACGCCGCGTGCCGGGACTCAGCGCGTAGATGCGCGAATCCCGGGCATCGCCGGGCGCGCGCGGTTCCGCGGCGCGGGCCTCGAAAACCTTGACCGGCGAATCCTTCACGGCGCAGGCGAATGCGAGGCCGACGAGCCCGCCGCCCACGACGATGACCGGCTGCCGCGTCACCGCGAGGGCGCCCCGAAGATCATGCGGTCCGCGAGCAGGCGGCGCGCCGGCGGCAGCACATCGAGCGCGGTCAGCGCGAGTCCGCGGCCCCACTTCACCATCGGGCCGCGCCGCGCAAAGGCCGACACGAGCAGGTCGGTAAACGAGGCCCCGCGCGCGCTGTCGCGGCTGCGAAGGTCGCGGTATTCCTCGAGCATCGCCGCGCCGCCGATCTCTTCGCGCCCGGCAGACAGCAGCAGCCCGGCCAGCGCCTCGGCATCGCGCAGCCCGATGTTGAGTCCCTGCCCCGCGATCGGATGCAAGGTGCGTGCGGCGTTGCCCACCAGCACGGTGCGCCTGGCGATGGCCTCGTTGATGGTGCGCAGCTTGAGGGGAAACGCCGCACGCGTTCCCGCGGAGATGAATCGCCCGGCGCGATCGCCGAAGTGCTCCTGCAATTGCGCAAGGAAGGTCTCTTCGTCGAGCGCCTTCAGGCGCGTTGCTTCCTCCGGCCCTGCCGTCCATACCAGCGAATAGCCGCTCCCGAGGGGCAGCAGCGCCGCCGGGCCCTCGTTCGTGAAGCGCTCGTAGGCCCGGCCGCCATGCGGCCGATCGGTGGCGACCTTCGCGGTGACCGCCGTCTGCCCGTAGTCCTTCTCGGAAAACGCGATGCCGGGCAAGAGGTGCGCGTTGGCGCCGCCGTCGGCGAGCACCAGCAGGCGCGCAGTGATGGCCTCTATCGCGCCGCCACGAGCGTAGCGCACGACCGCCTTTTCGCCGAGCTCTATCGCCTCGACGCGCGCGCCGTAGCGAACGTCGATTTCCGCCGCCTGCAGGCGTGCCGCAAGCGCTGCCTGCAGGTCCACGTAGGACAGCGCATAGCCCAGCGCCGGCAGGCCCTGCTCGCGCGCCGTGATCAGGGTTCGACCCGGGCCGCCCTTCTGGGAAACATGGATGGACTCGATCGGCGTGACTGCCGCGGGCCACGCCGCGGCGCGTTCGAGGAACAAGCGGCTGGCATGCGAAAGCGCGAGCGTGCGCGCGTCAACCGCTGCGCTCTCGCGCGCCTCGATGACCGCGAAGGAAAGCCCGGTTCCCGCAAGCCGGGCAGCGAGCGCGGCGCCCACAGGCCCCGCCCCGACGATCGCGACATCGAGCACGGCCGGCGATGGCGCCGAGGGCTGCATGGCGCGGCACCCGGGCCTAGCGGCCCAGCACCGCCTCCTCGACCTGCTTCACCGTCTTCGGGCATGCGGCTGTGAGGACCTCGCGCCCCTTGCCCGTGACCAGAACGTCGTCCTCGATGCGCACGCCGATGTTCCAGAACGCCTTGGGAACGCCCTTCCCCGGCCGGATGTAGCATCCCGGTTCGACGGTGAGCACCATGCCGGGCGCGAGCTTGCGCCACTTGCCGCGCAGCATGTAGTCGCCGGCGTCGTGCACGTCGAGCCCCAGCCAATGGCCGGTGCGGTGCATGTAGAACTGCTTGTAGGCTGCCGCTATCGATCACCGCATCGACCGTTCCCTTGCACAGCTTCAGGTCGATGAACCCGCGCGCGAGCACGCGCGTGGCGGCGTCATGGTAGGCGACGAAGTCGGCGCCCGGCTTCACCATCTTGATGGCCGCTTCCTGCGAGGCGAGAACGAGCTCGTAGATGTCCTTCTGCGGGCCGGAGAAGCGCCCGCCGATGGGGAACGTGCGGGTGATGTCGGCGGCATAGCTGTCGAGCTCGCAGCCCGCGTCGATCAGCATCAGGTCGCCCTTGCGCAGCACGGCCGAGTTCTCGCGGTAATGCAGCACGCAGGCGTTGGCGCCGGAGGCGACGATCGAGCCGTAGGCCGGCGCGCGCGCGCCATTTCGGCAAAATTCGTGGATCAGCTCGGCCTCGACTTCGTACTCGCGGCGCCCGGGCAATGCAGCGCGCATCGCGCGCACGTGCGCGGCCCCGGAGATCTCCGCGGCGCGGCGCATGATCGCCAGCTCCTGGTCGTCCTTGATGAGGCGCATGTCGTTCACCATCGCGCGCGCCTCGCGAATCTCGACCGGCGCGGTGACGCCGGTGCGCGCCTTCGCGCGAACGGCGTTCAGCCAGCCGGTGACGCGCACGTCCCACTGGGGATCGGCGCCAACCGTCGTATGCAGCACGTCCTGGTTGGCGATCAGCTCGGGCAGGCGCTCCTCGAGTTCGCCGATCGGGTAGGCCTCGTCGAAGCCGAACGCCTCGCGCGCCAGGTCCGGGCCGAAGCGGTAGCCGTCCCAGATCTCGCGTTCGAGGTTCTTCTCGCGGCAGAACAGGATATGTCGCGGCTTCTTGCCGAGCGCGATCACCAGCACCGACTCGGGCTCGCGAAATCCCGTGAGGTAATAGAACCCGCTGTCCCAGCGATAGTCGTATTGCGAATCGGCGTTGCGGGTGCGTTCCGGCGCGGTCGGCATGACCAGCACGCCCTCGCCGAGCGCACCGGCAAGGCGCGCGCGGCGCTGGACGAACGGTTTCACGGCGATCAGGTGTTCGGATTTCATCGAGGACTCCGTGCAATGGGCCGCTTGCGGCACGCGAAAGCGCGATTTTACGGGGTTTCCGCCCCATCCGGAAAACACGCCTTGCGCATCATCGCCGCGAGCCCGCCTTCCCCGCGCGATTCCAGCGCGGCGATCACGCGGCGCTGGTCGGCGGGGACGCGGTTCTGCGACAGCTTGAACTTGCCCTCGAGCCGCTCGACCGCGATCTCGAAGCCGACGATCGCCCGCATCATCGTGTCCGTGAAGTCGCGATCGAGGCTCTCCATGCGCCAGGGCTCGGGGTTCCCCGACTCGTAGTGCGCCGACAGCCGGCCGAGCGTGCGCTCGAGCGCGGCGGCATCGACCAGCCGCGCCACTCCGTGCGCATGGACCACCGTGTAGTTCCAGGTCGGCACGCTCGGGTGCTTTTCGTACCACGTCGGCGAAATGTAGCCGTGGGGGCCGCTGAAGATCACCAGCGGCTGCGACGCCTCCAGCGTTTTCCAGTGCGGATTGGCGCGCGCGACGTGCCCGTGCAGGACGAGCGCGCCTGCGCCGTCCGAATCGACGACGAAGGGAATGTGCGAGACCATCGTCTCGCCGTCGTGGTGCGTCACGAGCGTGCCGAAGGCGTTCGCCTCGACGAAGGCCCTGAGCGTTGCCGGGTCCTCCGCGGAGAAGTGGCGCGGGACATAGACCGTCATGGTGAAAGCTCCTTGTCGAGTTGCTCGAGATCTCGCGGCGTCCCGAGGTTCGCCCAGCGGCCGTGATAGTGCTCGCCGCTCACACGCCCGGCCTCGACCATTGCATACGACCACGGGAAAAGCGCGAGGCGCCGGCCGGGATCCAGGCCGGCAAAGCATTTCGGGTGGAACACGCCGATGTTGGCGTAGGTGAGCATGGCACCCTCGCGGGCGATGCGCCCCTCGAGGAGCGCCATGTCGCCGCCGGGATGAAACGGGGGGTTGTCGACCAGCACGAAGTGCGCGCAATGCGCCGGGAAGCCGGACTCGACCTCGGCTGCGCGCGCGAGCAGCGACCGGTAGGGGAACTCGGTCCAGATGTCGCCGCTCACGACCACGAAGGGCCGGTCCCCGAGCAGGTGCAATGCGTGGGCAACTCCTCCCGCTGTTTCCAGCGCCTCCTCCTCGCGCGAATGACGGATGGCCGCGCCGAAGCGCGATCCGTCGCCGAGGGCTGCCTCGATCTGCGCGCCGAGATGCGAATGGTTCACGACGATCCCGGTGATGCCGCCGGCGACGAGGCGCTCGACCTGCCAGACGATGAGCGGCTTGCCGCCCACGGCGAGCAGCGGCTTGGGCACCGTGTCGGACAAGGGGCGCATGCGCTCGCCGCGCCCGGCGGCGAGGATAAGGGCTCGTGTCATCGCTGGAAAGTGTAGCCGGCCTGCACGCGCGTGCCTTCGAGCTCGTCGATGAGTGCCGCGAGCGGGCCGAGCTCCCGGTATCGCCGCGCCACGCCCAGGACGTAGCCGAGAAAGCGCGGCGTGTCGGTGAGGTAATGGGGCTTGCCGTCGCGGTAGTGGATGCGCGCGAATATTCCCAGCACCTTCAGGTGCCTTTGCAGCCCCATCCATTCGACCTCGCGCCAGAAGTCGCCGAAATCGCCCCGCACCGGCAGGCCCGCCTTGCGCGCGCGCTCCCAGTAGCGCACCGTCCAGTCGATCACGCGCTCCTCCTCCCAGGAAAGGAACGCGTCGCGCGTGAGCGACGCGATGTCGTAGCTGATCGGCCCGTGCACGGCGTCCTGGAAATCGAGGATGCCGGGATTGGGCTCGCTCACCATGAGGTTGCGCGGCATGTAATCGCGATGCACGTAGACCGCGGGTTGGGCGAGGCAGGCCTCGAGGATGCGGCCGAAAGCCGAGTCGAGGACTTCACGCTGAGCCGGCGCCAGGGCATGGCCGAGATGCCTGCCGACGTACCATTCCGGGAACAGCTCGATCTCACGCCGCATCAAGGCGAGGTCATACGGCGGCAGCACGTTCGGGCGGCTCGCGAGCTGCCACCGGACCAGCGCCTCGATGGCATCGCGCATCAGGGGATCGGGATCGCCCGCCTTCAGCGCCGCCAGGTAGGTCGTGCCGCCCAGGTCGGTGAGCAGGAGGAATCCCCGCTCGAGGTCCTCGGCGAGCACCTCGGGCGCATTCAGGCCGGCATCGCGAAGCAGGGCCGCGACCTTGACGAATGGCCGGCAGTCCTCGCGCCCGGGCGGCGCGTCCATGGCCACGCGCGTCCGGCCTTCGGTGAAAACGCGGAAATAGCGGCGGAAGCTTGCGTCCGAAGACGCGGGCTCGAGGCGAAACGGCGCTCCGCGCAGAACGCGCGCGAGCCATTCTTCGAGCAGGGAAAGCCGCGTGTCTGCAGCGGCGGGCGAGGAGGCGCTCATGCGATGCGTGTATCCTTCGCAATTTTAGCACCGCCCCTGCTGCATCCCCCGCCTTTCATGCCCGCCGAACGCCTCCGATCGCTCCTTGCCGCCGTGCTTCTCGCAGGGTGGTCGTCGGCCATGGCCGATGAAGCGGCGCTCAGGCTCGACCGGAAACTGAAGCCGCCGCCGCCCAAGCTCGATCGCGAGGCGACGCGCTTTCTGCGCGCGGACGAGATCGCGGGCAGTGTCGGGGAGCGCATCACCGCGACGGGAAACGTGGAGATTCGCCAGGTCGGGCTCGCGATCCGCGCCGACCGCATCGTCTACGAAGCCGAAACGGAGATCGTGACCGCGACCGGCAACGTGCGCCTCGACCGCGACGGAGACGTCGCGAGCGGCCCGAAGCTGGTCTACGACCTGGGCGACGAGAAGGGCGAGATGGACGAGATCGTCCTCGATGTCGCCAAGCGCGCCGACCGGAAGCACGCAGCGCACGGCAAGGCCGCTCGCGGGCTGTTCGAGGAAAACCAGATCACCCGGCTCTTCAATGCCGTGTACACCACCTGCCCGGTGCCGCGCGAAGACTGGTACCTCAGGGTGCGCGAGCTCGAGCTCGACAACAAGGAGAACGAAGGCAACGCGTACGACGCCACGGTGCTCTTCCTCGGGGTCCCGATCCTCTACTCGCCGTACCTGAACTTCCCGCTGAACAACAAGAGGAAAAGCGGCTTCCTCGCGCCGGCCTTCGGCACTTCCGGCCAGAGCGGCTTCGAGTTCGCGCTGCCGTACTACTGGAACATCGCGGAAGACTACGACGCGACGATCACGCCGCGGCTCTTCAGCAAGCGCGGCGTGCAGCTCGGCGGCGAGTTCCGTTACCTGAAGCCGACCTACATGGGCGAGCTGGGCGGGGAGTACATGCCGCACGACCGCATCGCGGACCGCGACCGCTACTTCCTTTACGCCAGGCACAACCAGACGCTCTTCCCGGGCGTGACCCTCGCCGTGAACGCGCAGGTGGTCTCGGACAACAACTACTTCCGCGACCTGTCCACTCGCGTGGCGAACACCTCGATCGTGAACCTGCCGCGCGACGTGATCCTGGGCTACAACGACGCCAACTGGGCCGCGTCCTTGCGGACCCTGTCCTACCAGGTGCTGCAGGACCCGGGAAACCCGATCACGCCGCCCTACACGCTTGCGCCGCAGTTGCTGGTCAACGGGTTCAAGCAGAACGCCTACGGCTTCGACGTGGCGTTCACCGGCGAAGTGTCGCGCTTCCGCCAGCCGACGCTCATCAACGGCGACCGGCTCATCGTCTACCCCACGGTCTCGCTGCCCCTGGCAGCACCGTGGGGATTCCTCACGCCGAAGGCCGGGTTCAACTACAACTACTACAACCTCCCGGGCAACACCGCCGGCCCGGTCAACCCGTCCCTTTCGCTTCCCATCGCGAGCGTCGACTCCGGCCTCTACTTCGACCGGCCGTTCACTTTCGGCGGCAAGTCCTTCGTGCAGACCATCGAGCCGCGCCTCTATTACGTCTACATCCCCTACCAGAACCAGAGCGAGCTGCCGAACTTCACCACGGCGCAGTCGGAGTTCAATTTCCGCCAGATCTTCAGCGAGAACGTCTTCGTCGGCGGCGACCGCGTCAACAATGCCAACGCGCTCACGGCCGCAATCACGACGCGTTTCTTCGAGGACGCCACCGGGCTTGAGCGCCTGCGCGCGGCCGTCGGCCAGCGCCGCAACTTCACCGAGGAGCTGGTCGACACTCTCCGGCCCGCCGCCGACCACCGGGCAGCAGCGTTCCGACCTGCTCGCGCAGGTGGCCAGCCAGGTGACTTCCTCGATCTGGGTGGAGAGCAACGCCCAGTACAGCACCAACCTCGACCAGTGGCAGCGCTTCGATTTCGGCGCGAGGTACGCGCCCGAGCCGGGAAGGATCTTCAACGCCTCCTACCGGTACACCCGAAACTCGGTCGACCAGGTGGACCTGTCCACGCAATGGCCGATAGGCGGGGGCTGGACCGGCGTCGCACGCTGGAACTACAGCATCACGCCCAAGGCGCTCCTCGAGGGGCTGGTCGGCTTCGAGTATAATTCCGGGTGCTGGCAGCTGCGCGCGGTTGCCCACCGCTTCATCACTTCCTCGCAACAGGTCTCCACGTCCTTCCAGATCCAGCTGGAGCTGAGCGGCCTGTCGCGAATCGGCATCAACCCTCTCGAGACATTGCGGCAGAACATCGCCGGCTATCGAAGCAACAGCGAATTGAGCCAATGAAGTCCTTCGCCCTGCCCGTCCTTTCCGCCGTCCTCGCCCTCGTGCCGCTTGCGGGCGTCGCGCAGCAGGCGCCCGCCTCCCGCCTCGACACGCGCATCCCGAGCGCGGTGCCGCGCGTGCTAACGGTGGACCGCATCATCGCGGTCGTGAACGACCAGGTGATCACGCAAAACGACCTGAACGAGCGCATCACGCTGGTGAAGCGCCAGCTGCAGGGCCAGAACGTGCAGCTGCCTCCTGCGGACGTGATCGCGAAGCAGCTGCTCGAGCGCATGATCAACGACATGGTCCAGGTGCAGCTCGCCAAGGAGAACGGGATCAAGATCGACGACGCGACGCTCGAGAAGACCATCCAGCGCATCGCCGAGGACAACAACCTGAGCATGGCGGCGTTCCGCGCCATGCTCGAGAAGGACGGCATCAAGTATCCGCGCTTCCGCGAGGACATCCGCCAGGAAATCCTGCTGACTCGGCTGCGCGAGCGCGAAGTGGACAACACCATTGTCGTCACCGATGCCGAGGTGGAAAGCCAGCTCGCCGCTGAGGCGCGCGACCAGACCTCGAACGTCGAGTTCCGGCTCTCCCACATCCTCGTGACGGTGCCGCAGCAGGCAACGCCGGACCAGATCGAGGCGAGGCGGCGGCGCGCGTTGCAGGCGCTCTCCGAGCTGCGCAAGGGCGCGGTCTTCGCGCAGGTCGCGGCGACCTATTCGGACGCCACGGATGCGCTGCAGGGCGGCAACCTCGGCTGGCGCGCCGCGGGCCGCCTGCCCACGCTCTTCCTCGATACGGTGGACAAGTTGAAGCCCGGCGAGACCAGCGACATCGTGCGCAGCCCCAACGGCTTCCACATCATCAAGTTGCTGGAGAAGCGCGGCAAGACCGCGACGTCCGACGCCGTGCAGCAGACGCGCGCGCGCCACATCCTGATACGCACCAGGGACACGCGTCTCCGAAGCGGACGTCCGCGCGCGCCTCGTGAGCCTGCGCGCGAGGATCGTGGCAGGCGAGGATTTTGCCGAGATCGCCAAGGTGTCCTCGGATGACGGCAGCGCGGCCAAGGGCGGCGACCTCGGCTGGCTCGTGCCGGGCGACACCGTGCCCGAGTTCGAGCGCGCCATGAACGCGCTGCGCGATGGCGAGATCAGCCAGCCGGTGCAGTCGCAATTCGGCTGGCACCTGATCCAGGTGACCGAGCGCCGCGCGGAACCGGTCTCCGAAGACCGCAAGAAGGCCGCCGCGCGCAATGCCGTTCGCGCCCGCAAGGCCGACGAGGCATACCAGGACTGGCTGCGGCAGATCCGCGACCGCGCCTTCGTCGAATACCGGCTCGAAGACCGCTAGGCGGCAAAGGCGCCGCGCGATGGCCGCGAGCAGACCTCCCACGCTGGCACTCACTGCGGGCGAGCCCGCCGGCATCGGCTACGACCTGTGCGCGCTCCTTGCGCGCAAGCGCTAGCGGCATCCCTGCGCGCCTTGTCGTGATCGGCGACCTTCGCGCGCTCGACGCGCGCGCCGCCGCGCGCGGACTCGGCGGCGGCGTTTCGCGCGGCAGGCAGCGCGGGCACCGGGCTTGAAGTCATCGACATCGCCATGCCGGCCCCCGTCGTTCCCGGCCACCTCGACCCGCGCAATGGCCGCGCGGTGCTCGCGTGCCTGGACCGCGCCATCGACGGCTGCCTCGGCGGCGAGTTCGACGCGATGGTCACGGCGCCGGTGCACAAGGGCGCCATCAACGACGCCGGCGTGCCATTCACCGGGCACACCGAATACCTTGCCGCGCGCACCCGCACCGCCGCATGTCGTGATGATGCTCACCGGCGGCGGGCTGCGCGTGGCGCTCGCCACCACGCACCTGCCGCTTGCCGCGGTGCCGCGGCGCGATCACCCGCGAGTGGCTGGTGGAGACGCTGCGCATCATCGACCGCGACCTCAAGTCGCGCTTCGGCATCGCGGCGCCGCGCATCCTCGTCGCCGGCCTGAATCCGCACGGCGGCGAGTCCGGCCACCTCGGGCGCGAGGAAATCGACGTGATCGCGCCGGCCATCGCGCAGGCGAAGTCCGAAGGCATCGCCGCGAGCGGCCCCTATCCGGCGGACACGCTGTTCACGCCGGCCATGCTCGCGCGAGGCGATTGCGCGCTGGCGATGTTCCACGACCAGGGGCTGCCCGTGCTCAAGTTCGCCTCCTTCGGCCGCGGCGTGAACGTGACGCTGGGCCTGCCCATCATCCGCACTTCGGTGGACCATGGCACCGCGCTCGACCTCGCCGGCAGCGGCGAGATCGATTCGGGAAGCCTCCTGGAGGCGGTCGAGCTCGCCGCCGCGCTTGCCTCGCGCAAGCCTCCGCGGTGACATGCAGGGCCATCGCGCGCGCAAGCGGTTCGGCCAGCACTTCCTGAGCGACCGGCATTACCTCGCTCGCATCGTCGCCGCGATCGCCCCGCAGCCCGGCGACAACATGCTCGAGATCGGCCCCGGGCTGGGCGCGCTCACCGCCCCGCTGCTCGAGCGCCTCGCGCACCTGCACGCGGTCGAGATCGACCGCGACCTCGCCGCGCGCCTGCGCGAGTCCTTCCCGCCGGAGCGCCTTACCGTGCACGAGTGCGACGCGCTCGAGTTCGACCTCGCGCAACTGCCTGCGCCGCTGCGCGTGGTCGGCAACCTGCCCTACAACATTTCCTCGCCCCTGCTCTTCCACGTGGCGGGCTTCGCCGATCGCATCAGCGACTGCATGTTCATGCTGCAACGCGAAGTGGTCGACCGCATGGTGGCGCCTCCCGGACGGCGACGACTACGGCCGGCTCTCGGTCATGCTGCAGTACCGCTTTGCCATGGAAAAAGTCCTGTCGGTGCCGCCCGGCGCGTTCACGCCGCCGCCGAAAGTGGATTCCGCGGTGGTGCGCATGGTGCCGCTGCCGGCAGGCCGCGCGCGCGCGCGCGACGACAAACGCTTCGCGGCAGTGGTCGCGGCCGCGTTCTCGCAGCGCCGCAAGATGCTGCGCAATACGCTCAAGGGCTTGGTCGCTCCCGGCGTATTCGGGGAACTCGGCATCGCCCCAACGGCTCGCGCGGAGACGCTTGGCGTCGCGCAGTTCATCGCGCTGGCCGACGCTGCGGCATGATGGCGCGGTGTCCATGGTTTCTTGAAGGATAATCCGGCCAATGGGAAGAAAAGGGAAATCCGGCTCGAGGGAGCGCGCGCACAAGGGCGGCGCAGCCGCGCCAGTGCAACCCGCGAGCTCGCAACCGATCCAGCTCGCGCCATCGCCCGGCGCCTCGCGCCGCCCGTGGCTTGCCGCTGCCGTCGCGCTGCTCGTCATCGGCGCAGCTGCCGCGCTCTGGTTCGGGCGCGACCGTCCGCCTCCCGGCGCGCCGGCCGCGCCAAGCGCGCAGGCGATCACGGAGGCGCGCCATGTCGGCGGCGCCGAGTGCGCGACCTGCCACGCGAAGGAGCACGCCGCATGGAAAGGATCGGACCACGACCTCGCCATGCAGGCCGCGGACGAGAAGTCGGTGCTGGGCGACTTCGCCAACGCGAAGTTCGCCTACGCCGGAACCACATCGACGTTTTCCCGGCGCGATGGAAAGTTCTTCGTCAACACCGACGGGCCCGACGGCAAGCTCGCCGACTACGAAATCAAGTACGCCTTCGGCGTGCGTCCCCTGCAGCAGTACCTCATCGAGCTCCCCGGCGGGCGCATGCAGGCGCTCTCGATCGCCTGGGACTCGCGCCCCAAGGTACAGGGCGGGCAGCGCTGGTTCCACCTCTATCCCGACCAGAAGGTGAAGGCCGGGGACTGGCTGCACTGGACCTCCACCAGCCAGAACTGGAACTTCACCTGCGCCGAGTGCCACTCGACCAACCTGAGGAAGAACTTCGACGCCGCGGCGGGAACTTACAAGACGACGTGGTCCGAGGTGAACGTGTCCTGCGAGGCCTGCCACGGCCCCGGGTCGAACCACGTCGCTTGGGCGAAGAAGACCGGCGACTGGCAAACGCTCGCGGCCGGCAAGGGGCTTGCCGTTGCCCTGGACGAGCGCAAGGGCGTGACGTGGGTGCCGGTAGCGGAAACAGGGAACGCGCGGCGCAGCACGCCGCGAACCGCTTCGCGCGAGATCGACGTGTGCGCCCGTTGCCACGGCCGTGCCAGCCGCATCTCCGACGATTTCGTGCACGGCAAGCCGCCGCTCGATACCCACCGGCTCACGCGCCTGGACGACGGGACCTTCTGGCCCGACGGCCAGATGCGCGACGAGGTCTACAACTGGGGCCCGTTCGTGCAGAGCAAGATGCACGCGGCCGGCGTCACCTGTTCCGACTGCCACGAGCCGCATTCGCTCAAGCTGCACGCGGCAGGCAATGCAGTGTGCGCGCAATGCCACCTGCCGGCGAAATACGACGCCGCTTCGCACACCCATCACAAGCCGGGCACGCCGGGCGCGGACTGCACGTCCTGCCACATGCCGACGACGACCTACATGGTGGTCGATCCGCGCCATGACCACTCGATGCGCATCCCGCGGCCCGACCTGTCGGTGAAGCTGGGAACGCCGAACGCCTGCAACAAGTGCCACACGAAGCAGACGCCGCAATGGGCCGCTGCCGCGATCGCGAAGTGGACGGGCAAGCCGCCTTCGGGCTTCCAGAATTTCGCCGAGGCGCTGCAGGCCGGCACGTCGGGCGCCGCAAACGCGCGCAGCCTCTTGCAGGCCGTGATCGGCGACAAGGCGCAGCCCGCGCTGGTCCGCGCGAGCGCCATCGACCGGCTCGGCCGCATGCTCAGCCCGGCCACGCTCGAAACCGTCAACCGATCGCTGGACGACCCTGATCCCGTGGTGCGCCTCGCCGCGGTGGAGGCGATGGGCAGCGCGGATACGGCGACACGGCAGCGATACCTTCCCCGCATGCTCGACGACCCGGTGCGCACGGTGCGCATCGAGGCTGCGCGCGCTCTCGCCGGCGCCCCCGAAAAGGGGCTCGCGGAAAGCCGGCGCGCCGACCTCGCGAAGGCGCTCGACGAATACGTCCGGGTGCAGCTCTACAACGCGGACCGGCCCGAGGGGCGGATGAACCTGGGCAACCTCCATGTCCAGCGCGGCGACGCCGCCGCGGCGATCGCGGAGTACCGCAAGGCGATCGAGATCGATCCGACGTTCGAGGCCGCGTACACGAACCTTGCGGACGTTCATCGCAACAGCGGGTCCGAGGCCGAGGCCGAGGCCGCGCTGCGCGAGGGGCTCGCGCGCAATCCGCGCTCGGCAGCGCTCAACTACGCGCTGGGGCTTTCGCTGGTGCGCCAGAAGCGCAAGGGCGAGAGCCTGAAGGCGCTGGCCACGGCGGCGCAGCTCGCGCCGGAAAGCGCGCGTTTCGCTTATGTCTACGCGGTGGCGCTGAACGACGCGGGCCAGTCCGGGGAAGCGCGGAAGGTGCTTGAAACCGCGCTGGCGAGAAACCCGAATGACCGCGACTTGTTGTCGGGGTTGGCGTACTTCACCGCGCAGGGAGGAGATCGCGCGCGGGCACAGGGCTACGTGAAGCGGCTGCGGGAGCTCGAGCCCGAAAGCCCGGAATACGAGCAGATGGAAAAGCAGCTGAAATAGAAAACGGGGTCAGAGTACATTTCCGCAAGGAACCGGGTTGACCCGATTTCGCGCTCCAGCGGAATCTGTCCAGGACGCCGCGCATGAATCGGAATTTCTGACCCCAATCAGTCCCGCTCGATCAGCTCGATCTTGTAGCCGTCAGGGTCCTCGACGAAGGCGATCACGGTAGTGCCGTGCTTCATGGGACCTGCCTCGCGTGTGACCTTGCCGCCGCGCGCCTTCACGTCGGCGCAGGCCTTGCGCGGCATTCTTCACCGCAAGCGCCACGTGGCCGAAGCCATTGCCGATGTCGTAGGACTTCGTGTCCCAGTTGTGGGTGAGCTCGATCACCGCGCCTTCGCTCTCCTCGCCATAGCCGACGAAGGCCAGCGTGAACCTGCCGTCGGGATAATCCTTGCGGCGCAGGAGCTTCATGCCGAGGACTTCGGTGTAGAAGGCGATCGAGCGGTCGAGGTCGCCGACGCGGACCATGGTGTGCAGGATGCGCATGTTGTTCCCCTCCTAGAAGGCGCGATACAAGTGGTCGATGCGGTCGAGCTCCTTGCGATGCACCCGGTACTCCGGGCACATGCGCCCGACCTCCGCCCAGAAGGCGCTCGAATGATTCATGTGCCGCAGGTGCGCGAGCTCGTGGCAGACGACGTAGTCGATCAGCGCGGGCGCCGCCTTCATGAGCCGCCATGACAGCCGCACCTCGCGCTTCGAATTGCAGCTTCCCCAGCGCGTTGCCGCGGAGGACACCATCACCCGCGGCGGCTTCAAGTCCACGGCGCGCGCAAAGACGAAGGCGCGATACGCGAAATGCGGCAGCGCCTGCTTCCGGTACCAGCCGACGACGGCGGCGCGGATTGCCTCGGGCGTGCGGTCCCTCACGCGGACGCGCAAGGTGTCGCCGTCAAGATCGCATCCGGCGCGCGCGGCCTCGCCTACCGCGAGCAGGACCTCGCCGCCCATCCACGGCAGGACCGCGCCTTCGTTCCAGGACTGCTCGGGCACGACCCGCGCCGCCCACTCGCGCAGCTTCTTCGTCACCCAGCGCGTGTTGTCGCGGATCATGTCCTCGATGGAGGCGACCGGCGTGGACACCGGCGCGCTCACCGCGAGCCCGCCCTGGTCGATCTTGAGGCCCACGCCGCGGCGGCCCTTGCGGCGCAGCAGCACGTAGGGCACGCGCTCGCCCGCAAGCTCGAGCGAGCGTTCGTCGCGGCCGACGAGTTCAAACTGTGCCATAACGCTCCGGGTTCAGGCGCTGCATCTGCCCTTCGATCCACGCCTCGAGTTCCCTGTTCACCGAGACCGGATTGCGGCCCTCGGTCGCAATCAGCGGGCCGATGACGACCCTCACCGTGCCGGCATGCTTGCGAAACGCATTGCGTCCCCAGAACTCGCCGGCGTTGTGCGCGATCGGCAGGATCGGGGTGCCGGTGCGCGTGGCCAGCGCCGCGCCGCCGATGCCGTAACGGCCGCGCTTGCCCACCGCCACCCGCGTGCCCTCGGGAAATATCGAAACGCAGATGCCCTCGGCCAGCCGCCGGGCGCCGATCTCGACGATCTGCTCGCGCGCGCTGTGCCCGCTGGAGCGGTCGATCGCGATCGACTTCACGCCCCACAATCCCCAGCCGACGAAGGGAAGCCAGAGCAGCTCGCGCTTGATGATCCAGCACTGCGGCGGCAGGTTGGCCTCCATGAAAAGCGTTTCCCACGCCGACTGGTGCTTGGCCATGATGACGACCGGGAAGCCCGGCACGTGCTCCATCCCGGAAACTTCATGGCGTATCCCGCAGCACACCTTCGCGAGCCACAGGATCACCCGGGTCCACTGGGCCGCGGCGGCGAACGCGGCATGGAAGCTGAACGGTCCCAGCACCGTCACCACCACGCCGTAGAAAGGCGTGACGATGACGCCCGCGATGATGAACAGCAACGATCGCAGCGCGATCATGCGTGCGGGGCGGTGAGGTGACGCGAGGCCTCGGCAAGGTCGGCGTACACCTGGGTCTTCTTCGGCAGCCCCTTTTCCTTCTGCGTCCTGGGCCCCTTGCCGGTGAGGACGAGGATCGGCTGGCCGCCGACGGCATCGGCCGCCTGCAGGTCCCGCAACGCGTCGCCCACGCAGGGCACGCCTTTCAGGTCGACGTGGAAGCGCGCCGATATTTCCTCGAGCATCCCGGTCCTGGGCTTCCGGCAATTGCAGTTGTCGTCGTTGGTGTGCGGGCAGAAGAACAGCGCGTCGATGCGGCCGCCCTGCCGGAACACCAGCTCCATCATCTTGTCGTTGATCGCGTTGAGCGTGGCCATGTCGAAGAGGCCCCGCCCGATGCCCGACTGGTTGGTCGCCACCACCACGCGGTAGCCGCCCTGGTTCAGCCGCGCGATCGCCTCGATGGAGCCGGGGATCGGCTTCCATTCCGCCGGCGACTTGATGTAGTTGTCGCTGTCGAAGTTGATCACGCCGTCGCGGTCGAGTATGACGAGTTTCATCGGTGCCTCACGCGGCAAGCTTGGAAAGGTCGGCGACGCGGTTCATCTCGCGGCGCAGGTCGGCGAGCAGCGCCAGGCGGTTCCTGCGCACGGCCGGGTCCTCGGCATTCACCATCACCGAGTCGAAGAACGCATCGACGGGCGCCTTGAGCACCGCGAAGGCCTTGAGATACCCGGTGTAGTCGCCGCTGGCGAAGAGCGGCGTGGCCACGAGCGACGCCTTGCCCAGGGCCTCGAAGAGTGTCTTCTCGGCCGGCTCCCCCAGCAGCCCGGGCGCGACGTTGGCAAACGACTCGCCCTTCGCCTCGGCCTGCCTGAGGATGTTGACCACGCGCTTGTTGGCCGCCGCGAGGCTCTCCGCTTCCGGCAGGAGGGCAAACGCGCGAACCGCGTCGAGCTGCTTCGGCACCTGGTCGAGGCGGTCCGGGCGCATCGAAAGGACCGATTCGATCTCGTTGGCGGAATAGCCCGCGTCCTTCAGGTAGGCGCGCAGGCGCTCGTAAAGAAACGTGGCGAGGTCGACGCGCGCATCGTGCAGCAGCCCGGCGGGGAAAACGCCCAGCGCGTCGCGCACGAGGAGGTCGAGCGAGAGGGCCAGCCCGCCCTCGACGAGCATGCGCACCACGCCGAGCGCGTGGCGGCGCAGCGCGAACGGGTCCTTGTCGCCCGTGGGCTGCGCGCCGATGCCGAACATCCCGGCGAGCGTCTCCAGCTTGTCCGCGAGCGCGAGCGCCAGGCTCACGTCGCCTTCGGGCAGGGTGTCGCCCGCGAAGCGCGGCTTGTAGTGCTGCTCGATCGCGCGCGCAACGGAGTGCTCCTCGCCATCGGCTTCCGCGTAGTAGCGGCCCATCGTGCCCTGCAGCTCGGGAAACTCGCCGACCATGCCGGTGACGAGGTCCGCCTTGCAAAGCAGCGCCGCACGATCCGCATACGATTTGCCCATCGCGCCGCGCGGCAGCATCTCCTGGATCTTCGGCGCGAGCTTGCGCAGCCGCTCGACGCGGTCGAGCAGCGAGCCGAGCTTGTTGTGATAGACGCTCTTCGCGAGCAGCGGCACCCGGTCGGCGAGCCGCACCTTCTTGTCGGTCTCGAAGAAGAAGCGCGCGTCGGCCAGCCGCGGGCGGATCACGCGCTCGTTGCCGCGCACGATGTTGGACGCATCTCCCAGCCGCATGTTGCTCACCAGCAGGAAGCGGTTGGTGAGCGCGCCACCAGCGTCAAAGAGCGGGAAGTACCTCTGGTTGGCGCGCATGGTGAGGATCAGGCATTCCTGCGGGACGGCAAGGAAGGCTGCGTCGAATTGCCCGGCGTAGATCGCCGGATGCTCCACGAGCCCCGTGACCTCGTCGAGCAGCCGGTCGACATCGGCGCGCGGCCCGAGCGAGGCGCCAAGTTCCCCTGCCTTCTCCTCCAGCAGCGAGAGGATCGCATCGCGGCGCTTGTCGAAGCCGGCGATGACCGCGCCTTCGCTCTTCAGGCGCGTCTCGTATTCGCCGGCGTCCAGCAGGGAAATGTCCTTCGCGCCCTGGAAGCGGTGGCCGTGCACGACGCGCCCCGCCTCGAGCCCGAGCACGCGCACCGGAACGATGTCCTTGCCATGCAGCGCGACGAGGCCGTGCGCGGGACGCACGAACTGCACGGTGGTCTCGCCGTCGGCCAGCTGGTAGCTCATCACCTTCGGGATCGGCAGCGCCGCGAGCGTTTCGTCGAGCGCGGCTTGCAGGCCGTCCTCGAGCGACCTGCCCTTGGCGATGCCCTTGTAGACGAGCTGGTCGGCCTTGCCATCGCTTTCGCGAAGGAGCTCGGCCACGCCGATGTGCGAAAGCTGTTTCGCCGCGAGCTTCTTCAGGAGCGCGGGCGTGGGCTTGCCGTCCTTGTCGAGGCCTACTGCAACCGGCATCAGCTTTTCCGTGAACGCCTCGTCGGGCGCCACATCACGAACGGCGGTGAGCGAAAGCGCAAGGCGCCGGGGCGTGGCGAACATGGCGGCCACCGACTCCGGCGTGACGAGCCCGCGCTTCGCCAGCCCTTCGCGAATGCCTTCGGCGAAAGCATCGCCCAGCCGCCTGAGCGACTTCGGCGGCAGCTCCTCGGTGTTCAGCTCGACCAGCAGCGTCGCATCGGCCATCTAGGCGACCTTCTTCGCGAGCATCGGGAATCCCAGCCGCTCGCGCGATTCGTAGTAGCTCTGCGCCACGGTGCGCGCGAGGTTGCGGATGCGGCCGATGTAGGCGGCGCGCTCGGTCACCGAGATGGCGCCGCGCGCATCAAGCAGGTTGAAGGTGTGCGCGGCCTTGAGCACCTGTTCGTAGGCGGGGAGTGCCAGGTTCGCCGCCATCAGTCCCTTTGCCTCCTGCTCGTGCGCGGCGAAGCTCGCGAGCAGGACCTCCGCATTGGAATGCTCGAACGCAACGCCGACTGCTCGACCTCGTTCTGGTGGAACACGTCGCGATAGCTGAGCACCTTGCCGTCCGGGGCACGCGTGTAGACGAGGTCGTAGACGTCCTCGACGTCCTGGAGGTACATCATCATCCGCTCCAGCCCGTAGGTGATCTCGCCGGTGATGGGCTTGCACTCGAGCCCGCCGACCTGCTGGAAATAGGTGAACTGCGTGATCTCCATGCCGTTCATCCACACTTCCCAGCCCAGGCCCCACGCGCCCAGCGTCGGGTTCTCCCAGTCGTCCTCGACGAAGCGGACGTCATTGGCCTTCAGGTCGAAGCCGACCGCTTCGAGCGAGCCGAGGTAGAGGTCGAGGATGTCGGGCGGCGAAGGCTTCAGGACGACCTGGAACTGGTGGTGCTGGAAGAGCCGGTTCGGGTTGTCGCCGTAGCGGCCGTCCTTGGGGCGGCGCGACGGCTGCACGTACGCGGCACGCCACGGCTCGGGGCCGAGCGCGCGCAGGAAAGTCGCGGTATGCGACGTCCCCGCGCCCACTTCCATGTCCAGTGGCTGGAGGATGGCGCAGCCGCGCGCATCCCAGTAGGCCTGGAGCCGGAGGATGACTTGCTGGAAGGTGAGCATCGGGACGGGGGTTTCGAGCGGCAAAGAGGGCGATTTTACGGGCTTTCCTGCGGCAGGGACACCAAGCGCGCGAGAATGCCTTCAGGACAGGGTGTCCTCGCCATGTGGCAGGCCGGGCGCCACGAAGGCGCGGACCACGCGCAGCACCGGCAGCGCCAGGATCGCGCTCCTGCGAGGGGCCCCCTTCATTGCCGTGACGATGCCGGGTCCGTTCCCGTTTCGCATCGTCATCGCATCCTCCGGGACGACCGGGCGCTAATGCCCCAGGCGCGCCAGCGCCTCATGCTGCGCTGCGCTGGAGATCCGCAGTATCCCCTCGAACGGCCGGGCCATCTCCTCGACCAGGAAGATCGAGCTGGAGACGCAGAGCGCGCACACCAGCAGCGCCGCGTTCACGGTGATGTTGTTGGCGGTGAGCAGCCCGTAACCGGCAAAGATGATCGACAGCCAGAACACGAGGATGACCAGGAAGGGCGTCGGTATCGCGTTTCCGCCGTGCGCAATGGCCAGCATGCGCATTTGCGAAAGATCGTTGCTCAGCTCCAGCGCGCGGGACTGCAGCCAGCGTTGGCCTTCGCTTTTCGGCGCGAGGGCGCGGATCCGCGCCTGGAGGTCCTCGACGGTGGCAAGCCGATGCGGCTGGTCGAGCTTGGCGAATGCCTCCTCCCCTTCCCTGAAGATCAGCTCGATCGCGGCCGCATAGGTCTCGCGAAGCCCGCCGCGCACCTCCTGCGCCTCGGGACCGTAGCTGGCAAGCGCGCGGTCGAGCAGCACGACCTTGGCAGCCGTCTGCGCGAAGTCCTCGTTCAGCTTGTCGAACGACGACTTTGCCGACGCGGTGAGCAATCCCAGCACCAGTGCTGCGAGCGTGGCGACCATGCCCACGCCGAGCGAGATGGCGCGCAGCGAGTCCTCGGCGAGATGGTGCTCCGGCAGCCGGTCGCGAACCAGGGACCCGAGCAGCGCGCTGCCGAAAACACACGCCAATACGATCGACGAAATCGCAATCGGGCTCACGTCCCCCCCTTTCCATTTTGTTTGATACTACCCGAGGAGGCGCTACCATGCAGCCTGCGCCTCGCCTTGCACGGCCGCCCGCGCAGGCACTACGACCGGACGCCCTCCCATGACCCTCGATATCAACCTCCAGCCCCTGCATTGGGGCGCGCTCTACGTCGCGAGCGAGTGGGTGATCCGCATCGGCGCGCTCATCGTCGTGCCGCAACGCCGGCCGCCGAACGCGGCGCGCGCCTGGCTGCTCCTGATCTTCTTCCTTCCCTGGCCGGGACTGCTCCTCTATTCGCTGATCGGGCGCGCTTACATGTCGCGCCATCGGCTCACGGTGCAGCAACGGATCTACGAGACGATACGGCGTGTCGAGCCCAGGGCGCTGGGCGGCGCCGCCATCGCCGATCCGCCCGTGTCGCGCGAACTCCTTCCCGCCCTGCGGCTCGCCGAGCAACTCTCGGAATTTCCGGTCCTCGCCGGCAACCGCTTCGAACTGCTGCCCGTGTACGACGCCGCGATCGAAAGGATCATCGCCGACGTCGATGCCGCCGTGAACTACGCGCACCTGCTGTTCTACATCTTCGAGGACGACGAGACCGGCCGCAGGATGGCCGGGGCATTGGAGCGCGCGGCAAGGCGCGGCATCGCCGTGCGGGTGCTGATGGACGCGGTCGGGTCGCGTCGCGGGCTCAAGGGGCTCGGGCCGCGGATGCGCGCCGCAGGCGTCGAGGTCATCGCGGCGATGCCGCTCCGGCTATGGGGCCCGAACGCCACGCGGCTGGACCTGCGCAACCACCGAAAGATTGTGGTCGTCGACGGCGAGGCCGCGTTCTTCGGCTCGCAGAACATCGTGAGCGCGCACGCGAACCGCGGCATGATCAACGAGGAGATGCTGGTCCGCACCACCGGCCCGATCGTGCGGCACCTGCATGCCGTGCTGCTCGGCGACCGCTATCTCGAGACCGGCGACCTGCCGCCGGAGTCCCATGACCTCATGCCCGCCGAGCGCCTGCACGAGCGACGCCGGGCTCGCGCAGGTGGTGGCGAGCGGTCCCGGCTACAACGAGGGCACGGCGGAATCGGTGATCATCGCGCTCATGTACGGCGCGCGCTCGCGGATCGTGCTCACCGCGCCCTACGTGATCCCGAGCGACGCCTTCCTCGCCGCGATGCTGAGCGCCGCGCGGCGCGGCGTCGTCGTCGACCTGATCGTCGACCGCGAATCGAACAAGCCGCTGGTGCAGCTTGCGCAGGAGTCCTATTACGACGCGATGCTCGCCGCCGGGGTGCGCATCCACCGGCACACGGGCAGCTTCCTGCACGCCAAGCACGTTTCCATCGACGAGGAAGTGGCGCTGATCGGCTCCTCGAACCTCGACATCCGCTCCTTTGCGCTCAACGCCGAGGTGAGCGTCCTCATCTACGATCGCGCGGTGGTGGCCGACCTGAAGCGCGTGCAGGACGGCTACCTGCGGAGCGTCGACAGACGTCACCCTCGAGGAGAGGAGCAAGCTGCGGCTGGGAAAGCGGGCGCTGGAGAACATCGCGCGGCTGAACAGCTCCCTGCTTTGAGGCGTGCGCGACTGTTCATGCCGTAGCGCAGCACGCCCTCCGCAGTAGCCAAGCGAACGGATTCCGATGGATAATCCGCCATCGAGGGCGGCTCGAGTTCGCCTCCTCGAAATCGACCCCGCAACGAACCCAAGGAAACCACGATGACCACCCCGTCCTCCCCCGCCAGCCGCCGCCGCTTCATCAAGATCACCGCCACCGGTTTCGCCGCTGCCGTCCTGGGCAGCAATGCCGCGCACGCGGCCGACGCATTGAGCGAGTCCGACCCGACCGCCGTCGCCCTCAAGTACAGGATGGACGCGACCAAGTCCGCGGACCGCAAGGACAAGACCGCGTTCTGCGACAACTGCGCCCTGTTTACCGGCAAGGCCGGCGCAGCCGACGGCCCGTGCAGCGCGTTCGGCGGCAAGCTGGTGAAGGCGAAGGGCTGGTGCTCCGCCTGGGCCAAGAAAGCCTGACGAGTCCCGCCGGCGTGGCGGAAGCGAGTCCACCCGTTTCCGCCGGCCCGGCGTGGCGGGCCCTCGAGGCCCACCATCGTATTGCCGGCGCCGCGCACCTGCGGCAATTGTTCGCCGCAGACCCGCGGCGCGGCGAGGACTTCGCCGCCGAGGGCGCGGGCATCTACCTCGACTATTCGAAGCACCGCGTCACGTCCGAAACGCTCGGCCTGCTGCTCGAACTCGCGGAGGAACGCGGGCTGCGCGGGCGCATCGAGGCGATGTTCCGGGGCGACAAGGTCAACGTATCGGAACAGCGGGCGGCCCTGCACGTGGCGCTCCGCGCGCCCCGGGGTGCATCGATCGCCGTCGACGGCAAGAACGTCGTGCCCGGCGTGCATGCCCTGCTCGACCGGATGGCGTCTTTGTGCGAGCAGGTTCGCACCGGCGCGTGGAAGGGGCACTCGGGCAGGCGCATTCGCAACATCGTCAACATCGGCATCGGCGGGTCCGACCTTGGCCCCGCGATGGCCTGCGAGGCGCTCAGGCACTACGGCTCGCGCGAACTGCGCTTGCGATTCGTCTCGAACGTCGATGCCGGCGATTTCGCGGAAGCCGTGCGCGATCTGGATCCCGCGGAAACGCTTTTCATCGTCGCTTCCAAGACCTTCACCACGCTGGAGACGATGACGAATGCGCGCGCCGCGCGCGACTGGATGATGGCGGGGCACGCCGGCGACGCGGGCGCGGTGGCAACGCACTTCGTCGCGATTTCGTCCAATGCGGGAGAGGTACAGGCCTTCGGCATCGCCCCGGGCAACCTGTTCGGGTTGCCCGACTGGGTCGGCGGACGCTACTCGATGGCCTCGGCGATCGGCCTGTCGACAATGATCGCGATCGGGGCCGACAACTTCCGCGCGATGCTCGCCGGCATGCACGAGGTCGACGAACACTTCCACACTGCGCCGTTCGCGAAGAACCTGCCGGCGCTGATGGGGCTGCTGGCGCTATGGAACAACAATTTCCTCGGCGCGCAGTCGGTGGCGGTGCTTCCCTACGCCCAGGGCCTCAAGCGCTTCCCGGCCTACGTGCAGCAGCTCGCGATGGAAAGCAACGGCAAGCGCGTGACGCTCGAGGGCGCGGCGGTCGGTTGGGAGACGGGCCCGGCCTACTGGGGCGAGCCCGGCACCAACGGCCAGCACTCGTTCCTTCAGCTGATCCACCAGGGGACGCGGCTCGTCGCCTGCGATTTCATCGGCTTCGCGCAGCCGCTCCAGCCGCCCGCGGAGCAGCACGACATCCTGCTCGCGAACATGATCGCGCAGGGCGAGGCGCTGGCCTTCGGCAGGACGCCCGCGGAGTTGAAGGCGGAGGGCTGCCCGGACGCGCTTGTGCCGCATCGCACGCTGGAAGGCAACCGCCCTTCCGGCACGATCCTGTTCGACAAGCTCACGCCGGCCGCGCTCGGCAAGCTGGTCGCGCTCTACGAGCACAGCGTCTTCACTCAGGCCGCGTTGTGGAACGTCAATCCGTTCGACCAATGGGGCGTGGAACTCGGCAAGTCGCTTGCGGGGCGCATCTTTCCCGAGCTCGCCGGGGCCGAGCGCGCGCTGGCGCACGACAGCTCGACGAACGAACTCATTCGGCGCTGCCGCAGGCTGAAGTCCGCCTGAAGCCAGGTCAGCGCCAGGATTCCATCAACGACGGAAACCGCCGCCACCGCGGAAACCGCCGCCTCCGCCACCGAAGCGCCCGCCCCAGCCGCCGCCGCTGAAGCCGCCGCCGCCAAAGCGGTCGCCACCACCGAATCCACCACCGCTGAAGCCGCCTCCGCCAAAGCGGTCGCCGCCACCGAAGCTGCTGCCGCTGAAGCCGCCGAAGCGGTCATCGCCCGTGCTGCGTGCCTGCGATTCCGCATTGCCCCAGGAGGACGCGCCCGACGAACCCGACCAGCCGCCCGAAGAATGCTGCTGCCAGCCGCCGTCGCCGCTGTTCTTGAAGACATTGCCGCTGGAATCGGCGTAATGCGAGTTGGACGGCGTGCCCGAACCCCACGTATTGGTCTGCCCGGTCTTCGCGTTGTAGGTCGTGGTCTGCGATTCGCGTGCAACGCCTTGCGGCCCCGCGGTCGCAGCCGTCGTGCGATCGATCGAACTGCCGCCCGCGGTGGTGCCGGAAACGCTCGAGGCATACGAGCGCTGCCCGGTGTACGTGTTGTAGTTGCCGGCACGCGCCACATTGCCCGATCCGCCGGCAGGCGTGTTCACCGTGCGGTCGTAGCCGCGCGTGGCATTGCCGGTCCAGGCGTTGTATTGCTTGCCCGCGGCGTAATTGCCCGAGGTCCCCGTGCGGCTGTTGTAATAGCTGCCGCTGGCCGTCGTGCCGGCGACACCGCCACCCGCGTACCACGAACGCGTGCCCGAATACGCCGTGGAGCCCCAGTGGCCGTAAACATTGGCACTTGCCGAGGCGCAGCAGCCGTAACCGCCCCAATACGCCGGGTGATAGTAGGCGCCGTAGTACGGGGTCGCCCAGGCGGTCGTGGCGAGTCCCAGCGCGAAACCGAAGGTGAAGCCGACGTAGGGGTTGTAGATCGGCGCCGCCGCGAGGCCGTAGGTGTACGGAGCGGGATACCATGCGCCGCCGATCCACGGGGTGTACGCGTAGCCCGTGCCGTAGACCACCGTGCCCGACGGCTCGACGACCGTGCCGAGATAGCCCGGCGTGTAACCGACATAGACGACCTTCGGCGTGGCCTCGTAGATGCGCACGTAAGTCACGTAGTGCAGCGGCGACGACGGCGGGATGGTGTAGATCACCGCCGGCACCGAGGTAGCAATCGCCCACGGCCCGGTCAACTGCGTGGCCGTGAACCAGACGCCCGCGACCACCGCGTAGTAGCTGCCGGCGCTGACCTGGATGATCGCATCCGGGGAATTCGCGATATAGGTGAGCGGCGTGCCGGCGATCTGCGAATACTGCGGCGGGCCGTCGAAGGACGGCGTGAACTTCGGCCCGTTCACGAGCGGCACCGTCGCGGTCTGCGGGATCGTGTTGGCGATCGCCGCTTCCTGCGCCTGCGGCGTTCCGGCGACGGAGGGCAGCACGGCGCCCGCGAGCGAGTCCGGCGGCAGGCGCGCGAAATCGGGCGGCAGCGCATTGCTGGCGACGAACGTCCACGGGCCGGTGAGCGCGCTCGAGGTGAACCAGCGGCCCGCGAGCAGCGCGTAGTAGTTGCTGTTGGCCGTGTCGATCAGGACATCCGCGTTGGTGTTCGATGCCCACAGCAGCCGCGTGCCGTCGATGGGCACGAAATCGGGCTGGCCGCGGAAGACGACCAGTTCCGCGGGAACCTGGCTCGTGTAGATCGTCGGGACGCCGTTGGCGAGCGAGGGCTTGGGATCGGCCTTCGGCCCGCCGTCGAGCATGTCCACCACGCCCGTCTTCGCTATCGCCTTGGCCGCGTCGTCCATGCCGAAGGGCCGGCGGAAGGATTGCGTCCACGGCCCGGCAATCGAGCTTGCCGACACCCAGCCGTCGTAGACGTGCATGTAGAAATTGTTCTCGAAGCCGCCCTGCAGGATCAGCGCGCGGGTATTGATGACGCGCTGGAACCGCGAGTCGCCCGGCACCGGCTTCATCACCGGGGCGCCGTCGATGGGAACGAGGATCGCCGGCGAGTTGCTGACGATCACCCGCGGCGGCGTGTTGTCGACCGGGACCGTCGGCACCTTGATGCCGGTCGCGGCGAGCGAGGCCTGCAAGCGGTCGAGCGAGATCGTGCGCACATCGGTCGCGACGCGCGCCTGCAACTCTGCCGCGTAGGCCGCGCCGCCATTCGGAAGCAGCGGGAAATTGCTCCTGGTGATCTTGAGGTCTTCGAACACCACGGTGCGGGAAACGCGGTCCACCTGGGTGCGCGCGGTGGCGAAGATCACCCCGAAGGTTTCGTCCTTCGCACCTGTCGGCTTGATCGCGACCGCGGCGCGAAAATCGATCTGGTTGCCATCCCACTTGTTGACCTGCGGCTGGTAGAGCAGCACCGCGGCATTCGAGATGCTCACGTCGCGCGGCCAGGGGTCGGCGGGTAGTCGCGCTGCCGCCGCGGCAGGCGCGGCCTGTGCGAATGCGATGAGAGGCATCGCCGCAAGGGCGGCAAGGGACACCGCAACCACAGCGACGGAGGAGCGAAGGTTCGTGTTGGTCATGGAGGAATATTCTTTCGCCGGTCGGTCATTTCGGGAACATGAACTGCACCTGCGCGCGGATCTGCCAGTTGGCGCCGTAGTCGGGCTTGACCACGTTGTAGTACGCCGACAACTGCGTGTTCACCGGCAGCTTGCCGAAGTGGAAGATCTTGCCCACGCCGCCGCCCAGCGGCACGGTCCATTGCTGGCTGCTGTCGGCCTTCCAGTCGACCGTCAGGATAGGCGCGCTCGTGAAGTAGAAACCCTCGGGGAAGTTGTAGTTGACGAAGGGCTGGATGAGGCCGTTGTTGAATGAGCCACCTTGCTTGTTGCTCGTGAGCGACCAGAGGTTGTTCGCCAGCACGCCATAGACCCAAGGGTCGCCCTTCTCGAGGTGCAGGACCACGGCGGTGGGGCCAAGGCCCCAGTTCTTGTTGCCGAGTTCCGTGTTGCTGTTGGTCGGGATCTGGGTGATCACGCCTGCGCCCCAGATCCAATGGCCCGGGTTGGCGGGCGAGAGGAAGGCGTTGAACTGGATGTCGCCGATGCCGTCGGTGGCGGGATCCCCCGGGGCGAGCGACGGGTTCCAGATCACCGGCATGATGGTGCGCGTGATGATGTTCCACTCGCTGTTGACCGAGATCGGGATCACCGGCTGGATGTTGAGGATGTTCTGCGTGCCCTTCTCCGGGCCGAAGTTCAGGTTGGTGTTGTTCTGGAAGGGCACGCTGATGAGGTTGCCCACCGGGTTTTGCGCCAGCTTGGCGAGTTCCTCCGCGGACATTTCCGCAAGCGCCATGGTGGAGGCGGCCAGCGCCGCAGGGGCGATGATGCCGGCAAGGGTCTTGTTCACTTTTCGCGTTTCCTCGTGAAGGTTGCTAACACATTGCGCAAGACGGAATGGCACGGATCCGACCGCCATTGGGCAAGGCCGAACGCGGATCGTTCCAATTCCGGCAAACAGACGACCGATTTTACGTCACTTGCGGCGGTGCAGCAAAACTCTTTGGCGTCAATGGCTGTTGCGCAGCGCTGCCTTTCGAGCCGGCCATGCCTTGCGCTTCTTCGCCGATACGCGCGGTTTACGGGCCTCCTTCTTGAGGGCCTCGAAGGCTTCGCGCGTGAAGGCCGCGAGGCGGTCTAGGTGGGGCATCGAGGCGCCGTTGGCGACGAAGCCGAAGTCCATCGACGACGAATAGGACAGCAAGGTGACATTGAGCCCCATGCCGGCGGCCAGCGTCGAAATGGGAAAGATCCCGAGCATCTTCGCGCCGCGCGCATACAGGTCCGTTCTCGGGCCCGCGACGTTGGAGAGCACGAAGTTCGCGACCGGGCGGACCAGCGCGTTGGCGCCCGTGAGGCCCGCGATCTCGGAGATGCCGAAGAGGAAGACCGCATAGAGCATCGCGGCATCCTTCGACATGGCCTGCAGCTCGCCCTTGGCCGAAGTGATCGCCGCCATGACCTGCCGCATCCGCTCGCCTATCGCGGCATCGCGGTTTCCCAGCGGCACGAACAACGCCGAGATCTTGGTCGCGGCCTCCTTGTCGCCCGCCTCGCGCAGCGACACCGGGCACATCACGACCAGCGGCTTCGACGGCGACTGTCCGAGTTCATCGAGGTAGCGCAAGAGGGCGGCGTCGAGGATCGTGACCGCGACATCGTTGATCGTGCCGCCGAACGCCTTCCCGACTTCCTTCATGTCGGCGACCGGCAGCGACAGCGTGGCCACGGAGCGCGATGCCTGCGTCCGCGCGGTCGACGGCCCCCTTGGCGCAGTGAACGGCACGTTACCGGCGCCCGCCTTGCCGCGGCCCAGTCCCTTGCGCAACAGGTTCGCGTACAGGCCCTTCGCCGCCAGACCCTGCTTGAGCGCAATGCCCTTCAGCGCGCCCAGCGTGCTGCTTCGCGCTGCGGCAGCTCGCTTGCCCTTGTCGAAGGCGATGGCGTAGATCGGCCTGACCTTGCGCGTGCCGGGGCTCTCGTCGAGGCAGGCCGCCAGTCGCGCGATCGCGGACTGGCCATCGATCATCGAGTGGTGGATCTTCGAGAAGACCGCAAACCTCCGGTCGGGCAGGCCTTCGATGAAATAGATGCGGAAGCAGGGCTGGTCGCGATCGAGGACCTGCGCGTGCAGGTCCGCCACGAGCCCCAGCAAGGCCTCATCGCCAGCGCCCGCGGGCAAGGCAAGATGCTGCACGTGGTAGTCCATGTCGCACTTCGCGGCCTTGGCCCAGCGCGGCATGCCGATGAGCGGGAACTTCGGCACCTGGTCGAAAGGCGCCACCGGCTCGGCCTTGCGGTAGTCGGCGACCATGTCGGCAACGAAGCGCGGGCCCGCCTTCTCCGGCAGCTTGAAGAGGGAAAGCGCGCCGACGTGCTTCGGGTCGTTCTTCTTCTCGGTGAGGAAGAACATCAGGTCCAGCATCGGGATTGTTTTCGCCATCGGGGCCCTCCTGTCGATCCGGCAACGCGCCGATTCTATGCCACCGTGCGCCGGCCGGCTGCCAATGCCCACGCAAGCGCGCCGGCGGCCAGCGCAAGTGCCGCGAGGTTTCCCCAGCGCACGTAAGGCGTTGTGCCGGACCGCGGCGCGACCTCGACACGCAGGATGCCCTGCGTGAAGGAAGCAAGGCGGGCGATCTCCCGGCCGCGATGGTCGATCGCGGCCGTGACGCCGGTGTTGGTCGCGCGCAGCATCGGCCGCGATGCCTCCAGCGCGCGCATCTGCGAGAACTGGGCGTGCTGCTCCGGCGCGAGCGAGTTGCCGAACCACGCGTCGTTCGAGACATTCACGAGCAGCCCGGCGGCGGGCAACCGGCCGATCAGCTCCTCGCCGAAGATGTCCTCGTAGCAAAGCGCAACGGCAACGCGGGTGCCCGCAACCTCGAGCGGCGGCTGCGCGCCATCGCCGCGCGCCATGTCGCCGAGCGGGATCTGCAGCAGGTTCGTGACCCAGCGAAATCCCCACGGGATGAACTCGCCGAAAGGCACGAGATGCACCTTCCGGTAGGACTGGAACGGCGCCGCGCCGAACGCGACCACGCTGTTGAAGTAGCGGAAGGTGTCGCCCTTGAAATCGCGCTCGACGGTGCCCAGCAGAATGTCCGCGCCGCGCCCGCGCGCCGCCATCGCCTGTTCCGCGAGGTAATCGCGCGGCAGCTGGTCGAAGAACATCGGCAAGGCCGTTTCGGGAAACACCACGAGCCGCGCATCGGCGTCGAGCGCGAGCCGCCGGTAGTCGGCAAGCGTCTTCGCGCGCACGTCGTCGCGCCACTTGAGGTCCTGCGAGACGTTGCCCTGCAGGAGCGCGACCTTGATCGGCGGCGCCGACGGCTCGCTCCATTCCACCATCCCCAGCGCGAGCCCGCCTGCCCAAAGCATGAGCACTGCGACGAAGGCCGTGGCTTTCGCCCGGGCGCAAGCCCCCGCCGCCGAGGCGAAGAACCCGGCGCAGATGAAGACGAGCAGCGAAACGCCGTACGCGCCGACCACGGGCGCGAATCCCGCCAGCGGCCCCGACGGGACCTGCGTGTAGCCGATGGTGAGCCACGGGAAGCCGGTGAAAATCCAGCCGCGCAGCCACTCGCCCAGCATGAGCAGCGCCGGGGCGAGGAGGACCAGGTCGAGTCCGTTGCGCCGGCGCATCCTGGCAAACGCCCAGCCGACGAGGGCATAGAAGAGGGCGAGGAATGCGCAGAAGAGGAAGGTCGCCAGAGCCGCGAGCGCCGCGTGCATGTGGCCGTAGTAATGCAGGCTGACGTACACCCACGAAACCCCGGCAAGCATGAGGCCCAGCCCGAACGCGTAACCGGAAAGCGCCGCCTGCAATGGCGAGCCGCTCGACCGCCAGACCCAGAGCAGCGCGGCGACCGTCGCGAAAGGCACCAGCCACGCGTAGAAGGGCGCGAAGCCGAGCACGGTGAGCGCGCCCGCAGCGAGCGGCACGCCCAGTCCCTTCGCCAGGATTCGCGAGGCCGAAGGCGCAGCCGGTGCTTCAGGCATCCTTCAGCTTTTCCACCAGCAGCGAATGGATCATGCGGCTGTCGGCGCGCAGCACCTGGAAGCTGAGCCCGTCGAAGGAAATCTGCTCGCCGCGCTTCGGCAGCCTGCCGAAGCGGTTTACCACGAGGCCGCCGACCGTGTCGTAGTCCTCGTCGGGGAACCGGGTGCCGAGTGCGGCGTTGAAGTCCGCGATCTCGGTGACGGCCTTGACGCGGAAGCGCCCGTTCTTGTCGGCGAGGATGTTGTCCTCGGTCTCGTCGAAATCGTATTCGTCCTCGATGTCGCCGACGATCTGCTCGATCACGTCCTCGATCGTGACCAGCCCGGATACGCCGCCGTATTCATCGACCACGATGGCGATGTGGTTGCGGTTGGCGCGGAATTCCTTCAGCAGGATGTTCAGGCGCTTGGACTCGGGCACGAACACCGCCGGGCGCAGCATCTCGCGCACGTTGAATTCCTCCTCGGCGTAGTACTTGAGGAGGTCCTTCGCGAGCAGGATGCCGATGACATTGTCGCGGTTGTCCTCGTAGACCGGGAAGCGCGAGTGCGCGGTCTCGATCACGAAGGGGATGAACTTCTCCGGGCTCTCCTCCACGTCGATCACGTCCATCTGCGAGCGCGGGATCATCACGTCGCGAACCTGCATCTCGGAGACCTGCAGGACGCCCTCGATCATCGACAGCGCCTCGGCGTCGAGGATCTTGTGCTCGTAGGCGGAGTGCAGCAGCGTGATCAGCTGCTCGCGGTCTTCGGGCTCGCGCAGCAACAGCGAGGAAAGGCGCTCGAAAAAGCTCGGTTTCGCGGGGTCGTCCATGCAGCCAGGGAGGGGCGCAATGCGGACCCCTACTCTAGCAAGGCGCGGGGCTTGGCGCTACCGGGGCCCCGTGACGGCGTAGGGATCGGGGAATCCCAGGCGCGCGAGCAGCCTTGTCTCGCGCTCCTCCATGGCCCGCGCATCGCCCGCCGTATCGTGCTCCCAGCCCTGCAGGTGCAGCAGGCCGTGGACCGTGAGGTGCGCATAGTGCGCCTCGATGGCCTTGCCCTGTTCGCGCGCTTCCTTCGCCAACACCGGGGCGCACAGCACGATATCGCCCGAAAGCGGCCGGCGCGGCGCGGATTCGTAAACGAAGGTGAGCACGTTGGTCGCGTAGTCCTTGCCGCGGTACGCGCGGTTGAGGCTGCGTCCCTCCGCGGCGCCGACGACGCGGACCGTGACCTGCGCGGAGCGGGCCAACGCCGCTTTCGCCCACGCGCGGAACCTGCGCGCGTCCGGCACCTTCGTGGAGCGGGTGGCGTCCTGCAACTCGAGCGCGAGGCGCACCGCCACTTCAGCGCCCCTTCGGCTGGTGGCGCTCGTAGGCGTCGACGATGAACTGCACCAGCGGGTGGCGCACGACGTCCTCGGACTGGAACACCGTGAAGGCGATGCCGCGCACGCCCGCCAGCACGTTCCTCGCATCGACAAGTCCTGACAACTGCCCGCGCGCGAGGTCGATCTGCGTGACGTCACCCGTGATCACCGCCTTGGAGCCGAAGCCGGTGCGCGTCAGGAACATCTTCATCTGCTCGCGCGTGGTGTTCTGTGCCTCGTCGAGAATGATGAACGAGTGGTTGAGCGTGCGCCCGCGCATGAACGCCAGAGGCGCCACTTCGATGGCGCCGCTGGCGAACAGGCGGTGCACCTTGTCGTAGCCCATCAGGTCGTAGAGCGCGTCGTAGAGCGGGCGCAGGTAAGGGTCGACCTTGTCGGCGAGGTCGCCGGGGAGGAACCCGAGCTTCTCGCCCGCCTCCACCGCGGGGCGCGTGAGCACGATGCGCTTGACCATGTCGCGCTCGAACGCATCGACCGCGGCCGCCACCGCAAGGAAGGTCTTGCCGGTGCCCGCGGGGCCCACGCCGAAAGTGATGTCGTGGGTCTGGATCTGCTTCAGGTACTGCGCCTGCCGCGGGGTTCGCGCCGCAAGGTCCGGGCGCCTCGGCAACAGCAGCATGGGCGTGTCCGCGGAATCGCCCGCGCCGCCGCGCTTGAGTTCGACGAGCCCCAGCTGGATGTCCTCGACGGCGAGTTCGCGCACCGCCTGCTCGTAGAAGCGCTTGAGCGCCGTCGTCGCCGTGGACACGCGATCGCGCTCCCCGCTCACGGTGAAGCGTTCGCCGCGGCGCGCGATGGACACGTCGAGCGCGGTCTCGATCTGGCGCAGGTTCTCGTCGAGCGGGCCGGCAAGGCTCGCCGAGCCGGGCGTTGTCGACCGGCGTGAACGTGATGTCCTGGCTTTGCGGCTTCACCTTGCCTTCATGTTCCTGCGCGCTGCATCGGCGCCTTGAGCGCCTCTTCGAGCGTGTTGGCGCTTTCGGCGAGATGCGCGCGCGCCTCCTTGGAAAAGCCGGGCTTCGCCTGCGCAACCTTGATCTGCGCAGCCAATGCCTTCGCATTCTCGCGCTGCAGCGCGCGCGCATCCGCCGGCGTCGTGGCCGAGGGACGGATCAGCGCGCCGGCCACGCGGCGAAGGTGCTCGCGCTGCAGGTTGCGGCTGAGCGGCGTGATGTCGCGGCCGGTCTTCAGCTCGCTCCAGATCGCCGCGTTCAGCGTGTCGTAGAGCTCGGAAAGCCGGAAGGCCTGCTTCGGGTCGACCGAGTGGCCCTCGAAATCGACGATGCGCGCCGCCACGGCGTCGCTCATCACCTGGTCGAGCACCGTCTTTTGCAGGGTGAGCACCTGGCTCGACAGGCTGAACATGGTGGTGGGCGGCGCATCCTGGCCGCGGACCAGTTGTTCCCAGAACTCGAGGCGGCTGTACGGCACGCTGTTCAGCAGCTCGGGCGTGAAGCGGAAGCTGTCCACCGAGAACATGCCCTCGGAGATGAGCTTGAGCGCCTCGCGCTGCTCGGCGGCAGGCACGGGCGTGAACGGCAGTCGCCCGCTGCCGGCGCGATCGCGCACCTGGACCACGCCGCCGATGTACTTGGTGGCGCGGCGCCATCCCGCGCGCGAGGTTGTTGAATCCGGACAGCAGGTTGCGCCTGAGCACGTCGTAGCTCTCGCCGGGCTCGAGCTTCTTCGACTGCAGGCGGTCCCACAGTTCGCGCGACAGTTCCAGCGCTTCGGAAATACACCAGTGGCTCGTTCGTGAGGTCCCAGACGTTCACGGTCGGGTCCATGCCCTGCGGCCCGCCGCCTATGAAGGCATCCTCGTCGGTGCCGTAGGCGAGCCACGGCTCCTTCGCGCCACGGCTGGCGATCTTCTCCAGTTCGGCCTTCTCGGTGGCGGGGTCGAGCGGCCTGTAGGCGTACTCGATCGCCCAGTAGTCGTAGGGCCCGAGCCTGCTGCATCAGGATCTCGCCCTTCGGCTCGCCCTTGAGCGGCGATGTTGAAGGGCGGGTAGTCCATCACCGAGCCGACGATGCCGTTCTTCCTGGTGAACGCCGGGTCGCGCAATCTGCGCGGCGGTGAAGATCGTCGACGAAGCGGAAGTTGTGCCGCAGGCCCAGCGTGTGGCCGACCTCGTGCATGATCACTTCCCTGATGTAGGCGTTGACGAAGGCCTCGGCCTCGGGGCCTCCCTGCTCGAGTTCGCCGCGCGCCTCGAGCAGGTCCATCGCGAACTCGGTTCGGCCATGGCCTCGCCGGCAAAGCTGCAGGATTGCCCCGCGCCCGACGCGATGCCGGCCATCGAGCGGGGCACTTCCTCAACGATGAAGCGGCGGCTGCTGCGCGGGAAGTTGTCGGTCATCATGATGTCGGCATCGAGGATCTCGCCGGTGCGCGGGTCGGCGTGGCTGGGCCCGATCGCGGGCCCCCCTTCGCTGGCGAGGTACCAGCGCACCGAGGCATGGCGGACGTCGGACGTGTCGAAGTCCGCGTCGTCGGGCTGGATCTTGGCCTGCACCGCGTCCTTGAAGCCGATGCGCTCGAAGGCCTTGTTCCACTCGAGGATGCCGTCGATCACGGCCTGCCGGTAGCGGTCGGGGATGTTCTTGTCCAGCCAGTAGACGATCGGCTGCTTGGGCTCGGAGAGCGCGGCGGCAGGATCCTTCTTCTCGAGCCGCCAGCGGTTGACGAGGAATACGTTGGGGCTCGGGTTGAGGTCGGCGGTGTAGTCCTGGTAGGACGAGGTGAAGTAACCGACGCGCTCGTCGGCCGCGCGCGCCGGCATGGGTGCGGGCAGGGGCGCGAAGCTGTAGTACCAGCCGAGGAAGAGGCTGCGGGCGTCCGGAGTCGTGCGCGGCGGCGAGACTTGCGGCTGCGCGGGGTTCGGCACCAGCGGCGGCGGCGCGAGCTTGGGCACCGAGAAATGCAGCAGCACGTTGAACCCGGTAACCGAGTCGGTCGAGCGCGCCTTGACGATGCTGGAATTCTTCGCATCGAGCGCGAACGGCATGCGGAAAGCGCTATCAAGCGTCGTCGCGGCACCGGCAATGTCGGTGAGCAGGAGCGCGTTGGCCTCGACCAGCACCGCCTTGCTTTCGGGATGCGGCAGGCTCGCCACCGCCGCCGACGAAAGCAGGCTGTCGGAAAAGCTGGACTTCACCGCGCGCTCGGCGGGGCTGCCGGCCTTGGCGCGAAAGCGCATGTTCTGCGCGACGAGCTGCACCTGCGGCCCGATCTTGCGCAGCACCACGATCTGGCTGGGCCCCATCAATCCGCCGTAGATCCTGCGTTCGCCGAGGCCGATTCGTGGCCACGGCGGAGAAGTAGAAAGGCTGGTCGAACTGCTCGGGCCTGACCGCGATCCAGACCTTCTCGTCCTTCTCGTAGAGCGTGAAATAGCCTGGGATTTCTTTCGCGTCCTTGACGACGTCCTTGAAGGGCTTGGGCTGCCCGGGCGCCGGCGGTACGGCGGCCGGCGCGGCAGCGGCCGGCGCGGCGGCGGGCGGCGTGGCGGCGAGCGGCGGCGCGCCATTGGGCGCTTGCGCGAGGACCAACGCCGGCAACGTGGCGACGACAACCAGGACCAGGATGTTGCGAAGGAATGCTGTGATGGCCATGCTCACTCCAGGAAAAGGATTCGGGACTGCGGGCACTCGGGCAAGCGTGCTTCTTCTCACGCGCTGCGGACCGCGACGACTTCGCCACGCAGGCTGTGCGGGAGCGCGGCGGTGATCTCGACTTCGAGGAACTCGCCGATCAGCCGGCGGTGCCCGGCAAAATTGACGACGCGGTTGTTGGCGGTGCGCCCGGCAACTTCGTTTTCGTCCTTGCGCGACATGTCTTCGACCAGCACACGCTGGCGGGTTCCCACCATGTTACGGCTGTAGCCCTCGGCCAACTCCTGCACCCGCGCCTGCAGGCGCTGCAGGCGGGCGATCTTCACTCCGCGCGGCGTGTCGTCGGGAAGGCTTGCCGCCGGCGTTCCCGGCCGCGCGCTGTAGACGAAGCTGAATGCGCCGTCGAACTTCACGTCCTCGACCAGCTTCATCGTCTGCTCGAAGTCCGCCTCCGTCTCGCCGGGGAAGCCGATGATGAAATCGGTGGAGATCGAGATGTCCGGCCGCGCCTCGCGCAGGCGCCGGATGATCGACTTGTACTCGAGCGCGGTGTAGTTGCGCTTCATTGCCGCAAGGATGCGGTCCGACCCGGACTGCACCGGCAGGTGCACCTGCGACACCAGCTTGGGCAACTTCGCGTAGGCATCGATCAGGCGCTGCGTGAATTCCAGCGGATGCGAGGTGGTGTAGCGGATGCGCTCGATTTCCTCGATCTTCGCGACGTTCACCAGCAGGTGCGCGAAGTCCGCGTTGGCGCCATCGGCCATCTCGCCCACGTACGCGTTCACGTTCTGCCCGAGCAGCGTCACTTCGCGCACGCCCTTCGCGGCGAGGTCGCGGATTTCCGCCAGCACATCGTCGAACGGACGCGACACTTCCTCTCCGCGCGTGTAGGGCACCACGCAGAAGCTGCAGTACTTGCTGCAGCCCTCCATGATCGAGACGAAGGCCGAAGTCCCTTCGACGCGCGCCGGCGGCATGTGGTCGAACTTCTCGATCTCGGGGAAGCTGATGTCGACCTGCGGCTTGCCCGTCTCGCGGCGATCCTTGATGAGTTGCGGAAGCCGGTGCAGCGTCTGCGGGCCGAAGACCACATCGACATAGGGCGCGCGCCTGACGATCTCGCCGCCCTCCTGGCTGGCCACGCAGCCGCCCACGCCGATGAGCAGCCCGGGCTTCAGCGCCTTCAGGGGGCGCACGCGGCCGAGGTCGTTGAACACCTTCTCCTGCGCCTTCTCGCGCACCGAGCAGGTGTTGAAGAGGATCAGGTCGGCGTCCTCGGGATTGTCGGTCTTCTCCCAGCCTTCGGCGGCATGGAGCACGTCGGACATCTTGTCCGAGTCGTACTCGTTCATCTGGCAGCCGAAGGTCCTGATCCAGACCTTCTTCGGTTCCGTTTTCATCAAGGCGCCCCTGGTTCTCGGAGGTTGATTCCGGGCAGGTCGTGGGAAGCGACCGCGTTTGCGACGGTCTGCAGGTTTGAAGCCGGCCATTATAGACGCCCCGCGCGCTGCCGGCGGTCCTTCGGCACTGCCGAGTGACACGCTTCACATCCGGAAAGCCGCGCGGCACGTAACAATCGCAATCAATCCCCATTCGGACGAGTTCCCATGCCGACGATTGCGACCCGACCAACCTTGATGCTGCTTCTCGCAGGCCTGTCGCTGCTCGCGCCGGCTGGCGCGCTTGCGCAGGTCCGCATCGGCCAGACAATCGACCTTTCGGGCGGGTCCTCCGAGCACGGCAAGGCCGTGCTGTCCGGCATCAAGGCCTATCTCGGTCCCGTCAATGCCGCGGGCGGCGTCGACGGACGCCGCATCGAACTCATCACGCTCGACGACGGCGGGAAGGCCGATGCCGCTGCGAAGAACACCCGCACCCTGGTCGAACGCGACAAGGTGGCCGCGATCTTCTCCGGCATCGAAGGCGGCCCATGCGTGGCGAGCATGAAGGTCGCCGTCGAACTCAAGGTCCCGCTGCTTGCGTGCGCCGCGGGCTCGCCGGACTTTCGCGACCCGTTCAACCGCTATGTCTTCCCGATGCGGGCCGCCCACCTGACCGAGTTCGAGGTCATCGCCAAGCTGGCAAAGCAATTCGGGCGCCCGCGCCTCGCATTCATGTACTCGGACTCGGAGACCGGCCGCAGGCACCTCGCAAACTTGAAACGGGTGGCCGCGGCCGAAGGCGCCGAAGTGGTTGCCGAGATCGTGCTCAAGTCCGGCGCGGACGCCGCAACTCCAAGGCAGATGGCCGAGCAGATCGTCGCGATGCGCGCGCAGGCCGTCCTGAACCATGGCGCCTACTCGACCTACGCCGCGGTCTACACCCAAACGAAGGCGATCGATCCGTCCATCCAGTTCTACGCGGTGAACTCCGGCGCGCAGCAAATGGCGCGGCTGCTGGGACCGGGCGCGCAGGGCATCATCTTCACGCAGGTGGTGCCGTTCCCGACAGCCGCCGTGCCGCACGTCGTGAGCGAGTACCGCGCCGCGATGAAGCAATCCGCGCCCAACGAGGAACTGACATTCTCCAGCCTCGAGGGCTATCTCAATGCGCGACTGCTGGTCGCGGCCGTGCGGCTCGCGGGCAAGAACCCGACGCCGGAAGGGATCGTCAATGCGCTGGAGCGCGCCGGCCGAGTCGACCTGGGCGGCTTCGAAGTGCGCTACTCGCCGACTTCGCGGGAGGGCTCGAGTTTCGTCGATACCGTGTTCGCCAAGCGCGACGGGAAGTTCATCGCGCGCTGAGTACCTGGCGGGAGATGCGCGTCTGACTGGCCGAAGGCGGATTCCTACCTTCGTTTCCGCTGGCACCGACAGCGCGGCGGCGGCCCGCGCCGCAGCATGGCTTCATCGGCGGTCGCCTTCGATCGCCTAACCCAGACAGGAGTGAAGCCATGATGAGCCGTACTTCCCTGGCCCGCGCCGCCGCCGTGTCGGCATTGCTGACGATGGCCGCCTGCGCGTCCGCCCCCGCCCCGACCGAGCAGATGGCCGTCGGCCGCAAAGCCGTCGAACAAGCCGCCGGTACCCCCGAGATCGTGCAGCTGTCGCCTACCGAGTTGCAGCGCGCCCGCACCAAGCTCGCACAGGCCGAGCAGGCGATGGCGAACAAGGACTACGACGCAGCCCGCCGCTATGCCGACGAAGCCGAGGCCGAGGCACGCCTCGCCGACGCCCACGCGCAAGCGATGAAGAACCAGCGCGCCGTTGCTGAAGTCCGCGAGGCACTGCAATCGCTTCGCGACGAACTCGCGCGCCGACCGGCCGCCTGACCGATTCCCGAAAGGACCGACACCATGAACATGAATATTCCCTTCAAGCCCCTCGCCCTCGCGGCGATCTGCGCGGCGCTCTTTGCCGGTTGCGCGACCACGGGCACGAGCGAGACGCTCGAATCCGCACGCACCGAAGTCAATGCGGCCTCGGCCAACCCGAACGTCGTGGCCAAAGCTCCCCTCGAACTGAAGACCGCGGGCGATGCGCTCGCGCTGGGCGATCGCGAGCAGCGCGAGCACAACGACCGCGCCCAGGTCGATCACTATGCCTACCTCGCAAGCACCCGGGCGCGTACCGCCCAGGACTTCGCGACCGCGCGTGTCGCGACAGATGACCTGGGTCGCATGCAGGTCGAAGTCGACCAGCTGCGCCTGGCTGCCCGCACTCGCGAAGCCGACCTGGCGCGCGCGCAAGCAGCGCAATCCGCGCAAGCAGCGTACGTGGCGCGTGCCGATGCCGCTTCCGCCAATCGCGATGCAGCCTATGCCGCGCAACAGGCCGAAGTTGCCCGCCAGATGGCGTTTCGTGAACGCGACAAGGCACTTGTCGCCAACGCGGAAACGGCGAACGCGCAGGAACGCATGCGCGTCATGCAGTTGAAGATGAACGATATCGAAGCGCGCGAAACCGAGCGCGGGCTTCTCGTGACGCTTGGCGACGTGCTCTTCCAGACGGGTCGCTGGGAATTGCAATCGGCCGCAGCGTCCCGCATGGACAAGTTGGCCAACTTCCTGCGCCAGTTCCCGGAAAAGCGCCTCCTGATCGAGGGCTACACCGACACCGTCGGCCCGGGCGCGGTCAACATGGAACTCTCGCAGCGTCGCGCTGAATCCGTGAAGTCGGCTCTCGTTGCACGCGGTGTCGATGCCTCGCGCATGACCGTCGGCGCCTACGGCGAGTCGTATCCTGTGGCGAGCAACCAGACGGTCGATGGCCGCGCGATGAACCGCCGCGTCGAAGTCGTGGTGAGCGATGAGAGCGGCACGCTCAAGTCGCGCGCGCTTACTGTCAGCGGCAGGTAGTCCCACAAAGAAAAGCACCGCAAGGTCCTCGCGGGCCTTGCGGTGCCTTTCGCTTGCAGGGTGGTGGCGAGTCAGGGATTTGAACCCCGGACCAACGGATTATGATTCCGCTGCTCTAACCACTGAGCTAACTCGCCGATTCTCCCGGCCTGCGCATGGTGCGCATGCGGGAAAGCCGTGCATTTTCCGCTATTTCACGCTCTTGGGTCAAGGAACGCCGCGGCCTGCAAGGCAATCCTCAGACGTTGAACCGGAAGTGCATGACGTCCCCGTCCTTGACGATGTATTCCTTGCCCTCGAGGCGCATCTTTCCGGCCTCCTTCGACTTCTGCTCCCCGCCGAGCGTGATGAAGTCGTCGTAGGCGATGACTTCGGCGCGGATGAAGCCCTTCTCGAAATCGGTGTGGATGACGCCCGCCGCCTGCGGGGCGGTCGAGCCGCGGTGGACCGTCCAGGCGCGCACTTCCTTTTCGCCCGCGGTGAAGTAGGTCTCCAGCCCCAGCAGCGTGTAGGTGGCCCGGATCAGGCGGTTCAGCCCCGGCTCGTGCATGCCGGTGTCGGCGAGGAAGACTTCCTTTTCCTCGTCGCTCAGGTCGGCGATCTCGGCCTCGAGCTTGGCGCAGATCACCACCACCGGCGCGCCCTCCTTCGCCGCGTACTCGCGCACGCGATCGACCAGCGGATTGCCTTCGAAGCCGCCTTCCATCACGTTGGCCACGTACAGCGCGGGCTTGGCGGTGATCAGGCACAGCGGCTTCAGGAGCGCGAGCTCTTCCGCGTCGAGCCCCATGGCGCGCACCGGATGGAAACCGTCCAGCGCCTTCTCCACCTTCTCGAGGATCGCGACCAGCTTCGCAGCCTCCTTGTCGCCCGAGCGCGCGGTCTTGCCATGGCGGTGCAAGGCCTTTTCGACGCTCTGCATGTCGGCAAGCGCCAGCTCGGTATGGATCACCTCGATGTCGGAGATCGGGTCGATCTTCCCGGCGACGTGGATGACGTTCTCGTCCTCGAAGCAGCGCACGACGTTCGCGATCGCATCTGTCTCGCGGATGTTGGCGAGGAACTGGTTGCCGAGGCCTTCGCCCTTGGACGCGCCCGCGACGAGCCCGGCGATGTCCACGAACTCCACGATGGCAGGCAGCACCTTAAGCGGCTTGGCGATCGCCGCGATCTTTGCCAGCCGCGGGTCGGGGACTTCGACGATGCCAACGTTGGGCTCGATGGTGCAGAAAGGATAGTTCTCCGCCGCGATGCCGGCCTTGGTCAGCGCGTTGAAGAGAGTGGACTTGCCGACGTTCGGCAGTCCGACGATGCCGCATTGCAGGCTCATTCCTTGCCCTTCTCTTCAGGTTTCGTTTCGGCCGCGGGCTTCTCGGCGGTGTGCAGCCATTTCATCGCGTCGGTGAGCCGGCCCTCGGCCAGCAGCGGCAGCAATTCGAGGCTGCGCTCCCATGCCGGGTCGATCAGTTCCTGCTCTTCGCGCCGCGCGTTGTTCAGCACGTAGTCGGCGACCATGTCCTTGTGTCCCGGGTGCCCGATGCCGATGCGAAGCCGCCAGAAGGCCTTGTCGCCGAGCTTCTCGGCGATGTCGTTCAGGCCGTTGTGCCCGCCGGTGCCGCCGCCGTTCTTCAGCTTCACCGTTCCCGGCGGAAGGTCGAGTTCATCGTGCACGACGAGGAGCCCGGCCATCTCGATGCGGTAGAAATTCATCATCGCCGTCACCGCCCGGCCGCTTTCGTTCATGTACGTCGTCGGCTTGAGCAGCCACAGGTCGATCGCGCCCTTGCGCACCCGCGCGACCTCCCCGGAGAGCTTCGGCTCCTTCGCCCAGGACGCGCCATGGGCCGAAGCGATCGCGTCCACCCACCAGTAACCGGCGTTGTGGCGGGTCTTCGCGTATTGCCGCCCCGGGTTGCCGAGGCCGGCGATGAGTCGAATCGGAGTCATGCAGTTTTCGTTGCCGGGAAAACGAAACGCCCGCCGCGTGCGGTGCGGCGGGCGTGTCCGTCGAAGAAAGGCCTCGGGAGGACGTTACTTCTTGTCGCCCTTGTCCTTTTCCTTCTCCTTGCCGGCGGGCGCGGCGCCTTCCTTGCCGGGCTCTTCCGCCTTCTGCTTCGTGGTCGCCACTTCCGCCGCCGACGGAGCGACCGCGGCTGCGGCGAGTTCCTCTTCGGCGGTCGCGACGCGCGGGATGAGCACGCTTGCCACCGTCGGGTCATCGCCCTTCGAAAGCGCGACCGCCTCGACGCCCGCGGGCAGCTTCACGCCCGACAGGTGCAGCGGGTGCCCCGCCTGCAGTTGCGACAGGTCGACTTCGATGAACTCCGGCAGGTCCTTCGGCAGGCAGCTGATGTTGAGCTCGTTGATCACGTGCTGCGCGACGCCGCCGGCAATCTTCACGCCCGGCGAGATTTCCGCGTTCACGAAGTGCAGGGGCACCTTCATCTGGATCTTCCTGTCCGCGGCGACGCGCTGGAAGTCCACGTGCAGCAATCGCTGCTTGAACGGGTGCATCTGGTAGTCGCGCAGGAGCACCTGCATCTTCTCCGCGCCCAGCTCCATTTCGAGGATCGACGCATGGAAGACCTCGTGCTTCATCTGGTGCCAGAGGTTGTTGTGGTCGAGCTCGACCAGCGAGGCTTCCTTGCCGCCACCGTAAACGATGCCGGGGACTTTCTCCGCGCGGCGCAGGCGGCGGCTCGCACCCGTGCCCTGTACGCTTCGCGCTTCAGCTTTGACGACGATTTTCATGTTCACTCCAGTTGTAAGGCCGCCCGCGACCAGGCGGCCTTCGTTGCAGCGGGTTGCCCCGCAAAAGACCCGTTCCGTTTTCCGGCCCGGGGAATCCCTACTCGACGAACAGCGAACTGACCGAGCTGTCCTCGCAGATGCGGCGCATCGTCTCGGCCAGCAATTCCGCGACGCTGATCTGGCGGATCTTCCTGCAGGCCGCGGCCTCCGGGCTGAGCGGGATGGTGTCGGTCACCACCAGCTCGTCGATCACCGAGGCCTCGATGCGCGAAATCGCCGGGCCCGAAAGCACCGGATGCGTGCAATACGCGAGAACGCGGTCCGCGCCCCGCTCCTTCAATGCCCTTGCCGCCTCGCACAGCGTGTTCGCGGTATCGACCATGTCATCCATGATCACGCAGGTCCGGCCCTCCACGTCGCCGATGATGTTCATCACCGTTGCCACGTTGGGCCGCGGGCGGCGCTTGTCGATGATCGCGAGGTCGCTTTCCAGCCGCTTCGCGATCGCCCTCGCCCGCACCACGCCGCCTACGTCCGGCGACACCACCACGAGGTCCTTGTACCCGTGCTTCCACAGGTCTCCCAGCAAAATCGGCGTGGCGTACACGTTGTCCACGGGGATGTCGAAGAACCCCTGGATCTGGTCGGCATGCAGGTCCATCGTCAGGACCCGGTTCACGCCCGCCACGGTCAGCATGTTCGCCACCACTTTCGCCGAGATCGCGACCCGCGCGCTCCTCGGGCGGCGGTCCTGCCTCGCGTAGCCGAAATACGGTATCGCCGCGGTGATCCTCGCCGCGCTCGACCGGCGCAGCGCGTCCACCATGATCATCAGTTCCATCAGGTGGTCGTTGGTCGGCGCGCAGGTCGACTGCAGCACGAACACGTCGCGCCCGCGCACGTTCTCGAGCAGCTCCACCATGATCTCGCCGTCGCTGAACTTCGAAACGCTGGCCTTGCCCAGATGGACGTTCAGCTGCTTCGCGACTTTCTGCGCGAGCGTCGGGTTCGCGTTGCCCGAGAACACCATCAGGTTGTCGAAGGCCATCGGTCGGTCCAGGCTCTCAGGCTGCGGTTCGAATACGGTGGCTGGGGAGGAAGGATTCGAACCTTCGAATGCCGGAATCAAAATCCGGTGCCTTAACCAACTTGGCGACTCCCCAAACTTTCTCCCATCCCGCGCAGGGGGTGCTGCAAAAGGCCCTGCGCGACAAAACCCTGCATTCCCGGCGGCATCGCCTTGCGCACCGCCTCGGCCTCCCCGCGTGACCCGAAGGCCGCGAAAACGCAAGCCCCCGACCCCGTGAGTCGCGCCCGGGCATGCCGGGAAAGCCAGTCGAGGTGCGATTTCACCTGCGGGAAGCGCCCCGCCGCGACAGGCTCGAGATCGTTGCGAAAGAGGTCGAAATCCGTTTGCGCCGAAAAGCCCGATATTTTGAGGCCGGGCGTGTTCCTTGTCAATTCAGGCGCTTGGAACATTTCCCGGGTGGCCACGGCGACCGGAGGGACGAGCACGAGGTACCAGCGGCGCGGCAGGTCGACCGGCGTCAGCCTTTCCCCCACCCCTTCGACGAAGGCGTTGTCCCCGCCAATGAAAAATGGCACGTCGGCCCCCAGCTGGAGGCCGATCCGGGCGAGCTCCGGGCGGCCCAGGCCCGCCTCCCAGAGGGAATTGAGCGCGACCAGCACTGTCGCGGCATCGGAGCTGCCTCCGCCGAGGCCGCCGCCCATGGGCAGCACCTTGTCGATCTCGATGTCGGCGCCGAGCGCGGTCCCGGTCTCGCCCTGCAGCAGCCGCGCCGCGCGGACGGCGAGGTCTTCGTCGGGCTCCACTCCGGGCAGGCTGCCCACGCGCCGGATCTCGCCGTCGGGCCGGACGCGCAACCGCACCTCGTCGGCGCGATCGATCAGCGCGAAAACGCTCTCCAGCAAATGGTAGCCGTCGTCGCGGCGGCCGACCACGTGCAGGAAAAGGTTCAGCTTCCCCGGTGCCGGGTAGCCGGGACCCGGAAGAATCATTCCGGCACCTGCCGGTAGCTGTCGACGACCAGCTTCACCACCGTATCGGCATGGATCGCGGTAAGGCGGCGCACCGTTCCGTCGGAGGCACGTTCCTCGATGTCCACCTGCCACCCGGATGCCTCGGGGGCGGTGGCGCCATGCAGCCAGCGCGCGACGTCCTCGGGGTCGATCGCCACGCCCAGCATCGATTTGGCGAGCGCGGCGAACGATGGCGCGCGCGTGGGCGCCTCGCCGGCTCGCGTCAACACCACCGCGCCGCCATTGCTTTCGATGCGCGCGAGCTCGCTGCCGAACGGCGACGAGATCACCCACAGGTCGGCGCGGGCACTGTGCGTCCAGCGAAGCTTCGCGATGTCCAGCCTGTCGCCCTGGCGCACGGACAGGCGCGCCATCATGTCGAAGGAGGTGAAGTCGACGGGCGGCCTGTCAGCCGGGGGGCCGACGGTGGCACAGCCGCAAAGGCCCGCGGCAAGGACGGCGGCGGCGAAGGCTCTCGGATGCATGGGAACCGGGCGCGGCGAAGCGCGCCCGAAGGATCGTCGCTAGGGCTTGTACTTCTGCATGACCGCAAGCAGCGACTCGTGGTCCGGATGCTCGTTCAAAGCCGTGCTCCAGACCTTGCGCGCCTCGTCCCGGGAACCGCGCGCCCAGAGCACCTCGCCCAGGTGCGCGGCGATCTCCGGGTCGTTTCGCGCGGAATAGGCGCTCTGCAGGTACTTCACCGATTCGTCGAGATTGCCCATGCGGTAGTACACCCAGCCGAGGCTGTCGAGGATGAACGGGTCGTCCGGCGAGAGCTTCACCGCCTGCTGTATGAGAGCCATGGCCTCGACAAGGCGATCGGTCTTTTCCGCGAGCGTGTAGCCGAGCGCGTTGTAGGCGTGCGCGTAGTCGGGCCTCATCACGATCACGCGCTTCAGGTCCGCCTCGACCACGTCCAACCGGTCGAGCCGCTCGGCAGCCATGGCGCGGTCGTAGAGGAGCTCGTGGGAGTCCGGGAACTCTTCGAGCGCGGCGTTGAGGAGCTCGTAGCTCTGCTTGAAGTCGCGCGCCTCGCGCAGCAGCTGCGCTTCCACCTGGAGGAGCGCGATGCGGTCCTCCGTCGTGCGCGTTTCCATCGCCCGGAGGTACTCGCGCCCTGCGGCGAGGCCCTGCTGTTTCGCGATCAGTGTCGCGATCTTGAGCTTCGCGCGCACTTCGTCGCCGGCTTCGACCCTGGCGTACCACTTGATCGCCTCTTCGACCTGCTTGCGTGACTCGTAGACCTGCCCGAGGCTCAGGTAGACCGCGTTCTCGTCCTTGTACTTGAGCTCGAGCGCGCGCTTGAAGGCGACCTCGGCGTCTCCGTAGTCCTCGATCTGGAGCGCGAGCAGGCCGATCGCATAGGCAACTTGCGCATCCTCCGGCGAAAGCCGCGCGACCTCGCGGAACTGGTCGCGCGCGGCGGCAAACTGTTTCGTCGTCGCCAGTTCGCGCGCGTACTGCATGCGAACTTCCTTCGACCCCGGGTTGGCCGCGAGGAAATCACGGTAAAGCGCCTCGACTGCCGCCGGGTCGCGCTTGCGCACCACCTGCGCCTGCAGGACCACGGCCAGTTCCCATGCCGGGCGCGCGGCGAGCGCGGCCCGCGATTCCTCCAGGGCCAGCCCGTCCTGCCCCGCGAGGAGCGCCGCCACCGCAAGCGCGTAATGCGACTCGGGCAGGGCGGAATAGCGTGACGTGAGCTTCTTCACCGCCCCGAGCACGAGCGCCTTGTCCGGGTAGCGAGCGAGGAAGTGGTTCACCTGCGCGATCAGCATGCCCTTGTCGGGCTGCCTGGCGATCAGCTTGTCGAGCGTCTCGACCGCCTGGTCGAGGTTGCCGTTGTTGGCGAGCAGGGAGGAAATGATCTCGCGGCCGAGCGAACCTTCGGGCTCGAGCTCGACCAGCAATGCCGCCGCTTCCAGCGCCGGCTCGAAGGCGCGCGCGCGGATCGCCGCTTCCACCGCCCGCCTGGCAATGGGCGCCTCGCGCAGCTCCCGCGCGAGCTCGAGGTATGCCGCCAGGGCGACTTGCGTATCGCCTCGCTGCAGCGCGACCTCCGCAAGCAGGTACGCGAACATCGCCTGCTGCGCGGTCAGGGGCGGTTTCGACTGCGGAACGACCTGGGCGAAGGCCCCTCCCGTTCCCGCCAGGCTTGCGCCGACCGCCGCCGCAAGGGCCAGCGCCTTCCAGTTCCATGCCTTCATCTTGGGATTCTTCCTTGCGAACTTTGACCCTATGATAAGACCATCGTGCCCGGCCTGCCACGACTGTGACAGCGCGGAGGGCGGAAGGTTTGCGAAAAGTCGCCGATCCCCGCGCCGTATAATGTCGCGAAAATGCCGCGCCCCCCGGCGCCCGCCCTCCCCAGCCTCGCCGATGCCCGAACTTCCCGAAGTCGAAACCACCCGCCGCGGAATGCTCCCGCACGTGGTGGGAAGGACCGTCCGCCGCGTCGTCGTGCGCGAGCCGCGCTTGCGCTGGCCCGTGTCCGCGGACCTGCCCGCGCGCCTCGAAGGCCGCCGCGTGGAGGGCATCTCGCGCAGGGGAAAGTACCTCCTCTTCGATTTCGGCAACGGCTGCCTGCTGGTCCACCTCGGCATGTCGGGAAGCCTGCGCTTCCTTGCCCGCCCGGAGCTGCCGCGCGCCCATGACCACGTCGACCTCGAGCTCGACGACCGCTCGCTCATCCGGCTCACCGATCCGCGCAGGTTCGGCGCCATGCTCTGGGCGGGGAAGCGGCCCGAGGCGCATGCGCTCCTGAGGGACCTGGGCCCCGAGCCCCTCGGCGAGGGCTTCTCCGGCCGTCACCTGTTCAACCGCTCCCGCGGCCGCAGCGTCGCGGTGAAGCAGTTCGTCATGGACGCGCATACCGTCACGGGCATCGGCAACATCTACGCTTCCGAGGCGCTCTTCCACGCCGGCATCCATCCTTCGCGCGCGGCGGGGCGCATCGCGCTCGCGCGCTACGAGCGCCTTGCCGCCGCGATTCGCGATACGCTCGAGCGCGCGCTCGCGGCAGGCGGCAGCACGCTGCGCGATTTCGTCGGCAGCGACGGCCGGCCGGGCTATTTCCAGCACGAGAGCGCCGTGTACGGTCGCGAGGGATTGGCGTGCCGCTCCTGCTCGACGGCGATCCGCGCCTCCCGCCACGGGTCGCGATCGACGTACTTCTGCCCGCGCTGCCAGCACTGAGCATGCTCACCAGGAACTTCGACGAGGGGCTCGAATCGCTGCGCGAATGGCGCGAGCAGGCGATCAAGCTGCTCGCCGACCTGCGCCGGTGGGCGACGGTGAACCATCTTTCCGACGACACCATTTCCGCGCGCATCGCCTATCTCGAGCGCCGGCTCGCGGTGGAAAAACTCACCATCGCCTTCGTCGCCGAATACTCGCGGGGCAAGAGCGAGCTGATCAACGCGCTTTTCTTCGGCGACCAGGGCCTGCGCCTGCTGCCCTCGGGCGCGGGCCGCACCACGATGTGCCCCACCGAGATCCTCTACGACCGGGCGCAGCCCGCCGCGATCCGCGTCCTGCCCATCGAGACGCGCGAGAACCCGATGGCGCTTCGCGAGCACCTGGCCGCGCTCGACACCTGGCGGGAGATCGAGCTCAGGCCGGGCGACGCGGCCCAGTTGCACGAGGCATTCAACGCGCTCGCCGAGACCGTGGAGATGACGCCGCGGGAAGCCTCGGCGCTGGGGCTCGGTCCCGACCTGCCGCTCGATGCGCGCGGGCTCGTCGCCGTGCCGCGCTGGCGCTACGCAGTGGTGAACTATCCCCACCCGCTCCTCGAGCGCGGGCTGGTGATCCTCGACACGCCGGGACTCAACGCGCTCGGCGCGGAGCCCGAGCTCACGCTCAACCGCATCCCGGACGCCGATGCCATCGTCTTCATGCTGGGCGTGGACACCGGCGTCACCGCGACCGACCTCGCGACCTGGAGCGAGCACATCGCCCCGATCCAGACCCAGCGCCACACGCGCTTCGTGGTGCTCAACAAGATCGACGGCCTGCGCGACGACCTGAAGAGCGAGGACGAGGTCCTCACCGAACTCGACAAGCAGGTGCGCAGCACCGCCGAAGCGCTGGGGATCGAGCCGATCCAGGTCTTCCCGCTTTCCGCGCGGCAGGCGCTGGTCAGCCGCATCCGGAACGACCGCGACGGCCTGGTCAAGAGCCGCCTTTACCGCCTGGAGCAGTCGCTTTCCCAGACGCTGTTCCATTTTCGCAAGCTCGATCATGCCAATGCGGTGCGCGCGGAAACGCGCACCCTGCTGAAGGAGGCGCGCGCGCTCCTCGACAGCCGCCGCGCCTTCCTCGAGGAACAGATCGAGGACCTCGCGAAGTTGAAGGGCAAGAACGTGCGCCTGGTCGAGGCCCTCGCGCGAAAGGCCGGCGGCGATCGCGGCAAGATAGACCAGGCGCGCAAGTCGTTGATGGGCGTGCGCGCCGTGCACAACCGGCAGGCCGAGCAGATCGCGCTGTTCCTCGACCCGGCGCGGGCGCGGGCGCTCGGCATCCTGGCGCGCGCCGCGATCTTCGACAGCGGTTTCGCCGGCGGCATCAATGAAACGCTGGACGGCTATTTCCGCGAGGCGCGCAACCGGCTCGAAGGCGCGATCGAGTCCATCAACGAGGCCGGGCGGATGATGGTCGTCGTGAACAGGAAGTTCGCGGACGAGTACGGCATTTCGCCCGTCGAAGTCGGGGAGTTCACCACCGACCGGTTCCTCGCCGAGCTCGACCGCCTGGAGAGCCTCTGCAACCGGGAAATCAAGAGCGCCACCGGGATGCTCCTGCGCCGCAAGAAGACGGTGGGCGCGCTGTTCTTCGACTCCATCGCGCTCAAGGTGATCCACATCTTCGACATCGCCGACCGCGAGGTGCGCGCCTGGATGAACGCGTTCCTTCGGCCGCTGGAGCTGCGCGTGGCCGACTTCCAGGAGCAGTCGGCGAGCCGCGCGGAGGGCATGTCCAAGATCCGCGGAGCGGAAGTCGACCTGGCAGCGCGATTGGCCGAGCTGGGCGAGTTTCGCGCCACCACGGTCACCCAGCTGGAGCAATGGACGCAGTTCAGCCTGCGGCTGGACGTGCTGCTGGAGATCGAGGGCTCGCGCCCCTTCGTGGCGCGCCCCTGAACGGGCTCGCGGCTCAGGCCGCCCTGGTCAGCAGAAGGTACTTCGCGTAGAGCTGGCCGTGGGTCTCCGCGAACGCGGGGTCCAGCGGGATGCAATCGACCGGGCAGACCTCGCGGCAACGCGGCCGGTCGTGGTGGCCGACGCATTCGGTGCACTTGGCCGGGTCGATCTCGTAGATCTCCACGCCCTGCGCGATCGCGCCGTTCGGGCACTCCGGCTCGCAGACGTCGCAGTTGATGCAGATATCCGTGATCATCAGCGCCATGGCGCTTCCTCAGGCCTCGGCCCCGGTCTCGCCCTTGCCGATCTTCTCGCGCATGCGCGATGCGGTGAGCGGGTTGACGAATGCGGCCACGTCGCCGCCCAGGACCGCGATCTCGCGCACGATCGTCGCCGACAGGAACAGGTACTTGTCCGAGGGCGTGAGGAACAGCGTCTCGACGCCGGGGTTCAGCCTGCGGTTCATCCCGGCCATCTGGAACTCGTACTCGAAGTCCGAGACCGCGCGCAGCCCGCGCAGGATCACGCTGGCGTCCTGCTCCTTCAGGAAGTCCGAGAGCAGCCCCGAGAACGGGCACACCTTGACGTTCTTGTAGGGCGACAGCACCTGCCGCGCGATCTCCAGGCGCTCGTCGAGCGAGAAAAACGGCCGCTTCGCCTGGCTGTGCGCGACGCCGACGACGACCTCGTCGAAAAGCCGCGACGCGCGCTGCACCAGGTCCTCATGGCCGTTGGTGATCGGATCGAAGGTGCCGGGATAGACGGCGCGGGTATGGGGCATGGTCTCTCTTCACTCGACGGGAAAACTCATCCGGCATCGCCGGCGGGCTCGAAGGCGAGCAACGCGAAACGCACCGCGCCGGCCCGGCCTTCCTTCAATACGCGCCACGGCCCATCGCCCGGCGCGACCGGCTCGGCCGATTCGCAGTAGACCCGGGCGCCGGGCTTCAATCTTGCCGGCAACGCCTGCAATACCTGCGCCTGCAGCGCCGAAGCATACGGCGGATCGACGAACGCAATGTCGAAACGGCCTTCGTCCCTCTTCAACCAGGCCAGCGCGTCGCCTGCGACCACCACCGCCCTGTCCGCCCCCAGCGCCTGCGCCGAAAGCCTGAGTGCTGCCACCGCCTCCCGGCCTGCCTCGACCATCACGACGCGGCTTGCGCCACGGGAAAGCGCCTCGAACCCGAGCGCGCCGCTTCCCGCGAAAAGATCGACGCATTCCAGGCCGTCGAGCCGCTGGCCGAGCCAGTTGAACAGGGTTTCGCGCACGCGGTCCGGCGTCGGTCGCAGGCCCGGGGCTTCCGGGAAGCGCACGATGCGGCTGCGCCATTGCCCGCCGATGATGCGAACCTGGTTCGACGGAGTCTTGCGGACGCGCGCGGGCGAAGCCATTCGCCACCGATAATACCGTAAAATATTCCCTCACCCAGCGCACCTGCGCGCACCCGGATCCCCGAGCCCGATGTTTTCCAAGCGACCGAAGATTCCAGACGGCGAGGCCGGCGGCGCGCCCGGCGGCTGGTCGGCGCGGCTGAAGGCGGGCCTGGCCGCGACGGGCGAAAAGCTCAAGGCCGCAGCGGGCGTCTTTCGCTCGCGTCCGAAGGTCGACGAAGCGCTTTTCGGGGAGCTGGAGACCGCGCTCCTTGCCGCCGACATGGGCGTGGCCGCCAGCGCGCGGCTGATCGAAATGCTGCGCAAGACCGCGCGCGACAAGCGCATCACGGAGGCCGCCGACCTCGAATCCGAGCTGAAGGCGGGCCTCGTCGCATTGCTCAAGCCGCTCGAGCGGCCGTTCGCGACCGCAGGCGCCCGGCCTTTCGTGATCCTGCTGTGCGGCGTGAACGGCGCCGGCAAGACCACCACGATAGGCAAGCTCGCGCGGCGGTTCCAGCAAGAGGGCGCGAGCGTGCTTCTCGCCGCGGGCGACACCTTTCGCGCAGCCGCGCGCGAGCAGCTGAGCGCCTGGGGAGAGCGCAACAACGTTGCCGTGGTATCGCAGGAAAAGGGCGATTCCGCGGCGGTGATCTTCGACGCGATACAGTCGGCGCGCGCGAAATCGATCGACATCGTGATCGCCGACACTGCCGGACGCCTGCCGACGCAGCTCCATTTGATGGAAGAGATCCGCAAGGTCAAGCGCGTGATCGCCAAGGCCGACCCGCTCGCCCCGCAGGAGACGGTGCTCGTGCTCGACGCCAACACCGGCCAGAACGCGGTCACGCAGGTGAAGGCCTTCCACGCCGCGCTCGGGCTCACCGCGCTGGTCGTGACCAAGCTCGACGGCACCGCGAAGGGCGGCGCGATCGCCGCCATCGCCACCGAATGCCCGGTGCCGATCGCCTTCATCGGCATCGGCGAAAAGCTGGACGACCTGCGGCCCTTCGATGCCGCGGCATTCGTCGAGGCCGTGTTCACGTGATCCAGTTCTCCGCGGTCACGAAGCGCTATCCCGGCGGCTACGAGGCGTTGCGCGCCGTCACCACGCGGGTGGACAAGGGCGAGATGGTCGCGGTGACGGGGCACTCCGGCGCGGGCAAGTCGACGCTGCTCAAGCTCGCCGCGGGGCTGGAGCGCGCCTCTTCTGGCAACGTGATCGTGAGCGGCCAGAACCTGGGCGCGCTGGGGGAGACCGCGCTGGCGGTGCTCAGGCGCTCGATCGGCTTCGTGTTCCAGGACCACAAGCTGCTCTTCGACCGCAACGCCTTCGACAACGTCGCCCTCCCCCTGAACATCGCCGGCGCGCCGCGCGGGGATACCGGCCGGCGCGTGCGCGCGGCGCTGGACAAGGTAGGGCTTCTCGCGCGCGAGAAGGCGATGCCCGTGGCGCTCTCCGGCGGCGAGCAGCAGCGGCTTTGCATCGCGCGCGCGATCGTCAACCGCCCGGCCATCCTCGTCGCCGACGAGCCGACCGGCAACCTCGACGCCGGCTATGCCAACCAGATCATGGATCTCTTCGTCCAGTTCAACCAGGTCGGCACCACGGTGCTGCTCTCCAGCCACGACGAGGCGAGCCTCGAGAAGGTGCGCTGCCGGCGCCTGCAGCTTTCGGCGGGGCACGTCGTCGCATGATCGCCCTCTTCCGCCAGCACGCGCAGGCGCTGCGCTCCGCTTTCGCGAAGCTCTTCGCGCAGCCCCTGGTCTCGGCGGTTTCCATCGCGGTCATGGCCATCGCGCTGGCGCTCCCGCTCCTGTTCACCGTGCTCGTGAAGAGCGCCTTCACCGCCACCGCGCGGCTCGATACGGAGCCGCACGTGAACGTCTTCCTCGCGCTCGATGCCGGGCCGGAAGACGTGAAGCGGATCGAAGCCGCGATCCGCGCGAACGCCGCGGTTGCCAGCGTGCGCTTCATATCGCGCGAAGAGGCGCTGAAGGAGTTGCGCGCGAATTCGCACCTTGCAGGCGTGATCGACAGCCTCGAGAAGAACCCGCTGCCCCACGCCTTCACGGTCCGGCCCGAAGCCGGGAAGCATGGAAGCGACCGAGGCGCTGCGCGCCGCGCTCGCAGCACTGCCCAAGGTCGATTCCGCCACGGGCGACCAGGAGTGGGCCAGGAAGCTCGCGCGCGCGGCCGGCGTTGCCGACCGCGTGGCCATGGCAGTGGCCCTCATCCTCGGCCTCGCGGTGCTGTTCATCACGGCCAACACCATCCGCCTGCAGGTCCTCACCCAGCGCGAGGAGATCGAAGTGGCGCAATTGATCGGCGCCACCGTCGCCTTCGTGCGCCGGCCCTTCCTCTACTTCGGGCTGGCACAGGCGATCTTCGCCGCGCTGCTCGCCATAGCGCTATGTGCCGGTGCCGTGGCCTGGATCAATGGCGAAGTGCGGGCGCTAACTTCGTCCTATACATCTGATTTGCAACTGATATTTCCATCCACGTCGTTTCTGCTCGGATTCGTCGGGCTGGCGGCGCTGCTGGGCCTCTGCGGCGCGGCCGCTTCGGTTCGCCTGCAGCTGCGCCGGTTCGCCGGCCGCCCACGGTAGCGAACTTTTTCGCGACTTAGCACTCTGATGGCGAGAGTGCTAAAATGGCACTGACAAGGAGGATGGATGAACACAATGAGTTTGCCGGTCGCGTCGCCGCTCGGAAGCATCGAAGCCTACGTTTCCGCGGTGAACGCCATTCCGATGCTCACGCATGAACGCGAGCTCGACCTCGGCAAGCGCCTCAAGGACGAAAACGACCTCGAGGCCGCGCGCGACCTCGTGCTGTCGCACCTGCGGCTGGTGGTCGCGGTGTCGCGCAACTACCTGGGCTACGGCCTGCCCCATGCCGACCTGATCCAGGAAGGCAGCGTCGGCCTGATGAAGGCAGTGAAGCGCTTCGACTACAACCGCGGCGTGCGCCTCGCGTCCTTCGCGATCCACTGGATCAAGGCCGAGATCCACGAGTACATCCTGCGCAACTGGAAGCTGGTCAAGGTCGCGACCACCAAGGCGCAGAGGAAGCTGTTCTTCAACCTGCGCAGCATGAAGCCGAACTTCGGCAGCCTGACGGTCGGCGAGATCAGGGAAGTGGCGAAGACCCTCTCGGTCAAGGAAAGCGACGTGATCGAGATGGAGAAGCGCATGCAGGGGCAGGAGATATCGTTCGAGCCGGTGTCGGACGACGATGAGCGCGCGGTCTCGCCGATCACCTGGCTTGCCGACGCCTCCGAGGGCCCGTCCGAACACTTCGAGCGCGCCGAGACCGAGACGCTCGAGGCCGTCGGCCTCAAGCGCGCGCTCGCCACGCTCGACGATCGCAGCCGCCGCATCGTCGAGGCGCGGTGGCTGAACGAGGGCGGCGAAAAGACGCTGCACGACCTCGCGGGGGAATTCGGCGTTTCCGCCGAACGCATCCGCCAGATCGAGGTGAAGGCGATGCAGAAGATGCGCGCGGAGTTGAAGTCGCTGCGCTGAAGCCCGGCATCACGGAGGAAGAAACGGGGCTCGATCGAGCCCCGTTTTTGCGCGCTGGATCCCCGCCTTCGCGGGGATGACGATCAAGACTGCCTGATCGTCAGTTGAGCAGCTTCTTCAGGTCGGAGGCGATCTTCTCCGGTTCCATGCCGTAGTTGAGGAAGAGCCGGAGCTTTCCGTTCGCGTCGAACACCAGCGTCTGCGCCGAATGGTCGATGCTGTACTGCCCGGATGCGCCCGTCGGGCGCTTCTGCACGTAGATCTTGAAGTCCTTCGCGACCTTTTCGGTCGCCGCCGCGTCCCCATGGAGCCCGAGGAAGCCCGGGTCGAACTGCGGGACGTAGGCCTTGAGGAGCGCGGGCGTATCGCGCTCCGGGTCCACCGTCACGAACAGCACCTGCACGCGCGCGGCATCGGGGCCGAGCAGCTTCATCGCCTTGGCCATGTCGGAAAGCGTCGTCGGGCAGACGTCCGGGCATTGCGTGAAGCCGAAGAAGAGCGCCACCACCTTGCCGCGGAAATCCGCGAGCGAAACCTTGCGGCCATTGTGGTCGGTGAGCGCGAAGTCGGTCCCGAGTTCCGCGCCGGTGATGTCGACGCCGTTGAAGACGGGCTTCGCGAGCTTGTCGCAGGCTGCGAGCGCCGGGAGCGCCGCGGCGCCAAGCAGGAATTCGCGCCGCTTCATGCGCCGGTGAACAGCGGCAGGTAATGGTCGATCAGCAGGACCGCGAAGAGCATGGACAGGTAGAAGATCGAATAGGCGAAGGTCTTGCGCGCCAGGTGGTCGGAGTAGCTCCTGTAGAGCGCCACCGCGTAGGCGAGGAACACCGCATCGAGCGCGAGCGCCGAAACGAGGTAGAAGGCGCCCGACATTCCGCTCGCAAAGGGCAGCAGCGTCGTGACCACGAGGATGATCGTGTAAAGCAGCAGGTGCAGGCGCGTGAACTTCTCGCCGTGGGTCACGGGCAGCATCGGCACGCCCGCCTTCGCGTACTCCTTGGTGCGGTAGAGTGCCAGCGCCCAGAAGTGCGGCGGCGTCCAGGCGAAAATGATCGCGAACAGCAGCAGCGGCTGGAAGGTCACGTCGTTCGTGATCGCGGCCCAGCCGAGCACCGGGGGCATCGCGCCCGAGGCGCCGCCGATGACGATGTTCTGCGGCGTCGCGGGCTTGAGGATCACGGTGTAGACCACCGCATAGCCGACGAACGTGCCGAGCGTGAGCCACATGGTGAGCGGATTGACCGTGTTCCAGAGAAGCGCCAGCCCCGCGCCGCCGACGATGCCGGCAAGCACCAGCGTCTGCGCGGGGGAGATCGCGCCCAGCACGGTCGGGCGAGCGCGCGTGCGCGCCATCGCCGAATCGATCTTGAGCTCGACGAGGCAGTTGAACGCCGCGGCGGCGCCCGCGACCAGCGCGATGCCGATCGTGGCCAGCGCCACGAGGCCGAGCGGCGGCAGCGTGGGGCTCGCGAGCAGCATGCCGATCACCGCGGTGAACACGATGAGCGAGACCACGCGCGGCTTGGTCAGCTGGTAAAAAGCCGAGAGCAGCGCCAAGGGTCGAAGCTGTGCCTGGGAGGAGATCATCGCCATTCTTTTTTCGTTTCAGGCTGCGCGCGGGCGCATCCGGTAATTCACCACCACCATCATCGCGAGCAATGCCGCCGCGCCCGCGTTGTGCAGCACCGCCACCGGCAACGGCAGGCTGAAGACCACGTTGCTCACGCCGAACAGCAACTGCGCGGCGAGCAGCGCGGCGAGCCCCGCTCCCAGCCCCCGGGTAGCGGCGCCCTGCCAGAGCCGCCACGCAAGCCAGCCCAGCAGCGCGCTCGCCACCACCGCGCCCACCCGGTGCGTCCAGTGGATCGCCACCAGCGCATCGACCGGGAGCAGCGCGCCCGCCGGCATCGCGGCCGAGCTCGCGAAAGACATGGAAGGCGTGCTCGAATTGCATGCCCGCCGGCGCCAGTTCGCCCCGGCAAAGCGGAAAATCGGTACAGGCCAGCGCCGCATAGTTGGTGCTGACCCAGCCCCCGAGCGCGATCTGGGCGAGCAATGCAACCAAGGCCAGCCCCGCCAGGATTCTCGGCGGCGAACCCGGAATTATACGCGCCGGCGCATTCTGCAGACGCAGCCAGACGAGCATTGCAAGGAGCGCCAGCCCGCCCAGCAAGTGGCTGGTGACGATCGCGGGCTTGAGCAGCATCGTCACCGTCCATGCGCCGAGCGCCGCCTGGAAGATGACCATCGCGGCGAGCGCGAGCGGGAGCGCGCGCCCGCCGGGAAATGCGCCGCGCGCGAGCCACGCCGAGGCGGCGATTGCGGCAATCAGCGCGCCCGTGGCCATCGCGAGGTAGCGGTGAAGCATTTCCTTCCATGCCTTGGCCATGGTCACCGGCCCCGACGGCATCTGCGCCTCGGCCGCGCCGATGCTCTCGCGCGCCTGGTGCGGCGTGAAGTCGCCGTAGCAGCCCGGCCAGTCCGGGCAGCCCAGCCCGGCGTCGGAGAGCCGGACGTAGGCGCCGAGCACGATCAGGCAGAACGTGATGAGCATGGTCAGTCCCACGAGGCGCGCGTAGCGCGCCGCATCGCGCCGCACCCACAACGTGGCGCCGAGGATGACGGCGAGCGTGACGATGCCGATCAGCCCGCGTTCGAATGCCGTCATCCCCATTTCGCGCCCTTTCAGCCGACGCTGGAGGCCTTGAGCAGGCGCTCGAGGTCCTTCAGCATGCGCTTGCCCTCGGCGCCGGCAGGGTAGCGCATCATCACGTTGCCCAGGGGATCGACGACGTAGAGGTGGGCGCGGTCGCTCACGAGCCCGGGTGGCATCTGCATGCCCACGGGAATGGTGACGGTGCGCATGCCCGGGTAGGCCGCGAGCCTCGCAGGGTCCGCTCGCATGAGGTCGTCGACGACGAACACGCGCTCCATGCGGTCGCGGTTCTTGCCCAGCGCGAGCCACACTTGCCGCATGAGCGTGAGTTTTTTCTCGCAGGCCTCGTCGCACGCGCCCGAGTCGGAGACGACCAGCACCCACTTGCCCTGCAGGTCGGCGAAGCGAAATGCGCCCTCCGGCGCGCCAAGCGGCTGCAGGGGAACCCGGGCGGGTGGCAGCAGCAGCTCGCCGTAGTTGTTGCTCCTGTCCGGCGGGAAGTAGCGATAGGCGACGTAGGCGCCGACAATCGGGCCGAAGAAGACCAGGACCAGCACGACCAGCGTGCGCCGCGACTTCGTCATCTCAGCGTTTCCTCCAGTTCACCGCCAGCCACAGCACGATCACGGCGGCGGCGAGCGCGAACCACTGGAAGGCGTAGCCGCGATGCTTGTCGATGTTTTCCGCGGGCCGCTCGACCACGCGGGAAAGCCCGGCCCCCGGCGTTTCCGCCACCAGCACCAGCGCGAGCGCTTCCTTGCCCGTTCGGATGCGCCACTGGTCCAGCTTGAGGTTCTGCCACACCGGCCCGTCGATCACGTCACCGGACAGTTCGAGGAAACGCTTCACGGGCGGCGCGAGCAATCCCGCGACCTCCACCCGTCCCCGGGGCAAATCCACCACGGGCGGCTTCGGGTACTGCGCCCCGCGCGCCACCCAGCCCCGGTTCACCAGCAGGTACGGCCCGCCGGCGGCGAGCGCGAGAGGCGTCAGCACGTGATAGCCCGCGCGGCCTTGGTCCTGCTGGTTGTCGATGAACACCTGCCCCTCGGGCCAGTACTCGCCCGCGGCGGTCGCGCGCCTGTAGCGCATCGACTCGGCATCGACCGCGCCCGTGACCGCCACAGGCCTTTCGGCCATGCGGGCTTCGAGCAGGGACTGGATCGCGGTCTTTTCCTCGGCGCGCCCGAGTTGCCAGCGACCGAGGCTCGCCGTCAGCGCGACCATCGCGATCGCGGCAAGCGTCGGGACGAGTCGCGGCCGGAACGAACGCCCGCGCGCGCTCACCGAAGGGCCCGCGTCGAATCGCGGTAACATTGCGTTTTGCAAGTCGGAATTGCCATGAAGGTCGTCGTTTTGCTCTTGCTCGCCGGGGTGATCGTGAGCCTCTTCTCCGGCCTTTACTTCCTCTACAAGGACAAGGGACAGTCGAATCGCGTCGTGGTTTCACTCACGATACGCGTCGCGCTGTCGATCTCGGTGTTCCTGGTCCTGATCCTGTCCTACTATTTCGGGCTGATCCCGGGAAAGCTCTAGCGCCTCCCGGAGACGAAAAAGCCGCACTCGCGTGCGGCTTTTTCATTTGCGCGCCTTCGCGCTACAGCCAGTACACGACCACGAAGAGCAGCAGCCAGACCACGTCGACGAAGTGCCAGTACCACGACACCGCCTCGAACGCGAAATGGTGCTCGGGCGTGAAATGCCCGGCGACGCAGCGGAACAGGATCACGACCAGCATGATCGTGCCGAGCGTCACGTGGAAGCCGTGGAAGCCCGTCAGCATGAAGAAAGTCGAGCCGAACACGCCGGTGGTGAGCTTCAGGTTCAGGTCCGAGTACGCGTGCGCGTATTCGTAGATCTGGAAGCCGAGGAAGATCCAGCCAAGCAGGATGGTGAGGAACAGGCCGAAGATCAGGTTCGCGCGGTCGTTCCTCTTCAGCGCCCAGTGCGCCCAGGTGATGGTGACGCCGGAGGAAAGCAGCAGCGCGGTGTTGAGCGCGGGAATCCCCCACGCGCCCATCGGCGAGAAGGCTTGCGGCTGGTAGGGGCCGGTGGTGGCGGCGCCGACCGTGGGCCACTGGCCGTTGAAGTCCGGCCAGAGCAGCTTGTTGTCGATGTCGCCCAGCCATGGCACCGAATACACCCGGGCGTAGAAGAGCGCGCCGAAGAAGGCCGCGAAGAACATCACCTCGGAAAAGATGAACCAGCCCATGCTCCAGCGGTACGAGAGGTCCATCTGGCCGTTGTACAGGCCGCCCTCGCTCTCGCGGATCACCTGCCCGAACCAGCCGAAGAGCATGTAGAGCAGCACCAGCACGCCCGCCCAGAACGGGATCCAGCCGTAGCCGTAGTCATTGAGGATCGAAGCGAACCCGATCGCCATCAGGAACAGCGCGATCGAACCGACCATCGGCCAGTGCGACGGCGGTGCGAAGTAGTAGCCCCCGGTTTGTGCGTTGCTCACTTTTGACTCCCTTTTGCGTTTGCCTTGTTTGCTGCCTGTGCCTAGCGGGTGATCGCCTTCACCAGGAAGAAGATCGCCAGCACGAACACCAGGGCGCTCACCAGCCCCGCGACGATCACCTGCACCGGCGTGATCTTCCTCGCGTCGCTGTCATAGTCGGCCTGCTTGCGCACGCCGAAGAAACTCCAGAACACCGCCTTGAAGGCATCGAGCATCACGTCGCCCCGGCGGCCTTGCTCACATCGAAGAACGTGTACGAAAGCGTGATCGTGCCGATGTCCTCCGGCGCCTCGCGGTCCACGTAGAACGTCACCGGCATCTCGCGGGTCTCGCCCGCGGCGAGCGTCTGGTTGGTGAAGCAGAAGCACTCGGTCTTCTTCAGGTACCGCGCGGCGCTCATCGGCGCCACGCTCATCGAGGCGTGCGCGGTGACGGGGCGCCCCAGGTTGTTGGTCACGCGGTAGCGCACCGTCCTCAATTCCCCCGGGTGCAGCGTGACCGCGCGGTCCAGCGCCTCGAAGGGCCACTGCAGGCCCTGCGCGCTTCCGGCCAGCAGCTCCACCGTGACCGAGCGCGACGTGTCCACCTGCGTATTGGTCGCCGCCACCACCCGCGTGGCGTTGATGCCGAGCGCATCGCAGATCTGCCGGTACATCGGCACCATCGCGAACGCGAAGCCGAGCATGCCGACGACGATGACGAGGAGCTTCCCCATCATCTGCCGGTTCTGCTGCTGGATGGCCGCGTTCATTGGTGAGCGTATTTCCAGAAGGTGAGGAAGTACACGCCGAGCGCGAAACCGACCAGCACGATGGCCGTGACGATCGCGCGCCTGCGCCTGCTTGCGTCGCCCTGTGTCACTTGATGGTCGGCGGCGTTTCGAAGGTGTGGTACGGCGCCGGTGTCGGCAGCATGGTCCACTCGATCGAGTCCGCGCCTTCCCAGGGCATCTGCTCGGCCTTCTTGCCGGAGCGGATGCAGTCGATCACGACGTACAGGAAGAGCAGCTGGCTGAAGCCCAGGATGAACGCGCCGATGGAAGACCACATGTTCCACTCGGCGAACTGCAGCGCGTAGTCGGGAATGCGGCGCGGCATGCCCGCGAGCCCCAGGAAGTGCTGCGGGAAGAACGTGATGTTGAAGCCGATCGCGGTCAGCCAGAAATGCAGCTTGCCGAGACCCTCGTTGTACATGTGGCCGGTCCACTTCGGCAGCCAGAAGTACACGCCGCCCATGATGGCGAAGGCGGCGCCCGAGAACAGCACGTAGTGGAAGTGCGCGACCACGTAATAGGTGTTGTGCAGCGTGATGTCGACCGGGACGATGGCGAGCACGAGGCCCGAGAAGCCGCCAATGGTGAACAGGAACACGAAGCCCACCGCGAAGAGCATCGGCGTCTCGAAGGTGATCGAGCCCTTCCACATGGTCGCGATCCAGTTGAACACCTTCACGCCCGTGGGAACCGCGATGAGCATGGTTGCGTACATGAAGAACAGCTGTCCAGCCGCCGGCATGCCGACCGTGAACATGTGGTGGCCCCAGACGATGAACGAGAGGATCGCGATGGAGGCCGTCGCGTATACCATCGACGCGTAGCCGAACAGGGGCTTCCGCGCGAAGGCCGGGATGATCTGCGAGATGATGCCGAACGCCGGCAGGATCATGATGTAGACCTCGGGGTGGCCGAAGAACCAGAAGATGTGCATGAACATCGTCGGGTCGCCGCCACCGGCCGCGTTGAAGAAGCTGGTGCCGAAGTGCCGGTCCGTGAGGAGCATGGTCACGCAGCCCGCGAGCACGGGCATCACCGCGATCAGCAGGTACGCCGTGATCAGCCACGTCCAAACGAACAGCGGCATCTTCATGAGCGTCATGCCCGGCGCGCGCAGGTTCAGGATCGTGGTGATGATGTTGATCGAGCCCATGATCGAGGATGCGCCCAGCAGGTGCACCGCGAGGATGGTCATGTCGACCGCCATGCCCTGCTGGATGATCAGCGGCGGGTAGAGCGTCCAGCCCGAGCCCGCGGCGCCGCCGGGAACGAAGAACGAACCGAAGAGCAGCAGCGCAGCGGGGATCACCAGCCAGAAGCTCCAGTTGTTCATGCGCGGGAAGGCCATGTCGGCCGCGCCGATCTGCATCGGGACCAGCCAGTTGGCGAAGCCGACGAAGGCCGGCATGATCGCGCCGAACACCATCACCAGCCCGTGGACGGTGGTGAGCGAATTGAAGAACTCGGGATCGACCAGCTGCAGGCCGGGCTGGAAAAGCTCCGCGCGGATCAGCAGCGCGAGCGCGCCCCCGGAGAAGAACATCGCGCAGGCGAACCACAGGTAGAGCGTGCCGATGTCCTTGTGGTTGGTGGTGAAGAGCCAGCGCTTGTAGCCATACGGCGCGTGGTGATCGTGGTGGTCGTCGTGGGCGTGGGTGGCGGCAGTCATGCGTTGCTCCGGTCGGTCGATCGGTCGAAAGGGATTACTTGCGGGCGGCCTTGATGTCGGCGGGCTGGATTGCCTCGCCCGCCTTGTTGCCCCAGCTGTTGCGCGTGTAGGTGATCACGGCCGCAAGCTCGGCATCCGAAAGGCGCGAGAACGAGGCCATCGCGGTGCCGGCCTTGCCGTTCAGCAGCAGCGCGATCTGCGCGGCCTTCGGGCCGGTGGCGACCTTCGATCCGTCGAGCGGCGGGAAGGCGGGCGGCATGCCCTTTCCGGTGGCCTGGTGGCAGGCGACGCAATTGGCCGCGTAGACCTCGCCGCCCTTCGCCTTGAGCTCGTCCATCGAGAACTTCTTGTTGGCATCGGCAGCGGCAGGCGCTGCGCTGGCCACCGTCGCGGGCTTGTCCGCGACCGGGACATCGGTCTTCGGCGCAGCAGGCGCGGCAGCTGCAAGCTTGGTCCGCTGCCCGGCAAACCACGCGTCGTACTCGGCCTGCGTCTTGGCCACCACCACGATGGGCATGAAGCCATGTTCCTTGCCGCAGATCTGGCTGCACTGGCCGCGGTAGGTGCCCGGCTTGTCCACCCTGATCCAGACGTCCTTCACGAAGCCCGGGATGCCGTACTGGTTCACGCCCAGGGTCGGCACGTACCAGCCGTGGATCACGTCGCTCGAAGTGATGAGCAGGCGCACCTTCTTGCCCACCGGCACCACCATCGGGCGGTCCACCTCGAGCAGGTAATCGGGGCCCTTGGGCGCGCCCGGGCCCGAGAAATTCTCGATCTGGTCGCGCGGCGTGGAGATGTTGGAGTAGAAACGAACGCCGTCCTGCAGGTAGTCGTACTCCCACTTCCACTGGTAGGCGGTGATCTTGATGGACATGTCGGGATTGCTCGTGTCCTTCATGTCGAGCACCGTCCTGGTGGCCGGGTAGGCCATGCCGACCAGGATCAGGAACGGGACGATGGTCCAGATGATCTCCACGGTGGTGTTCTCGTGGAAATGCGCGGCCTTGGCGCCGGCAGACTTGCGGTGGTGCAGCAGCGACCAGAACATCGCGCCGAACACGACGACGAAGATGCCGATGCAAACCCAGATGATCCCCCAGTGCAGGTCGAAGATCTGGTGGGCGACGCCGGTGGCCGGCGGGGGGATGTTGACGTCGTACGCTGCGGTCGCGAGCGTGGCGCCGAATGCCGCGGCGGCGGTCACGAGGGCACGGAGGGGAGTGCGGATCATTGCAAGGCTTTCCGAAAGTGAATTCATCAATTTGCGACCACCTGCATCCGGCCGCGAAGTTCCTGCGCCCAATCCCTGCGCTGCTCGTCGCTGAGCAGGCGTCCCAGCGCAATGCTGTCGCGGCCGTGGCGCAGGCTCAGCCGGCACCGCGTGCCGCTTGCGCGGCATACCACCCTCGCCCAGGCGCGGTTGCAGGTGAGGCTGGCAACCTCGTTGCTGCACCGGGCCTCCACGCTCACCACGTCGCCGCGGATCTCGAAGCGCTCGTAGTCACCGTCGTGGCGGCCGAGCACATGGAACGCCAGCCCGACCAACGCCACCTCCAGCCCGGCAAACGGCATCACCGGCCACGCCCCGATCGCAAGGGCCGCCGTTGCGACTCCCAGCGTGCTTGCCGCGATCATCACCAAGGCGACGCGGCGCCCTTTTGGGCTGAGCGAGCGGTTGGGGACTGAAAGGCGGGCGTAATCGGGAGGCGGTGATGCGGCTTCCATGAGAGGTATCGCGGACCGGCCACAAGCCGCGCATTCTAGCCGACCGCCGCCCCTGCTGACAAGGCGACCGGCAGGTCGATGCGGCCGCCGCCTAGGCCTGGTTTTCGCCTTCGGGGGCGTCCGGGGGGCCGGAGCCTGCACGCACCGGAACGCGGTAGGACTCGGCCGCCCATTCGCCCAGGTCGATGAGGCGGCAGCGCTCGGAGCAAAAAGGCCGGAACGGGTTGGACGGCCCGAAGATGGTGGGCGTGCCGCAGCCGGGGCAGGCGACGGGCTTGCCGGCGGCGCGGGGCGGCGGCGTTGCGGTCACAGGCTGCAGAAGGCGAGGTCGAAGGCGACGTCGTGCTCGTAGACGCGCGACTTCTGCGCGCCTTCCGGCGCGAGGAAGCGGATGTTCAGCGCGTACTTGTTGGCGCTGATCTCGGGGACGCAGGGCACGTCGTTGTCGATCGACAGCCTCAGCATCTGCGCCGGCTTCTCCGCGGGCGTCTGCTGGAACACCCCCTGGTAGGCGACCAGGGAAACGGTCTTGCCGCTTTCGCGCAACACGCGCAGCACCAGCGACAGCCCGTTGTACACGGGGAGCAGCGGCTGGATCCATCGCTCCAGGTCCGCCCTGCGGGCCGCGGCGCTGCGGTTGATCCAGTAGTGGTAGGACGGCAGGTCGAACTCGCTCACGCCGCCGGGAATGCCGGCGCGCTGCTTGATCGCCATCAGCCACTCGTCCTCGCGCAGGTGGTGGCCGGTCTTGCCGCTCGCGGCATGCAGCGCGGCAAAGGCCGCATCGAGTTCCGCGAGCACGCTTTGCAGCCGCTCTTCGGAAATCGCGGGATTGTTGCGCAGGGCATCGAGAAAGACGCGCTGGCGGTCGAGTTCCTGCAGCAGGTCGCTCTTCAGGTCGGCGCGGCTGGCGACGTCGAGGATCTCGAAGATCCCCCAGAGGCAGGCATGGTGCTCGTGCGGCGACTCCTGGCCGAGGAAGAAGCGCACGCGCTCGTACAGGTCCTCGAGGCGGAGGAGCGTTCGTATGCGCTCGTTGAGCGGATACTCGTAGGCGATCACGTCGGGACCCTGAATTTTGCCCGCATTGTGGCGCATGGAGGGGCGAATGACAAACGCTTCCTCACCGCGGGAGCGCCCGATAGCGCAGGTCGAGCGCCTCGACCTGCGGCGCGAGCGCCTCGACGCCCCCGGAATTTGCGACCACGTCGTCGGCGCACTGCAGCCGCCGCCAACGCGGCCACTGCGCCGCCATGATCGCCCGCACCTCGGCCTCGGCGAGGCCCGAGCGCGCCATCGTTCGCGCGACCTGCAACTCCTCGGGGCAGTCGACGACCAGCGTGCGCGCGACCTGCTGCAACTGGCCGCGGGACTCGAAGAGCAAGGGCACGGCAAGCACGACGTAGTCGCCGCGGGCCGAGGCGATCGCCTGCCCGGCCTCGGCGCGGATCAGCGGGTGCAGGATCGCCTCCAGCCGCGCGCGCGCCGCTTCATCGGCAAAGGCAAGCCGGCGCATCGCGGCCCGGTCGAGCGATCCATCCGGCCCGATCACGCCCGGCCCGAACGCCTGGCCGATCTCCGGCATCGCCTTGCCTCCCGCGGCGCTCAGCGAGCGCGAGATCTCGTCGGTGTCCACGACCGTCGCACCGCGTCCGGCGAAGAGCGCCGCCACCGTGCTCTTTCCCGAGCCGATGCCCCCGGTCAGCCCGATGACCGCCTTCAAGACGGCCAGGACCCGAGATAGGCGGTGACCAGCGCGCGCCCGGCGAAAAGTGCGACAAGGCCGCCAACGGCGAGATAGGGACCGAAGGGGATGCGCACGTCGCGGCCCTTGCCGGAAAACGCGATCGCGAGCCCGCCGATCACCGCGCCGGCGCCCGCGGAGACGAGCACCACCAGCGGGATCACCTGCCAGCCGAACCAGGCGCCGATGGCGGCGAGCAGCTTGAAGTCCCCGAATCCCATTCCCTCCTTGCCGGTGAGCAGGCGGAATCCCCAGTACACGCACCACAGCAGCAGGTAGCCCGCCGCCGCACCCAGCACCGCCGAGCGCAGGTCGGTGAAAGTCCCCGCGGTATTCAGCAGCAGGCCCAGCCAGAGCAGCGGCAGCGTGATGTCGTCGGGCAGAAGCTGCGTGTCGAGGTCGATGAAGGTGAGCGCGACCAGGGCCCATGCGAGCAGCAGGGCGGCAAGCATCGCGGCGGAGTAGCCGAAGCGCCACGCTACCGCCACCGAGAGCGCGCCGGTGAGCAGCTCCACGAGAGGATAGCGCGCGCTGATGGGCGTCTTGCACGCCGAGCATTTTCCGCCGAGCGCCAGCCACGAAATCACCGGGACGTTCTCCATCGCGGTGATCGCATGGCCGCATTTCGGGCAAGCCGATCGCGGCGTCCACAGGTTGTATTTCGCCGCGGGCTCGGGCTCCTTGCCGGCGAGTTCCGCGCAGTCGCTCTGCCATTGTGCTTCCATCATCTTCGGCAGGCGATGGACCACCACGTTCAGGAACGAGCCGACCGCGAGCCCGAGCAGCGCGCACGCGAACATCAGGAAACCGGGCGAGGACTGCAGGGCGGGAAGGAGGTCCATGGGATCGGGTGCGGCGCGCGGCCCTGGCAAAAAACAAGGCGCGAGAATCGCTCCCCGCGCCTCGTTTCCCGCCTCGGCAGGCGCTAGATCGCCTGGCCGATCTTGAAGATCGGGAGATACATCGCGACCACCAGGCCTCCGATCAGGACGCCCAGCACCACCATGATCATCGGCTCCATGAGCGAGGCGAGCGCGTCCACCGCGTCGTCGACCTCGCCTTCGTAGAAGTCCGCGACCTTCGACAGCATCTGGTCGAGCGCGCCGGACTCCTCGCCGATCGCGCACATCTGCAGCACCATGTTCGGGAACACGTTGGTGTTCTGCATGGCGACCGTGAGGCTGGTGCCGGTGGTCACCTCGCCCTGGATGCGCTTGGTGGCGTCGTAGTACACGGCGTTGCCCGCGGCGCCCGCGACCGAGTCGAGCGACTCCACCAGCGGCACGCCGGCGGCGAACATCGTCGCCAGCGTCCTCGCCCAGCGCGCGATCGTCGCCTTGCGGATCACGTCGCCGAAGATCGGCAGCCTCAGGAACAGGCGGTCCATGAACACCTGCACCGCGCGGGACTTGCTCCAGGCCTGCATGAAGAAATACAGGCCGCCGAAGATCGACCCGAAGATCAGCCACCAGTACTTCACGAAGATGTCGGACAGCGCCATCACGAAGAGCGTCGGCGCCGGAAGGTCCGCGCCGAAGCTGGTGAACAGCCCCTTGAACACCGGGATCACGAAAATCATGATCACCGCGGTGATCACGAAGCCCACCACGAGCACCGCGACCGGGTAGAAGAGCGCGCTCTTGATCTTCGACTTGATGGCGAGGATCTTTTCCTTGTAGGTCGCGAGGCGGTCAAGCAGGCTGTCCAGGATGCCGGCGGCCTCGCCCGCGCCCACCAGGTTGCAGTAGAGGTTGTCGAAATACTTGGGGTACTTGCGGAAGGCCTGCGCCAGCGACGAACCGGTCTCGACCTCGGTCTTGATGTCCAGCAGCAGCTTGCCCACCGACGGGTTCGAGTGGCCCTTGCCGACGATGTCGAAGGCCTGCAGCAGCGGCACGCCTGCCTTCATCATCACCGCGAGCTGCCGGGTGAAGATGGAGATGTCCTTCTCGGTGACCTTCTTCCCGGACTTGGAGGAGACCTTCTTCACGCGCGTGACCTGGATGCCCTGGCGGCGCAGCGTCGCGGTGACGAGCGACTCGCCGCCGGCGCGGATCTCGCCCTTCACGGTCTTGCCGCCCTTGTCCTTGCCCTCCCAGGCAAAGTTGTAGAGCTTGACGTCCTTGTCCTTCTTGGCGATCGCTGCCATGGCGGGTCTCCTACTGGTTGGTCACGGCTTCGATTTCGGCGAGCGAGGTCATGCCCTTTTTCACCTTGATCAGCCCGGAAGTGCGCAGGTCCTTGACGCCCTCTCGCAGGGCCTGGTCGGAAAGGTCGATTGCCGTTCCGTTCTTCATGATGATGCGTTGCATCGCATCAGTGATGGGCATCACCTGGTAGATGCCGACGCGCCCCTTGTAGCCGGTATTCTTGCACAGGTCGCAGCCGACCGGCCCGTAGGGCTGCCAGCCGTCGAGGTCCTCGTCCTTGTATCCGGCGCGCTTCAGCGCCTCTTCCGGAATGTCGATCGGCTTCTTGCACGAGCACAGCTTGCGCGCCAGCCGCTGCGCGGTGATCAGGATCACGGAGGACGCGATGTTGAAGGGCGCGATGCCCATGTTCATCAGCCGCGTGAGCGTGCTCGGCGCGTCGTTGGTGTGCAGCGTGGAGAGCACCATGTGGCCGGTCTGCGCGGCCTTGATGGAAATCTCGCCCGTCTCGATGTCGCGGATCTCGCCCACCATGATGATGTCGGGGTCCTGGCGCAGGAAGGACTTCAGCGCGACGGCGAAAGAGAGACCCGCCTTGTCGTTCACGTTGACCTGGTTCACGCCCGCGAGGTTGATTTCGCAGGGGTCCTCCGCCGTGGCGATGTTGATGCCGGGCTGGTTCAGGATGTTCAGGCAGGTGTAGAGCGAGACCGTCTTGCCCGAGCCGGTGGGCCCGGTGACCAGCACCATGCCGTAGGGGCGCGCGATCGCGTTGAGGAGGTTCTCCTTCTGGTCCGGGTCGTAGCCCAGCGCGTCGATCCCGAGCGTGGCGCTCGAGGGATCGAGGATCCGCATGCAGATCTTCTCGCCGTAGATGGTCGGCAGCGAACTGACCCGGAAGTCGATCGCGCGGCTCTTCGACAGCGTGAGCTTCATGCGCCCGTCCTGCGGGACGCGCTTCTCGGAGATGTCCATCTTCGAGATCACCTTGATGCGCGAGGCGATCTTTTCCTTGATCGCGAGCGGCGGCTGGGCGACGTCGTAGAGCACGCCGTCCATGCGGTAGCGGATGCGGTAGAACTTCTCGTAGGGCTCGAAATGGATGTCGGAGGCCCCGCCGTTGATCGCGTCGAGCAGCACCTTCTGCACGTAGCGCACCACCGGCGCGTCGTCGATTTCCTCGAAGACCTGCTCGGGCTGCGTGTCGCCCTCGGTGACGTCCATGCCGGTGAGGTCGACGTCCTCGCTCACCAGGTTTTCCAGCGTCTGGCCGCCGGTCTGGGTGATCTTGGCGACGATCATGTTCAGCTTGTCGTCCTCGACCACCACCGGCTCCATGGTCATGCCGGTGGCGAACTTCACCTCCTGCATCACCTGCTCGTTGGTGGGGTCCGAGAGCGCGACGAACAGACGGTTGCCGCGCTTGCCGAGCGCCAGCACGCGGTGGTTGCCGACGATCTTGTTGTCGATGAGGTTGAGCGGCAGCTGGTCCACGTCGACGGCGTTGAGGTCGAGGAGGGGATAGCCGAAGGTGTGCGCGGCGAAGGCCGAGACTTCCCGCGAGGAGAGCTTCTTGCTCTGGGTGAGCGCCTGGATGAAAGGCAGCCCCGCCTTGGTCGCTTCGGCCTGGATCAGGGACGCGTCGGCCTGCAGCAGCCTGCCCTGCTGGACGAGTGCGCGACCTAGCGCGCTGATATTCGGGGAAGCGGCCATGGAAAAATCTCTCTAAATCAACATCATATTGCGCTTATTTCGTTGAACTTGTAAAGAAGCCCGGTTACCGCGCCTTGATCGCCCGCTCGACCGCCGTGACCAGCTTCGGATCCTCCGGCGCGACCTCGCTGGAAAAGCTGCCCGCCAGCTTGCCGTCGCGCCCGATCAGGTACTTGTGGAAGTTCCATTTCGGCGGCTGGCCGCTGGCGTCGATGAGCCCCCGGTACACGGGGCTCGCCCCGCCCCCCTTGACCACGGCCTTGTCGAACATCGGGAACTTCACCGAATAGGTGCGCTCGCAGAAATCCGCCACCTGCTCGTTGGTGCCGGGCTCCTGCGCGCCAAAATCGTTGGAGGGGAAGCCGAGCACGACCAGGCCCTCGGCGCGGTACTTCTGGTAGAGCGCCTCGAGCCCCTTGTACTGCGGCGTGTAGCCGCAAAAACTCGCGGTATTCACGACCAGCACGACCTTTCCGCCGTACTGGCACAGGTCCGCGGGCTGGCCCTTCAGGGTCATCACCCGATGGTCGAGGAGGGCCGGGCAGCTTGCCGCGGCGACCGAAGTCGATGCGGCCACCAGCGCCAGGGTGAGCAGGTGCGTAGAGCGCTTCATGGCAATCGCCGATCGGAATGCGGGGGGACCCAACATGATAGCCCTCGCGCGCCACGGTTCTGTGCCGCCCGTCACATCCGCGCTGCCGTCCCGCGGGCACGGCGGCGCCGGCCCCCGCGGTGCCCCGCGACCCGGCTGCTATAATTTCGGGCAACACGATGCGCCGCGCTTGCCTCGCGCACCGCGCCTCCCCCGACCGCGACCGCACCCACCCCATGCCGCTGCACATTCTGGGCCTGAACCACCACAGCGCGCCGATCGAGGTGCGCGAGAAGCTTGCCTTCGCGCCCGACCAGCAGCCTGACGCGGTGAAGGGCATCATGGGGCTTCCCGGCGTCGACGAAGCGGTGCTGCTGTCGACCTGCAACCGCACCGAGGTCTATTGCCATGCCGGCGACGCGCACACGGTGCGCGAATGGCTGCTCGCGGAGGCCGGCCGCGCTGGGCTCGAGATCGACTCTCACCTCTATCTCCACAGCGATGGCGACGCGGTGCGGCATGCCTTTCGCGTGGCCTCCGGGCTGGACTCGATGGTGCTGGGCGAGCCGCAGATCCTCGGGCAGGTGAAGCAGTCGGTGCGCGTCGCCGAACAGCACGGCACGATCGGGCTCAGGCTCAACCGCCTCTTCCAGCACACGTTCTCGGTGGCCAAGCGCGTGCGCACCGAGACCGCGATCGGAACGCAGTCGGTATCGATGTCGGCCGCCGCGCTCAAGCTCGCGCAGAACATCTTCGGCGATCTCGCCGGCACCAACATCCTCCTGATCGGCGTGGGCGAGATGGTGGAGCTCGCCGCGACCTATTTCACCGCGCAGCGCCCGCGCTCGGTCGTGGTGGCCAATCGCACCATCGCGCGCGGCGAGGAGTTCGCCCGGCGCTTCGGCGGCACCGCGATTTCGCTGCGTGAGCTTCCCGAGCGGCTGCACGAGTTCGACATCGTGCTTACCGGGACGGCGAGCATGCTGCCGATCCTGGGCAAGGGGCTGATCGAAAGCGCGCTGAAGGCACGCCGCCACCGGCCGATGTTCCTGGTCGATTTCGCCGTGCCGCGCGACATCGAGCACGAAGTCGCCACGCTCGAGGACATCTTCCTCTACACGATCGACGACCTGGGCACGATCGTGCAGGAGGGCGCCGGCGTGCGCCAGGCGGCCATGATCGAGGCCGAGGCGATCGTGACCGCGCAGGTCGCCGCGTTCCAGGCCTGGATGGGGGCCCGCGCTGCGGTGCCGGCCATCCTCGCGCTGCGCGGCCGCGCCGACGAGTACCGTCAGGCGGAGCTGGCGCGCGCCAACGCGCGGCTGGCGCGCGGCGACGCTCCGGCGGCCGTGCTGGAGGCGCTCGCGCACGGGCTCATGAACAAGTTCCTGCACCACCCGCAGCAGGCATTGAACAGCGCGGGGGACGCCGAGCGGGAGCAGTTGCTCAGGGCGCTGGAACGCCTCTATCCGCTCGGCGGGGACCCGCCCGAAGCATGAAGCCGTCGATCGCCGCCAAGCTCGAGTCGCTCGGCACCCGCCTGAAGGAAATCGACGCCCTGCTCCTCGACCCGGGCGTGGTCGACGACCTCGACAACTTCCGCCGCATCAACCAGGAGCACGCCGAGATCTCCCCGGTGGTCGCGGCATTCGCCGAGTATCGCGCCGCGGAGGGCGACATCGCCGCCGCCGAGGAAATGGCCGGCGACCCGGCGATGCGCGAGTTCGCCGAAGCCGAGATCAAGTCCGGCCGCGAACGGCTCGCCGCGATCGAGGCCGACCTGCAAAGGATGCTGCTGCCGCGCGATCCCGACGACGACAAGAACCTGTTCATGGAAATCCGCGCCGGCACCGGGGGGGATGAATCCGCGCTCTTCGCGGGCGACCTCTTCCGCATGTACTCGCGCTACGCCGAGCGCAAGCGCTGGCAGGTCGAGATCGTTTCCGCGAGCCCGGGCGAGGTCGGCGGCTACAAGGAGATCGTCGCGCGCATCGCCGGCGAAGGCGCGTATGCGAGGCTCAAGTTCGAGTCCGGCGGCCACCGCGTGCAGCGCGTGCCCGACACCGAGACGCAGGGCCGCATCCATACGTCCGCGGCCACCGTCGCGGTGATGCCCGAGGTCGACGACGAAAGCGACGTCGTCATCAATCCCGCCGACGTGCGTGTCGACACCTTTCGCGCCAGCGGCGCCGGCGGCCAGCACGTGAACAAGACCGATTCCGCGGTGCGCCTCACGCACGCGCCCACCGGCATCGTCGTCGAATGCCAGGACGGCCGCAGCCAGCACAAGAACCGCGCGCAGGCCTTCCGCATCCTCGCCGCGCGCATCAAGGACAAGATCACGCGCGAACAGGCCGCGAAAGAGGCGTCCACGCGCAAGTCGCTGATCGGCACGGGCGACCGTTCCGACCGCATCCGCACCTACAACTTCCCGCAGGGCCGCGTCACCGACCACCGCATCAACCTCACGCTGCACAAGATCGAGCAGATCATGGACGGCGACCTGGACGAGCTGGCCGAGGCGCTCTCCGCCGAGCGCCAGGCCGAACTGCTCGCGCAGCTCTCCGAGACTGCGTGAAACGGTGGGCACCTCGATCGACAAGGCGATTGCCGAGGCTTCCGCGCGCATACCGCGCCGGGAAGCGGAGATCCTCGCCGCGCACGTGCTCCGCGTGGACCGCACCTGGCTCGCGACGCATGCCCGGCATGTCCCCGACGCGCGCGCAGGCCGCGACCTACGACCTGACGGTGGAGGCGCGCGCGCTGGGCACGCCGGTGGCCTACCTGCTCGGCGAGCGAGAGTTCTACAGCAGGCCGTTTCGCGTCGACAACCGCGTGCTCATCCCGCGGCCGGAGACCGAGACGCTGGTCGAAGCCGCGCTCGAACGCGTTCCCGCCTCCGCTGCAAGCGTGCTGGACCTCGGCACCGGCAGCGGCGCGGTAGCGCTTACGCTCGCGCTCGAGCGCCCGCAATGGGCGGTGACCGCGGTCGATGCTTCGGAAGGGGCGCTCGACTGCGCGCAGGAAAACGCCGAGGCGCTCGGCTGCGGGGACGTGGTGTTCCTGTTGTCGGATTGGTATGCCGCGCTCGAGGGCTGGCGCTTCGATGCGATCGTCGCCAATCCGCCCTATGTCGCGCAAGCCGACCCGCACCTCGCCCAGGGCGACCTGCGCTTCGAGCCGCGCCAGGCGCTCACCGACGACAGCGAGGACGGGCTGGATTCGATCCGCGCGATCGTCGCCGGCGCAGGAGCGCACCTGAATCCCGGCGGCTGGCTCGTGCTGGAACATGGCTACGACCAGGCCGAAGCGTGCCGGGCGCTGCTTGCCGCGCACGGGTACGCGGATTTCGCCGCTGTCGCCGACCTTGCGGGCATCGCACGGGTGGCCGCCGGCCGCTTCCCAAGTTAAGATTGCAACCCAAGGAGACTTAAGCCATGAGCGCCCAAGACACCATCCGCAACCAGGTAACCTCCCACCCCGTCGTGCTGTACATGAAGGGCACGCCGCAGTTCCCGCAGTGCGGTTTCTCCGCAACCGCGATCGAGATCCTCAAGCGCAGCGGCGTGGCCCAGCCGTTCACCGTCGATGTGCTGAGCGACAACGAGATCCGCCAGGGCATCAAGGAATACGCCAACTGGCCGACCATCCCGCAGCTCTACGTCAACGGCGAGTTCGTCGGCGGCGCGGACATCCTGCGCGAGATGTACCAGTCGGGCGAACTGCAGAAGCTGCTCGAGGGCGCGAAGACCGCCTGATCCCGCCCCGGCGGCCGGGCATTCGCGTGCTTCGCTTCCTCGCCGCCACCCTTGCCGCCCTGCTGGCCGGCCTTGCGCCGGCCGCGGCATCCGCGGCGCCCGGCGTGGCCGCCGCTTCCGACCTCAAGTTCGCCCTCGACGAGATCGCCGGGCAATTCACTCGCGAGACGGGGGTGGCGGTGCGGCTTACATACGGGTCCTCCGGCAATTTCCGCCGCCAGATCGCCGAAGGCGCGCCGTTCGAGTTGTTCCTCTCCGCCGACGAGGATTACGTGCTCGCGCTCGCGAAGGAAGGCCGGATGGCGGACGAAGGCGTCCCCTATGCGGTCGGGCGGCTCGTCCTCTTTGCGCCTTCGGGCTCGCCCGTCGATCCCGCGAAGGGGATGGCGCAAGTGGCCGAGCTTGCGCGCGCCGGGCGCATCGACAGGATTGCCATCGCCAACCCCGCGCACGCGCCCTATGGCCGCGCCGCAAGGCAAGCCCTCGAGCACGCCGGCGCGTGGGAAGCGCTCAAGGGCCGCGTTGTCCTCGGCGAGAACGTCTCGCAGGCGGCGCAGTTCGCCACGTCGGGAAACGCCACTGCGGGACTTTTTGCGTATTCGCTCACCTTCTCGCCGGCAGTCGCCGGAAAGGGAAGCTTCGCGCTCGTGCCCGAGTCGATGCATGCGCCGATCCGGCAGCGCATGGCGCTCGTGAAAGGCGCCAGCGAAGAAGCGCGCGCTTTCTACCGCTACCTGCAGGCGCCGCCGGCACGCGCGGCATTGTCGCGCTACGGCTTCACCCTGCCGGGACCGTGATGGACTGGACCGCCCTTTCCCTGTCGCTCAAGCTCGCCGCGTGGACGATGCTGGTCCTGCTTCCCGTGGGCATCGTGCTCGGCCGGGCGCTCGCATGGAGACGGTTCGCGCTGAAACCGCTGGCCGAAGGCGTCCTCGCGCTGCCGCTTGTGCTTCCCCCCACGGTGCTGGGCTTCTACCTGCTCACGACCCTGGGCGCGGCGTCGCCCGCGGGGCACTGGTTCCAGTCCGTTTTCGGCCGCCCGCTCGTCTTCACCTTCGAAGGGCTGCTGGTCGCCTCCGTCATCTTCAACCTGCCCTTCGCGATCCAGCCGATGCAGCGCGCGTTCGAGGCCATCCCGCAGGACGTGCGCGACGCGGCGGCATGCTGCGGCCTCACGCGCTGGCAGTCGCTCCTGCGCATCGAATTGCCGCTCGCGTGGCCGGGCATCCTCTCGGCGATGGTGATGACCTTCGCGCACACGCTCGGGGAATTCGGCGTGGTGCTCATGGTCGGCGGAAGCATCCCGGGCGAGACGCGCACGATGGCGATCGCGATCTACGACAGCGTGCAGTCCTTCGACAACGCGGCCGCGGGCATGATGTCGGCCGTGCTCCTCGGGCTTTCCCTCGTGGCGATGGCCGTGGTCTACGCGACGGGCTCACGCCGGACGAACCGCCGTGGCTGAGCGCGCGAGCGGCGGCCTCGAGGTGCGCCTTTCGCAGGCCGGCCCCATCCCGCTCGAGGTCGACCTCGCCTGCGCCTCAGGCGAGGTGCTGGCGCTCGTGGGCCCCTCGGGCAGCGGCAAGTCCACGGTGCTGCGCTGCATCGCGGGCGTCCTCCACGCGAAGGCCGGGCGCATCGCGGTCGGCGGCGAGACGTGGTTCGATCCGGCCGCCGGCATCTCGCTTTCGCCGCGCGAACGCTCCGTCGGCTTCGTGTTCCAGAACTACGCGCTCTTCCCGCACATGAGCGCGGAGGCCAACGTCAGGATGGCCCTCGGGCACGTGCCTTCGGCGGAAAGGCCGGCGCGCGCGCGCGCGCTCCTCGACCGCGTGAACCTGAAGGGGCTGGAATCGCGCCGCCCCGCCGAGCTCTCCGGCGGGCAGCAGCAGCGCGTGGCCGTGGCGCGTGCGCTGGCACGCGACCCGCGCGCGCTCCTGCTCGACGAGCCGTTCTCCGCCGTCGACCGCAGCACGCGGCAGATCCTCTATCGCGAGCTCGCCACGCTGCGGCGCGACCTCGCGATGCCGATGGTGCTGGTCACGCACGACCTCGACGAGGCGGCGATGCTCGCCGACCGCATGTGCATCCTGTACCGGGGCCGCACGCTGCAGGCCGCCCCGCCGCACGAACTGATGGCGCGCCCCGCCAATGCGCTGGTCGCCCGCCTGGTCGACCTCCGGAACGTCTTCCGCGGCAAGGTCGTCGGGCACGACGCGGCCGCCGGCACCACGCTGCTCGAGGGCCTCGGCGAGCGCCTCGAATGCCCGCTCGCCGAGCGCTTCGCGCCCGGCACCGAGGTCGCATGGGCGATTCCCGCCTCGCATGTCCTGTTGCACCGGCGCGACCGGCCCTCGCGCGGCGAGCGCGAGAACCCGGTGCGCGGCACCGTCGCCGATTTCCTGCCCCTCGGCGAGAACGTGAGCACGGTCATTCGCGTCGCGGGAACCGGGGAGAGCCTGCAGGTCACCTTCCCGCTTCACGTCGCCCGCCGCAACGGGCTGGAGGCCGGCGCGGAGGTCGTGGTTTCCCTCCTGCGCGAGGGCATCCACCTCATGCCCCGTGACTGAAAAACCGGCATGCGCCAAGGCCGCGGAACTTCGGCATACTGTGCCCCTCATACCGTTCGCCCGCACCCGAGAACACCACAGGAGATTCCCGCAATGAACCGCCGCGCCCTGATCCAAGCCATGCTCGCCACGCCCGTCCTGATGCAAGTGCCCCGTTGGGCCCAGGCCCAGCAGATGTCCTTCGACCCTCGGCCGGGTCCCTGGCGGACCTTCGAAGTCACCACGCGCGCGGAGATCCTGCAGCCCGCCGCGATGACGCGCGTCTGGATCCCCTTGCCGTCGGTCGATTCCGATTACCAGAAACCGCTCGGGAACACGTGGGGCGGGAATGCCTCCAGCGCCTCCGTCGTCACCGACGGCAAGTACGGCGCGAAGATGCTCGCGGCGCAGTGGCAGGACGGCGAAGCCCTGCCGGTGGTCGAAGTGACCAGCCGCTTCTCGACCCGCGACCGCGCGACCGACCTCGGCGTGCGCCAGGCGAACCTCACGCTCGACGGTGACACGACGCGCTTCTATACCGCGGCAACCGAGCTCATGCCGACCGACGGGCTGGTGAAGAAGACGGCGACGGAAATCACCAAGGGAGCGAAGACCGACCTCGACAAGGCCCGCGCGATCTACGAGTGGGTCGTCGAGAACACCTTCCGCGACCCCAAGACGCAAGGCTGCGGTCGCGGCGACGTCAGCGTGATGCTCGAAACCGGCAACCTCAGCGGCAAGTGCGCCGACCTGAACGCGCTCTACGTGGCGCTGGCGCGTTCCGTCGGGCTGGCGGCCCGCGACGTTTACGGCATCCGCGTGGCCAAGAGCAACTTCGGCTACCGCAGCCTCGGCGCCGGCTCCGAGGTCATCACCAAGGCGCAGCATTGCCGCGCCGAAGTCTTCATCACCGGGCTGGGATGGCTGCCGGTCGACCCGGCGGACGTGCGCAAGGTCGTGCTCGAGGAGAAGTCCGCGCCGATCACGCTCGCCGACCCGGTCGTCCCCGCGGTGCGCAACAAGCTGTTCGGCGCGTGGGAGATGAACTGGCTCGCCTACAACGACGCGCATGACGTCAAGCTGCCGGGGTCGAACGGGCCCGTGATCGCATTCCTGATGTACCCGCAGGCGGACACCGGCGGCAAGCGCCTGAACAGCCTCGACCCGGACAATTTCCGCTACAAGATCACGGCGAAGGAAATCGTCTAGGACCGGCTTCGCTCGCGCAACCGGCCGCGAAGCGGCCGGTTGCGCCTTGCGCTCACGCCGGGTCGTTCCAGCTCACGCTGCCCAGCCCGGCCACGTCATAGCCGGTGAGCGCGCGCGCCTGATCGCGGAAGCGCTTCTCGCGCGCAAACGCGAACAAGCGTTGCAGGGGTGCTTCGAAGTACGCGCTTCGCAACACGGCAAGATCGAGCCGCTCGGTCAGCACCGGCACGAAGTCCAGCCCGAACAGGCCTGCCGCCGACTGCGCGCCGAGGCCCGTGTCCGCTTCGCCGTGCTGGATCGCCAACGCCAGATCGCTTTCCGTCGTCGCCTCGCGGGGTGACAGCCTGAGCGACCTGATCGCGAGCCCGTCGGCCGCGAGCAGGCGCTCGAGCAGCACGCGGCTGCCCGCGGATGCCGGCCGCAACGCCACCGTCACGCCGCGTCTTGCGAGGTCGGAGACCTTCTTCAGCCGTTTCGGGTTGCCCTTCGGCACCAGCAGCCCCGAACTGCGCTTCGCCCATTCCAGCAGGACGATGCCGCGGCCGCGAAATCGCGCATCGGCCAGCTCGCGATTGAAGTCGGCGAGGTCCTGCGAGGGCACGTGGATGAGCGCAGCGCACGCCTCCCCCGCGAGCATTCTTTCCACGCCGTCGAGGCTGCCCTGCGTGAGCAGCGCCAGCGGGCTGCGCGACTCGCGCACCGCCCATTCGAGGAGCGGGTCGTGGCTGCCCGCGATCGTCGACGGCACTGCCTTCGCGCCCGCGGGCGCCGCGGCATGCCCGGCAAGCCAGCCCTCGATCGCTTCCAGCTCGAACAGGAGCTTGCCTCCCGCGCGCGAGTGCGGCAGTCCCTTGCGCGCGACCAGGTCGTAGACCTTGCGCGTGCCCAGCCGCAGGTGGCGCGCGACTTCGGCGACGGTGAGATAGGAAGGGGCGGCGGAGGCCATGGTCGGATTCTAATGGAAGCGGTCCATGAGACGATTTCAAGAACTTGATAGAATTACAAGATGCTTGAAATTCTTGCAAGCTGGGGAGTCGCGCTCGACCTCATTTCCGGGGGCGACCCGGCGTTGCTGCGAATCGTCGCGCTCTCGCTCGAGCTCTCGCTCGCCGCGGCAATCGCCGGTGCCGCGATCGGCCTGCCTTTCGGTGCGATAGTCGCGGTCGGCCGCTTCCCGGGGCGGCAGCACGCTGATCGTCGTGCTCAACGCCTTGCTGGGGCTGCCAAGCGTAGTGGTCGGATTGCTCGTGTACCTGCTGCTGTCGCGCGCGGGCCCCCTGGGCGCTTTCGGCATCCTCTTCACGCCCACGGCGATCGTCATCGCCCAGACCATCCTGGTCGCGCCCATCGTCGCAGCGCTCGCGCGGCAGATCGTCGAGGACGCGTGGCGGGACTACGAGGAGCAACTGCGCTCGCTGGGCGTATCGCGCACGCGCGCGGTTCCCACGCTGCTCTGGGACACGCGCGTCTCGCTACTTACCATCGTGCTGGCCGGATTCGGCCGCGCCGCCTCCGAGGTCGGCGCGGTGATGATCGTCGGCGGCAACATCGACGGCGTCACGCGCACCATGACCACGGCGATCGCGCTGGAGACCAGCAAGGGCGACCTGCCGCTGGCGCTCGCGCTTGGCGTGATCCTCGTCATCACGGTGCTCGCGCGTGAACGCCGGCGCCTACGTGATCCGCGAGTGGAGCGCGCACCATGGCTGAAGCGCCCATCCTGCCGATGCGGGCCGCCGGAATTTCGGTGGCATTCGGCGCCACCCAGGTGCTGCACGCGATCGATCTCGATCTCGGCGCGGGCACGCGCACCGTGATCCTCGGCGCCAACGGCGCGGGCAAGAGCGTGCTGTTGCGCGCACTGCATGGCCTGGTTCCGCTTTCCGGCGGCAGCATCCGCTGGAACGGCGCGGCGGCGCGTCCATCGGCGCAGGCGATGGTGTTCCAGCGCCCGGTGATGCTGCGCCGCTCCGCGCTTGCCAACGTCGCCTATGCGCTGGGATCAGCGGCGTCGCGCGGGAAAGCCGCGCGGCACTCGCGATGCAGGCCCTTGAACGCGTCGGACTGGCACCGCTCGCCCACCGCCCGGCGCGCGTGCTCTCCGGCGGCGAGCAGCAGCGCCTGGCGCTCGCGCGCGCCTGGGCGCTTGCGGCCGATGATCCTTTTCATGGACGAGCCGACCGCGAGCCTCGACCCCGGCGCCACGCGCGAAGTCGAGCGCGTGATCGGCGAAATCCACGGCAGCGGCACCAAGATCGTCATGACCACGCACAACCTCGGGCAGGCGCGGCGCCTGGCCGACGAGATCGTCTTCCTCAATGCCGGGCGGATCGTCGAGCAGACGCCCGCCGCAAGCTTTTTCGACCAACCCCGGTCGCCGGAGGCGGCGGCCTACCTTGAAGGAGTATTGCCATGGGCTCCGCATTCGCACGTTTCATGAAGCGCCTTGCGACCACCTGGATCCCGGCCGCTTTCCTCGCCGCGAGCTTGAGCGTCCACGCGCAGGACAACTTCATCACCGTGTCCTCGACCACCTCGACCGAGCAGTCCGGGCTCTTCGGCCACCTGCTGCCGGAATTCAAGAAGGCAAGCGGCATCGATGTCCGCGTGGTCGCGGTGGGCACCGGGCAGGCGCTCGACATCGGCCGGCGCGGCGACGCCGACGTGGTGTTCGTGCACGACAAGGCGGCCGAGGAGAAATTCGTCGCCGAGGGCGCCGGCGTGAAGCGCCTGGAAGTGATGTACAACGACTTCGTGATCGTCGGGCCGAAGTCCGACCCGGCGAAGGTCGCCGGCATGAAGGACGTGCTCGAGGCGCTGAAGAAGATCGAGGCGGCGAAGGCGCCGTTCGTCTCGCGCGGCGACAAGAGCGGCACGCACGCGGCCGAACTTGCGCTACTGGAAGGCCGCCGGCATCGACCTCGATACAGCGAAGGGCCCGTGGTACAAGGAAACCGGATCGGGCATGGGCCCGGCGTTGAACACCGCTGCCTCGATGGGCGCCTATGTCCTTACCGACCGCGGCACGTGGCTCTCCTTCAAGAACCGCGCCGACCTCGCCATCGCCGTCGAAGGCGACACCAGGCTCTTCAACCAGTACGGCGTCATCCTCGTGAATCCGGTGAAATTCCCGCACGTAAAGTCCGTCGCCGGCCAGAAGTTCATCGACTGGCTGGTCTCGCCCGCCGGCCAGCAGGCGATCGCCGCGTACAAGGTCAACGGCGAGACGCTGTTCTTCCCCAATGCCAAGGCGGGAAGCTGATGCGCCTTCGAATCGTCGCAATCCTCCTCATGGCCGCCCTGCCCGCCGCCGCGCAGGAGTCAGTCAAGGTCTATGCCGCGGGCAGCCTTTCCGCGGCGTTGCGCGCCGCCGGCGGGATCTACTCCTCGACGCACCCGGACACGGTGGTCAACTTCGAGTTCGGCCCCTCGGGCATGCTCAAGGACCGCCTCGCAGCCGGCGAGAAGGCTGACTTGTTCGCCTCCGCCGACATGGCCCTGCCCGAATCGCTGCACAGTCCGGCAAATCGGGTGCCGTGCGCCTGCTCGCAAGGAACAAGCTTTGTGCGCTGGCCCATCCGGAAGCGCACGCGACGACCGCCAACCTGCTCGACAGGATGCTCGACCCGAAGGTGAAGCTCGGCACGTCGACGCCGAAAGCCGATCCGTCAGGCGACTACGCCTTGCAGCTATTCGAGCGCGCGGAGAAGGCGAGGCCGGGCGCGATCGAAGCGCTATCGGGAAAGGCGTTGCAGCTCACGGGCGGGCCGAACGCGCTGCCGGTTCCCGCGGGCCGAAGCGCCTACGGCATCATCGTCGCCGAACGCCGCGCCGACATCTTTCTCACCTATTGCACCAATGCCGTCCTGGCGCAGAAGGAAGAGCCAACGCTGGATATCGTCGAAGCTCCCGACCCGCGCGCGGTCGGCGCCGACTACGGCATCACGCTGCTCGCCGGCGCGCACCCGGCGGCAATCCGGTTCGGCAGCTTCCTGCTTTCGCCTGCCGGGCAGGGCGTGCTCGCGCGCTACGGCTTTACGCCGGCAACTTCGCGCTGATTGGGGCAATTGGAACAATTGGGGTCAGAGACGTAATACTCGAGTATTACGTCTCTGACCCCAATTTTTTCGCGAATGCGCGGTCGCCCTCCGCCACTTCGCCATGCGGATACGCCTCCCGGGCCAGCGGCGCGAAGCCCAGGCGAAGCAGCAGCTTGATCGACCGCGCATTGCGTGCATCGGCCGTCGCATACAGCGCGCTCACGCCGTAGTCGCGGCAAAGCCTTCGATCGCCTCAACGCAGGCAGCATGCGCAATGCCGCGTCCCCAGTAACTCGCGGCGCGAGCACGTAGGCGAACCCAGCTGTCGCATCGGGATAGACCGTCGCCTGCACATAGCCCGCGCATTGCCGCTTCGCCTCGAGGCGGATCACCCAGTTCAGCCATTGCTCGGTGCCGTCCGCGGACAGCCGCGTTTCGAGCTTGCGATAGCGTTCGCGCAGGCCCGAGCGAAAGCGGCGCCGGCTGGTCCAGGTAGGCGTAGATCTCGGGCGCGGCGAGCGCGGCGAACATCTCCGCGGCGTGCGCCTTGCACCAGCGGCTCCAGCGATTGCCGGGCCAGCTTCCCCGCGGCCGCTCAGCCGCCCGCGGGAGGCGCCACCAGCGCGCCTTCGATCCTGTGGCGCTTGAGCGATTCGGCGACGAACCCCGAGGCCTTCATTTCCTCGACGAAAGCGGCAAGGTACTTCGCGCCCGCGTCACGGCCGCGCGGCGTGCCCATCGCCTGGTTGATCACCATGAAGCGGCCGTCGAGGAGCCGCACTCCCGGAACGCGCCCGGCGTCCATTTGCAATTGCTGCTTCACGCCCGCAGCGACGTCGAGCTTCTCGGCCATGAAGAAATCGACCACCTGCGGAGACGTCGGCGCGCGCAGGATCGTCGCCTGCTTGAGTTCGCGCGTGAGATAGAGGTCGTAGGCGCTGCCCTTGCCCACCGCGACACGGATGCCGGGGCGATCGACCTCGGCATTGGCCTTGATCGGGGAATCGTCGCGCACGAGATACGCGCCCTCGATCACCACGTAGGGCGCCGTGAACGTGGTATCGACCGCGCGCGCCGGATCGATCGCGACAAAGGCGATGTCGACCTCCTTCGCCTTCACCGCTTCGGCGACCTTGCCCGCGGCGGTGAAGGTCACCAGCTCGACCGGAACGCCGAGGCGCTTGCCGAGTTCGCGCGCAAGGTCGACGGATACGCCGCCCGCTTCCCCCGTCGCCGGATTCTTGTTGGCCAGGATGGGATTGCCGAAATTGATCGCCACGCGCATCTTGCCGGTCGGGGCGAGATCGGCGACAACCGCGGGCGAGGGAGTCATGGAAGTCGTCGCGCAGGAGGCGAGAACAGCCGTCGTGAACAGGGCAAGGGCAATCCGCAACATGGCTTTTGTCTCCCCATCGGGCAACGCAGCGACCAATCGCTCAGAGCGGAGACACGCCGAACAGCTTCGCGTGCGCCCACAGGATGAACACGGCATATACGGCAAGGCCGCCGACCACCGCGACCACGTCATTGAAGGCGGAGGCAGGCGGGCCGGGCAAAGGACGCGCGGCGCGCCGCTTGAGCGAAATGCGGTCCGCCACCGCCCACGCGAGGAACGAGCCGAACAGCAGCACGTCCGCAAGCGTGCCATTGGCGAGCAGGTGCGCAAGCGCCCAGAACTTGATGGAGAGCAGCATCGGGTGCTTCGCCAGCGCCTTCAGCTTGCCCGGCAGGTAGGTCGCGAAGAGCAGCGGGAACACCGGGATCATCAGGATCACGGCCAGCATCCGCGACCAGCCCGCGGGCGAATAGAGCAGCACCGTCTCCTGCCGGGCCAGGCCGTAACCGTAAAGCATCAGCACGAAGCTCGCGATCGAAACGAGCGAGTAAAGCCCCTTCCATGCGCCCTCGCCGATCCGCCCGGCCGTGGCATTGCGCCAGCCGTCGGCAAGGATCGAAATCGAGTGGACGCCGAAGAAGAGAACGAGGCCGGCGACGAACAGGGTCATTGGCGCAGATTGGCAGAGAAACGCGCGCGCGTCGAGTGCGGCCGCGCGAACTTCATGGCGTGCCCCCGCCTGGCGTTTCGCAGCCGAACAGCATGATCTCTTCCTCGTCCTTGGGCAGCCGCACCATGCGCTCGAAGCGAAAGCCGATCTTCTCCAGCAGGCGGATCGAATCGCGATTGGCCACCGAGGTCACGGCGACAACGCGCTTCAGTCCGAATGCCGATCGCGCCAGCGCCATCGTGGCCCTGGCCGACTCGAGCGCGTAACCCTGCGAGCGAAATGCCGGCAGGAAGGCGAAGCCCAGGTCGACGTCGTCGAGGCCCTCGCGCCTGATCAGCCCGCACATGCCGATCGGGGCGCCGTCGGCCTTGCGTTCCACGCGGTACAGCCCGAAGCCGTGGCGCGCATGCATCGCGATCGGGCCCTTCTCGAGGTAGCCATGCGCGTCCTCGACCGTTCGCACGCCGCGGTCGCCGATGAATTCGAGCCACGCCGGGTCGTTCAGCAGGGCGAGGATGAATTCCGCGTCCCCCGCCGTGAGCGGGCGCAGCGCCAGGCGGTCCGTTACAAGGACAGGCGCCTGCGCGGCCTCAGGCGCCGTCATGCCGGGGGAACGGGCGCCGCGGACTCGGGGAACCGCCATGCGCGTTTGCCGGCCTCCATGGCGACCCGGCGCTGCCGCCTTGCCGGGTCCGCTTCCGCCGGTTGCCCCGCCACGGGTCAGCCGCGCTTCTTCGCTTCCTTCTTCAGCTTCTTCAGTTCCTTCTTTTCCTTCGGGGTCTTGGCGGCTTCCTTCTTGACGTCCTTCTTCGTGTCGCGGCTCTTGCCCATGTCTCAGGTCTCCGTGGAAATGCTCAGGTGGGACTGCGTACCGCATTTTCCCCAAATTCGCGGGTGAAATGCAATGCCATCACGCATCGATGGGCACGATGGCAAGCGTGCAGCGGGAGATGCAGACGAGCTTGTCCTGCTCGTCGGTGATCCTGACCTCCCAGACCTGCGTGCGCCGCCCGACATGGACCGGCAACGCGATCGCGGTGACCACGCCGTCCCTCTTGCCGCGCAAGTGGTTGGCGTTGATCTCGATCCCGACCACGGCCTCCTTGTCGCGGTCGATGTTCATGGAGGCCGCCACGGACGCGGCGGTCTCGGCCAGCGCGAGGGACGCGCCGCCGTGCAGGAGACCTCGGGGCTGGTGCACCTTGGGGCCGACCGGCATTCGCGCCACTACGCGCTCCGTCGTTGCCTCGACAATCTCGATGCCAAGCGTGTCGAGCAGCGTTTGCCTGGGGGCGACACTCATTGCCCGGCTCCTCCGCGCGCCTTGGGCTAGGGCTTGTAGTAGTCCTGCACCGTCTCCCACGCCACGGCCTGCAGGAACTTCGCCGTCGCTTCGTCCAGCCCCGCCGTGTAATCGAGGCCCACGGGCGACTTCTTGAAGAGCGCGGCGTACACCGTGCAGGCCGACAGGTAGGTCCCGGCAAGGCTGGGGTGCCGCAGGTCGGCGACGTAGAGGTTCAGCGCCGGCCGCTGCCGGACCGAGCGCGCGAAGGCGAGCCCAACGGGGATGACATACGCGTCATTGTCGTTGCCGGCCTGCGTGTACGCGTCCGCCAGTTGCGCCGTCATCTCCGGCGCATCGGCATACGCCCACGACATGAAGAACACCGGCTTGGCGCCGTGCTTGCGAACCGTCTCGGAGTTCGACTTCGCGAAATCGACGAACACCGTCTTCAGTTGCGGATGGATCGGGCACTGGCTGCAGTCCATCATGATCGCGAGGTCGAACAGCTTGTCGAGCTTGTTGAAGGTGATCTTGTTGCCCGCGCCGAAGGAATACGAGCTGACCGCGTTGGGCCGGAAATACGAATTCACGTCGTGCCAGTCGAAGCCCGAGCCGCTGATCGTCACCGACACCGTGCGCCAGGCCTGCTTGGGGTCCGCCGCCTTGACCAGTTGCGTGACGTGCCCGTGCAGGCTGTTGTTGTAGTAGAAAAAGCTGTTGCCGATGTAGATCGCCGACGTCGGGTCCTTCACGCCGGACTCGAGCACCTTCGGCCTGACCTGCGCATGGAGGCTGCCGGCGAGGCAGAGCGCGGCGACGCCCCCGATGAGCGCGGCCAGGAAACGGCGGGGGAGGCGTTGGTCAATCACGATGTTTCTCCTCGGGAAAGTTGTCGCGGGTCGAAGGGCATTCTATGTCAGTTCCACGCCATCGCGACCGCCGCAACGTAGCAAGCGAGCGACAGGCAGATGCCGCGGAACGGGATGCTGAACCAGTACGCGTAGCCCAGCGCGGCGAGGCTGCCGAGCAGGCCGAGCCCCACCGCGAGCAGGAAGGTCGAGGCGAACAGGAACGCGCTGTTGGCAAGCGCAAGGTAGCCGTAGACCAGGCCGAACAGGATCGCGCCCAGGCTGTGGCTCGCGTTGAAACCGACCCACGCCTTCCACATCGTCGTCTCGCGCGTGAGCACCGGGGAGACCACGCGCATCGCCGCTTGCAGCATCGGGTCGCGTGGCGTGAGCTTCTCGCCACGGAAAGTGTAGAGGAGGTGGATGAGGCCGAGCGCGAGAAGAATCCCCGCGCTCGCTGCCATCAGGACGGAGGCGGCCATTCAGGCAGCCTTGCCGCAACCGGCAGGCTTGAAGACGCGCTCGGTGGACGGCGGGTTCTTCGCGAGCTTTTCCGCGGGGCGGCGCGGGCGCCGCACGAACTCGCCTCCGCAGTTCGGGCATTTTCCCTTCAGGACATCCTCGACGCATGCACGGCAGAACGTGCACTCGAAGGAGCAGATCATCGCCTCTGGCGACTCGGGCGGCAGGTCGCGGTTGCAGCATTCGCAGTTCGGGCGCAACTGGAGCATGGTCATCCTTCCGTATGAAGGCGGTTACGAACGCGGCTTTGCGGCAGCCATCGCTGCCGCGCGCCGATCGAGGCTTTCCGCCGGCCACTGTTCGGATCGATCGTAGTACTCGGGGAACGCCGGCGTTCCGGGCGGCAGCACGACCCAGGGCTGTTTCGTGGACGTAAAGATGTGGATGTCCGGCGGCACGAGGCCCGGGCGGTCGAGGGTGCCCACGCGCACGAAGCGCACGGCATCGCCCGCCCCGGCATAGTTGCTCCAGAGCGCGATGTGGCACTTCGCGCAGCGCGTGATTTTCTGGCCCTTGCCGCTCGCGGACGGCGTGTCGATGACCTCGACCTCGCCTTGCAGCAATTCGACGCGGTCGGCCTCGATCATCGCGTTGAGCGCGAAGGACGACCCGGACTCGCGCTGGCACCAGGTGCAATGGCAGCAGTGCACGAACATCGGCCCGGTCGTCATGCGGTAGCGCACCGCGCGGCAGGCGCAGCCGCCTTCCATGGGAAACGGACTGTCGGCGCTCATGGCCCCCTCTCCTTCGAATGCGGCATTCTCATTGCGGCGCAAAGAACCAGACTGTTTCGATCCGATCATCGCGCACCTGGTATACGGCAACCGCCTCGACGAGCTTGTCGGCGATGCCGCGGATGCGCTCGTGGTCCACGACCTTGTTGCCGGTGGCGATTCGCCCGAGCAGCTCCGCATGCAGCGCCGGCACGTTGAAGCGTTTGGTCGCATAGAACTCGGCGAGCTGTTCCTTCCCCGAAAGCGCCGGCTCGGCGGACGGCATGCGGAAGATCCTGATGTCGTCGCTGTACGTGGCGACGAATGCCGCCAGGTCGCGGGCGTTGTACGCATCGAGCTGGCGCTGCACGACTTCAACCGGGGACATGCTCACTCCTTCCCTTTGCCGGGCTTCAGGGCGATTCCGGGCGGTCGCGGGCGACCAATTGCAGGTATTGCGCCACGCTGCCTCCCGCCAGCGGCTTGGCCATGACGCGCACCGTGTTCGTCCGCCTGCCGGCCTCCTCGAGGACGCGCTTGCGGGTCTCGACGTACCCCTGCCTTTCCCAGAAGCGTTCCGCACGAAGGTTACCTTGAACCACGCCGAGCCGCGACCAGCAGGCGCCGCTGTCGCGCATCCACGATTCCAGCGCATCGTATATCTCGCGCGCCTTGCCGCTGCCATGCAGCGCGGTGGCGACGATGAACAGGCCGACATGCCATACGTTCTCCGCGATGAGGCCCGAGACCACGCCCGCCATGCCGATCATCGCCTCGCCTTCGCCGCGAAACTCCAGCATCCACATTTTCCGGTAGGGCATTTCGGCGGGCGGCAGGTATTCGAGTTCCTCGATCGCCTCGGTGGGCTTCGGCCCGACGCCGCCGACCGTGAAGTAGTACTCCGGGTTCGCCTCGAGGAATTGCTGCAGCCGCGGCGCGTCCTCGATGCCGATCTCGAAGGCGTGAAATGCGCCGCCGCCGAAGAGCACCGGCTTGTCGCGCGAGCGCATGGCATCGGCCGCCATCGGGCTAATCCGCCTTGCGCCCAGCCACCGTCACGCCGTTGGTGCTGGCGAAGAATCCGTCGTTCGAGGCTGCGCGCTCGAGGCTCGCCCGCCAGCGCCCGGCCTGTGCTTCATCGATCACGCCCGCGGCAAGCGCCTCGCGCTCGATCTGGTCGAGGCGGGCAATGCGCCGCGCGAGCGGGTAGTCGGTGATGAGGACCGGCCAGACATCGATCGAGATGTCCCGCAGGCCGCGGCTTCGGAACATGCGCGACAGGCGGCGCCCGGAGTACGGGTTGTTCACCATGTGCTCGGCATGGAAGCGGACCAGCCGCCGCTCGATTTCGATCTCGTCGCTCTCGACCGTGAAAGTGCTCCAATCGCCGTCGAGCACGACCACCCATCCGCCCGGCCGCGTGACGCGCACCAGTTCCGAGAACGCCCGCTCCGGATCGAGCAGGTGCTGGAACATCCGCTCGCTGCGGCTTGCGTCGAAGGTGCCGTCCGGCCAGGGAAGCGCGCCGGCGTCGGCCTGTCGATGCGTCACGCGGGAGCCGAGCCCCGCCGCCTCCGCGCGCTGGTTCGCCTGCGCCACCATCGACGCATCGTGATCCGCGCCATGGACCTCGCCCGCGGCGCCGACGATTTCCCCGAGCCTGAGCGTATCGGTGCCGGGGCCGCAGCCCAGGTCGAGCACCCTGCAGCCGGGCTGCAGGCGCATCAGCTCGTAGCTGCGCTCCTTCGTCGGCACCGTCATGCTTGCGGCGATGGCGAGGTAGTCGGCGTCGACGTAACCTTTGGCCTGGGGCATCGGTTCTCCTCGTCGCGTGCGTGGCGGCGAAGGCAGGTCCCTGCAAGAAGCCAGGTCGGGAGGACGGGTGCGTATCGGCGCTGCCCGCCTACTGCACCCGGTTGAACTTCTGCGCGCGCCGCCCGGTGCCGACCTCCGCGGTATAGATGTTGCCCTTCGAGTCGATGGCGATGTTGTGCACCCACTTGAATTGCCCGGCCATGCGCCCGGAGCGGCCGACCGTCGAGAGCACCGCGCCGTCGTCGCGATTGATGACGATGACCTGGCCGTTGGCGCCGTCGGCGATGAAGATGTACTTCTGCGCCTTGTCCTCGGACAGCACCATGTCCCACACCGAGCCGTTTTGCAGCGTCTCGGGCTCGATGCGGAATTCCTTGACGAAGGCGCCGTCCTTCTTGAAGACCTGGATGCGGTCGTTGGCGCGGTCGCAGACATAGACCATGTTCGTCGTTCGAAAGCCGCACGCAGTGCACGGGATTGCTGAACTGCTGCGATAGCGTCGCCTTGGGCTCGTAGGCGGGCATCTTCTCGTCGCTCGGCTTGTTGCCGTACGCGCCCCAGTGCCGCTTGTAGGCGCCGGTCTTCGCGTCGAGCACGATCACGCGCCGGTTGAGGTAGCCGTCGGCCACGTACAGTTCGTTGGCCGCAGCGTCGATCACCATTCCCGCGGGGCGGCCGAGCTGCGTCGTGCTGTTGCTGCCGCCCGTGTCGTTCTGCTTGCCGATCTGCTGCAGGAACTTCCCGTCCGGCGTGAACTTCAGCAGGTGATGGTCGATGACGTCGTTCGCCCCCACCCATACGTTGCCGTCCACGTCGACGAAGAGGCCGTGCTCGCTCTTCGGCCACTCGTAGCCTTCGCCGGGCCCGCCCCAGCTGCGCAGGAGGTTGCCTTCCCGGTCGAACTCCAGCACGGGAGGCGCCGCCGTGCAGCATTTGGTCGTCGGCGGCTTCGACTTGCGCGCCCTTCTCATCGTCCACCAGCGTCGTCGGCCGGTGCACGATCCAGATGTGGTCGTTCTTGTCCACCGCGATGCCCGCGACCTGCCCCAGGATCCAGTTCGACGGCAAGGGCTTGGGCCAGTAGGGATCTACCGCGAACTTCGGCGTGGCGCCCACGGCCTGCGCCAATGCGATTGCCGGGACGGCGCACGCCGCCAACAGAAAACCTGCGAGATTGCGGATCTTCATCTTCTCTCCTCCCCTGGTTTGGAATCAGACGTTTTCCCGCATTGTGTCACCATGTGCGCTGCCGTGGCAGGAGGATCGGTATTTCCCCAGCGGCGCAATCCCACAACTTCGGAGGACACATCCATGAGCATTCGAACGAGGGTCATTCTTGCCGGCGGCGCGCTGGCGCTTGCCGCGGGATTCGCCCAGGCACAGGTCCCGCAGTACGGCCCCAATGTCACTTTGGACCAGGCGAGGAAGGCAATCGCCGCGGCAGGGGCCGAGTCGCGCAAGAACGGCTGGCCGATGGCCATTGCGGTCGTCGACACCGCCGGCCAGCTGGTCGCTTTCGAGCGCATCGACAACACGCAGACCGCCAGCACCATGATCGCGCAGGACAAGGCGGTGGCGTCGGCGATGCTGCGCCGCACGACCAAGGTGATTCAGGACGGGGTGGCCGGCGGCGGTGCCGGCCTTCGCCTGCTCGGCCTGCGCTATGCGACCCCGATCGAAGGCGGGCTGCCGCTTTTCGTCGATGGCAAGATCATTGGTGCCATCGGCGTCTCGGGCATGGCGTCGGACCAGGACGGCGTGATCGCGAAAGCCGGCGCCGACGCGCTCCTCAAGTAGCCACTCCGGGGCTTGCGGCCCATCCGCCCCAGCTAATGCGCGGCGGGGCCGCTGCCCGACCCGGCCTTACCGGCCGGCCTGGAGCATCGCCGCCATCTTCTGGTGGATCAGGTTGATCGCCTTCAGCGGGCGGATCATCACCTTGAACTCCACGATCCTGCCTTCGTCGTCCCAGGCGATCATGTCCACGCCGTTGACGCTGATGCCGTCGATCTCCACCTTGAACTCGAGCACCGCGTCGCGGCTGCCGGCGACCTCGCGCACGTAGTGGAAGGACTCGTTGAAGAAGACGTGAAATGCCGCGGTGAGATATTGCATCGTGACCGCCTTGCCGGCCTGCGGGGTATGCACGACCGGGGAATGGAACACGACATCGTCGGCGAGCAGCGAGCCGAGGCCGCCCACGTTGCGGTCCTTCACGAGCTGGTGCCAGGTGGCGAGCGTGTCGATCGTCATGGAGCGCCTTTCGGGAACGGGAGTGTTAGGGGGAGGATCATGCTCAAGCCTCCTTGCCCTGCTTGACCGGATAGCCCGCCTCGCGCCAGGCCTTCATGCCGCCGTCCAGGGCCACCGTGTTCAGGAAGCCCATCTCGCGCAATGTGCGCGCCGCGAGCGTCGAGACCTGGCCGAGTTCGCAGCAGGTGAGGATGCGCCGCGTCGGGTCCGGGAGTTCCTGGTTCACGCGCAACTCGAGCTGGCCGCGCGGCAGCAGGCGCGCACCGGGTATGTGGCCGCCTTCGTAGGCGTCGCGCTCGCGCACGTCGAGCACGACCAGCCGGTCGTCCGCGGCATCGACGCGTGCCTTGAGTTCGGAAAGCGACATGAACGGCACGCTCGCGGCGGCCTCGCCGAGCAGCTGCGCGACGGACTTGCCGCCGGTCATGTTGGTCCTCAGCGCCTCGGTGAGGTGCGTGGGCATGGAGAGGTTCAGGTTGCGCATCATCTCGACGAACGCGGCACGGTCGCGCACCTGCAGGCGCGGGTTCGTGGCGAGCTCCTCGCCGATCGTCGAGCTCTGCCGGCCCTTGTAGTCGTGCGCCGGGAAGACCTTGAGCCCGGGGTCCAGCTTCAGGATGCGATTGAACAGGCTGTCGTAGAGCGCTTCCGGGTCGCCGCTGGGCAGGTCGGTGCGCCCCGTGCCGCCGATGAGCAGCGTGTCGCCCGTGAACAGGCGGTCCTCGACGTGCAGGCACATCGAGTCGCGCGTGTGGCCCGGCGTGTGCAGCGCCTGCAGGCGCAGCCGCCCGACCGCGACCATCTCGCCGTCGCCGATGCGCATGTCCGCGTAAGGCGCCGGGCTCGCAGGATGCATCACGACGGGGATGCCGAGCTGCTGCGCGAGCTTGCGCGTCGCGGAGAAATGGTCGGCGTGCGTGTGGGTATCGATCAGGTAACGGATGCGCAGGCCGTCGCGGGCGGCGAGCGCCATGTAGTGGTCGATCTGCGTCAGCTCCGGGTCGATCAGCGCGGCCGAGCGCGTGTCGCCGCAGCCCACGAGGTAGGACTGGCAGCCACCGGTTGCGACCTGTTCGAAAATCATCACGCCTCTCCTTCTGCACCGGCCCGCGTTCTCAACCGTTGACCGATGCCACCTCTTCGGTCGCGAAGTCCGCCGGCATCACGACTTCCAGCATCTCGAGGTCGTCGCTGTGCCCCATTTCGCGGTGGCGGATGGAAGGCGGCTGGTACACCGAAGACCCCGCTTCGAGGCGCACGATGCCCTGCCCCTCGTACTCGAAATCGATCCAGCCCTTGAGGATGTAGACGAACTGGAAGCTGGTCCCGTGCAGGTGGGGAACGCTGAGGAACGGCGAACCCGGCACGGCGCGGATCAGGTGCGCGTCGACCCGGCCTTCGGTCGCGCGCTTGATGCCGAGGTCGCGGTAATCGAAGAACGAGCGCAGGCCGCGCTCGAACGCGGAATCGCGGGCGTGGGAAATGACGAAACCCTGGGCGGTCATCGGAAGCCTTTCGGGTCGGGGAAATTCGAGTCGCCATGTTGCACCGGCAAACGGCGCTTGGCTACACCGCCAGGACTTTCGCGACGTGAGCGAAGTCATGGCGATCCCGGCAGGATCAGCTCTCGTTGTGCTCCACTTCGATCCGCCGGCGCGTGCCCGCGGCGACGTCATAAATGTTGAAGCTGTCCATGGTGCGCCCATAGAGATGCAGGCTGACGGCGCGCGGCCGCTCCGCCGGCACGCCGGTGATGTGGATGTGGTCGGGATTGGGCACGAAACTCGTGACCGCGCCCTTGCCCAGCAGGATCACGCCGCCTCGCACCAGCTCGATGCCTGCGTCGGCGCCGCGGTCCGGCGAAAGGCGTACGTAGCTGCGCTCTTCCAGCACGCCCTCCACCACGCCGACCACGCCCCAGCTGCCGTGGTCGTGCACCGGCGTCCACTGCCCCGGCAGCCAGACCAGCGCATAGAGCGAAAGGCCATCGTCCGGCGCGTCGTGGACGAGGTTGCGCGCGTAGTGGGCCGGGTCGCTGCGGAAATGCTGCGGCTCGAGGAAGGTGCCGGCCTTGTCGATCAGCTCGAGCATCAGCGGCGCAAGGGCGAGCACGCAGTCGGCCGGCTCGGGCGCCTTGCGGCTGCGCTCGGCGGCCTGCGAGATGAATTTCGCGAGGGCGGGGTTGGTCATGGGCCTGCCTTTCTCACGACCGGCGTTCGAATGCCAGCCTCACGCCGAGCCCGACGAGGATGGCGCCGCTCGATCGATAAATCCAGGTCAGCGCATTCGGGCGTTCACGCAGCCAGCCCGACAGCCTGCCCGCGAAATAGCCGACCGGGCCCTTCACCACGAACGTCAGGCCGGCAAACAAAAGGCCGAGCACGAACACGGCGAGCGTCGGATACGCGGCGCCCGGCAGGACGAACTGCGGCAGGAACGCGAAGTAGAAGATGGCGATCTTCGGGTTCGAGACATTGGAAAGCGCGCCGTCGAGGAACAGCCGGAAAAGCGAGCGCCGGGACGAGGCCTGCACAACCAGTTCTGCGCCCTTGGTGCGCAACAAGCCGACGCCGAGGTAGACGAGGTAAGCAGCGCCGACCAGCTTCAGCGCGATGAACAACCACTCTGAGGTGCGCAGGATGGCGCCGAGCCCCAGCGTGGCGAGCAGCGTGTGGCCGACCAGGCCGAGGCTGACGCCGGCGGCGGTTGCCACTCCGGCGGCGGCACCCTGGGCGATGGAGCGCGACATCACGAGGATCATGTCCTGTCCCGGCGTGAGGATGAGGACGAGCGATGCAAAGATGAACAGCAACCACGACACTTCCAGCACGGCAGGCCTCCTTCGGGCGATCGATGATTGGCGGCGTTACTGCTTGCGCTTGTAGATGCCGTCGAACGCGACGGACGCTTTGCCCTTGGCGTCGGTCGATTCCCAGAGTTGGCGAACCGTCCCATCGGCGTTCGGCGTCCATGTTATCCGGTGCGTGGTCGGCTGGCCGTCGGCCTCGATGGTCTTGCCTTCCAGCACCATCTTGCCGTCCTTCAAGCCGCCTTCGAGCAGCAGCAAGGTGCCGGTGGTATCCACCCAGGTCTGGTGCCAGACCTTGCGGGACGCATCGTAGATGTTCAGGCTCTCGCCCCGGTAGCCGCCGCCCGTGTCGTAGCGTTCGTGCAGGACGCAGCCGTCGTACTCGCGTTCGATGCGATTGGTCCCGGCCAATTTTCCCGCCGGCGTGCGCACCTCCCACTCGCCGAGCCAGAAGTCGAACGACCGGTGCGCGGCCGCGTCGCAGGCAGCGGCGCCCGCATTGAATGCAGTGAACGCGAGGGCGAGAGCAAGGAGTCGAAGTTTCATTGGCGCTTTCGTCTGAGGTTGCCGGGATATCGGGAGCATGGCCAATTGCCGGTGGGAGTTTTCCCGAAGGAACGGCCCGGCATCAGGCGCCATGTTGCCGCGAAATGGCATAGACGTGTTCGACGATGCGCTGTTCGCGATGAATCGCGTCGCGCGATCCGGCGAGGCGCATGCCCACTCGCAGCAGCAGGCGAATCGAAGGTGCATTGCGCGCATCGGTGATTCCCAGCACCCGGTCGGCTTCCGTCAGTTCGAAGACGAGCATGATTGCCTCCATCGCCGCCATCGTGCCCAGGCCACGGCCTTGCGACTCGCGCCCCAGCGTGAAGCCGATCTCCGCATGCCGGCCGTCGCCGGCGAGGAACAGGCCGATATCGCCGGCGAGGCGCGGGCTGCCGGGCTCCGCGATGCCGATCTGCGACCATGTTCCCGGCAGCAGCAATTCGACGCTGCTCATCTCCGTGAGAAAGGCGTGAGCCTCGGCGTCCGAGTCCGCCGTCCAATCCTGGTACAGGGCGACTTGCGGATCGTGCCGGTAGGCCTGGAACGCAGGCAGGTCCGAAGCGGCGAGCCGGCGCAACACGACGCCCTTGGCGATGCGAGGCAGCGGATCGGTGGCAGCCCGATCGATCGAGGAGTTGGAACGCACGCGGTCCTGCTCGCTACGAGGGCCGTGCCGCGAGCTCTTCGGCATAGTGCGCCAGCGAGCGGTTGTACCGGGGCAGGTAGTGCGAGAGCGCGGCGAGGCTCAGTGCGACCGCCTCGCGCTCGCGGCCGAGATCGACGAGGGCGAGCGCAAGGAATGCCCGCACGGCGCCATCGAGCTCGTCGCTTGCTTCGCCAAGCTCCGCAGCCAACAGCTCCGCCGCCTGCCGCGCGTCGCCAAGGTTGCGCAGCGAGCTTGCCATCTGGATGACGGCCCTGCGCCGGCGCAGGCCGGTGAGCCCGGCATCGAGCGCGGCGCGGTAAAGCGGGACGGCGAGCTCGGGGTTGCCCGTGGAATCGCGCGCAGCGCCCCGCTCGAAGAGGCCGATGGCGTTGTCGGGCGGCAGCTCGGAGACCAGCGCGGCCAGCCGGGCGACAAACTCCCGCGGCTCGACGGTGTCGACGGCCTTCCACAATTCCGCAATCCGCGCTTCCCACGCCGGGTCAGGAGTTTCCATCGGGAAAGTGTACTGCGGACGCTGCGCTCGTGCGCTTGAACGCTCGCGTTCGGCGGCGGCCGGTGGCAGCTACGGGCCGACGCAAAGATTGGGCACGCTGAGGCGCGTGAAGAGATGGGGCGAGGCCACGGCCGAAGACGGATAGTGGCCCAGCGCCTGCTTGAACTCCGGATGGGTGAATGCCGCCCGAAAGTGCGCGACGGATTCCCAAAGCGCGTAGTTCATGAACACCGTGCTGCCGGCAATTCCCTGGTGCAGCTGGGTCGAGATGTAGCCCGGCTGCTGCTTCATCCAGTTCGCGTCCGCCTCCCAGGCCTTCAGCAGGGCGGGAATGTCCTTTTCCGCAACCTGGAACACGTTCACCAGGACGACCGGGGAAACTTCGGCATTGAGTTGCTGGAAGATCGGGACAATGTCGTCGAGCGGCTTGAGCTGCAGCATGGTGGCTCTCCTTGCAGGTCGGGTTTGGCATCGGATTGGCAGCTGCTACTTCGGTTCGCGCTTTGCCATCTGCAGCGCTACTGCGCGCCACCGGCCGGCCTTACTTCAGCGAATGGAGGCCGAACATGTTGCCTTCGGTGTCGAAGGCGAGCGAGATGAAGCCGTACTCGCCGATCGACATCTTTGCCCGCTGGATGCGGCCGCCCATTTTCTCCACCCTGCCCTCCTCGATCGCGCAGTCTTCACACGCGAAATAGACAAGGGTGCTGTTTCCGCCCGAGGGCGCGCCCGGCATCCTGACCAGTGAGCCGCCAGCCCCCGCCTTGTCCACTTCCATGCCAAAAGCCCACATGTCGATTTCCGGGCTGTTGAGCTTTTCCAGCTTTGTCTCCAGCACGCCTTCATAGAACGCCTTTGCGCGCGGCATGTCCTGTACATAGATTTCGAACCAGCAGACCGGATTGTTGCGCATGGCGAACCTCCTTTTCGAGTTGAGCGGCGTCGCCCGCGCAGTCAGTCGACCTTGGCCCCAGACGCCTTTACGATCGGGCCCCAGCGCGCGGTCTTGACCTTGCTGATCTCCACCATCTGCTCGGGCGTGCCGCCGACGATGGCGTAGTCCATTTCAGTCATGCGCTTCACGAACTCGGGCGACTTGTCGCCCTTCACGTCAGCCTCGTTGAGCCGGGCAATCTCCAACGACTGCGCTGCTGCAAACGAAGCCGACGTGAATGCAGGGGCAAACAGGGTCCCGGAGATGGCACGATTCATCTGGCAGCTCTTCGCGGTGAGGGGTTGCAGGTCGGACTGCGTTTGATTCTAGCCGGAGGGACAGCCAATCGCTCGCTCTTCAATGCTGGTTTTGCGGCAGGCCGTCCGCGATGTCGTAGTAGTCGCCCTTCTCGGCCACGAAGATATGCTTCCCCAGCCTGGTGCCGGTGGGCTGCTCGAAGGCGCCCATGGCGATTGCGATCGTGTCCTTCCTGACCGGGTCCCAGAAAAGCGAGGAGCCGCATCTGGAACAAAAACCGCGCTGTACCTTTTCCGAAGAACTGTACCAGGTGACATTGCCGGCGCCGTGGATCGTGAGGTCGGCGCGGGAAACGTCGGTGGACGCCCAGAAATGGCCCGATTGCTTGCGGCATTGCGAGCAATGACAGGCATCGGGCGGGCGCAGCGTGCCGGCGACTTCGAAACTCACGGCCCCGCAAAGACAGGATCCCTTGTGCATGGCGTTCCCTGTTATCCCGGAATCTCGGGCTCGACGAGCAACGCAAGTTGCGCGAGCGATTCTTGCCAGCCGAGATAGCACATCTCCAGCGGAATGGCCTCGGGCAGCCCCTCTTGCAACACATCGAGTTCCGTGCCGCACAGCACTTGCTTCAAGGTAACGATTGTCTGCATTTCCCCGGGCAGGTTCGGGTCGTCGAACCTGTCCGTGTAGCGAATCCTTTCGAATGGCACGAGTTCACGGTACTCGCCGCCGAAGGAATGGCCCTGGCCTGTCGCGAAGTTCGTGAACGACATCCTGTATGTCCCGCCGACCATTGCGTCCATGTGCTGCACCTTGCATGTGAAGCCGTATGGCGGAAGCCACTTGGCCATCGCGTCGGCGTCGAGGAACGCCCGATAAACGCGCTCCGGATTCGCGCGGAGCACTCGATGAAGCCGGATGGTGCCTGTCGGCATGGTCAGCCCTCCTTTCGATTTGCCGGTCGGTGGATCCAAACGGAATGCCGGACATTTGCATCGCGGTTCCCTGTGCGGCAAGTTTCCGGCGACTCTCCCTGTCGAGCAGGACTCTATTCCTTTGCCGGGAGGGCTGCCTGACGTTCCGGACCAGGCGCGCTCCCCGACCATCATTTTTCTATGGTCACGATATGCGCCTGGATCTTGCCGTCCACGGCCCCCCGCCCGAAGCGCTGGGCGATGGCTTCCGCGGCAATGTCGGTCGCCTCGCCAAGCCGCGAGGCGCCGCGCGCCTCGATCTCGCTTCGCAATGGCGTCCCCTGGCAGTACGCAACCGCGGGGACCCGGGAAGATGTCGCCTTGCTGCGCGCGGCAACCGTGCTGATCCGGGGCGACGCAGTGAATCCGCCGTTCGCAAGATCCCGCTCGATGGTCGCACTGTCGAAATAACCGTGGGGCGTGCGAGCCAGGAAACGGGGCGGGTCGCCGGGAAACAAGGACTCGAGCGACGTCGTCACGGCGTCGGCGAATTCGTTCTCCTCGATCCGGTCCCACACGTTGAAAATGAAAACGCCCCCCGGCCGCAGCACTCGACGCGCCTCCGAGAACGCCTTCGACCTGTCGGGAAAGAACATGGCCCCGAACTGGCACACGACGGCGTCGAACATTCCGTCCTGAAACGGCAGTTGCATGGCGTCCGCCTGCCGCCACTGCACGGGGCGCCTGGTGCCGATCGCGGCAGCCTTGTCCAGCATCGGCTGGTTCAGGTCCGTGGCGACGATGGAGACGTTCTCGGGAAGGGCGGATGCCAGGCTGCGCGTCGCAACACCGGTGCCGGCCGCAATCTCGAGCACGCGGGCAAGGGATCGCGACACCAGCCGTTTCGCCAGGTCCGCTGCGTAGGGCTCGAAGATCAGCGGGACCAGATGCGTTTCATAGAGCCCGGCAATCGAGCCGGTGAAGACCTTGTCGGTATCGGGACTGCTCATGATGACTGGCTCCGCATGGATTGCATCGCGCCTCGACGCCCGAATTCACCGGACTGCGTGGTCGCTCATTTCACCCGGAAGACGCCCCTGACAAGCCGGACCTGGCCCTCCTCGAGGCTGCGCCGCGCGTTGGCGGCCTTTTGCGCGAGATTGTCGACGAACACCGCCAGGCCAAGTTGTCCCGAAGCGGCGGGCGTGGCGTTTGCGGTTGTCGCGCCCAGATGGGCATCGCTGGTGTCGTCAAAAAGTTGAGCGATGAATCCGCTCTCGCCGAGAAGCGATTGCATCTCCTCGACAGTGACAAGAAAGCTGTCGGCCGGGTCGGTGGCCCAAGGCAGGGGAAAGTAGGACGTCGCCGCCTTCCCTGCGGCCAACTCCTGGAAGGCGAAGCGGCCGCCCGGCTTGAGGACCCGGCAGATCTCCCCGTAGAGCTTGCGCTTGTCCGCGATGTTCATGCCGACGTTCTGCATCCAGGCGACATCGAACGAATTGTCGGGAAAGGGCAGGTCGAGGGCGCTGCCCCTGTGCACTTCGATCCGGTCGTCGAGGCCGGTCAGCCGGTTCAGCAGTTCCGCGCCGGCGCAGAAATCGGGTGACATCTCGACGCAATCGACGCGGCAGCCGAGCGCGGAGGCGAGCAGCCGGGCGGGACCGGCCAGCCCCGCGCCGATGTCGAGAACGCGGTCTTCGGCCCCGATTTGCGCCAGCTCCATCAACTCGCGCGAGGCGCGCAGTCCGCCCGTGTGGAAATGGTCGAGCGCGCCCAGCTCCACGGGCGACAGGCGTTGCTCCGGATTCAATCCTGCCGCGCGAATGGCCGCCAGGATCCGCGTCTCGATGTCGCGCGCCGAGTAGTGCGCTTCCAGGCCTGCCATTAAAGCCTCCTCTTTCAATGTGCGGGCTTGGCGTTCATTAGCACATTCATTGCAAGCGCGCCGAGTGCGATGATCACGACCAGCGCCGAGATCCCTACAAATGGGCCCGCGGATTCGTGGCCGGTGAGCAACATCCAGAGCGAAACCATGAACGCGGGCAGGCCGAGATTGTGCAGCCAGAAATGAATGACTGCGAGCCGCGTTGCCGACGCCGAAGGGTAAAAGTGATAAACGAGCCCGACCAGGGCAAAGGAAGCCCAGCCAAGCAGCAGCAAGTGCGCATGGACCGGGGCCAGGGAGAACTGCTGCGTGAAGCCCATGAACCCTCCGAGCAACGCGCCGACGAAGAGATAGATCACGGCGATCTTGAGGAAGCGCAGTCCCATGTGAATGCTCCTTTCATTGGGCGAAACGAGGCCTCGCGACCTGGTCCGCGGCGGGCCACCGTGATGTTGGCGAAAGGTGCGGCGTTGGCGGCCCGTCCGCAGCACCCATAGTCAGGCGCCAAGATGCAGCGCAAGGGAAAACAATTCGTACGCGCTACCGGGCGTCATCTCGCTGCGCATGTGAACTCAGTGCGTGGCAGCAAGCTGTGGCCCCCGAACCAGCCGCCCGGGCAGCAGTCCGGTCGGCACGCCGCCTCGATGCACGATGGCGCCGCTCACGATCGTGGCCGCGTAGCCTTCCGCGCGCTGCACGAGTCGCCGTCCGCCGCTCGGCAGGTCATGGGCCACTTCCGGCGCGTGCAGGTGCAGGCGATCCAGGTCGAAAACGTTGACGTCCGCCTTGTAGCCGGGGGCGATGAGCCCGCGGTCCTCCAGGCCCACTGCATGCGCCGTATCGTGGCTGAGCCACTTCACGACCTCCGGCAAGGGCAGGCGCTCGCCGCGGGTCCTGTCGCGGACCCAATGCGTGAGCATGAAGGTCGGATAGCTGCCGTCACAGATCGTCCCGCAGTGGGCGCCGCCGTCGCCCAGCCCGAGCACGGAACCGGCGTGGCGCATCATTCCCAGCGACGAGTCGAGCGAACCGTGCTCGTAGTTGCACAAGGTCACGTAGAGATTGTTGCGCCCGTCGCGCTCGAGCATCAGGTCGTAGGCAAGCTCTTCGGGCGTGACCCCGAGGCGCTGTGCCCGCGCCGCGATGCATTGCTCGAACGGCTGCTCGTAGTCCGGCGGATCGCCGAGCAGGAACATGTGGTCGAACTCCCGCGCCAGGCGTCCCAGCACGATGGTCGGGTCGGGATCGGCCGATTCCGCAAGGATGCGCGCGCGCGTCTCGGGCCGCTTCAGTTCGCGGATCTTTTCCTCGAATGGCAAATGCGCCAGCTTGATGTAGGACGCGCACGTGTAGAACGTGTTCAGTGTCAACTCGTGCCCGAGCATCACGCCGATGGCGCGGCTCAAGACCTGGGCCTTGATCGGCAGCCCGGCGGCGGTGGCCTCGGCCGCCCAGTCGAGCACGTCGTGCCAGCGCAGCGTCATCGGGCCGTAGCTGCCCTCCAGCAGCGAGACGGACAAGGGCCGGCCCGATCGCTGCACCAGCCGGCGCAGCAATGCAAAGGTCTGTTCGGGCTCGTCGAAATCGGTGATCAGCTGCATGGCGCCCTTGCCCGACGCCTTCAGGGCCAGCGCGAGCGCCATCAGCTCGTCCTCGGCCGCCTCGAAGCTCGGCGTGGACTTGCCGTCCGCGGAACGGTGGAAGAACGTGCGCGATGTCGAAAAGCCCATCGCGCCCGCCTCCATGGCCCCGCGCACCATGCCTGCCATCTGCTCGAGCTCGGCCTTCGTCGCGGGCTCCCGGTCCGCGCCGCGCTGGCCCATCGCATAGACGCGGATGGGGGCGTGCGGCACGTAAGCGCAGATGTCCATGTCGTAGCGCCGCGTGGCGAGGAAATCGAGGTACTGGGGAAATGTCTCCCAGGTCCAGGGCAGGCCGTCCACCAGCACCGGGTGCGGGATGTCCTCGACACCTTCCATGAGGCCGATGAGCATTTCATGCTGGTCGGGCCGGCATGGGGCAAAGCCCACTCCGCAGTTGCCCATCACCACGGTCGTCACGCCGTGGCTTGACGAAGGCACGAGCCTGTCCGACCAGGTCGCCTGCCCGTCGTAGTGCGTGTGAATGTCGACGAAGCCGGGCGTGACGACCAGCCCCCGCGCGTCGATCTCCTCGCGCCCGCGGGCCGAGACCTTCCCGACCTCGACGATGCGCCCGCCCGAGACGGCGACATCGGCGTCGAATGGTTCGGCCCCGGTCCCGTCCACGACCCGTCCGTTCCTGACAATCAGGTCAACATCGCTTGCCATGTCCTGGTTCCCCCTTGTTCACGAACGCCCGCCCATGATGCCAAAAGTTTGGCGTTGAGGGGCGCGCACAATGCGCAGCCCTCTGGGCATCTCCTCGATGGACCGGCCAGGCGCCAGCGTGGCAGCATCATCGTCACCGGCATGCGCAAACTACATCTTTCGCCACAGGAGCCCGGTGACGACCAGCGAAACGACTCCGATCAGCGCCATCAGCGCAGGGCTCGAAGTTTGGCCGGCAAACCTGGTTACAGTCGGCTCTTCAGGCAGGTACTCGATGTAGACATCCCCGCCCGCAACGAGCGTATTGAGCACTTCGGGCGGAAGATTCCTGTTGACCTTGATGCGGCGCTTGTCGAGGGTGGTAAAGAAGAACTCTGCGCTTTGCGACTTGGACTCCCCGGTCGTGATGCCGAACTTCTTGGTGGTCTTGGTGGACTCGATGTAGCTCCGGATGGGCTCGACGAGGACCCTCTGGCCGCTTTTCTCGAATCTCCGGTTCTCGGCCACTCCATCCCAGGCGGCGATGAACATGGCGATCGCAAAACCGATTCCGCAAAATCGAAGTACCCACGTGACCATTTTGTGTCCCTTGTTGAAAACAAAGCCTGTTGTTCGACTTGAACCGCCGCTTCGGGCCGCACGCCGGAAGCGATCGGCACTATTCAAGGCTTAGAGCGCATTGCGCAGATCGAGCACCATGAGATGTTCGTCGTGGAGCACGCCTTCAACGAGAAGGAAGCCCCTCTCCAGTCCATACTCGACAAAACCCATCTTCCGGTAAAGCGCCAGTGCCGCTGCATTTCCTGTATTGACTCCGAGCATCACTTGCCAAACGCGAAGTCCGGAGCGCGCATGTTCCAGGGCCCGATGAATGAGCGAAGCGCCGATACCTGTCTTCCTTGCTTCGGGCGCCACGTACACGCCCCACACATATGCCTTGTGCGAGAGCTTTTTCAACTTCTCGCGCTGGACTCCCACGATTCCGAGCAGCTCGCCGTCGCGAAAGGCTCCGAGGACAGCGCCATCGGGCTTCGCTTCCAGGCGGCGCGAGATCTCGAGAAGGGGGTCGGCGACTTCTTCTTCGTAGCTTGATGCAAATGCGGATGGGCATTCGCGCAAGCCGCGCAAACGCAAGGTCCTGAAAGCTTCGGCGTCTGATGGGACGAGAAGGCGGATGTGCATTTTCGGTCCAGCGTTTGAGTTGGAAGGTGGACACCGGCACCGCTTTGACTGTCTGCTCGAGCGAAGGGCCAAGCCGCACTTACCGCCGCAAGCGCAATGTCATGAACACGCTGTTCGGGTCTTCGACATAGTCGCCGAAAGGACCGCAGTAGGTGAAGCCGAAACTCTCGTAGAGCCTTTGCGCCGGCCTGAATTCTTCCATGGAACCGGTTTCAAGGCTCAAGCGTTCGTATGATCTCGACCGGGCGACTTCGATGATATGGGCCAGGATCGCGCGACCGGCGCCTCTGCGACGATGCGCGCCGGGAGTTCGCATGGACTTCACTTCGCCGTGCCCGGGGTCGAGTTCCTTGAGCGCGCCGCAGCCGAGCAGGAGCGGGCCCTCCCAGGCGGACCAGAACGTGATCCCGGGCTGGCGGAGTTTCTCGAGGTCCAGTGCATGCACGCTCTCGGGCGGGGACAAGGCATGCATGCTTTGCAAGTGTTCCTCCAGCAATGCATGGATCGCAGCCCGGGAGAGGTCGTCAACTTCGATCTTCATGCGCGGGCAGCTGCTTCCTGCGGCATGACGACCGGGTCGAACGGCCGATCAGCAACCGGCCGTGCACTTGCCGGCGCTATCGAACTCCATCGTCTTTCCGGAAAGCGGGACGTGCACGGGCACCTTCACGGCCTTCATGAAGGCCTCCGTCTTGCTTCCCGGCCGCACCTTCCCGTTCACGGTGCCGACCTCGTTGGCGTGCGAGGCGATGACGGATGCGGGCTTGACGAGCTCGTTGATGACGTAGGCCGCCTCTGCCGGCCCGGTGGTGAAGCCATCGCCGATGTTCATTACGGTGAGCTTCGCGCCGTAGTGGCCGCGCACCACCAGGTCCTGGTCCGCCGTGATGCCGGTGTCGCCCGAGAGATAGGCCACCAGCCCGTTGCTGAACTTGAGGACGTAGCCGGTTGCGAGGCCCACGTCGCCCGCGATGCCCGCCTCCTTCATGGCCTTGCCCAGGTCGCCGCCGATGTAGTCGGGATCGACGCCGTTGCTGTGCATCGCCGTCACCGTCGCGATGCGCACGCCGCCCACCGTCACGCTGCCGCCGAAGCGGGCCAGCATCGAGTTCGCCGGATCGCCACCGTTGGCTTTCAGCTTGGCCGCGAAGAAAGGCGGCATCTCGCTGCCGGTGACGATCTTCGCCTTCTTGGCGAGCGCGATGTTCACCGCGCTGGTGTTGGGCAATGCCGACACCGATACGTCCGGCTTGTCGCAAGTGCCCGAGTTCGGTGCCTTGCCGTGCGCGTTGCCGACGTGGTCGCCGTGCATATGGCTGACAAGGATGATGTCGATCTTGCCAAGCCGCGGATCATCCGCGCCCGCAACCGTGCGGCCCGGATCGTAGAGGATGCGCGTGCCGTTGGGGTCCTCGAAGACCAGGGCGCGATCCTGCGGGCAGAACTCGCCCTCGATGCCGCCGAGCGGCGTCACTTTCACGGTCTGCGCCAGCGCGGGGAATGCCAGCAGCGCGCCGATGGCGGCCAATGCGGCGGTCCGGATGGCGAGATAAGTCATGCTCATGAATTCCTCCTGTCGTTTGTCCTGGTTCGAGTCGTGCCGGCCGATGATAACGGTGAACCCGCCGGCTTGCTGAAGTTCCATCAGCGGTTCGGCGCGGGCGGCGCCACCGGGGCGTTTGCAAAGCCCGCGCTGTCCAGCGCGCGCCGCACCGTGCCGTCCGCTTTTGCTTCCTCCAGGAATTGCGCAGCCCACGCGCGCGTCGCCGGCCGGTTCTTCGGCACCACGACGACCACGCCCGTCGACTGGATGATTTCGTCGAGCAGGCGCGTGCCCGGGAGCTTCTTCGCAAAGTCGACAAGCGCCTCGCGGCCCATGGCGAGCGCGTCGACGCGTCCCTGCGCAAGCTGCTCCATTGCGTCACCGGCCTTCGGGAACAGTGTGAGCGATGCATGCTTGAGCGATTTCGCCACCGTGCGCGAAGTGCTCGTTCCCTCGACGGCGCCCACCCGAACGCCCGCGCGGTCCACCTCGGCGACGCTGCGGATGTCGGAGCCGGCGCGCACCATGTAGGAGCTCTCGTAAAGAACGTACGCAGGGCCGTGGTCCATGAACTTCTCGCGCTCGGCGTCGTGCGGCATGAACGAGATGTCCCATGCATCCTTCGATGCGGCCGCGGTGATCTCGCCGGAGTTCGGGTATTCGACGAGCTGCAGCGGCACCCCCAGCTTCGCGGCGGCCGCCTTGCCCAGCTCGACGGTTACGCCGCGCGCGCTGCCGGAAGTCGCATCACGGGTCGCCCAGAAAGGCGAGGCCGAAGGCCCGAGGCCGATCGCCACGCGCAGCGCGCCTTGAGGGGCCACGTCGCTCACCGAGGCTGCGGCCGCGTTCCCGCAGGTGGCGAACAGCAGTGCCGCGAGGGAAAGAATTGTTTTCATGCTAACCGGCGGACTGCGCCGCGATGCGGCGGCAATGGTCCAGCGCGGCGGCGACCAGGTTGCGGTTGGCCTCGGCGGTGCGGAACGCCGAGTGGGCGGACAACGTCACGTTGGGCAGCGTGGTCAGCACGTGCCCGGCCGGCAGCGGCTCGACGGTGAAGACATCCAGGCCGGCGTGGCGCAGGTGACCCGAACGCAGCGCGTCGACCATCGCCTCCTCGTCCACCAGCGCGCCGCGCGCAGTGTTGACCAGGATCGCGCCCGGCCGCATGGCCGCGATGCGGCTGCGGGACAGGAAGTTCTTCGTCTCTTCATTCAGGAGCAGGTGCATCGACAGCACGTCGCTCTCGGGGAGCAGGCGGTCGAGCCCGACGAATTGCACGCCCGGAAACGCCTTCGGGCTGCGGTTCCAGGCCAGCACCTTCATGCCCATGCCCAAGGCGAGCCGGGCGACCTCCGCCGCGATCCCGCCGAAGCCGACCAGCCCGATCGTGCGGCCGGTGAGCTGCAGCGAGTCGGTGCGTACCCAGTTCCCGGCGCGCATTTCGCGGTCCATCCTCGCGAAGCCGCGCGCGGCGGTCCACATCAGCGCCACCGCGCACTCGGCCACCGCCGTGTCGCCGTAGCCCTTGATCGTGTGCACCGCGATGCCGAGCTCGCCCAGTTCCTCCGGGCTCATGTAGCTGCGCGCACCGGTCCCGAGGAAGACCACGTGCTCCAGGCCCGTGCATTGGCGCGCGATCGCGGTGGGGAACTGCGTATGGTCGATGACGGCGATCCCGGCCCCTGCCAGCGCGGCCGGGATCGCCTCGCTGCGAATATCGGGTTGCCGGTTGATCGTGAACGGCACTGTCGATCGTCCCCAGGAGCTGCTGCGCCACGTCGCCAAGCGTCGGGTTGGCATCCACGAACACCGCGCGCAATGTTGGACGCGGCGGCGCACCGGCATGCGGCGTGGCGATCGATGAGGGTTTCACTTGGCGGGTACGGGGATTGTGTCGTCCAACGTGATGCCGTGGGGCAGGCCACTGCGATTGCGGGCAAATGGTGCACCGCTTGCGGTTTGTCCGCAACGACCAACGTCAGGCCGTCGCCTCGTCACCGGACTTTACTTCAACAGGGGCTTGAGGTCTTCAAGCTTGTCGAAGAGGTGCCAGATGTAGTCGCGAGTGCCATTGATCCTGTGCGGGTGCAGGTCTGCAAGGGCCGGATCATTGCAGTAGCTGTCGAAGGCCTCCTTGGACGCCCATTCCACGACAATGAGCACTGCGCGGGGTGCGATGTCCCCGGCCGCGGCCTCGCGAAACTTGCCGAGGGCAACGACACGCCCGCCATGTGCCTGGACCTCCCTGGCGGACCTGCGCGAGTAAGCGAGATATTCGTCCCGGCTCGAGATATTGAAGAGGTTCAAGGCATAGACCGGATTGCTCATCACGCCTCCCTTTGCGCGATTGCCGTGGCTTGCGACCAGACAGCCTGCCAATGCCCGCCGAGCAGCTCGTACGAGTCCGTGTGCCAGCACGTCACTTCATTCCCGGAAGGAAACTCCAACCGGGCGATGTAGCGGACGATTGCCATGGACGCGGATGCCCTGACTTCCATGGTCCCAAGTTCCCACTTCACGTAGCGCAGCGTGCCCGAGGCGATTTCGCCAAGGTAGCTTTCCCGGTCGAAGGACTTTCCTCCCGGCGTGACCAGCTGGTACTGCGGGGCGTGGAGCATTTCCGCGACCGCCATGTCCCGGGAGACGAGCGCATCCGTGCGTCGCTTCTCGAGCGTACGAAAGAACGCATCCGCGGGTTGTGGCGCGTCAGTAACGGCGTCGGTTCTCGTCATGGCGTGTGGCCTTTTCTTGAACAGCGCTCCAGTGCGGCCCGGCGTTCGAGCCGGGCGAAGGGCTAGGCAGTTTCGTGCGGCAGCACATTCAGGACCTCGAAGACGGTGCAAACCACCGGCATGGAAAGCGATGGCTCGCGGCCGATGCGCTGGCACTCCCGCGAGAAGAACGCCCAGTGTGCTTCGCGCCAGTACTCGAGGGAACCATCGCCTTCGCCCTCGATCGCCGCGTATTCCGGGGTGACCTGGCTGAAGGCAAGCACTTCGACACGCGTGATGCTCGTGATGAGCGATGGCTCGTTCCGGTGATCAACCACGATCTCGATCTCGCCAACCCGGGGAATCGCGCCGTTCTCCGCCTCGATCGACCACAGCAGGCTGGTTCCAGCCCTCTTGCGGCCTTCCCTGATGAGCGCAAGGAGCGATTCCGACAGCTCCGGGGAATCTCCGTAACCGTCCGCGCGAACCGGCCCGGGAGGAAGCGCGATCCCTCGGGCGCGAAGCTTCGCGACGAGGTCGGCGACTGGCGGCAATGGTTCCACTTGAACTACCTGGCGCTGCATCTGATTGGCGCGGCCCGCGACGCGTCGCGGGCCGCTCGAACGACAGGCAAGCCGTCACCGTTCCTCACTTCGCCTTCGCTTCCCTGCGATGCGCGAAGTGCGCGGCCCGGGCACCATCGCCTTTCTCGCGATACAGGATCTCCAGCTCCTCGAAGACATGGGGGTCGGGCTGGCTCGCCAGGTCGCCTTCGCGCTCGAGTCGCAGCTGGATTGCGAGCGCCTCGTCCGTCTTGTTCATGCCGCGCAGCGTCCAGGCGACCATCCAGCGAGCCGTACGCGTGGCCTGCGCATCCGTGCCGCGTTCACGGATGGCGAGCGCCAGCTTGAATTGCACGAGCGCCTCATCGAGCCGCCCGAGCTGGTGAAGCGCGTACCCGAGGTTGTTGCGCACCGACGCCTCCCACCGCTTGGCCGCGGGCTGGCTGGACCCTTCCACGACGGCCAGGGCAGCCTGTGCCCACTTGAGCTGGTCGGCCGGCGCCGTGTCGACAAATGCGAGCATGTGAATGGCATCGACGGCCAGGCCGTCCAGCGCCGCCCCGCGCGCGATGGCAAGGGCTTCTTCGTACCTGGCGCGCGCGAGCGCCTTGCTCGCTTCGTTCCGGGACTCGGGCGGGTGCGTCGCGGAGGCGTACGTTCTTCCGAACTCGAGTGCGAACCGGGCGCGTGCCTCCGCGCCAGCCGACGGGACCATGGGCTCGATCTCCGCGAGGACCGCCCGCGCCTTCGCGAAGTCCTTGCGCAACCCGTATGTTCGGGCGATCTGGGTTTGCAGGATCAGGGCATCGTCGCCGGTGGCGCTCGCCAAAGCGCTCCGGAACCGCTGCTCGCTGGCCTCCGGATTGCTGAACTCCCACAGGGGCGCGAGATCGATGGCCACGGCGAGTGGTGCGACGAGAAGGAAAGGGATGGCTGCGCAGAGGCGACGGAGCATGGTGTTTCAGTGGCGGCAGTCGGCACGCCCGGAACTGATGCCATGCATGCTCACTTGATGTAGTAGCCGGACACTTTCCACGAGCCGTCCTTCTCGCGCATCGGAGTGACCGTTTCCACCGCTGACGCCTTGTTCGCGAACTGCGACGAGAATTGGATCACCACGTATTCCCCGTCCGGCGCGCCCGGCAACGTCCTGGAATACGTGGCCGATGAAACCTTGCGCCCTTTGAGCGGCCCGAGCGGTCCCCGTGCCGCAGCCAGGGACTGCTCCCACTTTGCCTGCGGAACGGCCGCCTGGAACAGGGACGCGGCGGCCTTCCAGCTCTTTGCCCCATCGCCTGCGTCGGTCAAGGCAAGCCATGATGTGGCGGCCGCTGTCGCCTTTGCGATGGCCTCTTCATTCGCGGCATTCGCCGCCAGCACCGCCAGCGAGAAGGCCGCAGCCGCGATTCGCATGAACAGTTTCATGAAAGTCTCCCTCGGACAAATTGTACCGATCGTGTTTCGCTGCATGCCCGGCGAAATGGAATTCAGCGGCAAGCATAGCGGGTCCGCCGAGACGAATGGTCAGGCGTCACTCTTGGCGCCGGTATCGTTGGCTGACGTCAAGCGCTGCCAGGCACTTGCATCGACGCCCTTTGCCAGCAACCAAAGCGCAAGCGCAAGCTCGCCTATGAATGCAGGCAACAGGATGGCAGGAAACAACGCAGAAGCCAGCGGGGGATGAAGCAGCAAGGCGGCGCTGTTGACCACATAGCAGATTCCCGCGATGCCCAGCAGGACGCCCAGGAGCCTCGGCAGCAGGCCTGACTTGACGATCAAGTAGCCGCGCACCATGGAGGCAAATCCGAAGAAGATCAGCCCGACACCGAAGCCATAGCCGTGAAGCGTGACGGCGAAGTAGGCCAATGCCTGCGCCTCTTGCTGGACAAGGCCGTTTGCAAGCGTGGACGGCCCGAGAAGCACCAGCGCGGAAACCAGTGTCAGCTTGTTCGTGGCGAGGATGCAGGTCTGGACAACATTGAGAAGCGCAGAGAGCATTGCCAGCGAGTGGCTGACTGGCTTGAGCAAAAATAGAGGATGACGATGAGCGGCACATCCAGCACGTGCATCAGCAGATCGCCGGCGATGCCTGCGCGCCACAAGGCCCGCGAGCCGACGATGTTGCCGGCCGTTGCGGAAGCATCTCCGCTGACTATGAGCGAGTTGCGCACGAAGACCTCGCCAAACAAGCCCAGGCAGATGATTGCGAGATAGATCAGGCCACCGATGCGGGCGTAGCGTTGTACTGTCATGGCGGTGATTATTGGCATGGCGGGTCCGATGGTGAGGCCTGATGATCGAGTTGAGCGGCCGGGGCTGAATGAATGCGGCCATGCCGGCTCACTGTCCGCTCGAACGGGTTGTCAGGCGTCACTTCGGCGCCTTCGGGAACTTCCCGGCAATGTTGCCCTCTTCGGCGCCATCCGGGTGGGCAATCAGCCAATCCACCAGCTGGGTCTCGGGGAATGCATACCAATCACGGAACCTGTAGCTCGTGATGATATTGGGGAGGTTGCTCCAGATCCTTCCTTCGATGATGCCTCCCTGGATCCTCGTGACGGAAATGTAGGCCAGTTCGGATCTTCCGCATTCGTCGTAAAGCCTGGCCATGACGAAAAGGGACTGGCCCTTCGGGAGCCCGGCCAAGAACCTGGCCTTGACTCCGGGAAATGTCTTCCGCGCCTGCTCCACGTAGGGCCTCATCCCTGCATCCAGCGCCTTGAGCTGCTCCGGCGTCACGAATGCCGATATATCCGGCGGATCCCGTGGCGAGACCTCGGGATTCTTTGCGATCGCGCTCGCCGCGACCAGAGCAACAACGAGCAGGCAGGGCGTCTCAATGCATTCTTCCAGTGACTTCTATCGTTGGAGTTCACCCGCCTGCGAAAGTGGGCGCAGCCCGCTGCAGCGGGTCCGGGGCATCGACGGGTTGGGCGTCATTCGCGGTGGCCTGTCCAATGAGCAAGCTCGGGAACTCGGTCAGGGTCGCGCCGTGGCTGCGCGCCGGGGTTCGGACGGCCGTGAAATCGGGAACACTTCGCGCACGCGCTGCGCCAGCATTGCGCAGAAGGCCGTGGCGTACGAAGGCAGGGGGCGCCGCTTGTCCCAGAAAAGGGCCAGGGGCTCGCGCAAGGGTTTGCCCAGGTAAGTCACGCGCACGATGCGCAGCGGATAACGAGCGACTCGCACAGCAGAAGGAATGATCGCCACACCGTGTCCCTTCTCCGCCATCGCCAGCAGCGTATGCGGTGTCCGGCTCTCGAAGGTGACGCTGGGCTCCACGCCGGCCAGGCGGCAGGTGGCGTCAAAGGTTCGGCGGGATGCGAAGGTGGTATCCAGCAGAAGCAGCGGGTGGGAGGCGAGGTGGGCAATCTCGATGGCGCCGCGCTTCCCGAGCGCCAGCGGCGCATGGCAAGCGGCCAGTAGATCTACCCCCTCCAACGGATGGTTTGCGAAGCGCGGATCGCCTGGCGCGACGGCGCGAAGCAGGTTCTGGCCGATGTGAATCTCGCCGCGCTCGAGCATTCCCAGCGTGTCGGACCACGAAATCGCCTCCGTCAACTTCACCTGCACGTTCGGGTAACGCCGCGCGTATTCGCGCAGGAAGTCGGACATGACGCCTTCGATGAACTGGGGAGAGGCGGCCACCCTGAGCGTGCCCGTGTCGCCGCGCCGGAGCTGCTCGGCACGCTCGCCGAGTGCGCTGGCGCAGCGCAACAGGCTGCGGCAGTCGCCCAGCAGCTGCTCGCCCTCGCCTGTAAGCACCAGGCGGCGCCCCACGCGATCGAAGAGCTTGAGACCGAGCTCCTGCTCCAGGTTGCCGATCTGCCGGGAGAGCGCAGGCTGCGCCGTGTGCAGGCGCACCGCCGCCTTCGAGACGGTGCCCAGCTCGGCTACGGTGACGAGGGTAAGTACGTGCCGCAGATTCATGGTTTCCTCATGCCGGTTCGGCATTATTTCTCAATCATTATATGTATTGGACGCGGGGTCCCGTCAAACCTATGCTGTCCTCCCGAATCCCTGCGCCACGCCCGGCGCGCGATCGCAGCAAGGACGACGCCATGAAAAACCGATCCGCGATACTACTGTCCACCCTCGGGCTGTCGCTTGCGGCCGCGCATGCCCTGGCGGAGACCTGGCCGACGAAGCCGATCAAGGCAATCGTGCCCATCACGCCGGGGAGCGTGATAGACATCGTTCCCCGCACGGTATTCGCACAACTCACCGACCAGCTCGGCCAGGCCATCGTGGTGGAGAACCGGCCCGGGGCGGGTCAAACGCTCGGCGCCGGTGCGGTCGCCCGGGCGGACCCCGATGGCTATACCCTCCTCGTCAATTCGTCCGCGCACGCGATCGCGCCCGCGCTTCATCAGAACCTGCCCTATCATCCCTCGCGGGATTTCGCGGCGGTATCACCCCTGGGGGTCACGCCATTCGTCCTGGTGGTCTCCCCGGCCCGGGGCTTCCGGACGGCTCGCGAGCTTGTCGCGGCGGCCACGGCGAAGCAGGGTGCGTTCAACTTTTCCTCCCCCGGCCTCGGGTCCGCATCGCATCTGAGCGCGGAACGCTTCCGGCTCAGCGCGGGCGTGGCGGCCGAGCATGTCCCGTTCAAGGGCGGCGCGGAAATGATCACGGAAGTCATCGCGGGACGCGTCGACTTCGCCTTCGTCGCGCTGGGAGCCGCGCTGCCGCACGTCCGGAGCGGCAAGCTCGCGGCGCTGGCGGTGAACAGCGCTGCGCGCTCCACCGCGCTGCCCGATGTGCCGACTCTGCGCGAAGCCGGCTTCAGCGATGCGGAGTATCCGATGTGGCTGGGCGTCCTCGTGCCCGCCAGGACGCCGCGCGGGATAGTCGACAAGCTGAACCGCGAGATACTCAAGGCGCTGCAGGAGCCCAAGGTGAAGGACAGGCTGGCTGCGCTCGGCGTCGATCCCATGGTGATGACCCCGGCGGAGTTCGACGCGCTCGTCCGCGAGGAGACGCGAATGAACGCGGAGTTGGCCAAGGCGATCGGCCTGAAGCCCGAGTAGCGGCCCCGCCGATGGCACTCGATCGCAGGCGCGGCCTCGTCCGGTAGTGGGCCAGGAATCCACCGCATGATCGTGCCCAGCGCGTTCTCATCCTCGGATGGCGACGGCTACGAGCTGCAAATGGGCCGCTGGAGCCGGCGTCTTGCGCCGCTGTTCATCCGCTTCGCCGACATTACCGGAACGGTACGGGTGCTCGATGTCGGGTGCGGCACCGGCAATCTGGCGATGTGCCTGGCGAACGATCCGCAGATCGTCAGCGTGCGCGGGTTGGACCTCTCTGCGACATACGTCGAGTACGCCAACCGCCGGAATGACGATGTTCGCCTGGGATTCCAGGTAGGGGACGCTCACGCGCTCCCCTTTCCGGACGCCTCTTTCGACCACTCGGTCTCCATGCTTGTGCTGCAGTTCGTCCCGCAAGCCGATCTTGCAGTGCGCGAGATGCGCCGTGTGACGCGTCCGGGTGGGATCGTCGCCGCCGCCACCTGGGATACGCGCGGCGGATTCGTCGCTCTGCGCATGTTTTACGACGCAGCGGCCATGCTCGACCAGAACGGGTGCCGGGCCAGGGCGGCGGCGTACACCAGGCCGATGAGCCGCCCCGGAGATCTGGCGAGCGCCTGGCGTGACGCAGGTCTGACCGAGGTCGTGCAGGACATGCTGACCATACGCATGGAATTCGCATCATTTGCGGATTTCTGGGCACCCATCGAAGGCAAGGAGGGGCCGGTCGCGGCGTACTTCGGCACGCTCGGCGCGGATGCCAGGGCGAGACTTCGAGATGTAGTAAGGCTGGCGTATCTGGATGGCGAGGCCGACGGCGCCCGGTCCTACGCAGCGACCGCCTGGGTCGTGAAGGGCACAGTGCCATAGCAAGAAGCGCAGCATCTTGACCGTCCGGTTGATGGAAGGATCATGCGTCGTCTTCAAGAACCTGAACTGCTCCCACCGACTTCCGGGAATGGCAAAGCCACCACTCACGCCTGGCGAAGATTTGCATTGGGGATACGACGCGACAGCCATAGCAGATATGCACCGACAACGACATCAACCGAGAAACAGAAAACGGGATACCAAACAGGAACTCCGGCGTTTGTGATGAACTGACTGTGCGTCAAGTCGTACAGCCCGTGAAGTATCCAGAATGCGCCGACCACTACCGCTGACTGGCGGACGCTGACAAATGCGAAGACCAGCCCGACTACGACAAACGGAACACCGTAGATCATTTCCTTGACGCCCACAGCCTGCTCACCGGCTTGCAGGGCAAAGAATGCGTACAAACCAGGCAGGGTGAGCAGGCCCAGTGAATACAACCAGCGCTGCCCGCGAATGATCCGCGCCAGGACTATCGTGAGAACGCCTACCGCGACACCAACGAGGGCTTCAATCAGGGCTCTCTCCTTCCGTTAGACGCATGGCGTTCCGGCCCGGCGGCGGCGCGGCGGCGCCCGCCGCTGCAACCGGTTGTCAGGCGCCATTGTGCCCTTGGCGCCGGAGTACCACATGGGTGGCTTTCGCCGACGCAACGAACTGGATGCATTCGTATCCCAGGGCGCGCAAGTCAATCGCCTCGAACAGCCGCTCTCCCCCGCCCAGCAGGACCGGCGAGATGGCGACGTGCAGCTCATCGATGAGGCCCGCACGAAGATACTGCTGGATGGTGTCGGGCCCGCCGCCAATGCGCACGTCCATTCCGTTGGCTGCGGCTCGCGCCCGGTCAAGCGCCTCGTGGATGCCGCCAGTGACGAAGCAGAATGTCGTTCCGCCTTCCATCTCGATGGGCGGGCGCGCGTGATGAGTCAGGATGAAAGTTGGAACGTGATAGGGCGGGTTGTCCCCCCACCAGCCTTTCCAGTTCATGTCTGGCCAGGAACCGCGAATCGGTCCGAACATGTTTCTTCCGAGAATCCAGGCGCCAACATTCTCGAAGCCCCGCGCAGCGAAGTCGTCATCGATCCCCGTTGTGCCACCATCGGCGCCAAACAGGATCCGTTGGAACGTGCGCGTCGGGACCAGCCACTGGTGCAGATCCGTCCCGCCCACGCCGAGCGGGTTCCCGATGTCCTGATTCGGACCAGCTCCGTATCCGTCAAGCGAGATCGTGAAGCCCTCAACCCGGACGCGTGTCATTTTCGTGCCTTCCTTTCTATTGACGCCTGGACGTTCGAGCTAAGCGGGCGACGCCGGCCTCTACATGAGCGTCGAGAAGCCGGGCGAGCTCGGCTGGATTGGTTGCCGGCAGGAAGTGGCTGCCTCCAGCGACCGTCTCGAGACGGCCGTGCGGAATGGCCTCGGCCAGGATCTCGGCGATGCGCATCATCGCCGGGTGGCCATCGCCACCGCGCACAACGAGCGTGGTTGCGGCGATCTGGTGGTAGGCAGACAGCGGTGGCTCGAAGGGCGTGCCCGATGACCAGTCGAGAATGTTCGCGGGCGTCGTCCTGATGACGTAGTCGCGGACTTTGGCAGGAAACGCTGCAAAAGTCCCTTCGCCGCCGTAGAAGTCGATCACGTGGCGCGCGGCGTCGGGCCGGCCGGCTTCGAACTCTGCGAAGTAGTCACGCGTCATCGCACTGAACATCGCGTAGAGGTCGGCTTCCCCCGACGTCTTCAACAGGCCCAGGGGATTGGCTTCCACCAGCATCAGGCTTGCCGGCTTGATCGTGCCTTCGATTGCGTGCGCAAGCGCCGCAAGGCCGCCGAACGAATGGCCGACCACGTGTGCTGGCTCGCCAATCCGCTCAAGGATGCGATCGATGAGTTCCGTCTGCTGCCGCATGGTCGCATTGCCGCGAGGACGGCGTTCTGCAGTCGCGCCGTAGCCGAGCAGGCTCGTTGTCACGATGCGGTGGCTGCGGGCGAGTCGATCGGTGACGGCCTTCCATCCCGAGCCCGTCCCGAAACTTCCCGGCAGGAGCAACAGTGCCGGTCCTTCGCCCCGCTCGTCATATTCAACATCGGCAGGAAACTCGCGCATCGCGATCACCTCGTCAAGCTTCTGTGTGGCACGCTCGGGAGTGCAGGTTCGCATTGAGTGATCCGAAAGGCCGGCTAGCGGCCCGCGCAAGCATTCCGGATCGAGGGCCGGCAGTCGTCCTCTGGCGCATAACGTTTGAGCCAACCGGCACATTGTGGTGTGACGGCAGGCCGCAATGTGTCCGGTCAAGCGAATGGTCAGGCCGCACTGCGCGGCACTGGCGACGAAAATGAATTCCTGTCAGTGATTGAAGCGCAGCACGAGGCTGGCGGCGCCGAGCGCCTTGCCGCCCTTGAGCGCATCGAGCACGGCGGCCTTGTCGAGCCCAGGCGGCAGCGCCTCGGCTTCGAGCGTAGTGGCGATCAGCGTGTAGACGTAGTGCTGCGGCGCGTTACCGCGCGGCGGACAAGGGCCGAGGTAGGGCATTCCGAGCGAGTTCTTGCCGACCGTGAAGGCGGCCGGCGCCGTGAGGGCCGCGCCCTCGGGCAAGCCGGACGCATTGGCCTTGATGCCGTAGACGACCCAGTGGTTCACCCCGAGCCCGGCACGGCCGGCTTGGTCGTCCATCAGGATCACGAAGCTGCGCGTGGCCGATGGCGCGCGGGCCCAAGCCAACGCGGGTGAGATGTTTTCGCCGGGGCAGTTGGCGTTCGCCGGGTTCTTGCCGCCGTACTTGGTGTCCAGCAAGGCGTTGTCCACGCGGCCGGGCGACCACAGGCTGAAGCCGCTGTAGCCCGGGTCGCCGCCCGATGTCGGAGTCGCACATGCCGTGGCAAGCACAGCGACCGCCGCGAGCAACAAGCCCCGCAAAGCGAGGGATGAATTCATCGTGTTCTCCTTCGAAGAAGTTCGTCGTTCAATGAATTCCGGCACCGCCGATTGTTCAATTCACGCCGACAGGCGCATTTTCTGCCGGCAGGCCAGAGCTGGATCTTGTGCGGTCTGACGAGATGGAGTTCAGCGGCAAGCGAAGCGAGTCCGCTGCAACGACGGGTCAGGCCGCTTTCCGGCCAAGAGTTGCAGACCGAGTTCGGCTGCCATCACTTCAGAAAACCTTGAGCCCGCAGGAAGGAGACGCTGGCCTCGCTGGCTTGTCTGCCAATGTCTTGATCGATGGATGAGTAGTCATCCTGCTGCCGGAGATTGCGGGTAAACATATGGCCGACGTCCTTATAAAGCTTCAACACGCATGTGTTGTTGTTGGCCGCCATCCGCTCGCAAAATGTGACCGCCCCGTCGGCAGGAGTGACGGAGTCCTTCTCGCCTTGCAGGATGAGGGTGGGCGGCAAGTTGGCGCCGATATGGAGGTCGGGCGACAGCGAGGCAGCTTGTGCGGGTCCGCCGGAGAGCTTCTGAAACGACTTCAATTGAGCCACTGAAACAGCTGGAGAGCCGAGAATCAGAGCGTTCGGCTTGGCGGAGATGTCGCTGCCATAGGGTTCGCTGAGTACCGCTGCCGAGGCCGCGAGGTGACCACCCGCTGATTCGCCAAGTACGGCGATCTTGGTCGGATCGATTCGTAGTCGCCTTGCCTCCGCCCTCATCCACCGGATTGCGGTTCTGACGTCTGCGAGGGAATCGAAGGGTGTGACGGTGGATCCATCGGACAGGCGGTAGTCGAGTGACAGCGCCAATATTCCCAGCAATGCATAGGGGGTCGCGTCTGCATCCATCCAGCTGGCGTCCCCTTTGTTCCAACCGCCACCATGAACGAGAAGAATCGCGGTGCGCGTGTCAGGAGTGTCGTTCGGCGGCTCGAAGATCCGGACGATGAGAGGGCCACCGGAGCCGGCGATCTTCTCGATTCGCGCGGGCTTTGACTCCTCCGCGGACGCACAGAGGGAGGCGGCGAGGATGGCGATTGTCCCAACTAGTCTTGTTCCATTCACAAATGACCTCACGATGAAAGAGTGGCCTGACGATCCAATTGAGCGGCCGCACGCCGACCGCATTGCCGCGCGAGACGCGGCACACGATGCCTCACGACCCGCTCGAACGCATTGCTAGGCAGCATGTAGCCTCTTGCTGAGGAAATGACGGGAATGGCCGCTCGGGAAATGCTCAAGCGTCCCGAATATCTCGTACCCCGCGCGAGTATAGAGCGCGACGTTCTGAAAGGTGAACGTGTCGAGATATACACCATGACAGCCCTTTGCCAATGCCTCGGCCTCAGCGCGGGAAAGCAACTGACTGCCCAAACCTCGGCGCCTCAAGTCTGGACTGACCCAAAGCGCCAGGATGTTGAGCCAGCCCCAGTAGAGTTCACCGTAGATGCCACCCGCAAGTGAGTTGCTTGGATCTCGAGCGATCACGCAAAGGTGCTCGATCTTTCCGTCACCGGTACGCTCGACATTTGCCCGACATAGTCCATCAAAGAGCGCCCGCTTGAAGTCAGTAGCGGGCTCATCTTCGACAGTGATACTTAGAGCATTCGGCACGGGCTCAATCATCGACATGCTGCCTAACGTTTGACATGAGGGGCGCTTGAAGGCCGCAGGCCGGAAAGCGCCCCCTCGATGGAAGGGTTAGGCCGCACCTGGGAAAGTGGGGGCGAATGCCTCAGGCTGAACGCGACAGGCGTTGACCAGGAATGACACCGCATGGTACAGCCCAGCGAGCATGACGAGTTCGACGAGTTGCTCTGGCGCGAACTGCGCAGAAAGCTTTGCCCACATAGAGTCATCTACCTGGCTCGAGTCGTGAAGCTGATCGGCGAGTTGAATGACCAATTGGTCTTCGACGGTCCAACAGTCGTCCGTCGCTGCCCCATGAACCGACGACAGGACTTGCTCTGGCGTCCATTCGGCTTTCGCACCAAAGCTGGCAATGTGAACTCCCCATTCGTACTCGGCGCCGCAGCGCGAGCAAGTACGCAGAATCATGAGCTCGCGGGTGCGAAGGGAAATACTGCCTCGATCGAGCAGGCCACCAGCCATCATGCGCTGCAGAACGCGTGGATTCCTCGCAACCGTGCGGAAGAGAAGTAATGGAGGGGCTCCACGCATCATGACGTCGAAGTTCGCCTGCACATCCGTTGGGTACGGCGGCTCGATTGGGGCAATACGGGGAATGGCCATCGTGTTCTCCGGAATCGGTGGGGACGGTCGCTCGTGCGGCCTAACGATAAGGATAAGCTGCCGGGGCCGCCTGCAAAACCTTCATGCCGCGCAAAACCAGTATGGCGGCCCCGGTCAGCTTCATCCGTTGGTTAGCCGCGCGCACGCCTGTAGTGCATAGCGATCACGCCGTTGCGGAGCGGCGTCGCCGAGACCAGTTCAAGCCGTCGCGTGCTGGGCAGCCCGCTCTGGTACAGGGTCGGGCCGTGACCGGCGATTCTGGGGTGGACGAGGAACTTGTACTCGTCGATCAGATCCAGCCGGTCCAGCTCGGTCGCGAGCTTGCCGCTACCGAGGAGCACGCCGGCCGGGGTCGCGTCTTTGAGCTTCTGCACGCCCGCGCGCACGTCGCCAGCAATGAGGTGGCTGTTGGTCCACGGGAAGTGCTTCCGCGTCGATGACGCCACGTACTTCGGCTTGGCCTCCAGCTTGACCGCCCACTCGCGTATCGCCGGCGGCGCCTCCACGTCGCCGCGGGCGATAGCCGGCCAGAAGCTCTCCATCATCTCATAGGTGACGCGGCCCCACAGCATCGCCCCGCCCTCGTCCATGATGCGGGTGAAGAAGGCGTGTGTCTCGTCGTCGGCGATTCCTTCCTGGTGATCGACGCAGCCGTCCAGGGTCACGTTAAGACCGAAGGTTAGAAGTCCCATGCGAGTTTACTCCGAGTTGGGCGGACCGCAGGACTGTCACCTGTCGGCGAGCGCCTGGTAGCGGCTAACTCTCCGGTTCAGCGGCGCCACGTCAGTGCCGTCCGCTGCAACCGGTTGTTAGCCGACGCAAGTCCGAGCTACCGACCACGAACATACCGGCAAACCTGCGCGCCCGTGCTGGCTTTGGCTGTCGACTCCAGCACGAAAGGCATCGCCCTTCCGTTCTCGGCGAAGATCGTTTTTCCTCCTCCAAGAATGATCGGTTCGATCGTGAGCAGCAGTTCATCGACCAGGTCGGCGGCGAGCAGAGATCTGACCATCGCTGCACTGCCATAGACGTAAATGTAGCCTCCCGGCCGCGCGCGCAGTTCATTCACCGTCTTAAAGAAGTCGGCGCCACGAATGATAGTGGTGGGGTTCCATATCGTGTCTTTCTCGGTGAGCGTATCGGACACCACGTATTTTTGGACTCGATTGATCCAGTCGGTGAACGGGTCCCCTGACCGGCTGGGCCATGCAGCGGCCGAGACCTGATAGGTACGGCGTCCCTGCAATAGCGCTTCACTCTTCGCAGCAAGCTCGGCATACATGCCACCCATGACCACTGGGTCAAAATACTTCATCGACCACCCGCCGTGACTGAAGCCACCGTCAGTGTCTTCGTTTGCTCCCCCTGGAGCTTGTACGACACCGTCGAGGCTAATGAATTCTGTGATGAGCGTTTTCATGAAGTCTCTTGATTCTGTGAGCTAGGTTACGCGAGTGAGCGACTCTAGTGACGGCTAACGTTTTTGTTCAGCGGCTCGCCGAAGGCGAGTCCGCTGCAACAAAGGGTTAGATTGCAGGACGGCGGATGACAGGCGGACTTGCTCAACAATGAGAGATTGGTCTATGCGAGCAGGCACGCGTTGTTGCCTACTTCACCCGTTGCCAAAGGAGGATCGTGCGCGTGACTGGCAATCCCGGCAATCTAGCGTCTGGGGACCAGGGCGTAATCACCTCCAGTTGGTCACCGTTGAGTTTGTAGTAACGAAGCTGCTCCGTGCCGTGAATCAGTGGAGTCCACGCCACGTCGACCTTGGTGATCCACTTGTCTTGCTCCAAGCGGTACATCCCTGAGTACGCGGCCACGGAGCGAAGCAGATTGGCCCGATCCTCATCAGTTTTAGCAGGCATTCGCCCCTCGGCTTCGAGCACTGCCATCATTCGGCCCTCCGCCGTAAAGATGAGGTACCCGGGTGGACTCTGACCGAAGAGTTTCCGGCTCGGGCTTCCATCCTGGAACTCCGTGTCGTGCTTCGTAAGTTTCCAGACGCCAAGAATTAGTTTGGTGTTGTCGGCAAGCGCGGCAGAAGTGGCAAACAGAATGGCAAGAATGAAGAGCGAAGTTCTACGCATGGCATGTTCCTTTGCGTCAATGCCCGCTACGTACCTTTCGGGCCTGCAGCAACGCGGGCTGAGTTTGCTGCAATCTAACGGCCAAGTTAAGCGGCGCGGCGCTTTATGACGCGTCCGCTTGAACGCGTTGTTAGACGTCGTTCCTTCACCAGCCGCACCTCGACCGTATATCCGAGTGCCTTCGCATACCGTTGAAGCGTTGCAATTGAAGGGGAGTGCCTGGGCTCCGCGGATTCGAGCCGCGCGATCGCCGATTGCGTTGTCCCGGCCCGTTCGGCCACCTCGGCCTGGGTCAGGCCGGATTCGGCCCGGGCCTTCAGGACTTCGTCCAGAAAGGCGAACTCTCCATCTGCCGCCTCGTAGGCCGCCTTTACTTCCGGACGGGCCAGTGCCCTCCGCTTGAATTGCTTGAGCGTGCTGGTCATGTGACCTCCTTCATTCGGCGCCGCGCAATCTCGAGTTCCTTCTTGGGGGTCTTCTCTGACTTCTTCACGAATTGGTGGAGAAAGACAATGCGACGGTCGACAACCGTGCAATAGAAAACCCTTGCGATACCCTCGGCAGCCTTGATTCTGAGTTCGAACAATCCGCCACCCATGGCACGGGTATGCGGCATTCCCAGGTCTGGTCCGAAGCTCTCCATTCGTTCGGCATACCGGATGAAGCGGGCAACAAGCCCAGACGCCAGAGAGGCAATCTCCGCCTCGACGCGATCGCTGAAGAAGGTGACGGACCAGACCACGACGGCAGTATAGCATATCCGCTATGCGTGCCGAAACCTTGAACGACGCCTAACGACCGAATTGAGCGGCCGACCACAATGACCGTGCCGCGGTCAGGCGCGGCCCACTATGCCTCACGGTCCGCTCCAACGCTTGGTTAGGCGTCCGTTCTCTAGAGATCTTCAGGCCGGAGACCGGTGTGCTTTGCGATCCGAGCAAGCATCTTGGGACCAATCTCTTCTCCGTCATGAAATGCGAAGACGAAATCGGGCCAACCCCCACGGCTAAGCGTGCGATGTGACCCGGACTGCCGCTTGATTTGCCACCCGATGCTCAGCAGCGCCGCTTGGACACGGCGCGCCTTCGCCGAGGCCCACTGGCTCACGCAGCGGCGACGTTGAACGAAATGGAGTGCGGCCGGCTCTCGCCATGCTCGAGTCGGTCGGCAAGGACACGTAGCGCCAGGACCTCAGCTTTGGACATTGCTTCATCCGCGGTGGCCCCATACGCAAGCACGCCAGGCAATTGCGGAACCTCCGCAAGCCAGCGGCCGTCTTCTTCAAGTTCGCATTCAAGTTCGAACTTCATGGCGGGTACTCCTTTGGGCGAACGGTCATTTTACGCCGACGCCTCCTGGACGCCTAACGATGGAGTTCAGCCGCGGCGCACGAGGAGCGAAGCGACGAGAGCGACGTCGGCTGCCACGAGTGGTTAGGCTTCACTTGCGCTCGGCCCAGGCTAGCTCTTGGCTGCCGCAGCAGTAAGCGTGACCAAGTACGTTTCGCCATTTGCTCGAAGTAGTCGCAGGATCAAAGTCTCTCCAGGCTTCTTCTTCATGCGTTCGGCCATTGTGGAAGCGCTGGCTCCCGCTACTTTGACGCCTTCTACTTCAACGATGCTATCGCCTGCAACGACGCCAGCAATCGCTGCAGGCATACCTGGCTGAACGCTCTGAACGAATACAGATTTCAGCGTCGGGTTGAAGATTCCGTCTGCGTCAACATTGGCTACAAAGCCAAAAGTGCCTCTTGGTTCTTTTGCGAAGGCGGCACCGGCTGCGAAAGCGACGATCAGTGCTAAAGCTGAGCGGCGAGATGTGCGTTGGGGCATCTTGTGAAGCCTAACGACCGAGTTGAGCGGCCAGGCACGATGCCCATTTGCAACGACACGGCGCGCCGCGATGGTTCACGGCCCGATCCAACGCGTTGTTAGCTGACGATCTTGTCGTATTCTGCATGCGTCCCCACCCAGAACCAATGAATTCCACCAGGCACCTCACGTCCCAGAGCACGGTATCGCGCTCCGACGCGAACCGACCACAACTTTCCGATTGGCTTGAAGTGCAGTGAGGGATGCTTCGGATCAGCTTTGAGTAGCTGAAGGTTCTTGTTCGCGGTCTCTTGAACTTCTTGCGGAAGCGCTTCTACAGCACCCAGAACCGCGAGGATGCAGTGTGCTTCAAAGCGGGCGCGTCTTGCCGGCCTTGTATTCCGCCAAGGCCACCTCCATCAGGTGATCTAGCTTGCCCGCTTTCGCGTCCGCCTCAATCTGGCGGTCCCACGCATCGGCATCGTACTCAACGAACCAGCGGCGCAATTCTGCCAATTCCTGCGCCGACAGCTCTCGGATTTGCTGCTCCAGTCGCTCAATCTTTCCCATGATTCATCCTCACACATACCCGTAGAAATTATACGCTGACGCCCATTCTCGTCAGCTAACGTTTGAGTTCAGCGGCCGCCGAAGGCGGTCCACTGGAACGACTGGTTAGGCGGCCAGCCAACACCTTTCAACTTCGACATCGCAGTCAGTCCAACTCGATCACAATTTTCCCGTTCGCCCTGTTCTCGTCCATCATGGAGTGGGCTTTACGAAGATCTCCAAAATGGAAGCTCGGTCCGAGTTTGAGCATGAGCTCGCCGGACTCCACGAGCGACACATACCCTTGAAGCTGCGCGAGCTTGATATCAGATGCTTCGCCGCTATATGAGGTCAGTTTCACGCCTGTCGGTATGTCGCCCATGGGGTGGAAGTCCTGCAGGACCCAGCTTCCGCCGAGGATACCCGTCATGCAGACGATGCCGCCCCTGCGCGCCACCTGCAGAGAATCGAGCAAGGTCGTAGCGCCGATGAGCTCCAGGACTCGGTCATAGCCATCCGGGTAGATGGCGCGGGCCCTGTCCGCTATCGATCCGTCGTCGACGATGACGTGGGTGGCGCCAGCGGCTTTGAGCTCGTCGGCCTTGGCCGGGTTTCGGGTGGTGGCGGTGACTTCAAGGTCTGCCGACCGGGCCAGAGAGATGGCCGTGAATCCGATGGACGAGGTCGCGCCTCGCACAAGAATGTTGTTCGCCCGCTCGATCTCCAGTCCTACGTGGAGTGAACCGTGAACAGTCTGAAGCATCTCAGGCAGAGCTGCGAGGCGCTTCCACTCCAATTGTGTCTGCAATGGAAAGACATTCTGCCGCGGTACCAGCACGTACTCAGCGTAAGACCCGTCAAACTGCCGCCCCATTCCCCCCATCATCGCTACGACGCGCTGCCCAACCGGCAAGTTGGAACCGGGCGCGGCGACGACTTCACCTGCACACTCGATGCCAAGCACGCGCGGGAACTGTACCGAAGGCGATTCCCCGCGCCGTGTGAACCATTCTGAACGGTTGAGTCCGAAGGCCCGGTTTCCAATCAGGACCCATCCGTCCCGTGGCGACGGGCGCGTAATTGTTCTGAGCTCCAGCCTTTCCGGGCCCCCGGGCTCGCTTATCACATAGGCCTGCATCGTGTCCGTCATCGAATTACGTTGCTCAAAATATTCAAGGTGATTCGTAGGCCGCCTAACGACCCAGTTGGGCGGCCGGCCACGATAGCCGTGCCGCGGACAGACGCGGCCCACATTGACCCACGGCCCGCTCGAACGCGTTGTTATGTGTCATTCAGATTTGATACATGGAGATATCGAGGGAGCCGTGGAAGATGCCGAGGATGTCAATATTTCCGCCATCCTTCACGAGGTACGCGATTCGGTAGTGGCCATAGAGAAGGATTCGGACATTCCTTGATGACGCCAAGTACCGATGCCCGATCTCGGGGTAGTTCTTGAGCACCTGGGCGCGATCAAAGATACCCTGAACTGTGGCGGCCGCAGCCACCGGATTGTCCGTGGCTATGAAGTCAAAGATATCCTCGAGCCAGCGTTGCGCTTCCGCCGTCCAGGCTACTTCGGCCATGACTGGATGCGTCGCCCCATTTCTTCATTCGAAATAGTGCGCATTGCATCAGAGTCGGCAAGACCGCGTTCAACCATCACGTGGAATGCAAGTTCGCGCACAATTTCATCGCGCGAACTGTCCTCAGGCTGATTCTGAATCAGGCGAGTGAGTTCTTCCTTTGCCGTAGACATGGCTGACACCTCCGTGAGGCTTCTATCCTGCCACAGGCGGCCCTACTGGGCGAATGACACATAACGCCAGAATTAAGCCGAGCCGCGAAGCGGCTTCGGCTTGAATGAATTGTTAGGCGTCTCTTGGCATGACGATAGATGCAGCCAATAGGAGCCTATTATCGATTCTTGTATCTCATATGCGAGATGACATCTATCACTGCTCCAAACGCAGCGCCCAGCGCGAGGCTCAGTGCAAGTTGATCGGACGCCGCACCGAACGCCAGACCTACACCAGCGCCAACAGCAAGCCAGGTTCCGGCATGAGGCTTTCTTGTTTGAGGCTTTTTGTCAGACTCTGAAGTCATGTTGCAAGCTCCTGTGTAAGTGCCTTGATGTCGGGCGAGACGCCTAACGACCGAGCTAACGGGCGACCCGCTTGCGGGGCGTCCCGGTTGAGCGCCGTGTTAGAGGTTGCGCGTATGTGTCGACGTAGGCATCCAGCAATTGGCGAATCATTCGCTGGTATTGCGTCTGGTTCTTTGCCGCATGCAGCTTGAAGAAGTCGACGCTTCGCTTGCTCAGTGCAATAGTGACTTTTACCCCCTCATCGCGAAACGCGAGTTGATTGGGCGGGGGAAGAAAGTCGGACACAACCCGGTACTCCCCTAGTGGTTCATTCGTGTACTTCGTTTTCGCGGTCATATATCGCCTTTCCCTTGCGCCAGAATCCAGCGCCAAAGATTCGAATGACGCCGCCACGGTAAGTGAAGCGGACTGTCAGAACACCCCGGTCCACCCGGCCAAAGCAGTAATACCGCTTTTCCCTCGCACTGTGTTCCAGGTCTTCGGCAATGACACGCTTCATGTCCGCGAACGCAAACTGCGCCTCCGCGAACGACACGCGGTGCTTCTGCTGGTTATCGAGGTCCTTTTCGGGATCCCACTCGAAGCGCGCCAGAGCCATACGGACAGCATAGCAGACGTATGGCTACGACACCATACGTTCATATGGCACGGCGGTTCTTGCGCAACCTCTAACGACCGAGTTGAGCGGCCGGCCAGGATGCCGACTCGCAATGACATAGCGCGCCACGGTTTTCCACGATCCGCTCCAACGCGTTGTTAGGCATCACTAGTAACTCGTAACTCTGGTTGCCCGGAGAGCGTTGATTCGCTTTCTTTCGATTTGCGCGCCAAAAACACTGATTACGTCAAAGTTTACGATACCGCCGTGATAAGGCCCCGGCGAGGTGCCAAAGTAATTGAATGTGTGCCACCCGCCAAAGACTCCCGAGGGCCGCCCGAGTTTGTTCGTTAAAAGGTCTATCGAAGTTCCGAGCCAGATTCCGCGATCAAGTGCAACGGGTCGCAGATGGGTAGGCAATTTGGGACACGCCTCGGTTGCCTGGTCATGCTTAGATAAAACGACTGCATTCACTTCGATGATCCGTTTGTCGGGATTTCCCATTGCGTTTGACAGGAGCCAAATGCGGGAACGCGGCGAAGATGCCTCGTCGGTAAAACAGACAAAAGAGATGTGCCCTCCACCGTCTCCTCGCTCTCCAATAGCACCTACTCGAGCGAGTTCAAGAATGGAATGAAGAGTCGTCTTCTCAAGCCGCACAAAGGTGCGGCCCATGGACAAACCGACCACGGGCTGCTTCGCCAACGTTCCCTCGCCGGGGAGTTCGTCAGACCAGGTCGGTGGCGGCGTCACCTCAATAGCGCGTGCCGACACTCCCGCGAATGCAGCGGCGACTGCGGTGAATAGGCCGACCGAGCTGCGACGCACTTTCAAGTGATGTCTAACGTTTTGCTCAGCGGCGCGCGGCTTCATGCGCGTCCGCTGCAGCTAAAGTTAGCTGGCGCCTCCTGCGACAATGAAGCGACCGAGGCAAAAGATACCCTCAACCGTTGTCGATTTGAGAAAACGCGCGGTTCTACTTTGCCCGTTCCCACATGAGGACACCACGCGTGGTCGGGGCCCCAGGAATGAAGGGGTTTGGCCCCCAAGCCGTTGTCACTTGGAGCCGATCCCCATCAATCTTGTAAAAGCGCACTTGGTCCGTACCGTGCCAAGCCGGGTTCCAGGAAACATCTACCTTCGTGATCCACTTGTCACCTTCCAAACGATATATGCCTGTATAGGCCACCATCGTCTGCAACAAGGCTGCGCGCTCCTGATCTGTTTGCGCACGCTTACGCCCCTCGCCTTCAAGTACCGCCATCATTCGGCCTTCAGCCGTGAAGACGAGGTATCCAGTTGGATTCTGGCCCATGACAGCGCGACGCGGACTGCCGTCCTGAAACTCGCTCTCCGAAGATAATAGTTTCCAGATACCGACAAGTCTTGCTCGGTCGTCGGCAGCCGCAATCTGCGCAATGAAAGTCAACCCGATCGCAACTGCTAACGCTTTGAACATTTGTTACCTCCTTTGAAGTACATCGCTGCCCTACGAATCCAATGACTGCGTGGAAGCCTACCCGCTGGCGCGAGCTAACTATAAATAGAAGTTGAAAGTAATGATAAGCGCAACCAGTCTGTCAGCCTAACAAAACCCGGTCAACGCCAATTGCTTGATCCGCGTTCTGATTTTCCAGGATGCGAGATAACGGAAATGGCAAACCCGGCAACTCCCGAAGTACCCCAGGAAAGGAAGCTCCTCGACCGCATCCGGGACACGGTGCGGCTGCGCCACTACAGCCTCAAGACAGAGCAAGCCTACGCGTACTGGGCACGCTGTTTCGTGCGCTTCCATGGCCTGCGGCATCCGCGCGAAATGGGCGCCGAGGAGGTAAAGGGCTTTCTCACCCATCTCGCCGTCGAGCGAAATGTCGCCGCGGCCACGCAGAACCAGGCCAAGGCCGCGATCCAAGCACGATCACGCCGCGTGAGGCAAACTAGGCGGCATTCCAATTAGAAGATCGCCTTCCCGCTCCCCATGACCTACGCCGCCATCACCGGCTGGGGCAAGTGCATGCCCCCGGCCGTGCTCAGCAACGCCGACCTCGCCACCCTCTTCGACACCACCGACGAGTGGATCGTCAGCCGCACCGGCATCCGCGAGCGGCGCATCTCGCACGTCCCGGTGACGACGCTCGCGCACGTGGCCGCCGTCGCGCGCGATGGCCTGCGCCGGGCTCGACCCGGAAGCGCTCGAGCTCGTCGTCTTCGGCAGCTGCTCCTACGACGAGCAGGTGCCCAACGCGGCCTCGGGCGTGCAGAAGCTGCTCGGCGCCCATCACGCCGCCGCGATGGACGTGAACACCGCCTGCACGAGTTTCCTCTACAGCCTTTCCAGCGCCACCGCGATGGTGCGCACGGGCGTGGTGAAGAACGCGGTGGTGATCGGCGTCGAAGGCATATCGCCCTTCATGGACTGGACCAATCGCGGCGTCGCGGTGCTCTTCGGCGACGGCTGCGCGGCGGTGGTGATCGAGCGCTCGGAGGAGCCCGCCGGCGTGCTGGCCGAGAAGCTCGGCTGCTACGCGGACTCGCGCCACATCCTGCGCGTGCGCGGCATGGGCGCGGCCTACACCAATTCGCACGTCACCCTCGGCGACACGCGCTGGGATTTCGACGGCGGCGAGATCTTCAAGAAGGCGGTCACCGGCATGACGGCGGCGTCGAAGGAGGCGCTCGAGCGCGCCGGGCTCGACGTCTCGGACATCGACCTCGTCGTGCCGCACCAGGCGAACCTGCGCATCATCGAGTCGGTGGCCAAGCACGTCGGCGCGCCGATGGAAAAGGTCCACCTCACCGTGGAGCGCTACGGCAACATGTCGGCGGCCACGGTGCCGGTCGCGTTGGTCGATGCGCTCGAGCACGGCCGCGTGAAGCCGGGCGCCAACATCCTCACGCCCGCGTTCGGCGGCGGGCTCACCTGGTGCTCGCACGTGATCCGCTGGGGAGAGCGCGTGACGCCGAAGTCGGAGTCGCCCGTGGAGCTTCCGCCCTGCGAGAAGACGGCGCTGGAGATGGTGCGCGACATCATGGCGCGCAAGGGCGCGGGCGGTGCATCGCCCGGGCTCGATCCTTCGCTCGCCGCCTAGCGGCCCGCCGTTTCCCCGCCGTCCGCGAAGCGCACGCGCAATCCCGGCAGCGCGATCCCGCGGACTTGCGTCGTCCAGGTCTCGCCGGCGTGAATCGCCTGCGCCGTCGTGATCGTGCCGGTCGTGACGATCTCGCCGGCTTTCAGTCCCTCGTATCGGGGCTGCCTCGCCAGCACCGCGACCAGGTGCGCGATCGCCGAGAGGGGGCTGCCGAGCACGTTCGATCCGACGCCTTCCTCGACCAGCCTGCCATCGCAGGACAAGGCTACCGAGAATGAAGCGAGCGCCGCGACCAGTTCCGGCCCGAGCCGCTCGACAGATTGCGGCTCGCCCACCAGCAGCGTACCGTGCAGCGCCCAGTCCGCCACCGTGTCCGGCGCCTGGAAGTTCCAGCCGGGAAAATGCGACTGCACGATCTCGAAGCCGTGCGCGACCCAGTCGATGCAGGCAAGGATCGCATCGAGGTCCGCGCCGGCCGGCGGCGCGGCGCGGAAGTGAAATACGATCTCGGGCTCGATCTTCGGCTCGGTGAATCGCGCGATATCGCAGGTCTCGCGCCGCGCGGCTTCCCGGACCACGGTGGCGTCATAGACCCAGGCCCAGATCGGCTCGCGCACGCCGTAGCGGGCCCACATGTCGGGATTCGTGAAACCGATCTTGCGGCCGACCGCAACGAATCCGGCTGCGACTCGCTCGCGGTGGATGAGGTGCGATACCTCGTATGCCGCGGCAATGTCGAAGCCGGCGATTCGAGACGTGAATGGCGCGACCTGCGTCACCCCGTCCTGCGCGGCCTTCATTTCGCTGGCGATCGCCTGCAAGTCCATGGCCTTCCCCCGATCTTTCCCGGTTGCCAGCCGAACGGCGCGGCCGCGGCGTCAGCGCTGCGCCGGCTCGACGGTGCCGCGAAGGCCCGCGCGCTCGACGGCACGCTTCACCTGGCCATCGGACACGACGTCTGCTGAAAATCGTTGCAGGAAGGGCATCCCCGCCTCGCGGCCTTTCGGAACCGCAATCGCGAAATTCTCCAGGCCCCAGCGCCCGTCGAGCACGCTCGAGCCGGGCAGCGAGTCGGACATTTCGAAGAGGATCGCCTTGTTGGTCGCGAACGCGTCCACCTTGCGCGCGGCCAGCATGTCGCGCGCCGCCAGGATGGTCGGCGCCCTGATCACGGTCGCGTTCTTGAGCTCCCGCGACAACACGCTGTCCGAGGTGCTGCCCTGGACTACCGCGACGCGCATCCCGGCACGATCGACGTCCTCGGTCCTGGCGATCACCGACCCCGGGGGCACGATGTACCCCTGCTCGACCGCGAACAGCGGCGGGCCGAAGTCCATGTCCTTCATGCGCGCCGCGGTGGCGTTCGTGAAGCCGAAATCCGCGTTGCCCGATTTCACCGCGTCCAGCGCGTCGACGTTCTTCGCATGGATGACGACCTCGTAGGGCACGCCGAGGCGCTTGGCCAGCGCGATGCCGAGGTCGTGGCCGACGCCTTTCCTTTCCGTCGCGGGAGCGTCCGCGACCAGAGAGGTCGGCGTGCCGGGATAGACGGCGATGCGCAACGTGCCGGTGGGCGCCAGCGCGGCGCGCGCGGCCGCTTCAGGCGATGAAGGCTCGGCCGCGTACCCCGCGGTCGCAAGCGCACCGGCGGCCACCGCGAGCAGCAATTTCGGGAGAAAGCCTCGCATGGTCATGCTCCTTGAAAAGTGGGGACCGTCAGGCGTCAACCGCGCGGGCGCGCGGGCGCGACGAGGCGAACCCCGGCCAGCGTTCCGCCATCGACACGAACCGCTTCACCAGCGGCGACTTCTCCGCCGCACGCCATGCCAGCAGCAGCCGGCTCTTCGCCGCGGGCGAGGCGAGCGGCCGCAGCACCGTGCCGGGGATGCTCGCGTGGCGATAGGTGTCCGGCAGGATCGAGATGCCGGTGCCCGCGGCCACCAGCGCGAGGATCGTCACGCCCTCGCGCGCTTCCTGCACGATGCGCGGCGCGAAGCCGGCCTGGCTGCATAAAGTCATCACGTGGTCGTAGAGCCCGCATCCGATCCCGCGCGGGAAGAGGATGAAGGGTTCGTCCGCAAGGTCGGCCACGCGCACGCCGCCGCGCGCGCGCGCCAGCCGGTGGCCCGCGGGAAGCACGACCTTCAGCTCATCCTCCCAGATGCGGCGCACTGCAACGTCCGACCCCGGCGCGAAGTGGTGCGAGGGCCGCAGGAACCCCACGTCGATCTGCCGGTCGGCAAGCGCCTGCAACTGGGCACCCGAGGACTGGTGCCCCATTTCCACGCGCACGCCGGGATGGCGCTCGCGGAACGCCTGGATGAAGCGCGGGAAGGGTTCGGCCATCGGGACCGATCCCGTGAAGGCGATGCGGATCTCGCCCGCCTCGCCGCGCGCCGCGCGACGGACCGCGTCGCCCGCGCCGTCCATCTGCGAGATCATCGAGCGGGCGTGATCGAGGAAAAGCCGCCCGGGATCCGTGAGCTCGACCTTGCGGCGCGTGCGTTCGAGCAGGACCGTGCCCAGTTCCACCTCCATCGCCTTGATCTGCTGGCTGAGCGGCGGCTGGCTCATGTGCAGGCGCTCCGCCGCGCGGCTGAAGTTCAGTTCCTCGGCGACCGCGACGAAATATCGCAGCTGGCGGATGTCCATGCTTATAGCGCCTTCATATGACTGGAACGTCAAATATATATTGGACTCGAATTATCGGAGATGCAATTATCGGCATGGGCAAGCTCGAAGCAGTTCCGACTTTCGCCAGCGGGAGGAGAAACACCATGTTTTCGCGAATTGCATGTACGGCAGTTATCGCCGTTGCCACCGCGCTCGCGCCGGCGATGGCCCAGGACTATCCCGCCCACCCGATCAAGATCGTCTCGCCCTACCCGCCCGGCGGGACAACCGACATTCTCGCGCGCCTGCTCTCGCCGAAACTGACGGCCGCGCTCGGGCAGCCGGTGATCGTGGACAACAAGGCCGGGGCGAGCGGAAACATCGGCACGGAATTCGTCGCGCGCGCGAAGCCCGATGGTTACACGCTGCTCCTGGGCAACAACACGGGCGTGGTGATCAATCCGAACCTCTACAAGCTCAACATCGATCCGTCGCAGGATCTCGTGCCGGTGATACTGGTAGCCCTTGTGCCCTCCGTCCTCTACGTCCATCCGTCGGTGCCGGCCAACAATTTCGCGGAGTTCGTCGCGCTGGTGAAGAAGTCGCCCGGGAAGTACGCGTTCGCCTCGGCGGGCAGCGGCAGCCCGCAGCACCTCGCGGGCGAGATGCTCAAGATCGCCTATGGGCTGGATCTGCTGCACGTTCCCTACAAGGGGTCGGGGCCCGCGATCTCTGATGTCGTCGGCGGGCAGGTGCCGGTCGGGTTCGAGTCGACGGTGGTACTGCAACCTTTCGTCGAGGCCAATCGCGTGCGGCCCCTCGCCACGACAGGCGCCAAGCGCTCCATCTCGCTTCCGGCCGTCCCGACCATGATGGAGTCCGGTGCGGTCGATTTCGACCTGACCAACTGGTACGGCCTGTTCGCCCCGGCCGGCACGCCGCCGGAAATCATCGACAAGCTGAACGCGGAGCTGCGCAAGATCATCGCGAGCCCCGAGGTGAGCGAGCGCCTGGCGAAGATGGGCTCGGCGGTGGTGCCGGGAACCGCGGCCGAGTTCGCGGCGTTCATCAGGACCGAGGTGCCGCGCTGGTCGGCCGTGGTGAAGAAGTCGAACGCCAGGGTCGATTGACCGGGCGCGCCGAAGCCATGGTCGCCCCTGATCCGAACGTCGCACGGCTCGCCCGTCTCGACAGCTGCGCCGTCTCCGACGCACTGGACAAGCTCGGGCTCGCCGGTGCGGTGACGGGGCTCCTGCAACTCTCCGCTCCCCGCCGCATCGCCGGCCGTGTCGTGACTGTGAAGCTCGGCGTGGGCACGCCGGCCACAGGACCGGTGCGCCACCTGGGCACGACGGCAGTCGAGGCCGCAGGGCCCGGCGACATCATCGTGGTGGAGCAAAGGAGCGGCGTCGACGCGGGCAGCTGGGGCGGGATACTCACGCTGGGCGCGAAGCTGCGCGGTGTCGCCGGCGTGATCGCCGACGGCCCGGTGCGCGACATCGACGAGGCGAAGGGCTACGACTTTCCCGTCTATGCGAGAGCCTGCACGTCGCGCACGGCACGCGGGAGGATCGTCGAACTGGGAACCAACATCCCGGTGCAGATCGGCGACGTGCAGGTGAGCGCGGGAGATTACGTGATCGCCGATGCGAGCGCCGCCGTCTTCATCCGTGCCGGGGACATCGCCACCGTCCTCGATGCAGCCGAGTACATCGCCGGGCGCGAGGCCGCGATGGCCGCGGCGCTGCAACAGGGGAGCCCGATCACCGAGGTGATGGGCGCAAACTACGAACACCTCTTGAAGAAATAGGAGCAGCACCATGAGCATCGGCTTTCGCATCTTCCCGAGTCCCGCGCGCGCGGACCCGAAACTTCTGGAGCGCCTTCGCGCGCTTCCGGTTTCCAACCTGAGCGACAACATGCTGCGCGGACACGGCGCCGCCCTGCAGCCTTTCCACCGGTCGGGCAGGATGGTCGGCACCGCCTTCACGGTGCGCACGCGCCCCGGCGACAACCTGATCGTGCACAAGGCGATCGACATGGCGGCGCCCGGGCGACGTGATCGTCGTCGATGCGGGCGGCGCGCTGGAAAACGCGATCGTGGGCGAGCTCATGTGCGGCTGGGCCGAGAAGCGCGGCGTCGCCGGCATCGTCATCGACGGTGCGATCCGCGACTCGGAGTCGCTTTCCGAGGGTGACTTCCCGGTCTACGCGGCCGGCGTCACGCACCGCGGCCCGTGGAAGGACGGTCCCGGCGAGATCAACGTCGTGGTGTCGGTGGGCGGGATGGTGGTGCATCCGGGCGACCTCGTCGCCGGCGACCACGATGGCATCGTCGCGATCTCGCCCGAGGATGCCGAGCGCGTCATCACGGCCACCGAGGCGCACAACCGCAAGGAACAGGCGACGCTCGTCGCCATCGCCGCCGGCACCTGGGACCGCAAGTGGGTGGACGAGATGCTGAAGGCGCGCGGCTGCGACCTGTCGCGCGTTTCCTGATCCGAAAAACATTCCGGCACTTTCCAAGGAGCACGACATGAACACAAGGCTGTCCACTCTCGCCGGGGCATTGCTCGTCGGCGCCTGCCTCGCCCTGCCCGTTGCCCACGCGCAGTCCTATCCGACGAAGGCAATCAAGGTCATCGTTCCCTTCGCTGCCGGCGGCGCGGTCGATACCGTCGCCCGCGTGATCGGCCAACGCGTATCGGAGCAGGTCGGCCAGCCCGTCATCGTGGAGAACAAGCCCGGCGGGCACGCCAACATCGGCGCGGACTTCGTCGCCAAGGCGCCCGCCGACGGCTACACCGCGCTGCTCGGTGCCAACGGCCTTGCCACCAACATGACGCTCACGAAGGACCTGCCCTTCGACACGCTGCGCGATTTCGCGCCAGTGGCCTTCGTGGGCTACGCGCCGCTCGTGCTCGTGGTGCCCGCCGCTTCCGGCGCAAAGACTTTGCAGGAGTTCCTTGCGGCGGCGCGCGCCAAGCCCGGCGCCTTCACCTACGGCACCGCCGGAGCCGGCGGCTCGGGGCACCTCGCCTCCGAGCTCTTCAAGTCGTCGGCCAAGTTCGACGCACTGCACGTGCCCTACAAGGGCGGCGCGCCGGCGCTCACCGACCTGATGGGAGATCGCATCACCTTCATGCTGATCAATCCCATCGAGGCCGCGCCGCACGTGAAGGCGGGGCGGCTGCGCGCGCTGGCGGTTTCCGGCGACAAGCGCCTCGAGCTCCTGCCCGACGTGCCCACCTTCAAGGAAGCGGGCGTGGCGGAATTCGATGCCTCCGTGTGGTGGGGCTTCGTGGTCCCGGCGAAGACGCCGAAGGAGGTCGTCGCGAAGCTCAGCGCCGAGATCCTCAAGGCGCTGCAGGACCCGGGCGTTCGCGAAAAGCTGCATGCGCTCGGCGCCGTCGTCGAGCCTGCCGGGCCGGAGGCGTTCGGGAAGTTCCTCAAGGCCGAGATCGACAAGTGGGCGGCCGTCATCCGCGCCGCCAAGATCACTACCGAGTGAGCCGGAGCCTTACATGACGAACAAGGGACGAAAGCTGCTGGTGATCGGCGCGCACTCCGCCGATTTCGTCTGGCGCTGCGCCGGCGCAACGGCGGTGTTCACGCGCGCCGGCGGCACCGCGACCGTGGTCGCGCTCTCCTACGGGGAGCGTGGCGAATCCGGCGAGCTGTGGAAGCAGGCCGGGCAGACCGAGGCGAACGTGAAGCGCATCCGCCACGAGGAAGCTGCCGCCGCCGCGGCAATCGTCGGCGCGGAATTCATCGCGATGGATCTGGGCGACTATCCGCTCGAGATCGGCCCGGCCGCGATGACGCAGCTCGTCGAGTTGATCCGCAGGATGGCGCCCGACGTGATCGTGACGCACGCGGACCGCGACCCCTTCAACCCGGACCACGGCGCGGCCTCGGCCGCCGTCCAGCGCGCGCGCATGCTCTCGACCGGATCTGGCGTCGCGAGCGCGTTCGATATCGTCAAGCCCTCCGACCTCTTCCTCTTCGAGCCGCACCAGACGGAGATGTGCGGCTTCATGCCCACCACTTACGTGGACATCACCGAAGTCTTTCCGCTGAAGATGCAGGCGATGGAGGCGATGAAGGCGCAGCAGTACCTGCGCCAGCACTATGCCGAACGCGCCGAGCATCGGGCGAACCAGGCGCGGCGGATCACCGGCAGCAAGGACATCCGCCATGCCGAGGCCTTCCAGCGCGTCTATCCGCAGGTGATCGACTCGCTCTGAATCCCGGCCGTCAACCGAGTTCCGCCAGCAATCGCTCGATCGCCTGCTCGCCCTGCCTCACGTAGTGGCCGGCGAAAAGGTTGGCGTGGTTGAGCACGTGGTAGAGGTTGTAGAAATCGCGGCGCACCACGTAGTCGTCTTCCTTCGGCCAGGCCGCGCGGTAGGCGGCGTAGAAGTCTTTCGGGAACCCGCCGAAGAGTTCCGTCATCGCGAGGTCGGCTTCGTGGTCGCCGCAGTACACCGCGGGATCGAACACCATCGCGCCGCCTTCGCATGCCGCGGCATTGCCCGCCCACAGGTCGCCGTGCAGGAGCGACGGCTGGATGCGGCGGCTGCGGAAGAACTCGTCGCAGTCCGTCATCAGTCGCTCGCCGCGTCCGATCATCCGCGAGGGCAGGCGGTTGTGCGCGGCGAAACGCAGCTGCGCGTGCAGCCGCTTTTCGCGCCAGAAGTTCAGCCAGTCGTCCGACCAGCCGTTCACCTGCGGGCTTGCGCCGATGTAGTTGTCCTTCGCCCAGCCGAACTGCTTCTGCGGCACGCGGTGCTGCGCGGCAAGCGCCTCGCCCAGGCGCGCACCGCTTGCGGCTTCCAGCGGCGCAAGGTCCAGCCACTCGAGCACCAGCCACGCGCGTTCTTCTTCTTCGTCCTTGCCGCGCGCGACGACGTGCGGAACTCGCAAGGCGCCCACCTTTGCGATGGCGCCCAGGCCATCGGCCTCGGCGTCCAGCATCGGCGCGCGCTCGATCTCGCAAAGCTTGGCGAAGTACTTGCGCTTGCCGCCGGCATCCTCGCCGGAGAGGCAAAGCGCGGTGTGGATGCAGCCGCCCGGGACCGGAGCCACGGAAGAGATCGCGAAGTCGGCGCGCGTCGCTTCCGTGATGGATGCCGCCAGCGCTTGCTGCAGCGCCGCTTCGATCGTCACGCTGCGGCCGAGTAGCGCGCGAGTCCCGCTTCGAGGTCGGCGATCAGGTCGGCGGGATCTTCCAGCCCGATGCTCAGGCGGATGAGCGGCCCGCCGGTCCACGGCCGCACCGCGCGCCCGTGGCGCAGGTTCGCCGGCACCGCGAGGCTCTCGAAGCCGCCCCAGCTGTAGCCCAGCCCGAAGAGCTTCAGGCCGTCGACGAAGGCCGCGACCTGCTTCTTCTCGCCCGGCACCAGTTCGATCGCGAAGAGTCCCGTGGCGCCCTTGAAGTCGCGCTTCCACAGCGCGTGGCCGGGATCGGATTCCAGCGCCGGGTAGAGTACGCGCTTCACCTGCGCCTGCGTCGCCAGCCGGCGTGCGACGGTGAGCGCGCTTTGCTGGTGGCGCGCGAGGCGCACTTCCAGCGTGCGCATGCCGCGGATCGCCAGGAAGATGTCGTCGGGGGAGGTCGTCTGCCCGAGGTCGTACGAGGTCGCGCGCAGCATCGGCCACGCGCGCTCGTTGGCGACGATTGCGCCCATCAGCACGTCGGAGTGGCCGCCGGGGTACTTGGTCACCGGCTGCACGACGAGGTCGCAGCCGTGCTCGATCGCCGGAAGTACAGTCCCGTGGCCCAGGCGTTGTCGCAGACGACCATGGCGCCGCGCGCGCGCGCCGCCTTGGCGATGGCCGGGATGTCCTGCACCTCGAAGGTGTGCGAGCCCGGGCTCTCGACATACACAAGCGTCGTGTTCGGCCGCATGAGTGCGGCGATGCCTGCGCCGATGAGCGGATCGTAGTACGTCGTCTCGACGCCGAAGCGCTTCAACGTGCGCTCGCAGACGGAGCGCGCCGGGCCGTAAACCGAATCGACCATCAGCACGTGGTCGCCCGCCTTCACGCAGGAGAGGATGGCCACCGTCACGGCGGCCAGCCCCGAGGGCAGGGTCACCGCGCGGTGGCCGCCTTCGAGCTCGCACATCAGCTCCTCGAGCGCGGCACGCAGCGGCATGTTGACGATGCCGTAGGTCGGGCACGACTTCGTCGGCGTTGAAGCGCGCCTGCACGGCCTCGAGGTCGGCGAGGTTCTCGAACAGCACCGTGGAGGCGCGCGTCACCGGCAGGTTGACGGTGCCCGGCTTCGACCGCGCGCGGCGGCCGCCCTGCACGATGCGGGTGGTCTTCTTCATTCAGTGCTTGTGCTGCATTTCGGTGACCGAACGGACCTCGGCCATGGCCTCGACGGTCGTGCGCTTGCCGTCCTTGCCTTCGATGGTGAGCGCGACCGGAACCTTTTGCCCGGGCTCGAGCGGCTTGGCGAGATCGATCAGCATCACGTGGTAGCCGCCGGGCTTGAACTGCATGGCCTTGCCCGCGGGCAGCGCGACCGCCTTCACCTCGCGCATCTTCATCACGTTGTTGTCCATCGTCATCTCGTGCACCTCGACGATCTTCGCCGCCGGCGAAGACGCGCCGACGAGCTTCGCGTCCTCCTTCGAGGTGAGCGTCATGAACATCCCCGTGGCCTTCTGCTCCTTCACCGTGCTTCGCGCCCACGGCTCGCCCACCGTCACCTGCGCGAAGGCCTGCAGCGCGACCAACGCCCATCCGATAGTGCCGGCACTCGCACCGCTCGTTTCATGTATGTCCTCAGGGAAACGGGGTCAGGTTACATTTTGTCGAAAACGGGGTCAGAGTACATTTCCGCGCTTGGGGTCAGACCCCGGTTCTCACGCCTGGGGTCTGACCCCGGTTTTTTTCGCGCGTAAATGTACTCTGACCCCATTTCAAGTTCCTGATTCTAGGCGAAGTCGCGCTCCATTTCGCGGCGAATGCGCACGGCCTCGGCGCTTTCATCGGCCGCGACATCGTTCCATGTCACCGTCGCGCCCGCAGCCACATCGCGCAGGAGCTTCACCTTGTGCGCGAGACCGATCGGCAGCGCCCTGGCCTTGAGCGAATCCGCGGCCGGCATGAGCTTGCCCCAGACGGTAGAGCCGCCCTCGCCGTCGAGCATCTCGCCCGATCTTCAGCGCGCGCTTGGCGGTCGCCACGGCATCGCCGCGAAAACCGGTCGCGCAGCCCGTCGGTTCCCTGCGCAGCGCCACGCTTGCCACGCTGATGCCGAGCTCCAGCCCGATCAGGTGCGAAGGCTTGTACATCGACGCGTACTCGCCGGTGGAATCGGTGACGATGCCGTACTCGCTGAAGCAGCGCCGCACGTATTCATGCTCCGCCGCAAAGGTGACGTAAACGCCCCAGCGCAGGTCGCGGAACACCGGGCGGCCGTCGCGCTCTATCGAGGAAATGACCTCGACCTGCCCGGCATGGTGCAGGTGCCCGCCGACCGACTGCGGGCGCAGCACGCGCGGCAGGTCGTCGACGCCGCAGGGCGGAAACTCCAGCCCGCCCGGCGCGGGAGTCAGCCCCGTCGCATTCGCCACCGCCGCCATCTCCAGCCCGCTCTTGGTGCCGTCGAGGAAGGAATTGAACATCTGCGCGTTGAAGTCGCCCTTGGCCACCATCTCCGGCGAAAACCCGTAGTGGCCCCACACCGTCTCCGGCGTCGAGGCGTGGTACGCGGGCAGGAACTTGGTGCCCTTGCCCGCGGCGACCACGGTAAAGCCCGCGGTGCGCGCCCAATCGACCTGCTCGCAGATCAGCGCCGGCTGGTCGCCATAGGCAAGCGAATAGACGATGCCCGCCGCCGCGGCCTTGCGCGCGAGCAAGGGGCCCGCGAGCGCGTCGGCCTCCACGTTCACCATGACGATGTGCTTGCCGTGCTCGCAGCAGGCGAGCACGTTGCGCACGCCGGCCGCCGGGCTGCCGGTGGCATCGATCACCACTTCGGTCGCGGGATGGGCGATCGCGGCCGCCGTGTCTTCGGTGATGAACGTCGCGCCGGTCTTCAGCGCGGCATCGAACGACGCCGCGGAAAACTGCGCGTCCGTCCATCCCGTGCGGCGCAGCGATGCCTTGGCGCGCTCGGGCGCCAGGTCGGCGATCGCGAGCACATGGATGCCGGGCGTGCGCCTGGCCTGCGACAGGTACATCGAGCCGAACTTGCCGGCGCCAATAAGCACGACGCGCACCGGGCGTTTCTCGGCATCGCGTTTCAGACAGGAGGGAATGGAGGTTCATTGCACGTGGGCCTTTCGTTCTTCCTCGAGGACGCGCAGCAGGATGCTGGTGTCGTTCTTTCCCCAGCCCTGCTCCATCAATTTTTCGAGTTGCGCCAGCACCAGCGCGGTGGCGGGCATCGGCACGCCCTGGTGCTCGGCGATTGCGACGACGAGGCCGAAGTCCTTGTGGTGCAGCCGCGCCTCGATGTCCGTGGTGAAGTTGCGCGCGGCCATGTTGCGGCCGTACACGTCCAGCACCTTCGACCCGGCGATGCCCGGCATCAGCGCATCGACCACCCTGGCGGGATCGACGCCGTTGGCCCGGGCCAGCATCATCGCCTCGGCAACTCCCTGGATGCACACGACCTGTACCACCTGGTTGCAGGACTTGGTGACCTGCCCGGCGCCGTTGTCGCCCATGTGGAAAAGGTTCTTGCCGAGTTGCGCCAGCAAGGGCCGCGCCCGCGCCAGCACTTCTTCCTTGCCGCCGATGAAGATCGACAGCCCGCCGGCTTGCGCCGTCTTCGGCCCGCCGGTGACGGGGCAGTCGAGCATCTCCACGCCCCGCGCCGCGAGCGCGGAGGCCATGAGCCGCGTGGCATCGGCCGAGATCGTGCTCATGTCGATCACGACGGCCCCTCGCGCCGCGCCTTCGATCGCGCCCCCGGGACCGAACAGGACCTGCTGCACGTCCTCGCTGCTGGTGACGCTGGTAAGGATGAATTCGGCTCCCCGCGCGCACTGCGCCGGCGTCGGCGTGCCCACGGCGCCAAGGGCGACCAGCGCGCCCATGGCCTCGGGCCGCCGGGCGTAAACACGCAGCGGATGGCCGGCCGCGATGAGGCGTTGCGCCATCGCGCCGCCCATCGCGCCAAGGCCGATGAAGGCGACCGTGGGAAGAAGGCTCATGGATTTCCTGCCGTCCGGGGGGAGGGAACGACCGCCCGTCGGTTGCCGGGCGTGCCGTGTGCCAATACACACAGAGTTTAGCGTTGACCGCCCTGAAAATATATCCTTGACGGAAACCGGCAACGTTTCCCGCACGTATCTGAAGGCGGGGCGGGGCGACCAGGGACATGAACGCGAAACCTGCAGATCGAAAACGATGAAGTGGACTCGTTGCTCGCGAGCTTCGCGGACGCGCTCGACTTCATCACGGCGCCGACCGTGTTCATCTGCAACTCGCGCCGGTTTCGCTACGTGAACCCCGCCTACTGCGCGCTCTACGGCGAGAAGCCGTCGTACTTCCTCGGCCGGACGCTGAACGAAGTGTGGGGCGAGGAGGCCATGCGCCCCTACCTCGACCGCTACGAGCGCGCCTTCGCCGGCGAGCCGGTGGATTTCGACCGCCAGGTTCGCACCGGGCCGAACGCCGGGACGTGGATGCACGTGAGCTACTGCCCCAAGCGCGGCGCGGACGGCAAGGTCATCGGCGTCCTCGTGCAGCTTGCCGACATCCAGCGCCTCAAGGATGCGGAGCGCGCGCTCGCCGCGAAGCAGGAAGAGCTGCTGTTCTTCGCCGAGAACATTCCCGAGGCGATCGTGTACGTCGACCTGAAGCTCGGCTGCACCTTCGTGAACAACGTGTTCCTCGCCACCCGCGGCTTCACGCGCGAGCAGGTGCTGGGCAAGTTCCCGAAGGACGTCTATCCCGCCGACCTGATGGAATCGCTCCAGCCGCACCTCGACAAGGTGGCGGCCGGCGAGGCCTCGAGCTTCGAGCGCGCGATCCAGATCAAGTCCATCGGGCAGGAGCGCTGGGTGCGCGCGCGGCTCTCGCCGCGCAAGGACGCCTCGGGCAGGGTGCTCGGCTATTACATGGTGTCGGTGGACATCAACGACATCCGCATGGCGCAGCAGTCGATCGAGGAACAGGAGCGCGAGCTGCGCCGCGTGATCGACTCGATCCCGACGCCGCTCGCCTACGTCGATTCCACGCAGAGCTACCGGTACGTGAACAGTTCCTTCCTCCAATACGCGGGGCTTTCGCGGGACCGGGTGATAGGCCGTTACGTGCGCGAGGTGCTCGGCGAGGAGCGCTTCGCGCAGCTCCAGGGCGTCTGGCGGCGCGTGCTCGACGGCGAGACCGTGTCGGCGGAGCGCCTGCTGCGCTTCCAGGACGGGACCGAGCGCTGGATGGTCGTGCGCTACACGCCGCGCATCGACCGCGACGGCCGCGTGATCGGCTACTACGCGACCACCAGCGACATCCATGAGCGCAAGGTGGTCGAGGAGCAGTTGCGCCAGGCGCACTGGATGCTTTCGTCGCACTTCGACAACACGCCGCTCGCGGTGATCGAGTGGAGCCCCCAGCTCGAGGTGGTGCGCTGGTCGGGCCGCGCCGAGGCGATTTTCGGCTGGAGCGCCGAAGAGATGGCCGGCCGGTCGCTCGGCGACGGCCGCATGGTGTTCGAGGAAGACCGGCCAGGCGTGGAACGCGCCATGCAGCAACTATTCGCGGGTGACGATGGCCGCGCGACCATGCTGATCCGCACGTACCGGAAGGACGGCGCGGTGATCTGGGTCGAGTGGCACAACTCGGTGCTGCGCGACGACGCCGGCAACGTCATTTCCGTGCTTTCGCTCGCGCAGGACGTGTCCTCGCGAATCCAGGCCGAGGAACGCCTGCAGTACATGGCCACGCACGACGGCCTCACGGGGCTGCCCAACCGGCTGCTGCTCACCGACCGCATCGAGACGGCGCTGTCGCGTTCCAAGCGTTCCGGCAAGCGCGTGTGCGTGATGTTCCTCGACCTCGACCGCTTCAAGGACGTGAACGACACGCTCGGCCACAAGATCGGCGACGAGCTGTTGAAGGAACTCGCCCGGCGCGTGCGCGACGTGCTGCGCGAGACCGACATGCTGGTGCGCCTTTCCGGCGACGAGTTCGTGCTGGTGCTCGAGGACCTCGGCGAGCGCGACGCTCCCGAAGGTGTCGCGCAGAAGATCCTCGACACCGTGCGCCAGCCCTACCTCCTGGGCGGCAGCAAGGTGCAGGTGAGCGCCTCGATCGGGCTGTGCCTCTACCCCGGCGGCGCCGACGATACCGAGGGCCTGTTGCGCAACGCCGATGCCGCGATGTATCGCGCCAAGGAACTCGGCAAGAACACCTGGCAGGTCTATTCCTCCGCGCTGGACGAGGAGCGCAGCGAGCGCCGCGCGCTGGAAGCGTCGTTGCGCCGGGCGCTGGCCCGGGACGAGCTCACCTTGCAGTTCCAGCCGATCGCGGAAGTGGCCAACGGGCGCGTGACGCGCGCCGAGGCGCTCATCCGGTGGCAGGACCCGGAGCGCGGGCTGGTGCTTCCCGAGAGTTTCATCGCGCTCGCCGAGGAAGGCGGGCTCGCGCACGAGATCGGCTACTGGACGATCGAGAGCGCGTGCAGGACGGCCCGCGAATGGCGCGACCGCGGGCTGGAGAATTTCGTCATCGGCGTGAACCTGTCTGCAAGCCAGCTGCGCGACGCGGCGATCCTCGAGGACCTCGGCGCGATATTCGCGGCGACCGGCTGCCCGCCCGGCGCCATCTCCTTCGAGATCACCGAGACCAGCATGGTGCGCGACCTGCAGGGCGTGCGCGCCACGCTCGCCGGGCTGCGCAAGATGGGCGTGCGCGTGGCGATCGACGATTTCGGCACGGGGTTCTCGAGCCTGTCGCACCTGCGCAACCTGCCGGTGGACGCGGTGAAGATCGACAAGTCCTTCGTCGCCGACACCACCGGGTCCAATGGCGCGGCCATTGCGGCGGCCATCATCGGCCTTGCCCGCGGGCTGGGACTGGACGTCATTGCCGAAGGCGTGGAAAGCGACGCACAGCTTGCGATCCTGCGGGCACTCGGGTGCTCCGCATGGCAGGGCTACCTGCTCTCCCCACCGTTGAGCGCCCCGGAATTCGAAACCTGGATGCGCCGCCGCCCCCACTAGCAAAGCGGGGTCAGGTACGCAATTTGGGGTCAGAGACGCAATTGCGTCTCTGACCCCAAATTGCGTACCTGACCCCAAAAAAAACGGGCGATGCGCATGCGCATCGCCCTGAGGGGCCACGGATGAAACGCTGTATTCGCTCGGGCCGGCCTGACTGGATTCCTGGCCTCGGCGATGGCACAATGACTGGCAAACTCATTGTGTGACTAATCGGTCACTAATTGAACCAGTTAGTACAACCTTCGTCAAGCCCCTTTCCATGGTATTTGGACTTTCCTTTAAGAAACAACAGTTTGACGCGCGCGAGGAGGCCATCCTCGACGCCGTCAACCAGCTATTGAGCGAGAAGGGCTACGACCTGATGACCATGGACGACGTCGCCGATGCGGTCGGCGTCGCCAAGGGCAGCTTGTACAAGCATTTTTCGTCCAAGGAGAAACTCGCCGGCGCCGTGCTTTCCCGGCTGCTGCGCGAAACGCTGGAGCGCCTGGAAGCGATGCCCGCCGAATGGACCGCGGGCCGCAAGCTGGAAGAGGTGCTGCGCTGGTCGTTGCAGCATCGCCTGCGCGGCGGCGTGCCGCACCTGCCCTCGACCAGCGTGAGCTTCCAGCGCAGCCTTCTGCTCAACCTCGAGTACATGGGCCTCGCGATGCGCGTGAACAAGCGCTTCAAGGAACTGGTCGCGAAGGCACGCGAGGACGGCGAGATTTCCGCGCAGGTCCCCGACGAAGTAATCATCTACACGCTCTACTCGCGCTCCTGCGACCCGACCGTGGAGTTCCTGAAGCAGGACGGCAAGCTCTCGCACGAGCAGATCGTCGAGGCGATGGTCGCCGCGACCTTCGGCGGATTGAGCAAGCGCGCGACCTGACCCCAGCGGTTCGCCGGGCTTTCCCCGCAGGGCGCCCGACCGCGACTCGCCGCGCCGCGATTGCCTTGAGTCCACCCCCCGGGGCGTGATACGGTCAAGCACTCCATTCGTCACACTCGAATTTCAAGCCCGCGACGCGATGAGAGTGTCGCCACGAAAAGCTTCCGCTGCGACCAAAAACCTGGAGTCATCCAATTTCCCCAATGGGGGCGAGGAAAGACAGCCGCACATGAAACATACCCACTACATCAGGCAGAGCCAGTTGTTCTGCATGTATCGCAACCACGTCCTCGGCATCCAGAAATACCTGGCAGGCAGGAATGTCCTCGAAGTGGGCCCGAACAAGGGCAATTTGTTTGCGAAATACTATCCACAGACGAAGAAATACACCCTGCTCGAGCCAAACGAGCATTTCGAGAAGTACTACATCAAGCTCCAGGAGAAGCACCCGAACCTGCATTACAAGATCGGCGGCTTCGAGGATTTCAATGCCGGCGAGACCTACGACGCGATCGTGATGATGGCCGTGATATCCCACATCAAGATGGACTCGCAGAAGATATTCGACAAGATCGATGCATTGCTGAACAAGGACGGCTACCTGATCATCGAGACGAACAACACGAAGAGGAACCTCGAGGTGATGGCCCTTTGCGACCGGAACTACGAGAAGATCGAAGCCAAGCCTTCCTACAGCGGATTGATGAAGTGGCTGAAGATCGACTACAGGGACGTATTGATCTACAGGAAAGCCTGACCGGTGCAACTGAAGAACCTGCTCAAGAAGAACTCCGTTACCGTTGTCGACGGCAGGAAGGAGGTCACCAAGGTAATCGGGACTCCGTTCGGGCCGCTTACGAGGCTTTGGTGCAGGCATGAAGCAGGCTGCCTCTCGAAGCTGGCTCACCTGGGTTTTGCCAACGCGCCGAAACTCATCTCCTCGACCGCCGACAGCTTCACCATGGAGAAGATCGAGGGAAAATCCCTGGACGGCAGCGAGCCCATCGAGGAACGGCTTTTTCTTCGTGTCATGGACATGGTTCGTGAACTTCACGACCTCGGGTTTGCGCACGGGAACCTTCGTCCCAACAACGTGCTGATCAGGGATGGCAGCGAACCGGTCCTGATCGACTTCGAGACGTGCTGCGAGAGACCCAATCCGTTGTTCTTCCTCGCCAGGTTCAGCGACCAGGTGAGGTTGCACTTGCTGTGGAAATCACGCGTCGTGCAGTCCAATCCGGAACAGGTGAGGACGAGGTTTCCGGGACACGTGTCGCTGGCGATGTTCGTCATCACGCCGATCAGCAGGCTCAGCGCCATCCTGAAGTCTGCGAAGAAGCGGGTGAGGAAGTACCTCAAGGGTCCTGCTGCGCAAAAAGACGCGTCGCCCAAATCGGAGGGCAAGGATGCGGGTCCCCCGGCAGGCGCTCGGGACGGCAACGAAAACCGGGACAAGATCGCCGCGGTCATCAAATAGCCGCGATCGGGTCGCGCGTTGCACATCGCCTCCAGTACCTCTGACCGGATGCGCTCGAATCAACGCGTCAGAAGTTCGATGTACGGCTGATAGCTGTAGCTGCGGTTTTTCTTCTGGCCGGTCATCTCGTTCACGATGGCCAGGTCCTGGAGCACCTTGATGGCCGCATTCGCCGTCGGAAAGCTCGTTTCCAGTTTCTGCCGCGCCCCCTCGACGGTGAAGCGCGGCATCATCGGCAGCATCTCGAACAACCGATAGCTGGCAGGGCCGGCTTTGGGCGACGCGAGCAGACGCCGCCTGTCTGCGGTGACCTGGCTGGCAATCGCGATGATGGCGCGCTCGGCGTCAGCGGCCGCAGTGGCCACCCCTTCGAGGAAGAAGGCCAACCAGCCCTCCCAGTCCCCTTCGGTGCGGATGACCGACAGCCGCCGGTAGTACTCCGTCTGGTGTTGCTTCAGGTAGCCGCTCAAATAAATCAGCGGCTCAGGCAGCAGGGCCCAATGTTCCAGCAACGCAGCGATCAGCAGGCGGCCGATACGTCCATTGCCATCCAGAAAGGGGTGGATGGTCTCGAATTGGGCGTGAACGAGGGCAATCCTCACAAGAGGCGGAAGCGCCGCTGATGTGTCGTGGACGTACCGCTCCAGGTCTCGCAGCAATTTCGCCAGCTTCCCAGGCGGCGGCGGGACGAAAACAGCATTGCCTGGACGCGTGCCGCCAACCCAGTTTTGCGAGCGGCGCAACTCGCCGGGCTGCTTGCCGGCACCGCGCGCTCCGTCGAGCAACAGGCGGTGGGCATCGCATAGCAGGCGAACGCTGATGGGCAAGCCTTTTGGGTCGCGCAGGTTGTCACGGACCAGGCGAAAAGCGCGCAGGTAGTTGGTCACTTCCTCCACGTCATCCGGGTTGCTGACCGCAAAACCGGCTTCTTCGTCGAGCAAGTCAATCAGCGTGGCTTGTGTCCCCTCGATCTCCGAGGTGAGCAAGGCCTCCTTGCGAATCGCGCTGTACAGCAGCCAATCCACCGAGGGCACCAAACCCGACACGCCCGACAGCCTGGCCAGTGCCAGTTCAGCCTGCCGGTGCTGTTCGGCAAACGCGTCCGGCGCGAGCGGGGGATCGGCAGGCGGAAGCGAATGCGGGACAAATGCCCGGATGGACTCGCCCAGAGTCGTCGAGACGGTGTAGGTTCCGGTGGATCGCTTCATTTAAAGTTAACGTTAATTTGCAGTGCTGCCATTAAAGCAAACTTTAATATATACGGCAAGAGCTAAAGAGTCCTTCTACAACTGCCGACAGGGCAAGCAATCGATGCTCACTCTCACTATCGCCTCCATCTGGACAGGCCTGGCAATGAAAAAGCCCGCAATTACGCGGGCTTGTGGATGTTGCTGGACGGCCTGAAACATTGAATTGGTGGAGTGGAAGGGGATCGAACCCTCGACCTTCGCATTGCGAACGCGACGCTCTCCCAGCTGAGCTACCACCCCGATACGGCGAACGCGCAATTTTACCGCATCCGGGCCCTGCGCCTCAACGGCAAGGCAAATCAGGAGGAAGGCAGCGGCGTCCCGCGCACCGCGATCATCTCGGTCGCCATGGTCCTGTCGAGCAGCTTGGCCGCGTTGTAGACCGCGCTGATCGTGGGCGTGGGAATGCCCGTGAGCCGCCCGAGTTCGCATACCGAGCCCACCAGCGCGTCGACTTCCAGGGCGCGTCCCGCTTCCACGTCCTGAAGCATCGAGGTCTTGTGCTTGCCGACCTTCTCCGCGCCCTCGATGCGCTTGTCGAGCGTGACGCGGAAGGTGATGCCGAGCTTCTCGGCCACCGCCTGCGCTTCCCGCATCATCGAGGCGACCAGCTCGCGCCCGTTCGGGTCCTGGCAGATGTCCGACAGCGTCGCGTGGGTGAGCGCCGAAACCGGGTTGAAGGACAGGTTGCCCCACAGCTTCAGCCAGATCTCGGAGCGGATGTTCTCGAGGATCGGCGACTTCAGCCCGGCGCGAACGAAGGCATCGGAAAACCGCTGCACACGCTCGCTCTTCGAGCCGTCGAGCTCGCCCAGCGGAAAGCGGTCGCCCTCGATGTGGACCACGGTGCCGGGCGAAGTGAGTTCGGTGGCCGGATAGACGACGCAGCCGATGATGCGCTCGCGCGCGATCGCCTTCAGCACCGCGCCGCCCGGATCGACCGATTCGACGCTGCGCCCGGCAAGCTCGCCGCCATGGCCATGGAAATACCAGAACGGGATGCCGTTCTGCATCGTGATGATCGCGGTGTCGTCGCCCAGCAGCGGCCCGAGCTTGTCCGCGACCGACGGCGACCTGGTGCGCCTTCAGCGCGAGGATGACCACGTCCTGCGGGCCCGCCTCCTCGTAGCGGTCGAACACCTTCACGTTCTTCGCGTCTTCCTCGCGTCCGTCCTTGTAGAAGACCTTGAAGCCGTTCTCGCGGATCGCCTCGAGGTTTTTCCCGCGCGCGATGAAGGTGACGTCCTCGCCGCCCAAGGCAAGGCGGGCCCCGACGAAGCCGCCGATGGCTCCGGCGCCGACGATGCAGAAACGCATGATTTCCCCTGGTTCCGAGCGCCCCGGTGGCCGATGGGTCCGGGACTGGTGAGCAATTGCCTCTACCGTAATGTTGCGCTGCACAATCTGTCAAGGAGCGGGATCAAGACCTGCCTGAAAGTCCGACCCGATAGAATGCCGGCTGGTCCAACCGAGCCCGCCCATGAAATCCCGCATTGCCGCCATCGCCTTCCTCGCCTGCGCCCTGCCCGCCGCCGGCCAACAGGACGCAGCCGCGGCGCGCCGCGGGGTGGAATCGGTCACCAAGCTCATCGCGCAGCGCCCCGAGGACCCGACGCTTTACTTCTACCTCGCGCGCTTCGAAGCGCAGGCGGGCGACGCCAAGGCCAGCACGGCGGCGCTGGAAAAAGTGCTCGAGCTGGGAGAGGGAATCCTTCCGGTGCGCGAATTCGGTTTCGAGAATGTCTGGCGCGACGCAGGTTTCCAGGCCGTGCGCGCGAAACTCGAGGCGAGGCTGCCGCGCATGGATACCGCGCCGGTCGCCTTCCGGCTCGAGGACACGCACCTGCTGCCCGAGGGCATCGCCTACGATCCCGCCTCGAAGACCTTTTTCGTCGGCAGCATCGGCAAGAAGAAGATCGTGCGCGTAGGGCCCGGCCGCGCGGTGGCCGATTTCTCGAAGCCCGCCGACCGCCTCGACTATGTCCTCGGCCTCGCGATCGATGCGCCGCGCCGCAGGCTCTACGCCGTCAGCACCAGCGCGCTCACCGAGGAGGGCGAGAAGAACCCGCGCAACACGGTCTTCGCCTACAACATCGACAACGGCGAGCTGGTGCGCACCGTGCAGATCGTCGCCGCGCGGCAACTGAACGATGTCGCGGTCGCCCCGGGCGGCAAGATCTACGCAACCGATTCCGCGGCGGGCGCGGTGTACGAGATCGAAGTCGAGGGCCCGGTGCGCGAGATCATCCCGCCCGACTACCTGCGCGGGGTGAACGGCATCGCGATCGGCACCGATCCCAACATGGTCTACGCGGCGATCAGCACGGGCATCGTGGTGATCGACCCCAGGGATTCGAAGTACGTGCGCCTGCCGGTGCCGCCGCGGGAATCGGTGGCCTCGATCGACGGGCTTTACTGGTGGCAGGGGCATCTGATCGGCGTGCAGAACGTCACCTCGCCCGGCCGCGTGATCCTGATGACGCTCGCGAAAGACGGCAAGTCCATCACCAAGGTGGAGACGCTGCTCTCGCACCACCATGCGGCGCTGGACGAGCCGACCACCGGGGTGGTCACCGACTACGGCTTCTACCTGCTTGCCGGCACGCAGGTCTCGCGCCTGAACCGCAAGGGCAAGATCGAGCAGGAGGACTCGCTCGATCCGCCGACGGTGCTGCGCATCGCGCTACCGCGCTGAACCCGGCCGGCGGTACGCCCAGGCCATCAGCGCCACGCCTGCCAAGACCATCGGCAGCGAGAGCCACTGCCCCATGGTGAAGCCGAGCGCGAGCAGGCCGAGGAAGTCGTCCGGCGCGCGCGCGAATTCCGCGACGAAGCGCAGCACGCCGTAGCCGATCAGGAAGAGCGCGGTGACCGCGCCAACGGGCCGCGGCTTCTTCGAAAACCACCAGAGCACGACGAACAGCAGCACGCCTTCGAGCGCGAACTGGTAGAGCTGCGACGGGTGGCGCGCGAGCGGCGTGCGGTCGACCTGCGGGAACCACATCCCCCACGGCAGGTCGGTGGCGCGGCCCGGCAGTTCGCCGTTGATGAAGTTGCCCAGCCTTCCCGACGCGAGGCCCAGCGGCACCAGCGGCGCGATCACGTCCATCAGGTCCAGCCACGCGATCTTGCGGCGCCGCGAATACAGCCACATCGCGACAAGCACGCCGAGGAACCCGCCATGGAAGGACATGCCGCCCTGCCAGATCGCGAAGATCTCCAGCGGGTGCGAAGCGTAGTACCCGGCCTTGTAGAACAGCACGTAGCCGATGCGCCCGCCGAGGATCACGCCGGCCACGCCCCAGACCAGCAGGTCGTCGATGTCGCTCGCGGTGAGCCCCCTGGACAGCCCCTGCTTCACGCGCACGCGCCCCAGCAGGACGAAGATCGCGAAGGCGACCACGTACATCAGCCCGTACCAGCGGATGGCCAGCGGGCCGAGGGAAAGGGCGATGGGATCGAACTGGGGATGGACGAGCATGAGGGCTACCGCGAAAAGCCGTAAAGGCGAGCCGGATTATCCCAGAGGATCGCGTCCAGGTGTTCGCGCGGAACCCAGTCGTCGAGCGCCGTTCGGCAATCGCGATAGGTATGGCGCCCTTCATGCCGGGTCCACGGCCAATCGCTTCCCCATACCAGTTGCCCGCTTCCCAGCGTGGCGAGCAGGCGGCGGGCCAGCGCGCCAGGCTCGCCCCGGCGCAGCCGGTACCAGCCCGAGAGCTTCGCGTGGACCTCGCCGCGCGTCTTGAGCCGGTCGATGGCGGCAAAGGTCGCATCGACCTGGGCATCGTCCGCGCCCGGATTGCCGAAGTGGTCGAGCACGATCGCGATCTTCGCGTGCAGGAACGCGGGCAGCAGCGCAGGCAAATGTCCCGGATCGGCCAGCACCTCGACATGCATGCCGAGCGCATGAAGGCGTTCGAAGAGCGCTTGCCATGGCGCGCCGGCATACATCGACAGGTCTGCAATGCCCTGCAGGTTCAGGCGAACGGCGCGCACGCCGGCAGCGGACAGGCGGCCGAGTTCCGCTTCGGTCGACATCAGGACCAACCACTGCCACTCCCCGCAAGATGCCGGGCGCCGCGGCCATTGCCGCGAGCAGCGCCGAATTGTCCGTGCCGAAGAAACTGGGCTGCACGAGAACGCCGTGGGTCACGCCCGCCTCCGGCCAGAGGCCGCGCCAATCGGCGAGCGTGGCATCGTGCGAAGGCCGGTAGCGTGCATCCTGCACCATCGGCGCGGATGCGGCGAACACATGGGCATGGCAATCGATGGCGGGCATCAAGGGTTTCGTGGTGAGTGCTCGTCGGGCTATTCTAGCGTTCCGGCTCCCGCTTCCCGGGCGCCTTCCCCGAAGCCACACCTGACTGGATCGCCATGTTTCGCCTGACCGTCGCCGTTTTCACCTCGTTGTCGCTGCTCCAGGCTCCGGCCGCGCTCGCGCAATCGTGGCCCGCCAAGCCGATCAAGCTCATCGTCACCTATCCGCCGGGCGGCGGCGCCGACCTGATGGCGCGCCTGATCGCACCCAAGATGAGCGAAACGCTGGGCCAGCCGGTGCTGGTGGACAATCGCCCGGGGGCGAGCGGGCAGATCGCCGCGGACGTGGTGGCGCGTTCGGCGCCCGACGGCTACACGCTGATGCTCGATGCATCCTCGTACGCAGTGAATCCCAGCCTGTACCCGAAAATGCCCTACGACCCCGGCAAGGCGTTCGTCACCATCAGCGTGCTGGCGCTGTTCCCGAACATGCTGGTGGTGAACCCGGCCTTCGAAGCGAAATCCGTGAAGGAAGTCGTGGCCGCGGCAAAGGCGAAACCCGGAACGATCGCATTCGCCTCTTCCGGAAACGGCTCGGCACAGCACCTCGCGGGCGAACTGTTCCGCCAACGCGCGGCCATCGACATTGTCCACGTCCCCTACAAGGGCGGCGGCCCGGCGATGAACGACGTGATCGGCGGGCAGGTGCCGATGTTCTTCGCGAACATGGCCTCCGGACTGCAGCAGGTGAAGGCGGGAAAACTGCGCGTGCTCGCGATCACCGGCGCAAAGCGCTCCCCGGCACTTGCCCGATACGCCGACCATGGCGGAGGCAGGCGTTCCCGGCTATGAAGTGTACGAATGGAACGCGGTATTTGCGCCCGCCGGCACGCCGGAGGCGATCGTCGCCAAGGTTGCCGATGCCATTTCCAGGGCCCTGCAATCCCCCGAGCTGCGCGAGCGCATCGCCGCGCTCGGCGGCGACATCGTTTCTTACGGGCCGAAAGACGCCGATCGTTTCGTGCGCGAGCAAACCGAGCTCTGGGCGAAAGTCGTGCGCCAGGGATCCATCAAGGCCGAATAGGCACCAGGGAAAGACCACCGACACCATGACCGACAAGTACCGCTCATTCACCATCACCAAGGGCGTGGCGCGCTCGCCCAACCGATCCATGCTGCGCGCCATCGGCTACCAGGACGCCGACTTCGAGAAGCCCTTCGTCGGCATCGCCAACGGCCACTCGACGCTTGAACCCGTGCAATGCCGGCATCCAGCCGCTGGCCGACGCGGCCGATGCAGCCGTGCGCAAGGCTGGCGGCATGCCGCAGATGTTCGGCACCATCACCGTCACCGACGGCATCTCGATGGGCACCGAGGGCATGAAGTATTCGCTGGTGTCGCGCGAGGTGATCGCGGACGCGATCGAGACCGCGACCCAGTCGCAGTTCATGGACGGGATACTCGCCATCGGCGGCTGCGACAAGAACATGCCCGGCGCGATGATCGCGCTGGTGCGCATGAACATCCCCGGCATCTTCGTCTATGGCGGCACCATCAAGCCCGGCCACTACAAGGGCCAGGACCTGACCATCGTCTCGCCCTTCGAGGCGGTCGGCGCCTTCACCGCCGGCAAGATGAACAAGGAGGACTTCGACTGCATCGAGCGCTGCGCGCTGCCCGGCGTGGGCGCGTGCGGCGGCATGTACACCGCGAACACCATGTCGACCTCCATCGAGGCGATCGGGCTGTCGCTGCCGTATTCCTCGACCATGGCGGCCGAGGACGCGGAGAAGAAGGAGAGCGCGGCGAAGAGCGCCGAAGTGCTGCTGGAGGCCATCCGGAAAGGCATCAAGCCGCGCGACATCGTCACGCGCAAGTCGATCGAGAACGCGATCGCGGTGGTGATGGCGACCGGCGGCTCGACCAACGCCGTGCTGCACTGGCTTGCGATCGCGCACTCCGCCGATGTCGAGTGGACCATCGACGACTTCGAGCGCATCCGCCAGAAGGTGCCGGTGCTGTGCGACCTGAAGCCATCCGGCCGCTACGTCGCGACCAACCTGCACACCGCCGGCGGCGTGCCGCAGGTGATGAAGATGCTGCTCGCGCACGGCCTCATCCATGGCGATTGCATGACCATCACCGGCAAGACCGTCGCCGAGCTGCTCAAGGACATCCCCGATGAGCCGCGCGCCGACCAGGACGTGATCCGCCCGTGGGCAAATCCCGATGTACGAGCACGGCCATCTCGCGATCCTGAGAGGCAACCTCTCGCCCGAGGGTTGTGTCGCGAAGATCACGGGGCTGAAGAACCCGGTGCTCACGGGGCCGGCGCGCGTGTTCGAGTCCGAGCCCGATGCGATGGACGCGATCATGGGCGACCGCATCAAGGCGGGCGACGTGCTCGTCATCCGCTACGAAGGGCCGCAGGGCGGCCCCGGCATGCGCGAGATGCTGGCGCCCACCTCGGCGATCATCGGCAAGGGGCTGGGCGAATCGGTGGCGCTGATCACCGACGGGCGCTTCTCCGGCGGCACGTGGGGCATGGTGGTCGGCCATATCGCGCCGGAGGCCTTTCTCGGCGGCACCATCGCGCTGGTGCAGGAGGGCGATTCCATCACCGTGGACGCGCACAAGAAGCTGTTGCAGTTGAACGTCCCGGAGGCCGAGATCGCGAAACGCCGCGCGCTCTGGAAGCAGCCGGCGCTTCGCTACACGCGCGGCGTGCTCGCCAAGTACGCCAGGCTCGTCGGCACGGCGAGCAAGGGCGCGGTCACCGACTGAGTTTCGACATGGCCGGAATCGACACCCGCCGCACCACGGCCAACCTCGAAGGCGACGTTGTCGTCTTCCTGATCGGCATGCGCGTGAACCGCCTGTGGAAGGTGCACAAGTGGTGGCCGGTGGCGAGCGCGATGACGCGCATGCTGCGCGAGCTCTACGCCCATCCGGAACTGGGATTCCTGCATGCGGAATCCTGGTTCGGCCGAACCACCCTCATGGTGCAGTACTGGAAATCGTTCGAGGCGCTCGAGGTCTATGCGAAGAGCCGCGACCACGCGCATCTTCCGGCGTGGGCCGCGTTCAACCGCGCGGTGGGGAGCAGCGGCGACGTGGGCATCTGGCACGAGACCTATCGGGTGCGCCCCGGCGAGGTCGAGGTGCTCTATCACAACATGCCGCCTTTCGGCCTCGCGCGCGCCGTGGGCGCGGTGCCGGCGTCGGGCAAGCGAGAAACCGCCGCAGGGAGGATGCAGCCATGAAGGTGAACAGCGCCACCCCCGTCTTCCTCGTTGACCGCGTCGAGAAGTCGCGCGATTTCTTCGCGCGCGCCGGCTTCGAGGTCACGGTCGAGATTCCCGCCGGCAACGCCATCGGCTTTGCGCTGATGGTCAAGGACGGCGTGCAGATGATGCTGCAGACCCGCGGCAACGAGCACGAGCCACCTTCGATGCAGGTGCTCACTCGCCTTTCCCGCCACGCGGCGGTCTTCATCGAGGTGGACGACCTCGATGCGGTCGTCGCCGGCCTCGAGGGCGAGAAGATCGTCGTCGAGCGTCATACGACCTTCTACGGCTCCGACGAGCTCACCTACCAGGAGCCGGGCGGCAACTTCGTCACCTTCGCCAAGTTCGCCGCCAAGTAATTGGGGTCAGGTACGCAATTTGGGGTCAGAGACGCAATTGCGTACCTGACCCCAAATTGCGTACCTGACCCCAGTTGTTTGCCGCTATTCCGCTTCGATCCCCGCCGCCTTGATGATCCGGCCCCACTTCTGCGATTCGGCGGCCTGGAACTTCGCCAACTCTTCCGGCGTGGTGGTGAAGACCTCGGTGCCGGTCGTCTCGTAGAAGGCCTTGGCGCCGGCGCTCTTGGTCGCCGCAACCAGCAGCTCGTTCAGGCGCTTCACGACCGCCGGCGGCGTCTTCGCCGGCAGATAGGCCGCGAACCAGTAGCTCATCTCGTAACCCTTCACGCCCGACTCCGAGATCGTCGGGACTTCCGGCGCGAGAGGCGAGCGCTTCGACGACGACATCCCGAGCGCGCGCAGCTTCCCGCCCTTCACCTGCGGCAGTCCTGTCGCGTTGTCGGTAATCATCATGTCGATCTGCCCGCCGAGCAGGTCCGTGACCGCCAGCGGGTTGCTCTTGTACGGCACGTGCAGGAGCTTCACGCCCGCCATCTGCTGGAAAAGCTCGCCCGCGATGCGGCTGGAAGAGCTGCCGCTGCCGAACGAGAGCTTGCCCGGGTCCTTCTTCGCCAGCGCGATGAACTCCATCACGTTGTTGGCCGGCACTTTCAGGTTCACCACCATGATCTGCCCGCCCTTGCCCAGCCCCGTCACCGGCTCGAAGTCCTTCACCGGGTCGTAGGGCAGCTTCTTGTAGAGGTGTTCATTGGCGGCGTGCGTGGTATTGGTGGTGATGAGCACGGTGTAGCCGTCGGGCTTGGCGGCAGCGACCGCCTGCGCGGCGATGAACCCGCTTGCTCCGGGCTTGTTTTCGATCACGACCGCTTGCCTGGAATCCGCGGCCACGCCCTGGCCGATCGAGCGCGCCAATTGGTCGGTCGCGCTGCCCGAAGCAAAGGGCACGACGAAAGTAATCGTCTTGTTGGGATAGTCCTGTGCGAACGCGACGGTCGCGGCGAGGGTGGCGGCAATGGCGATGAGGCTTCGGGTGGCATTCATTCTTGTCCTCCGGGGAACGGGTGCGTCAGGGATTCGGGTCGTGCTGGTCGAGCAATGCTGCCAGATTTGCGGGAACGACGAGATCGAGTTCGAGTACGCGAAAGGCCAGGGCCTTGCCGTGCGTGTCGAGGTTGAGCGCGCCGTTGACGCCGCCGTCGAGAACGTCGTCGATCACAAAGTTCATCGCGGCGAGCTTCGGCAGGAGGTAGCGCTGCACCTTTGTGGGCTTTCGGCTCGCGAAGAGCGCCGCGACCCGCACCTCGGTCACCTGGTCGACCAGCAGCGTCCAGAACTCGGGGCGATAGGCGATCACGCTGATGTTGGAGCGGTCGCCCTTGTCGCCGGTGCGGCCGTGGGCAAGGCGATAGAGCGGCACGCTCTTGCTCATGGCGCATCCACCATCTCGAACGCGGCGGGCACATCGGCGCGCGGCACGAGGCAGGACATCGTGTCGAGGCGAGCGCGCACCGAGGTACGCACGCCGCCGCCGCCGGCTGGCCCGCAGGTGTAGAGCGCAGTCACTTCGCGCGCGAGGCGCTCGGCCACGGACCTGTCGGCGTGCGAGGCCGCCACGCGCATGCGCACGTCACGCGCATCGCCTGCCGGCGATTGCGCGAGCAGCGTTCCGGCATCGTCGCCAAAGACGCTCAACACGCCGATCAGGTCGGCACGCAACTCGAGCACGCCACCGAGGCGTTTGCGCAGGACTTCAGCCGCCAGCCGCGCGCGGTTCTCCGCGCCCGGTCCCGCATAGGAAATCTCGCCCTCGGCGAGCCAGCCACCTTCGTAGCAGACGTTCACCTTCAGTCGCTCGGGCCGCGCATGGCCGCGCACGCCGGAGAGCGCCACGCGATTGGTCGACGCCAACCGCACCTCGGCTTCCGAGATGTCGGCCGTGACATCGGGCGTGAGGTAGGCCGCCGGGTCGTGCACCTCGTACAGGAGTTGTTCCTTCACCGTGCGAAGCGTCACGCAGCCGCCGGTGTTCGCCGCCTTGCCGATAGTGCAGTTGCCTTCGGCGTCGATCTCCGCAATGGGAAAACCGGCGCTGTGCAGGTCCGGCACATCCTTCATGCCGGGGTCGGCAAAGTAACCGCCGGTCACCTGCAATCCGCACTCGAGCAGGTGTCCCGCCATCGTCGCGCGGCCCAGCCGCGTCCAGTCGTTTGCCGCCCAGCCGTAATGCGCCATCGCAGGTCCCACGACCAGCGAGGGATCGGCGACGCGCCCGCAGACGACGATCTCGGCGCCGGCCTTGAGGGCCGCGGCAATCGGCTCGGCGCCGAGGTAGGCATTCGCGCTTACGACCTCGATGCCGTCGAGCTTCTCGCCCAGCTCGCGTTTCAGCATCGCGCGATGGGCCGATGAAGAAAGGTCGTCGCCGGAGACGATGGCAATCCGCGGCGCGCGCAGGCCAAGCGACTTCGCCAACGCATGGATGCGCTGCGCCGCACCGCGCGGATTGGCCGCGCCGAAATTGCTGACGATGCGCACGCCGTGCTTCAGGCACAACGCAAGGATTGGTTCGAGAATTTCCACCAGCAACGGCTCGTAGCCGCCTTGCGGGTCGTTGCGGCGCGCCAGCTGCGCGAGCGCCAGCGTGCGTTCAGCGAGCGTTTCGAAAATCAGCGCTGAAGGCTGGCCGCTCGCGACCAGTGTTTGCACAACAGGCAAGGCGGCATCGGTACGGTCGCCTGAGAAACCGGCGGCGGAGCCGACGAGGAAAGCGTTACTCGAAGCGGTTCCTGAGTTCACCGATGCCCTCGATCGAGATCACGACATCGCTGCCGGGCTTCATCGAGCCCACGCCGATCGAAGTGCCGCAGGCGATCACGTCGCCGGGCTCCAGCGTCAGGTCCTGCGAGATCAGGCTCACGAGTTTCGCCGGCGGGAAGATCATGTCGGCTACCGGGTAGTTCTGCCGTTCCTGGTCGCCCAGCACCGTGCGGATCGAAAGGGTCATCGGGTCCAGCCCGGTGGCGATCACCGGCCCGAACACGCCGAAGGTGTCGAAGCTCTTGGCGCGCGACCACTGGTCGAAGGTCGCGTCCTTCTTGAGCAGCTCCACCGCGGTGACATCGTTGATGCAGGTGTAGCCGAAGATGTGCGCGGGCGCATCGGCCTCGCTCACGCCGCTCGCGCGCTTGCCGATCACGACACCCAGCTCGCCCTCGTAGATCACCTTGCCCGCGTAGCTTTTCGGCACGCGGATCGGCTCTCCGGTCGCATTGAACGAGCTGTTCGCCTTGATGAACCAGAGCGGCTCGGGCGGGATCGCCTGGCCGAGCTTCTCGGCGAGCGCGCGGAAGTTGTTCCACAGCGCCACCATCTTGGTCGGCCGGCACGGTGTCAGCACCTTCGCGCCGGCAAGCGCCACGGTTTCTCCCGTCGGCTTCGGGTTGTCGAACATGTCGCCGCCATGCACCTTGACGCTTTCGCCCTCGAGCGTGCCGAAGCACTCCTTGCCGCCGACTGCCATGCGGATCCACTTTGCCATGTCGCCTCCTCAGGTCCCGGTATCTTGCAGCACGACGCGGGAATGTTCCTCGTCGAGCGTCTTGTCAAGCAGCTCCAGCAGCGCATGCACCGCGCGGATGCTGGGCGTGGGCACATCGACGAGTTCCGCCATCTCGATCACCGATCCGATCAGCGCGTCGATCTCGATCCTTCGGCCGGCCTCGACATCCTGCAGCGTCGAGGTCTTGTGCTTGCCGACCTTCTCCGCGCCCTCGATGCGCTTCTCCAGCGAGACGCGAAAGCTCGCCCCGAGCTTCTCGGCGACCAGCTGCGCTTCCCGCATCATGTCGGCGGCCAGCTCTCGCGTCGACGGGTCCTTGCAGATGTCGACCAGCGTCGCGTGGGTGAGCGCGCTGATCGGGTTGAAGCTCAGGTTGCCCCAGAGCTTCAGCCAGATCTCGGAGCGGATGTCGGGGATGACCGGCGCCTTGAAGCGCGCGGCGACGAGCGCTTCCGAGATCTTCTTCACGCGCTCGCTCTCGGCGCCGTCAAGCTCGCCCACCGGAAAGCGCTCGCCCTCGAGGTGCATCACCACGCCCGGCTCGACGAGCGCGCCCGCTGGGTACACCACGCAGCCGATGATGCGGCGCGCCTCGATCGCCTTTTCGATGACGCCGTCGGGATCGGCCGTCTTGAGCCTGTATCCGGCATGAGGCCCCTTGAAGTTCTGGAAATACCACCACGGCAGGCCGTTCTGCGTCGACACCACCGCAGTGCTTTCGTTGAACATGGAACGCATCTGCGGCGCCGCCTGTGCAATCACGTTGGCCTTGAGCGCGAGGAACACCAGGTCCTGCTGGCCTGCCTCGGCGCAGGTGGAGACCGCCTTCAGGCCCCGGGCGATTTCCTCGGTGCCATCGGCGTGGACGAGCTTGAGGCCGCGTTCCCTGATCGCGTCGAGATGCGCGCCGCGGTCGATCACGGTGACGTCCTGGCCCGAGAGCGCGAGCCGGACGGCAAGCAAGCCGCCGATCGCGCCTGCGCCGACGATTGCGATTTTCATGTTCTCCTCCTGCTGCGACTTGCCCGCCCCGGTCTGTTGGCCGGGGTCGCGCGTTGCTCAGTCGTCGTGTCCCGCAACAATGTTGTCGATGCGGTCCATCGCGGCGCCCGTGAGGCGGTGTGCCACCTCCAGCGCTTTCATATTCTCCTTCACTTGCTCTACCTTTGACGCGCCGGTAATAACCGTTGAAACCCGGGGATTCTTCAGGCACCAGGCGATCGCCAGCTGCGAGAGCGTGCAGCCGAGCTCCTTGGCCACCGTTTCCAGCTCGCCCACCACGGCGTTGCGCGTCTTGTCGGTAAGCCCCTCGACGAGGAAGCCCATGCGCGGCAGCGCGCCGCGGCTGTCGGCAGGGATGCCCTTGCGGTACTTGCCGGTAAGCAGGCCCGAGGCGAGCGGGCTCCAGGTGGTGAGGCCCAGGCCGATGTCGCCGTACAGGCGCGAGTATTCGCTCTCGACGCGCTTCCTGTGGAACAGGTTGTATTGCGGCTGTTCCATGATCGGCTTGTGCAAATGGTGGCGAGCGGCGATCTCGTGCGCGGCCCAGATCTCGGCGGCGCTCCATTCCGACGTGCCCCAGTAGAGCGCCTTGCCCTGCACGATCATGTCGTGCATCGCCCAGACCGTTTCCTCGATCGGCGTGTTCGGGTCGGGGCGATGGCAGAAGACCAGGTCCACGTAGTCCATTTGCAGGCGCTTCAGGGACCCGTCGATCGCATTCATCAGGTACTTGCGGTTGAGCGTGTTCTTCTCGTTCGGGCCGTCGCTGATGCCCCAGAAGAACTTGGTCGAGATCACCACCTTGATGCGCGGCCAGGCGAGCTTCTTCAGCGCCTCGCCCATGATCTCCTCGCTCTTGCCCGCGGCGTACACCTCGGCGTTGTCGAAGAAGTTCACGCCCTGGTCCCATGCGGCGGCCATGCATTCGCGCGCCGCGTTGGTGTCGACCTGGTTGCCGTAGGTCACCCACGAGCCGAGGGAAAGTTCGCTCACCTTCAGGCCGGAGCGGCCGAGTCGTCGATAGTTCATGCGGGTTCCTTGGGGTCAGAGACGCAATTTGGGGTCAGAGACGTAATATTGGGCTGGGCGAACCGCAGCAAGAACGTAATATTCGTCTTGTTGCGCTTCGCTCAGCCCAATATTACGTCTCCGACCCCAAATTGCGTCTCTGACCCCAATTCCCTGCCGATGGATTCGACCCGCAAGAACGTCTTCCTGCTCGCCTGCTGCCAGGCGCTGCTCTTTACCAACAACGTCACGCTGGTCGCGATGAACGGGCTGGCGGGCTACATGCTCGCTGCCGACAAGATGCTGGCCACGCTTCCGGCGACGTCCTACATCATCGGCGCGGCGGCGAGCACCATACCGGCGTCGCTGTTGATGAAGCGCATCGGGCGGCGCAGGGGTTTCCTCGCCGGCTGCATCTTCGGCATCGTCGGCGCGGCGATCGCGACCTTCGGCATCTACACGTCCAGCTTCTGGACCTTGTGCGCCGGCACGATGGTGCTCGGCACCTACAACGCGTTCGGCCAGTACTACCGTTTCGCCGCGGCGGACGCGGCCCAAACCGACTTCAAGGCCAAGGCGATCTCCTATGTGATGGCGGGGGGCCTCGTGGGCGGCATCGTCGGCCCGGAGTTGAGCAAGTTCACTCGCGACGCATCGCAACCGCCGTTCCTGCTCTCCTATGCCTCGTTGATGGTGTTCTGCCTGGTCGCGATGGCGATCCTCGCGCGATTGCAGATTCCCGAGGCGAAACAGGCCGAGTTCGCGGAGCCGCCTCGCCCGATGGCCGAGATCATGGCGCAGCCCGTGTTCTTCGTCGCCGTAGTCGGTGCGGCACTGGGATACGGCGCGATGAACCTGCTGATGACCGCGACCCCGCTGGCGATGGGCTTCTGCGGCCATCCCTATTCCGCCGCGGCAAGCGTGATCTCCGCGCACGTGATCGCGATGTTCGGCCCCTCGTTCTTCACCGGGTCGCTCATCAAGCGCTTCGGCGTGCTTACCGTGATGTTCACAGGCGCGCTGCTGATGGTCGCGTGCGTCGTGATCGGCCTCTCGGGCCAGCTCGTCTCGCACTTCATGGCGTCCCTCGTGCTGCTGGGCGCGGGCTGGAATTTCCTCTACGTCGGCGGGACCGCGCTCATGACCGAGGCGTACCGACCGAACGAGCGCGCCAAGACGCAGGGCATGAACGAGATCCTGATCTTCAGCGTTACCGCGACTTCGTCGTTCGCATCCGGCGTGCTGGTGAACGCGAAGGGCTGGAACACGCTCAACTGGGTGGCGCTGCCGATGCTGGCCGCCATCGTCATAGCACTCGCGTGGCTGGGCATGCGCCGCCGCGCAGCGCGCGCGATCGCCGCCGCGTGACCCTCACCTCGCGCTCAAGCGTCCCAGGGATTGACGACCTTGACGTTGCAGTCCTTGAAGTCCGCCACGTTTCGTGTCGCGATCGTTGCCCGGGCTGACAGCGCAATCGCCGCGATCTGCGCGTCAAACTGCGAGATCGGGTGCCCAGGCGACGCCGGTCGGCCGCGATTTTTGCGTAGGGCGCTGCCGCGTCACTGTCAAATGCAAGAATCCGCCCCCTGAACTCGGTGGCGAACATTGCCTCCGAAGCGGCGTGGATGGCGTTGCGTTTCTTGCCGGAAGGCAGGAGCAGGATGCCATGGAGGATTTCGGCCTGCGTCACGCTCGTGATGTACAGGCTCGATGGGGATTGCGCCGCCACCCAGCCAACGACGCTCACCGACGGGGAGGCCTTCATCAACTCCGAAAGCACGTTGGTGTCGAGAATGATCACTTGCCGGGCTTGGGTGGTTCTCTCATGGGCTCGCGCACGGCAAGGACAAGTTCAACGCCGCCCAGCGGCTTGAACCGCTCGTGAACCGCGCTCGCGAGGTCCTTCGCAATCGGCGCATCCTCGGACAAGGCGTTTCGGAGAATCGTGCGCGCCTCGTCCTCCATCGAGCGGCTGTGGTGTGCCGCGCGGATGCGAAGGCGGCTCTTGGTGCGTTCGTCGAGATCGCGAATGGTGATGCTGGCCATGGTTGCTGCTCCAATGCAATCAATGATGTCATTGTAATCAATGACTGCATCTGAGGCAACACCCTGACCCCAGGTCGATCCGTCGCCGCCGCCTAGCGCTATTTCTTTGCCTTCTTCGCCTTCGTCATCTTCTTCGCCTTCTTCGCCGCGGCGCGCATCGCGCACGCATAGCCCGAGCGCGCCCATTCGGCCATCACCGCCGGGCTTTCCAGCGCCTCTTCCGGTACCGAGCAGTAGGAGAGCGTCATCGGCTCGCCGTCCTTGCCCTGGTACACGAAGGGCCCGAGGCCGAGCGCCTCGAACTCCGGTCGGTTGGCTTCGTCGGTCTTGATGTAGAGCGCGTCCTGCGCGATCAACGCGAACATCGTGCCGCGATGGTAGATGCCGTGGCCGCCGAACATCGCGCGCGCCTCGACCGGGCCGAAGGCGCGCATCATTTCCGTCACGTGCTCGGCAAATTCGCTGCGTTTCGCCATGGATTCAAGCCAGGGTTAGACAGATTCCTTTCACGACGAACTAGAACTGCCTGATGACGGAAAGCCAAAGCGTCTGCTGCGCCGAGATTCCCGTACCCGCGTCGGAGCCTCGCTGATAGGACTGCCCGACCTTATCGAGATATTCGTAATTCACGCGAACGATCCACTCCGTTGTTGGCATCCAGTTCGCCCCGATAGAATACCTCGCTACCGTATTGGTGCTGTTATCGGAGGAACTCACCGGGGTAAGAAAGAGCGAATCGCGATTGGTACCCTCGATGGAAAGTTCGACCTTCGCTTTCGCCACCCCGATTCCAGCCAGTATTTCGAACCCGGGCGCAATCGGCCAGATTCCGAGGATATCGGCACCCCAGGCCGTAATCGATCGGCGTGCCGAACGCGATTGTTCAACCCTTATGAAGGGCGGTGGAGCGCCCGGATCGAACCGCACACCCGTGTATCCGAAGGTCTGGCTGCCGTAATCCGCGTAGCTCAATTCCAGGCCCAGATAGGGCAGCGCACGCCAGCCCGCGAGCGCCTTCCAGGCGCCATGGCTTTGATCGGAATAGCTCGAGGTAATTTGCCTCGGCACGAAGCCGACCCCGACTTGTTCGTAGTCACTGCCGAGCTTCGAGGCGTCTGCGCTTGAATAGCCTCCTGCCAAGCCGACATACCAATCGGCAGCAAGCCCGCGCACCGGAGCGGCGCCACAAAAGGTTGCGGCGATGCCAAGCACGATGGAACTCGCCCATTTACCGTTTCTCAAGTTCACCTCCAAAGCCCGGCTGGCACATTCGTTCCGTCACTTGCCCGACATGGGCCGCATTGTAGTTCCCCGTCCCGCTCCCGATTTCAATGTCCGAAAACAGCGAGTCGACACCGCCGTCCGGAGGCATAATGCCTCCATGCTCCTCGACGCAGACCTTTGCTACAAGGCCCTTGTCGCCCACGATACCCGCTTCGACGGGCGCTTCTTCGTGGGCGTGGAGTCCACCGGCATCTATTGCCGCCCGGTGTGCACGGCCCGGACGCCGAAGCGCGCGAGTTGCTCGTTCTTTTCCAGCGCGGCGGCCGCGGAATCCGGCGGCTTCCGGCCGTGCCTGCGCTGCCGGCCGGAACTTGCGCCGGGCAATTCCGCGGTCGATGCCAACGCGCGCCTCGCGCAATCGGTCGCGGGCCTGATCGAGGACGGGCGGCTGGAGGAAGACAGCGTCGCGGGACTCGCCGGCAAGCTCAAGGTCACCGACCGGCACCTGCGCCGCGTCTTCCAGCAGGAGTACGGCGTGTCCCCGATCGAGTTCGCGCAGACGCAGCGACTGCTGCTCGCCAAGCGCCTGCTCACCGACACGCAGCTTTCCGTCACCGACACCGCGTTCGCGAGCGGGTTTGCCAGCGTGCGCCGCTTCAACGACCTCTTCAGCACGCGCTACCGCCTGACGCCAAGCGCGCTCCGCAAGTCGAGATTGGCGAACGGCGTGGGTGACCGGCTCACTTTCGAACTCGGCTACCGGCCGCCTTATGATTGGTCGGCGCTGCTCGCATTCCTGGAAAAGCGTTCGGTCGCCGGCGTGGAAAGCGTCAGCGGCAAGCGCTACCGCCGCGCGATCCGCATCGCGCACGGCGGCAGGATCCTCGCCGGTTGGCTCGAGGCCCAGCCGGCGACGAAGAAGCACGCGCTGCGCATCGACGTCAGCGCGTCGCTCGCGCCCTGCATCCCGCCGCTGCTCGCGCGCGCGAAACGCGCATTCGATCTCAATGCCGATCCGGCGGAGATCGCTTCCGTTCTTGGCGATCTTGCGAGCCCGAATCCGGGGCTGCGACTTCCCGGCAGCTTCGACGGCTTCGAGCTCGCGGTGCGCGCGATCCTCGGGCAGCAGATCACGGTGAAGGCCGCGACCACGATTGCCGGGCGTTTCGCGGCTGCATTCGGCGAGCCATTCGAAACGCCGTTCGATGGCGTGACGCACCTGTTCCCTTCCGCGGAGAGGATCGCCACACTCGAATACGGCGACATCGCGAAGCTCGGCATCGTCTCGGCGCGCGCGCGGGCATTGATCGCGATGGCTCAGGCAATCGACAGCGGCGCACTCGATCTGGGCACCGGCGCGGATATCGAGGAGACGCTCGCGGCACTCGAGACGCTCCCCGGCATCGGCGCCTGGACCGCGCAATACATCGCCATGCGCGCGCTCTCCTGGCCCGATGCCTTCCCGCATCCCGACGTCGCGCTCATCAAGGCGCTCGGCATGAAGCCCGCCGCCGCGCTGAAACACACCGAGCGCTGGCGCCCGTGGCGCGCCTACGCCGTCATCCACTTGTGGAAATCACTGGAGAAGAAACCATGATCGACTACGCACGCATCCCCTCGCCGCTGGGCGACATCCTCGCCGCCGCGGAGAATGGCGCCATCATCGGCCTGTGGTTCGAAGGCCAGAAGTACTTCCCGGACATCTCCGGATGGCGCGAGAACGCCGCGTCTGCGCCGATCGTGCGCTGCCGGAAGCAGCTCGACGAATATTTCGCCGGCAAGCGCGACCGCTTCGACCTGCCGCTCGCGCCCCACGGCACGCAATACCAGCAGCGCATCTGGCGCGAGATCGCCGCGATCCCGTTCGGCAAGACGATGAGCTACGCGGAACTCGCCAAGCGCGCCGGCAACGGCGACGCCGCCCGCGCGGCAGGAGCGGCCACCGGACGCAACCCGCTCTCGATCGTGATTCCCTGCCACCGCGTCGTCGGCGCGAAAGGCGCGCTCACCGGTTACGCCGGCGGCCTCGACCGGAAGACGAAACTGCTCGGCCTCGAGGGCGCGCGCGCCGCATGAGGCCTGCCGATTACGCGCGGCTGGTGACGCTTGCGGCACTGTGGGGCGCGTCGTATCTCTTCATGCGCGTGGCCGAGCCGCACGTGGGTTCCCTCGCGATGGTCGAGGGGCGCACGCTGGTCGCAGGCGCGATGCTGCTTGCCTTCGCGGCGAGTCATGCGCCAGCCGGTCGCGTTCCTGCGCTTCTGGAAGCATTACCTGTTCATCGGCGCCGTCGCCGTGGCCATCCCGATCACGCTGATCGGCTTCGCGCTGCGCGACATCGACGCCTCCACCGCCGCGATACTCAATGCCACCTCGCCACTTTTCTCCGCGGTGATCGCCTCGATCTGGATCCACGAGCGGCTCACCGCGCCGAAAGTGATCGGCATCGCGCTTTGCATCACCGGCATCGCCGTGCTGGTCGGCTGGACGCCCCGGCCGATGTCTTCCGCAGAATTGCTTGCGTGCGCGATGTCGGTGAGCGCCTCGGTCCTCTATGGCTATTCGAGCGTCTATACCAAGGTGTACCTGAAGGACGCGCCGCCGATGGGCGTTGCCGCCGGCGCGTCCATCTTCGCCGCGCTGCTCGCCGCGCCTTTCGCGCCCTGGCAGCTCATTGCCGCGCCCGTTCCCGCCGTGGCATGGCTTTCCGTGCTCGCGCTCGGCGTGCTCAGCACCGGCATCGCCTTCATCCTCTACTACCGGCTGATCGCCGATGTCGGGCCGGTTCGCGCCATGACCGTCACCTTGCTCGTTCCCGTCTTCGGCGTTTTCTGGGGCGTGCTGCTGCTCGGCGAACGCCTCACTCCCGGGCGGATCCTGGGCGGCGCCATCATCCTCCTCGGCTGCGGCTTGATCCTTGGCTTGCTTCGCTTGCCCACCAAGGCGGCCGCCGGTTGAGCGCTCGCAAAGGCATTTGGAACCGCCGATGAACGCCGATGAACGCCGATAAAAGCGAAGCAAGATCAGGGTTTGATCGCATTCTTGCAATGTTCGTGGTTGGCACCAACCATCAGGGTCTTATCGGCGTTCATCGGCGTTCATCGGCGGTTAATTCGCTTTTCTGGATTCCGGGTCAAGCCCGGAATGACGAATGAACGGCCTCATCGGCGGTTCCAGGTCGGCATCCCGCATAATTCGCGGATGACAAACCGACTGGCGAAGGAAACAAGCCCCTACCTGCAGCAGCACAAGGACAACCCCGTGGACTGGTACGCGTGGGGGCCGGAGGCGCTGCAGGCGGCGAAGGAGACCGGGAAGCCGATCCTGCTCTCGATAGGCTATTCGGCCTGCCACTGGTGCCACGTGATGGCGCACGAGTCCTTCGAGGACAAGGAAGTCGCGGCGGTGATGAACGCGCTCTTCGTCAACATCAAGGTGGACCGCGAGGAGCGGCCCGACATCGACCAGATCTACCAGGCCGCGCAGCACATGCTCACGCAGCGCACCGGCGGCTGGCCGTTGACGATGTTCCTGACCGCGGACCAGCGGCCGTTTTTCGGCGGCACGTATTTCCCGAAGACGCCGCGCTACGGCCTGCCGGGGTTTCCCGACCTGCTGAAGCGCGTGCGCGATTTCCACGACGCCAACGGCGACGAGATCCGCGAGCAGAATGCCCGCCTGGTGGCGGCCCTGCAGGGCAGGCAGCCGAGGGGCGCCCACCATTCGGATTTCAGTCGCGACCCGATACCCGCGGCGATCGCGATGCTCTCGAGCAGCTTCGACCGCGAGCGCGGCGGTTTCGGCCATGCGCCGAAATTCCCGCACCCGGACTCGATCGAACTCTGCCTGCGCCACTACGCCACAGCCGGCGACAAGCACGCGCTCGAGATGGCCGTGACGACGCTGGAGAAAATGGCGCTGGGCGGCATCTACGACCAGGTCGGCGGCGGCTTCGCGCGCTATTCGGTGGACAACGAGTGGGCCATCCCGCACTTCGAGAAGATGCTCTACGACAACGGCCCGCTGCTGAAGCTGGTCGCCGACGCATGGGCGATCACCGGCAACCCGCTCTTCAAGCGCGTCGCCGAAGAGACCGCCGCGTGGGTGATCGCGCGAGATGCAATCGCCCGAAGGCGGCTACTACTCCGCGCTCGACGCCGACTCCGAGGGCGAGGAAGGCAAGTACTACGTCTGGACGCCCGGCGAAGTCCGCGCGCTGCTCGACGACGACGAGTGGGCGTTCGCCTCCGGCTACTTCAACCTCGGCGGGCCGCCGAATTTCGAGGAGCACCATTGGCACCTGAACGTCGCGCGCGCGGAACGCTACGACGCGGCCCTGCTGCAGCGCGTGCGATCGAAGCTCTACGCGGAGCGCGAAAAGCGCATCCGCCCGGGACGCGACGACAAGGTGCTCACCTCGTGGAACGCGCTGATGATCGAGGGCATGGCGCACGCCGCGCGCGTGTTCGGCCGCGAGGACTGGCTTGCCTCGGCGCGCCGCGCGCTCGATTTCCTGCGCAAGACGATGTGGAAGGACGATCGCCTGCTCGCCACCTTCAAGGACGGCACCGCGCACCTCAACGCCTACCTCGACGACCACGCGTTCCTGCTCGCGGCCCTGCTCGAAATGCTGCAGGCGGATTTCCGCGCCGGGGACCTTGCATGGGCGGAAGAACTCGGCGACCTGCTGATCGAGGAATTCGAGGACCGCGATTCGGGCGGCTTCTTCTTCACGTCGCACGACCACGAGGCGCTCATCCAGCGGCCCAAGCCCGGCTTCGACAACGCCACGCCTTCGGGCAACGGCATCGCCGCGATCGCGCTGAACCGCCTTTCCTTCCTCACCGGCGAGATGCGCTACCAACAGGCCGCCGAACGCACCCTGGCGCTCTTCTGGCCGCAGGTCGAGGCGCAGCCCACCGCCTGCGCGAGCCTGCTCGCGGCGCTGGACGAGGTCCTCGTGCCGCCGCGCACCTTGATCGTGACGGGTCCGCGCGAGGCGCTGCCCGCGTGGAAGGCGGCGCTGTCGCCAGGCTACCGCCCCGACACGCTCACGCTCCTGTTCCCAGCCGGAACGTCCGGATTGCCTGCGCCGCTTTCGAAACCCGCGGGGGATGCGGTCAACGCCTACCTGTGCCAGGGCGTTACCTGCCTGCAGCCGGTATCGGACGTCGCGCGATTGCGCGAAATGCTGGAAACACCGAGAATGCCGGCCGAACCGTGAATCGCTTTCGACCAAGGAGCCCTTTGCAAATGAAGAAATCCGTCCTCGCCATCGCCGCGCTCGGCACCGCGCTCGCCGGCGGCAATGCCTTCGCCAACATGGAGCTCGCGCAGAAGTCCGGCTGCACGTCCTGCCATGCCGTCGACAAGAAAATCGTCGGGCCTTCCTACAAGGACGTCGCCGCCAAGTACAAGGGCAACAAGGACGCCGAAGCCCTGCTTGCGGAAAAGGTGAAGAAGGGCGGCTCCGGCACCTTCGGCCCCGTCCCGATGCCGCCGAACGCAGCCGTCAAGGACGACGACGTGAAGACGCTCGTGAAATGGATACTCGCGATGTGACCGGTCGCAAGCACCGCCCGAAGCCGGCCTTCGCGCCGGCTTTTTTGCGCCCCTGGGGAGCCGAAAAGGGAAAATTGACATAAAGGGGGCCATTCCGCATAATTTTGGGCTTGCATTTACACCCCAAGAACCCCTTTTCCCCCCGCTTTTTCCCCTGGAGAACCCATGAAATCGTCCTACAAACTGAGCCTCGCCGTCGCGGCCGCCCTGGCCCTGGCCGCCTGTGGCCAGAAAGAAGAGCCCAAAAAGGCCGAAGCCCCCAAGGCTGCGGCTGAACCGACCATCATCGTCAAGATCGCCCACGCCGGCCCGCTGACCGGCGGCATCGCCCACCTCGGCAAGGACGACGAGAACGGCGTCGCGCTCGCCATCGCCCAGGCCAACGCCAAGGGCATCAAGATCGACGGCAAGCTGGTGAAATTCGAAATGATGAGCGAAGACGACCAGGCCGACCCGAAAGTGGGCACCACCGTCGCGCAGAAGCTGGTCGACGCCAAGGTCGCGGCCGTGATCGGCCACCTGAACTCCGGCGTGACCATCCCCGCTTCCGAGATCTACGCCAAGGCCGGCATCCCGGTGATCTCCGGCTCGGCCACCAACCCGACGCTCACCGAGCGCGGCATGAAGAACGTGTTCCGCACCGTCGGCCGCGATGACCAGCAAGGTCCCGCGATCGCCGCGTTCATCGCCGGCGAACTGAAGGGCAAGAAAGTCGCGATCATCGACGACAAGACCGCCTACGGCGAAGGGCTCGCCAACGAAGTCGAGAAGACGCTGAAGGCCGGCAAGGTCACCATCGTCGGCCGCGAGCGCACCACGGACAAGGAAACGGACTTCAAGGCCATCCTGACCAAGGTGAAGGCCAAGAACCCGGACGTGATCTTCTACGGCGGCATGGACGCCACCGGCGGCCCGCTGCTCAAGCAGGCCCGTGAACTGGGCATCAAGGCCGCGGTTGCCTTCGGCGACGGCGCCTGCACCAACGAGATGGCCAAGCTCGCCGGCCCGGCTGCTGAAGGCCTGGTCTGCTCTCAGGCAGGACTGCCGGCCGAAGCCGCCAGCAAGGAGTTCCTGACGGCGTTCAACGCCAAGTACGGCGAAGTGAAGCAGTACGCCCCGTACTTCTACGACGGCACCAACGCCATGATCGAAGCGATGAAGAAGGCCAACTCGGTCGATCCGGCCAAATTCACGCCGGAAGTCTTCACCATCAGCTTCCCCGGCGCCACCGGCAAGGTCGAGTTCGATGCCAAGGGCGACCGCAAGGATGCCGAGATCACCATCTTCAAGATGAAGGATGGCAAGATCGCCCCGGTGTCCGTGGTGAAGAACGGCGTGTCGACCCCGTTCGCCGCAGCACCCGCCGCCGCTCCGGCAGCAGCACCGGCAGCAGCACCGGCAGCCGCTCCGGCCGCAGCTCCCGCCAAGCCGGCCGAAGCACCGAAGAAGTAACCCGCAAGACAAGCTGGAAAAGGGAACGGCACCGGAAACGGTGCCGTTTTTTTTCGCTTTCCGTAGAATGCAGCGAGAAGCGCGCCCCTGGGGGCGGGACAAGGACGCCGAAGCTTGGATACCTTCCTGCAGCAATTGGTCAATGGCCTGACGCTCGGGTGCGTCTACGCCATCGTCGCGCTCGGCTACACCATGGTGTACGGCATCATCCAGCTGATCAATTTCGCCCACGGCGAAGTGGTGATGATCGGCGCGATGGTGGCCTTTTCCGTGATCACCGCCTTGTCGGGCTCGGGGATGCCCCCGGTCGCGATCGTGACGGCCGGGGTGCTGGTCGCCATCCCCGCCTGCATGGCCGTGGGCTACACGATCGAGCGCGTCGCCTACAAGCCGCTCAGGAACGCGCCCAGGCTCGCCCCGCTGATCACCGCGATCGGCATATCCATCATCCTGCAGAACCTCGCGCTCCTCATCTGGACCCGCAACAACATCCCCTTTCCCCAGCTGATCGAGATCCGGCCGATCCATCTCACGAGCTCCGCCAACAGCGCCACCATCACCAACGTGCAGGTCGCGATCATCGCCGTTTCGCTGGCGATGATGGCCGCGCTCCTGTGGCTGGTGCACCGCACGCGCATCGGCATCGCCATGCGCGCGGTGTCCCAGAACCCGCAGGTGGCGGGGCTGATGGGCGTCAACATCAACAACGTGATCTCGGTGACCTTCGTGATCGGCGCGGGGCTGGGCGCGATCGCGGGCGTCATGGTCGGCACCTACTACGGCATCGCGCACTACCAGATGGGCTTCCTGCTCGGATTGAAGGCGTTCTCCGCCGCGGTGCTGGGCGGCATCGGCAACTTGGGCGGCGCCGTCCTGGGCGGCATCCTCATGGGCCTGATCGAGTCGCTCGGCGCGGGCTACGTGGGCGACTTCACCAACGTGTGCTTCCTCGACACCTTCCTGCCCGGCCTGCACGAGATGTGCGAGGCGAACCCCAACGCGAGTTTCTTCGGCAGCAACTACAAGGACGTCTATGCCTTCATCGTGCTGATCCTCGTCCTGGTCTTCCGCCCCTCGGGCCTGCTGGGCGAGCGCGTGGGGGACCGGGCATGAAGCCGCCGATTTCTTGGCTGGGTCGGGGCTGGCGGTAAGCGGCGGCGCGGGATCAAGCGTTGGAGGGATGAAACCGCCGATGGACGCCGATGGACGCCGATGGATCTCGGCGAGTCTTTGGACACTTCTCACCCGATCAATCATCGGGTGCGCCCAACGCGTAAGTCTCGACCTGAGCAATCGGATTTCTTGGAGAAGGTTTACGAGAATGCGTTGGCATTGGAGCTTCGGACGGCGGGCCTGGAGGCCAAGCAGCAGCAATCGGTGCGCGTACTTTATCGCGGCCAGCAGAGTCGGGGAGTATTTTGCCGACTTGCTTGTCGAGGAACCGCGTGATCGTGGAGCTCAAGGCCGTTGCGGCCCTGAACGAAATCCATCGCGCCCAATGCCTCAACTACCTGAAGGCCTCGCACCTGCGCATTTGCCTCCTGATGAATTTTGCCAAACCGCGATTGGAAGTTCGCAGGATTGTTGCCGGGTTCTGAACCACGCTCATCGGCGTCCATCGGCGTCCATCGGCGGTTCCAACCTGCAGCGATCCCTCTCGCGCCACTGAACCCATGGGCACCCTCGAACTATTCAAGAAAGACCGGCGGTTCCGCTGGCTGGGCGTTGCGCTGATCGCGATCACGCTGGCCGTGCTGCCCTTCGCGCTGGCGCAGGCCGGCACGGCATGGGTGAGGATCACGAACCTCGCGATCCTGTTCGTCCTGCTCTCCCTCGGCCTGAACATCGTGGTGGGCTTCGCCGGGCTGCTCGACCTGGGCTACATCGCGTTCTACGCCGTCGGCGCCTATGTGTACGCGCTGCTCGCCTCGCCGCACTTCGGGCTGCACCTGCCGTTCTGGGTGATCCTGCCCATCGGCGCTGCGATCGCCTGCTTCTTCGGCGTGATCCTGGGCGCGCCAACGTTGAAGTTGCGCGGCGACTACCTCGCCATCGTCACGCTCGGCTTCGGCGAGATCGTGCGCATCTTCCTGAACAACCTGTCGGAGCCGATCAACATCACCAACGGCCCCAAGGGCATCTCCACCATCGACCCGATCAGCGTCTTCGGCATCGACTTCGGCAACGCGAGCACCTTTGCCGGCCTGGTCTTCTCGGAGACCATCAAGTACTACTTCTTCCTGCTGGTCGTGCTGATGGTGGTGATCGTCATCAACCTGCGCTTGCAGGACTCGCGCATCGGACGGGCCTGGGAGGCGATCCGCGAAGACGAGATGGCGGCGCGCGCGATGGGCATCAACACCACGCGGCTGAAGCTGCTCGCCTTCGCGATGGGCGCGTCCTTCGGCGGCATCTCCGGCGGCATGTTCTCGGCGATCCAGGGCTTCATCAGCCCGGAGAGTTTCATCCTCGTCGAAAGCGTCATGGTGCTGTCGATGGTGGTGCTGGGCGGCATGGGCAACATCTGGGGCGTGATCCTCGGCGCGATCCTGCTGTCCTTCGTGCCGGAGATCCTGCGCTACACGGTGGAACCGATGCAGCGCGCGCTCTTCGGCCGCATGCTGATCGACCCCGAGATCATCCGCATGCTGCTTTTCGGGCTCGCCCTCGTCGTGATGATGATCTACCGTCCCGCCGGCATCCTGCCTTCGGCGGTGCGCAAGCGCGAGCTCGCGCGGGAAGAGCGATGAGCGGCCCGCTCCTCGAGGTCAAGGGCATCGGCAAGCGCTTCGGCGGCCTGCAGGCGCTGCAGGACGTGAGCTTTGCCATCAACCCGGGCGAGATCTACGGCCTGATCGGCCCCAACGGCGCCGGCAAGACCACCCTCTTCAACGTCCTCACGGGCCTGTACTCGCGCGACGCCGGCGAGTTCACTTTCCTCGGCCAGCCGCTCGCCAACACCACGCCTGACCGCATCGCCGCGATCGGCATCGCGCGCACCTTCCAGAACATCCGGCTCTTCGGCAACCTCTCGGCGCTGGAAAACGTGATGATCGGGCGCCACGTGCGCACGTCCGCCGGCGTCGCGGGGGCCATTTTCCGCAACCGCGCGACGCGGGCCGAGGAGGCGGCAATCGAAAAGCGCGCCCACGAGCTGCTCGAGTACGTGAACGTCGCGCACCGCGCCAACGAGTTCGCGAAGAACCTTTCCTACGGCGACCAGCGCCGCCTCGAGATCGCGCGGGCGCTTGCCACGGACCCGAAACTGCTGGCTCTCGACGAGCCCGCGGCGGGGATGAACTCGACCGAGAAAGTGGCGCTGCGCGGGCTGCTGGACTCGATCCGCAACGACGGCATCACCATCCTGCTGATCGAGCACGACGTGAAGCTCGTGATGGGGCTGTGCAACCGCGTGCTGGTGCTCGACTACGGGCGGCGCATCGCCGAGGGCCTGCCCGCGGACGTGCAGAGGGACCCGAAGGTGATCGAGGCCTACCTGGGCACGCCGGCGGAATCGGCGGCATGAGCCTGCTCGCGCTGAAGGGCCTGCACGTCGGTTACGGCGGCATTCACGCCGTGAAGGGCATCGACCTCGCGGTGGAGCAAGGCGAGCTGGTGGCCCTCATCGGCACCAACGGCGCCGGCAAGACCACGACGCTCAAGGCGATCGTCGGCCTGCTGCACCCGCAGGCGGGGCGCATCGAATACTCGGGCGAGGAGATCAACGGGCGCCCGCCGCACCAGATCGCGCGCAAGGGGCTGGCGATGGTGCCCGAGGGCCGCGGCGTCTTCCCGCGCCTCAGCGTCGAGGAAAACCTCGCAATGGGCGCGTACACGCGCAACGACCATCGCGAGATTGCCGCCGACGTGGAGCGCACGTTCGACCTTTTTCCCCGGCTCAAGGAACGCCGCGCGCAGACCGCGGGAACGCTCTCCGGCGGCGAGCAGCAAATGCTCGCGATCGGGCGCGCGCTGATGAGCCGCCCGAAGCTGCTGCTGCTCGACGAGCCCTCGATGGGGCTCGCGCCGATCATGGTGGAGAAGATCTTCGAGGTGATCCGCAGGATCGCCTCCGAAGGCGTGACCCTGCTGCTGGTCGAGCAGAATGCGCGCCTGGCGCTCCAGGTGAGCCAGCGCGGCTACGTGCTCGAAGGCGGCCTCGTGACGCTCTCCGGGCCGTCCCCGGACCTGCTCGGCAATCCCCTGGTGCGGCAGGCGTATCTCGGCGAATAGCCCCCTGCGCGGGGCGCAACCCGGAGTGAAGCGCATCACAGACAGCGTGGCGCCCGGCGGACACAATCGGAAGGATTCCACCATCTTCCACGACATGCTTTTTTCATCGACGCGTTTCCGCAACTTTTCCGCCGCGCTCGCCGCGGCGCTGCTGCTGGGAGCGCTCGCCTTCCTGTATTCGCGCACGGAGTCGGTCGATTTCGAGGGCCACAACGAAGCGCTCGCGTTGTTGCGCGAAGTGAAGGACCTCGATGCGGCGTGGGACCGCGATGCGATTCGCCTGCGCACGGAAGCGCCCGCGGCGCTCACGGACCGCGGCCCGGTCGCGGCGCGGACCCTGAAGGACCTGAACCGGGCCGCGACCCGCATCGACAGCCCGGCGCTCGGCATCGCGCTCGCCACGATCGGCGCGAGCATGAGGGAAAAGGAAGCGGCGCTCGAGGAATTGAAGGCGCGCGCATCGAAGCCGCGCGCGAAGCTCACCGCCGAGGAAACCGACGGCGCGTTCGCGCGCCTCGCGGCCGGCGCCCGCATCGAGCAGGCCGCGCAGGCCCTCAGCCGCGAGATCGAGTCCGCCCTGGCGCAGCGCGAGCGTTACCGCGTGTACCTGTTCGCCTATGCCGGCGTGCTGCTCATCCTGCTGGCGTGGCTCGCGGCGCGCATCCTGGCCGCGCAGCGCGCGCTGCGCGCCGCCAACGAGAACCTTGAGCGCCGCGTGCTGGAACGCACGCAGGAATTGTCCGACGCGCTGGTTCAGTTGAAGGAGTCGGAGGCGCAACTCGTGCAGTCGGAGAAGATGTCCTCGCTCGGCCAGATGGTCGCCGGCGTCGTGCACGAGGTGAATACGCCGCTCGCCTACGTGAAAAACAGCGTGGTCGCGGTGCGCAGCAACCTGCCCGAACTCGGCGACACGCTCGCCAGCTGCGGCCGCCTGCTCTCCCTGCTGGACGAGCCCAGGACCGACCCGGCCGCGCTCGAGCAGCAATTTGCCGACACCACCGAACGGCTCAACGCGCTGCGCGAGCGCGGCGTCCTGGCCGACCTCCAGGCGCTCTCCGCCGACGGCCTGCACGGCATCGAGCAGATCTCCGAGCTGGTGAGCAACCTGAAGAATTTCTCCCGCCTGGACCGCAGCAAGGTGGCCAGCTTCAGCGTCAACGACGGCCTGATGAGCACGCTCAGCATGGCCCGCCACTTATTGCGCGGCGTCGAAGTCGAGCGCCATTTCGCCGACCTGCCCTCCATCACCTGCTCGCCCTCGCAGGTGAACCAGGTGTTCATGAACATCCTGCAAAACGCCATCCAGGCCATGGACAAGCCCGTTGGTCGCATCATCTTGACCACGCGCGAGGAAGCGGGCAGCGTGGCCATCGACATCGAGGACAACGGCAAGGGCATCGCGGAGGACGTCCTGCCGCGCATATTCGACCCGTTCTTCACCACCAAGGACGTTGGCCAGGGCACGGGCCTCGGGCTCTCGATCGCCTACAAGATCGTCGCCGAGCACGGCGGCCGGATATCCGCCCGTTCCGAGCCCGGGAAAGGGACCGTTTTCACGATAGTGCTTCCCGTCCAGCCTCCGGTTAAACTAGGATCCTGAAGATGAACGCGACCGCCCCACTGCACCGCCGGCAATATGAACCGAGGGAAGCCTGCCTGATCGTCGGCCACGTGCTCGACAGCCTGGCGGACCGCCCGGACACGGACCTGCGCGCCGTCGGGGTGCAGCTCTATGAACTGCTTACCGGGCAGTCACCCTCCCTCGAGGGGCCCCTGGCGCGGCCGTCCTTGCTGAACCCCAAGATTCCCGCGGCCATCGAATTGGTGGTGCTCAAGGCGCTCGCCGCCGACCCCGCCAAGCGCTACCAGTCCTCCGTGGAGTTCCGCGATTCGCTCATCCTCGCCTCCGCCCGGCCCGACCAGACCGCCGGCGCCGCGCGGCTCGCGAAAGCAGCGCGCGTGCTCAGCGAAGCGAAGACCTCGCCCGCGCCTGCCGAAGGTGCCGATGCCAAGGAAGAAAAGCGCCCGCGCGTGCTGTTCGTCGACGACGACGACCGCATCCTCACGGGGCTGCGCTCGCTGTTCCGCCACGACTTCCAGGTGACGACCGCGCCTTCGGCCGCGCTGGCGCTGGAATACCTGTCGCGCTTCGACTTCCATGTGGTGGTGAGCGACCAGCGCATGCCGGAGATGACCGGGCTGCAGCTGCTGAAGAAGGTGCACGAGATCTCGCCCAGGTCCATGCGCGTGCTGCTCACGGGCTATGCCGACCTCGCCGCCACGGTCGATGCCGTGAACGAGGGAGAGGTGTTCCGCTTCGTGAAGAAGCCGTGGGACAACGAGGACCTGATCCGCACCGTGGCGGACGCCGCCGCGATCGGCCTGGAGCTCGCGAATTCGCCCGAGCCCAGGGTCGAGCTGCCCGAACACGTCAATGCCTCGATCGTCGTGATCGACCAGGGCACCGACATTACCCACGTGCTGCGCCAGTTCTTCGGCGACTATTGCACGGTGCAACGCGTCACCAACTCGGTGGACGCGGTGCGCATCATCGAGAAGGAACCGGTGGCGCTGATCGTCGGGGACCTCTCGCAGGGCCAGGAGGAAATGATCACGCTCGCGAAGCTGCTGAAGTTCGAGCACCCCCAGATCCTCGCCATGCTGCTTGCCGACGCCGCCGACTCCGAGATGGTGATCGACCTGATCAACCAGGCGCAGGTGTTCCGCTTCCTGTCGCGGCCGTTCAAGCTGCGCCAGCTGCGCGACCATGTCGAGGCGGCGCTGGTGAAATTCGTCGCGTTCCGGGAGTCCCCGGCCCTCCTCAAGGAGCACGCCGTGAAGCCCGAGGAAACGCTCTCCGCGCTCGGCCAGGCGATGCAGATGCGCCTGCGCGCCATCCGCGACCGGCAGGCCTGAAGAGGGTCCCCCGCCCGCGATGACGACGCTGTCGAAGCAGGACCTCGCGGAGCTGCGCCACGCGCGCAAATTGCTGGAAAACCCGGGGCTGGCCGCCAAGCTTTCCTCCATGATCGGCTCGCCCATCGAGAAGGGCGTGAAGATGCTGCCCACGCGCTGGCAGAAGTCGGTCAACACCGTGACCGAGTCGGCGCTCATGAAGGCGCTCGACATGGCGGTGACCTCGCTGGGCGAAAAGGAGCGCACGCCGTCCCGCAACCTGCTGCACCAGGGCGCCGCCGCGCTCTCGGGGGCGATCGGCGGCGCCTTCGGCATCACCGCGCTCGCGGTCGAACTGCCCTTCTCGACCACCGTGATGCTGCGCTCGATCGCCGACATCGCCGCGAGCGAGGGCGAGAACATCCGCTTCATCGACACCAAGATCGCCTGCCTGTCCGTGTTCGCGCTCGGCTCGACCGTGGACAAGCGCGACAACGCCGCGGAGTCGGGCTATTTCATGGCGCGCTCCGCGATGGCGGCGGCGGTGAGCGAGGCCAGCAAGTACCTCGGCGAAAAGGGCATCGCCAAGAGCGGCGCGCCGGCGCTGGTGCGGCTCGTCGGCGTGATCAGCTCCCGCTTCGGCGTGGTGGTCTCGGAGAAGGCCGCCGCCCAGGCGATCCCCATCATCGGCGCCGCCGGCGGGGCCATGATCAACACGCTTTTCATCCAGCACTACCAGGACATGGCGCGCGGCCACTTCATCATTCGCCGCCTGGAAAAGACCCATGGCGCCGAGCCGGTGCGGCAGGCCTACGACAGCCTCAAGGGAGAGAAGGCATGACCGCGTACGTGATCGCCGAGGTCGAGATCGTCAACGCCGAAGGCTACAAGGAATACACGACCATGGTCCCGGCGACCATCGCGCAATACGGCGGGCGCTTCCTCGCGCGCGGCGGCAAGACCGAAATCCTCGAGGGCGATTGGCCGGCGGTGCGCCGGGTGATCATCGAGTTCGACTCGATGGAAGCGGCGAAGCGCTGGTGGGACTCTCCCGAATACGCCAAGCCGAAGGCCATGCGCCGCGCCAACAGCAAGGGGCGATTGCTCCTCATCGAGGGCGCGGCCTAGCGCTTGCCCGTCTCGTCGTCCACGAGGTGGAAGTGGTGCATCGCCCGGTGCACCAGCGGCGCGAAGATGATCGCGGCAATGGCCAGCACGGCGAACCCGCAATAGATCGCGTAAACGCCGGCGAACAGCTTTCCCGCGGCGGTGAAGGGAATGTTGACCGGGCCCATTCCCGACAGCAGCATCGCGGCGTTGAGGAAGGCGTCCAGCGCCTCCAGCCCCTCGAAGCCCATGTAGCCCCACATGCCCGCCGCAAGCGACGCGCAGATGAGCAGGACGCCGATGGCGACGTTCCTCATGACCCGCCGCGCGAAGACATGGCGAGGCGCAAGCGGCTGGTGGCGGCGCTCGAACATTCAGGCCGCGAGCCAGTCGCGCGCAGTGAGGAAATCCGTGTAGAGCCGCGCCTCGGGCGTGCCCTCCTCCGGGCGCCAGTCGTAGCGCCACGTCACCACGGGCGGCAGCGACATCAGGATCGACTCGGTGCGCCCGCCCGACTGCAGGCCGAACAGCGTGCCGCGGTCCCAGACCAGGTTGAACTCCACGTAGCGACCGCGACGGTAGGCCTGGAAGTCGCGCTCGCGCTCGCCGAAAGGCGTGCCGTGGCGGCGCTCGAGGATCGGCAGGTAGGCGGGGATGAAGGCATCGCCCACAGAGCGCATCAGCGCGAAGCTCTGCTCGAAGCCGAGCTCGCTGAAATCGTCGAAGAAGGTGCCGCCGATGCCGCGCGGCTCGCGGCGGTGCTTGAGGTAGAAGTACTCGTCGCACCATTTCTTGAAGCGCGGGTGGAACTGCGGGCCGAACTTCCCCAGCGCGTCGCGGTTGACGCGATGGAAATGCACGCAATCTTCCTCGAAACCGTAGTAGGGGGTGAGGTCCATGCCGCCGCCGAACCACCATACATGCTTCGCTTCATCGCCGTCCTGCGACCTGGCGATGAAGAAACGCACGTTCAGGTGCACGGTCGGCGCATAGGGGTTCCTCGGGTGGAACACCAGCGACACGCCCATCGCCTCCCAGGGCCTGCCGGCGATCTCGGGGCGGTGCGCGGAGGCCGACGGCGGCAGGCTCGCGCCCATGACGTGGGAAAAGCCGACCCCGCCGCGCTCGAGCACGTTGCCCTGCTCGATCAGCCGCGAGATGCCGCCGCCGCCTTCGGGGCGCTGCCATTCGTCCCTCAGGAAAGGCTTGCCGTCGAGCGCGGAGACGCTCTCGACGATGCGCGCCTGCAGATCGAGGCAGTAGTCCTTGACCGTCGCGGTGTCCATGGGCTTACTTGCGGCCGATCGCGCGATGGCCGATGTCGCGGCGGAACTGCATGCCGGCGAACTTGATGCGGTCGGCGACCTCGTAGGCACGCTCCGCGGCGATCTTCACCTTGTCGCCCAGCGCGGTGACGCACAGCACGCGCCCGCCGCTGGTGACGACCTTGCCGTCCTTCTCCGCAGTGCCGGCGTGGAAGACGTGGACGTCGTCCTCGTCCTTCGCCAGCCCCGTGATCTCGTCGCCCTTCTGCGGCGCTTCGGGATAGCCCTTCGCCGCCAGCACCACGCCGAGCGCCGCGCGCCGGTCCCACTCCGCCTCTGACCTGTTCAAGCGTGCCGTCGACGGCGTGCTCGACCAATGCCAGGAAATCGCTCTTCAGCCGCATCATGATCGGCTGCGTCTCGGGGTCGCCCATGCGGCAGTTGAACTCCACCACGCGCGGCGCGCCCTTGTCGTCGATCATGAGCCCGGCATAGAGAAAGCCGGTGTAGGGAATGCCTTCCGCCGCCATGCCCTTCAGGGTCGGCATGATCACCTCGCGCATGGTGCGCGCATGCACCTCGGGCGTGACCACGGGCGCGGGCGAGTAGGCGCCCATGCCGCCGGTGTTGGGCCCGCGGTCGCCGTCGAAGATGCGCTTGTGGTCCTGGCTCGAGGCGAACGGCAGCGCGTGCTTGCCGTCGGCCATGACGATGAAGCTCGCTTCCTCGCCGGCCATGAACTCCTCGATGACGATGCGGTGCCCGGCGTCGCCCAGCTTGCTGCCCGAGAGCATCATGTCCACCGCGGCGTGCGCTTCGGCGGCGTCCATCGCGACCACGACGCCCTTGCCTGCGGCCAGCCCGTCGGCCTTGATCACGATCGGCGCGCCCTTCTCGTCGATGTAGGCGTGCGCGGGCGCGGTCTCGGTGAAGGTCTGGTAGAACGCGGTCGGGATGCCGTGGCGCACCATGAAGCGCTTGGCGAAATCCTTGGAGGCCTCGAGCTGGGCGGCGGCCTTGCGCGGGCCGAAGACGCGCAGCCCGGCATGCAGGAAGGCGTCGACCACGCCGGCCGCGAGCGGCCCCTCCGGCCCCACCACGGTGAGGTGGATTTCCTCCTTCAGGGCAAAGGCGACCAGCTCGGGAATCCCCGTGATATCGACGTTGTAGAGCCCGTCCTCGCGCGCGGTGCCGGCATTGCCCGGCGCGACATAGACGCGGGAGACGCGCGGCGACTTGACCAGCTTCCACGCCAGCGCGTGTTCGCGGCCGCCGCCGCCGATAACGAGGAGTTTCATCTGGCTGGATTCCGGGTCAAGCCCGGAATGACGACTTCGCGAGAATCATCGGCGTTCATCGGCGGTTCCATTGCTTTTCCGCAAAAAAATGTACTCTGACCCGGTTATCGGGGAAATGTACTCTGACCCCGTTTCCTTGCGCGCTAGTGGCGGAAGTGGCGCATCCCGGTGATCACCATGGCCATCCCGTGCTCGTCTGCGGCCTTGAAGACCTCTTCGTCCCGCATGCTGCCGCCGGGCTGGATCACGGCGCGCGCGCCGGCGCCGGCGATCACGTCCAGCCCGTCGCGGAACGGAAAGAAGGCATCCGATGCGGCGACCGAGCCCTTCAGCGACAGCCCGGCATTCTTCGCCTTGATCGCGGCGATCTTCGTGGAGTCCACGCGGCTCATCTGGCCGGCGCCGACGCCGAGCGTCATGCCGTCCTTGCAGAAGACGATGGCGTTGGACTTCACGAACTTGGCCACGCGGAAGGCGAAGACGAGGTCGTTCATTTCCTCCTTCGTGGGCTTGCGCCTGCTCACGACCTCGAGCCTGGCGACGTCGAAGTCGTCCGAGGTCTGCACCAGCAGCCCGCCGCCGACGCGCTTCATGTCGAGGCGGTTCGACTTGCCGGCGGCGTCGATGGTGAGCAGCCGCACGTTCTGCTTGGCGGCGAAGGCCTTGCGCGCCGCCTCGTCGTAGGCGGGCGCGATGACCACTTCGACGAACTGCTTCGCCACCGCTTCCGCCGTCGCGCCATCGACCTTGCGGTTGAAGGCGATGATGCCGCCGAATGCCGAGGTCGGATCGGTGAGGAGGGCGCGCTGGTATGCCTCGAGCGGGGAGGCGGAGATGGCCACGCCGCACGGATTGGCGTGCTTCACGATCACGCACGCCGGGACGTCGAAGCTGCGGCAGCACTCCCATGCCGCATCGGCGTCGCCGATGTTGTTGTAGGAAAGCTCCTTGCCCTGCACCTGGCGGAAGCTCGCGAGCGCGCCCTTGGGAGGGTCCGCCTCGACGTAGAAGGCCGCGGCCTGGTGCGGGTTCTCGCCGTAGCGCAGGCCCTGCGCCTTCGCGAACTGCAGGTTGAGGCGCGCGGGAAAGGCCTCGGCATTGCCCTTGGCGTCGCGCGCGGTGAGCCAGTTGGAGATCATGCCGTCGTATTCGGCGGTGTGGCTGAAGGCCTTCTTCGCGAGCTCGAAACGGTCTTCGAAGCGCAGGCCGCCGCCGTTGGCCGCGAGCTTCTTCGCCAGCCCCGCATAGTCCTTCGGGTCGGTGACGATGGCCACGAAGGCGTGGTTCTTGGCCGACGAGCGCACCATCGCCGGCCCGCCGATGTCGATGTTCTCGATCGCCTCCTCCATCGTGCAGCCGGGCTTGGCCACGGTCGCGGCGAACGGATAGAGGTTCACCACCACCATGTCGATGCGGGGAATGCCGTGCTCTTGCATCGAGGCGATGTGCCCGGGAACATCGCGGCGCGCGAGGATGCCGCCGTGCACCTTGGGGTGCAGCGTCTTCACGCGGCCGTCCATCATCTCGGGGAAGCCGGTGTAGTCGCCGACCTCGATCACCGGCAGGCCAGATGCCGCGAGCAGCTTCGCGGTGCCGCCTGTGGAGACCAGTTCCACGCCCAGGTCGGCGAGCGCGCGGGCGAACTCCACCACGCCCGCCTTGTCGGAAACGCTGATCAGCGCGCGGGTGATTTTGACAAGGCCTGACATGATCTGGAGATTCCGGTATTGGGACTTCGTCATTCCGGTGTGGGGGCTTTCGTCATTCCGGGCTTGACCCGGAATCCAGCGGGCGCATCAAACGCACTGGGTCCCGGATCAAGTCCGGGACGACGAAGTTACTCAAGCCCGTGCTGCTGCAGCTTCTTGCGCAGGGTGTTGCGGTTCAGCCCGAGCAGCTCGGCGGCGCGCGTCTGGTTGCCCTGCGCCTGCACCATCACCACCTCGAGCAGCGGTTTCTCGACGCTGAGCACGACCATGTCGTAGATGCCGCAGGTCTTCTCGCCGTCGAGGTCCTTGAAGTACTGCTTCATGACCCGCCTCACCACGACGGTGAGTTCGCCTTCCCGGGCGATGGGTGCGGCCTTCGACGAAGCGCGGTGCGCGGGCTTCGAAACGGCCTTGTGCAATGTTTTACGCGGCAAGGGCGACCTCTTCCTCATATTCGAGTTGCTCGGAATGCGCCATCTGTTCGGCGAAGAACTGCGCGACCGCGGCCATCTGCTCCCCGGCCGAGTCGAGCGTGTTCATGCGCGAACGGAACAGCGCGGAATTCTTCAATCCCTTCGTGTACCAGGAGATGTGCTTGCGGGCGACGCGCATTCCGCGCTCCCGCCCGTAGAAGCCGTAGAGGTCCTCGACGTGCTCGAGCAGCACCGCGCGGATCTCGCTCACGGCAGGCGGCGCCATCTTCTCGCCGGTCTTCAGGAAATGGTCGATCTCGCGGAATATCCAGGGCCGCCCCTGCGCCGCGCGGCCGATCATGATGGCGTCGGCCCCCGTCACCTCCAGCACGTACCTGGCCTTTTCCGGCGAGTTGATGTCGCCATTGGCGACCACGGGAATCCTCACGGACTGCTTCACCGCGCGGATGGTGTCGTACTCGGCTTCGCCCGTGTACATGCAGGCGCGCGTGCGGCCGTGCATGGCGAGCGACTGGATGCCGCTTTCCTCGGCGATGCGCGCGATCAGCAGGGCGTTGCGGTTCTGCTTGTCCCAGCCCGTGCGGATCTTGAGGGTGACGGGGACGTCCACCGCCTCGACCACGGCCCGCAGGATGCGCGCCACGAGCGGCTCGTCCTTGAGCAGCGCCGAGCCCGCGGCGACGTTGCAGATCTTCTTGGCCGGGCAGCCCATGTTGATGTCGATGATCTGCGCGCCGTTGTCGACGTTGAACTTCGCCGCCTCGGCCATCATCGCCGGGTCGGAGCCGGCGATCTGGATCACCTTGGGCTCGACCTCGCCTTCGTGGTTGCCTCGGCGCAGCGTCTTCTCCGAGCCCCACAGGAGCGAGTTGGACGCGACCATCTCGGAAACCGCCATCCCCGCGCCCATCCGCTTGCAGAGCTGGCGGAAAGGGCGGTCCGTCACGCCGGCCATGGGCGCGACGATCAGGTTGTTCCTGAGCTGGATGTTGCCGATTTTCACGGGAGGCGGGCGAAAGGCTGCGGACGAACCGCCTATTTTATACGCAGTCGCGCTTTCGACAAAGAGGAAAATCGCGGGCCGAAGATTGAAACGGCAAAGGTTACATTTCCGGTCGCGGAGAAAACGGGGTCAGAGTACATTTCCCCGTGGCGTCATTCCGGGCTTGACCCGGAATCCAGCATATCCTGAGAAGCACTGGGTCCCGGATCAAGTCCGGGACGACGACGAAGCGGGGAAATGTACTCTGACCCCGTTTTCCGTTTTCCTTCAGGGAGCGCCGAAGCCGCCGCCGCCCGGGGTCTCGATGACGAATACGTCGCCCACGCCCATCTCGGTCTCGTCCGCGTAGCCCAGGTCGGTGCGCGAGCCGTCGGCGCGCTCCACCCAGTTCTTCCCCAGCGCCCCGGGCGCGCCCCCGGCCATGCCGTAGGGCGGGATGCGGCGATGGCCCGCGAGGATGGCCGCGGTCATCGGCTCCAGGAAGCGGATGCGGCGGGTGGCGCCGTTGCCTCCGCTCCACTTGCCCTTGCCGCCGCTGCCCTTGCGGATCGAATGCTCGTCGACGCGCACCGGGAAGCGCCACTCGAGCACCTCGGGATCGGTGAGGCGCGAGTTGGTCATGTGCGCCTGCACCGTGTCGGTGCCGTCGAAGCCGGGGCCGGCGCCCGTGCCGCCGGAAATCGTCTCGTAATACTGGTGCTCCGCGTTGCCGAAGGTGAAGTTGTTCATCGTGCCGTAGGAGGCCCCCATCACCCCCAGCGCGCCGTAGAGCGCGTCGGTGATGCACTGCGAGGTCTCGACGTTGCCCGCGACGGTCGCCGCCGGGTAGCCGGGATTCAGCATCGAGGCCTCGGGGATGATCACCTCGAGCGGCTTCAGGCAGCCGGCGTTGAGCGGGATCTCGTCGTCCACGAGCGTGCGGAAGACGTAGAGCACCGCCGCCATCGTCACGGCGGAGGGCGCGTTGAAGTTGCTCTCCAGCTGCGCGGAGGTGCCGGTGAAGTCGATCACCGCGCTTCTCCTGTCCCCTCCGATCGTGATCTTCACGCGGATCACCGCGCCGTTGTCCATCTCGTAGGCGAAGTCGCCGTCCTTCAGCACGCCGATCACGCGGCGCACGCTTTCCTCGGCGTTGTCCTGCACGTGGCCCATGTAGGCCTTGACCGTGCCGAGCCCGAAGTGCTCCACCATGCGCTTCAGCTCCTGCACGCCTTTTTCGTTGGCGGCGACCTGCGCGCGCAGGTCGGCGATGTTCTGGTCGGGGTTCCTGGCCGGGTACTTCGCCCCTCCCAGCAACGCGCGCATCTCCGCTTCGAGCATGCGGCCTTCTTCCACGAGCTTGACGTTGTCCAGCAGGACGCCCTCCTCTTCCACGTTCTTGCTGTACGGGGGCATCGAGCCCGGCGTGATGCCGCCTATGTCGGCGTGGTGGCCGCGCGATCCGACGTAAAACAAAGGCAAAGGCGAGGGAACCGCCGCGGGGCCCCCGCCGAGTTGGGGGGATGGACGCCGCGGGGCCCCCGCCGAGATGGGGGGATGGACGCCGATGGATGAGGGCGAATCGTCCGCAGCATCGAGATAGACGGGCGTGATGACGGTGACGTCGGGCAGGTGGGTGCCGCCGTGATAGGGATCGTTCAGGACATATACGTCGCCGGGTTTCATCTTCCCTGCGTTCTTCGTTATCACCGTCTTGATGCTCTCGCCCATCGAGCCCAGGTGCACCGGCATGTGCGGCGCGTTGGCGATGAGGTTGCCGTCGGCGTCGAAGAGCGCGCAGGAAAAATCCAGCCGCTCCTTGATGTTCACCGAGTAGGCGGTATTGGCCAGCCGCGAGCCCATCTGCTCGGCGATCGACATGAAGAGGTTGTTGAACACCTCCAGCATCACCGGGTCGACCTGCGTGCCGACGGCAGTGCGTTTCGCGCGCGGCGCGACGCGCGTGAGCACCATGTGGTCGTAGGCCGTGACTTCCGCCTGCCAGCCGGGCTCGACCACGGTGGTCGCGTTCTTCTCGGCGATGATCGCCGGGCCCGCGACCCTCATGCCGGGCAACAGCCGCTCGCGGCGATAAAGCGGCGTGCGATGGCTGCCGCCTTCGGAGAACATCGCGACCTCCGCCTCGGCCCGGGCAGGGGCATCGGTGAGCGCCGCCACCGGCGTCTCGGGCGGCGCATCGGTGCCGCCGATCGCCTCCACCGAGACCGCCTCGACGATGAAGGCGCGGCCGGGCATGAGGAAACTGAAGCGCGTGCGGTACTGGCGCTCGAACTCGATCTGCATCTCTCCGGCCGTCGCGAGCAGGACCTGCAATGCCGTATCGGTGCCGTCGTAGCGAAGGTGCACGCGCTTCACCGTGCGCAGCCGGTCCTCGGTGATGCCTTGCGCGCGCACTTCAGCGAGCGCATCCGCCGCAAGGGCATCGAGCTGCGCATGGATCGCGGGCATCGCCGCATCCTCGAGGCGGATCTCGACCGCTTTTTCGCGCATCGCGGTGATCTCGGCCAGCCCCATGCCGTAGGCCGAAAGCACGCCGGCGAGCGGATGGACGAAGACTTTCGTCATGCCGAGCTCGTCGGCGACGAGGCAGGCATGCTGTCCGGCCGCGCCGCCGAAGCAGGTGAGCGTGTAGCCGGTGACGTCGTGGCCGCGCTGCACCGAGATGTGCTTGATCGCGTTGGCCATGTTGCCAACGGCGATGTGGATGAAGCCCTCGGCGACTTGTTCCGGCGTGCTCCTGGTCCCGGTCGCCTTCTCGATCTCGCCGGCGAGGGCAATGAATTTCTCTTTCACCACCGCGGCGTCGAGCGGTTCGTCGCCGTTCGGCCCGAACACCTTGGGGAAGAACGCCGGCTGGATCTTGCCCATCATCACGTTGCAATCGGTGACCGCCAGCGGCCCGCCGCGCCGGTAGCACGCCGGCCCCGGGTTCGCGCCCGCGGAGTCGGGACCCACGCGATAGCGCTGCCCGTCGAAGTGCAGGATCGAACCGCCGCCCGCGGCGATCGTGTGGATCGCCATCATCGGCGCGCGCATGCGCACCCCCGCCACCTGCGTGTCGAAGGCGCGCTCGTACTCGCCCGCGTAATGCGAGACGTCGGTGGAGGTGCCGCCCATGTCGAAGCCGATGATCTGGCCGAAGCCGGCCAGTTGCGACGCCTGCACCATGCCGACGATGCCGCCCGCCGGTCCCGAGAGGATCGAGTCCTTGCCCTGGAAGCTGTGCGCATCGGTCAGCCCGCCCGAGGACTGCATGAACATCACGCGGGCGCCCGGCAGCTCGCCGGCAACCTGGTCGACATAGCGGCGCAGGATGGGCGACAGGTAGGCGTCGGCCACCGTGGTGTCGCCGCGCCCGACGATCTTCATGAGCGGGCTCACCTTGTGCGACACCGACACCTGCGCGAAGCCGGCCTCGCGGGCAAGCTCCGCCACGCGCGCCTCGTGCGCCGGGAAACGGTAGCCGTGCATGAGGACGATCGCGATCGCATTGAATCCCTCGGCCTTAACTGCGGCGAGCTCGCGCTTCACTTGCGCCTCGTCGAGGGGCTTGACCATCTCGCCGTGGGCGCCGATGCGTTCGTCCACTTCGACCACCCTCTTGTAGAGCAACTCCGGCATGCGGATGTGGCGGTCGAAGATGCGCGGCCGGTTCTGGTAGGCGATGCGCAACTGGTCTTTCAGGCCGCGCGTGATGAAGAGCGCCGTCGGTTCGCCCTTGCGCTCGAGCAGCGCGTTGGTGGCCACCGTCGTGCCCATCTTCACCGCCTCGATCTTCTCCACCGGGACCGGCGCGCCCCTGGCCACGCCCAGCATCGAGCGGATGCCGGCGATCGCCGCGTCGCGGTATTGCTCCGGATTTTCCGAGAGCAGCTTCAGCGTCGCGAGCACGCCGTCCGGGCGCTTGGCGACGATGTCGGTAAAGGTGCCGCCGCGGTCGATCCAGAACTGCCAGCGCGCGTCCGTCATTTTGCCGCCTCCTTTCGGTAACGCTCCAGCACCTCGCGCCCCTCGGGGCCGCTCTTCGCTTCCCACTCCGCGATCACGGCGCGCGAGGCCTCGCGGAACTTCGCCGCCAGCGCCGGGGATACCGTGGTCGTGATGGTCATTCCGTTCTCGCGCATGCGCTCGTAATTCTTCGCCACCCGCCCTTGCATCGCCTGCCATTGCCGCGCGTCCGTCTCGGCCGCGGCCTCCAGCACCGCCTTCTGCGTCGCGGCGTCGAGCGCATTCCAGCGATCGAGGTTCACGGTGGCGAGGCTGAGCGGCACCGCGTAGTTGATCTCGGTGAACTGCGGCAGGGCCTCCCAGAGCTTGCGTCCGGCGCCGCCGTCTCCCGATGAGAGCACCGCGTCGATCTCGCCCGCCTTGAGTTTCGCCGGCAGGTCCGTGAACGACACCACGCTCGCGGTGGCGCCCAGCGCCTTCATGAGCTCGGTGCCGGTCTTGTCGTAGGTGCGGATCTTCAGTTTCGCCACCGCGTCGGGCGTATCGACCGGGACCCTGGCCCACACCCCCGAGGGCGGCCAGGGCGTCGAGTAGAGGAGCTTCTGGTTGTGGCCCGCGAGTACCGCTTCGTAGCGCGGCTTCGCGAGTCTGGTAGAGGCGGCGCGCCTCGCCCGTGTCCGCGGCGAGAAACGGCAGCGAAGAAAGGAGGAAGAACGCATTCTCGTCGCCGAGCGCGCCGGCGAAGCTGTTGGCCATCGCCACCTTGCCTTCGGCCACCGCCTTCAGCTGCTCGCGCGACTTGAAGCCGGACTTCGCGTCGGGCTGCGGCTCGATCACGAGCTTGCCGCCGAGCCTCCTTGCCACCGCCTCGGCGAAGAAGGCATCGCCCTCGCCGGGCAGCGACGTCGCCGGGTATTCGTCGGCGAGAACCCAGCGGGCGGCGGGCGCCTGCGCCTGGGCGTGCAGCGCGAGGGCAAGGGCAAGCGAGGCAATGAGGGGCCTGATCATGGCGGTTCCCGTTCGGACTGCTAGAGAGAGGAGGCGGCGCGCGCCGCCTGGTCGTACAGCCCCGACATGAAGCGCAGGAACGAGGCGACTTCGGCGAGCTTTTCGTTGTCGGTGCCGTCGGGGTTCAGGCTCGCCACGAGGCAGGCTTCGCGAACCTCGCGATAGCGCTCGATCACCTGCTGGCCGCGGGCGCTGGTCGAGAACAGCACCTCCTTGCCGCTCTTCTCGCTCCTGACCAGCGAAGCGGCGACCAGTTTCTTGAGCGAATAGCTGACCACGTGCGTGTCCTCGACGTTGAGGACGAAGCAGATGTCGGCGAGCTTCTTGTTGCGGGCGCGATGGTTGACGTGGTGCAGCACCAGCACGTCCATGGGCGTGAGGTCCTTCAGGCCGGCGGCCGACATGCAGCGCACGATCCAGCGCTCGAAGGCGTGGCTGCAGATGATCATCCCGTACTCGAACTCGGACACTTCGGCCCCGCGCCCGACCGCGAGATGCGAGGACGACACGATGCGCGGCGGCGCGATGTTGCGGGGTCGCGGGGTGGCGCGGCGCGTCATGGGCGTGGAGTCCGTGGCAGGGAAACGGGTATCGTCATTTTGTCGATAATTTATCAGCATTTTGTTGACAACGGTAATCTCGCTTGCTAGCTTGGCGTGGATCGGCGGGCGCAGGGTTGACACACCCCGGCCCCTGCCTTAGCTTCGCGCAGTCATTGCCGCCCCCGACACCCCCTTCCAGGAGCCACTCCATGAAACGCACGACCGGACTCTTTGCCGCGCTCGGCATGTTGATCGCCACGGGCGCCGTTGCCCAGACCAAGTGGGACATGCCCACGCCGTATGCCGCGACCAACTTCCACACCGAGAACGTCGTGCAATTCGCGGCCGACGTCGACAAGGCCACCGCGGGCAAGCTCAAGATCACGGTGCACCCGGGCGCGTCGCTCTTCAAGGCCAATGAGATCAAGCGCGCGGTGCAGGGCGGGCAGGCGCAGATCGGCGAGATCCTGCTCTCGGGGTACTCCAACGAAGACCCGATCTTCGGCACCGACTCGGTGCCCTTCCTCGCCACCAGCTATGCCGAAGCCGCCAAGCTCTGGAAGGTGTCGAAGAAGGCGGTCGACGAGCGCTTCGCCAAGCAGGGCATGAAGGTGCTCTATGCGGTGCCGTGGCCGCCCCAGGGTGTTTATGCCAACAAGCCGCTCAATTCGATCGCCGACATGAAGGGCCTGAAGATGCGCACCTACAACCCGGCGACATCGCGCATCGCGGAGCTCGCCGGCGCGCAGCCGGTGACGATCCAGGCAGCCGAGCTCGCGCAGGCCATGGCCACCGGCGCGGTGAACGCCAACATCACCTCGGGCGCCACGGGCTACGACACCAAGGCATGGGAACAGGTCAAGTACTACTACGACACGCAGGCGTGGCTTCCCAAGAACGTGGTGTTCGTGAGCCAGAAGGCCTTCGACGCGCTCGACAAGCCGACGCAGGAAGCCGTCCTGAAGGCGGCTGCCGAGGCCGAGGCGCGCGGCTGGAAGACCTCCGAGGAGAAGACCGCGTTCTATCTCGGCGAGCTGAAGAAGAACGGCATGACGGTGGCGCCGCCCTCGCCCGCGCTGGCCGCCGACCTGAAGAAGATCGGTGACACGATGACCGGCGAATGGATCAAGACCGCCGGCCCGGACGGGCAGGCCATCGTCGACGCTTTCAAGAAATGACCCCGCAGCGTCATTCCGGGCTTGACCCGGAATCCAGCGGCTTTCATGAAAGGCACTGGATTCCCGCTTCCGCGGGAATGACGATCTGGCAACGGGGTGACGAGGCTTGAGGCGCTTCCTGGACAAGCTCTACGACGCCGCGGCCTACCTCGCGGCGTTTTTCATGATCGGCACGCTCGTCATGGTGCTGGCGAGCGTCCTCGGGCGGGCGATGGACTTCAACCTGCGCGGCAGCGACGCCTACGCCGGCTATTGCATGGCGGCGGCGAGCTTCCTCGCGCTCGCGCACACGCTGCGCCGCGGCGAGCACATCCGCGTCACCTTGCTGCTCAGGCGATTCAGCCAGAGGGTCACGCACCGGATGGAACTCTGGTGCCACGCGGCCGGCGCCTTCCTGGCCTGCGCGCTTGCCTTCTACAGCGTGCGGCTCACCTGGCAGTCGAAGATGTTCAACGACATCTCGCAGGGCAACGACGCCACGCCGCTGTGGATCCCGCAGGTGAGCATGGCGATAGGCACCGTCGTGCTGGCGATCGCCATGCTCGACGGCTTCGTCGAGCACCTCCGCGGCACGGCGAAGCATCCGCAGCATGAAGACGAACTCAAGATGATCGAGTAGGCATGGACCTCCTGATCACGCTGCTCCTCATCGTGCTTCTCTTCCTGCTGCTCGGCAGCGGCGTGTGGATCGGGCTGTCGCTGGTAGGCGTTGCGTGGATCGGCATGGAACTTTTCACCACGCGCCCCGTGGGCGACTCGATGGCGGTGACGATCTGGGGGTCGCTCTCGTCGTGGACGCTGACCGCGCTGCCGCTGTTCGTCTGGATGGGCGAGATACTCTTTCGCACCAAGCTCTCCGAGGACATGTTCAAGGGGCTGGCACCGTGGCTGTCGAAGATCCCCGGCCGGCTCCTGCACACCAACATCATCGGCTGCACCATCTTCGCCGCGGTGTCCGGCTCGAGTGCGGCGACCTGCGCCACGATCGGCAAGATGACGCTTCCGGAATTGAAGAAGCGCGGCTACCCGGACGACATCACCATCGGCTCGCTCGCGGGCGCGGGCACGCTGGGACTCCTGATCCCGCCGTCGATCATCATGATCGTCTATGGCGTGACGGCGGAAGTCTCGATCACCAAGCTCTTCATCGCCGGCGTGATTCCCGGGCTGCTGCTCGCGGGCCTCTTCATGGGCTACACGATCATCTGGGCGCTGCTGCATCCGGGGAAGATCCCGCCCGCGGATGCGCACATGAGCTTCGGCCAGAAGATCTACGCCTCGCGGCACCTGATCCCGGTGGTGCTGCTGATCGCCTGCGTGCTGGGATCCATCTACGTCGGCATCGCCACGGCGACCGAGGCCGCGGCGCTCGGCGTCGTGGGCTCCCTCATCCTTTCAGCGGTGCAGGGCTCGCTCAACGTGAAGGTGTTCAACGAGAGCCTGATGGGCGCCACGCGCCTTTATTGCATGATCGCGTTCATCCTCGCCGGCGCCTCGTTCCTCACGCTGTCCATGGGCTACATCGGGCTGCCGCGGCACCTCGCGGAGTTCATCGGCTCCCTCGGGCTCTCTCAATTCTGGCTGCTCGCCTGCCTGATGGTGTTCTACGTCGTGCTCGGCTGTTTCCTCGACGGCATCTCGATGGTGGTGCTGACCATGGGCGTGATCCTGCCCACCATCCAGAAGGCCGGCATCGACTTGATCTGGTTCGGCATCTTCATCGTGCTGGTGGTCGAGATGGCGCAGATCACGCCTCCGGTCGGCTTCAACCTGTTCGTCCTGCAGGGCATGACCAAGCGCGAGATCACCTGGATCGGCAAGGTGGCACTGCCGTTCTTCGTGCTCATGATGGCCGCCGTGATGCTGGTGTACCTCTTCCCGGGGCTCATCACCTGGCTGCCGGAGCAGATGGCCAACCGCTGAACTTCCCGCGTTGCGACTGCACGGCATCGATTTCACCAGCCGGCCGCGCAAGGCCAAGCCGATCACCATCGCCTCGGGCGCGTTGTCGCGTTCCACGCTCACGATCGATTCGCGCTACCGGCTGGAGGACTTCGCCGCCTTCGAGCACTGGCTCGCCCACGAGGGACCGTGGCTCGGCGCGTTCGATTTTCCCTTCGCCCTGCCGCGCGAGTTCGTTGTCGCGCAGGGCTGGCCGACCAAGGGCATCGATGTGTGGCGGCGCATCACCGAGACGGTTGCCGCCTTGCCGCTTGCGGAACTGCGTGAGCGCGCCAAGGCCTACTGCGACGCGCGGCCCGCGGGCAGCAAGTTCGCGCACCGGGCGAGCGACTTGATCGCGGGCTCGAGCCCATCGATGAAGTGGGTGAACCCGCCGGTGCTCTTCATGCTGCACGCCGGTGCGCCCCGGTTGCTGGCCGCCGGCGTCGACGTCCCCGGCCTGCACGCGGGCGACCCGAAGCGCATCGCGCTCGAAGGCTATCCCGGCATGCTCGCGCGGCGCATCACCAAGGCGCCCTACAAGAGCGACGAGAAGGCAAAGCAGACGCCCGCGCGGTCGGAGGCCAGGCGCGAGATCATCGGCGCGCTCCTCACCGGCGACCATCCGCTCGCGATCACCGTCGAGCCTGCCGCCGCCATTCTCGCGGAAATGGAGAACGACGCCAGCGGCGACATGCTGGACGCGGTGCTCTGCGCGGTGCAGGCGGCGTGGGCGTGGAAGCGGCGCGCGAACAACTACGGCCTGCCGGTCAAGGTCGATCCGGTCGAAGGATGGATCGTGAGTTGCGACGCAGGGGAATAATGGGGTCAGAGTACATTTCCAGACGCAGAGGATCGCTGTGCGATCCGGCTGGAAATGTACTCTGACCCCATTATTCCCGGCCGGAAATGTACTCTGACCCCAATTTTTCGCCGACCCCTTTATTCCCGCTTCTCGTATCATGGCGCCTCGCACCCGGGACCGAAAAGGAGAGGCGCATGGAATCCGACAAGACACTCAAGGATCCCTTCATCCAGGTCGTCGACGACCACATCGAGAGCGGCGACCCGCCGGACACGAAGGCCGCGGTTGACCAGCTTCTCGCACGGGGCCGCTCGCCGGGGCAGGCGAAGATGCTGGTCGCCAACGTCGTGCGCGTCGAGATGCAGGCGATGATGGGCGAAGGCCGCGAGTTCGACAACGCGAAATATGCCGCGGCGCTGAAGGCCCTGCTCGCCTCCGAGGGCTGACGCGCCATGTGCCTGATCCTCTTCGCCACGAAGGTGCACCCCGACTGGCCGTTGGTGATCGCCGCCAACCGCGACGAATGGCGCGACCGCGGCGCGCAGGAGGCGCACTGGTGGTGGGACACGCCGACGCTGCTTGCCGGCCGCGACCTGCGCGCCGGCGGCACGTGGATGGGCGTGACCCGTGCAGGACGGATCGCCGCGATCACGAATTTCCGCGATCCCGCGGACCGGCGCTCGAACGCGCCCTCGCGCGGGCAACTCGTCACCGAATGCCTGCTCGGCACGATGCAGCCCGACGATTACCTCGCGACCCTGTCGATGCGCGCCGCGGAGTTCAATGCCTTCAACCTCGTCGCCGGTGATGTCGACGGCCTGTGGATTTTCGGCAGCCGCGAGCGTGGCGTGCGCAAGATCCCTCCCGGCGTGCACGGGCTGTCCAATCACATCCTCGACGAGCCCTGGCCCAAGGTTGCACGCGGCCGCAGGGCGTTGGCGCGAATCCTGAAAGAAGGCGCGCGCGACATCGAGCCGCTGTTCGATCTTCTCGGCGACACCACGCAGCCGCCCGACGCCGCGCTCCCCGATACCGGCGTCGGCGTCACCTGGGAGCGCATGCTCTCGCCCGCGCTGATCCGCGGCGTGCGCTACGGCACGCGCTGCTCGACCGTCCTGATGGTGGGGCGGGACCGCCGCGTGATCTTCGAGGAACGCACGCGCGACGCGAAGGGCAAGGTCACCGGCACCGCGCGCCACGATTTCGCGCTCGACTAGGTCTCGTCGTCCTCGACGTCGCCCGCCGCCGCGCGCATCAGCCGGTCGTTCACGCCGTCCCATTCCGGCGTCGTCGGCGGTCTCTCGACAAGAATCTCGACCGCCCCGCTGGCATCGAGCGTGCGCAGGTTGGCGTAGAGGTCGTGCGCATAGCCCGCGGCATCGACCGGCGCGGCGATCCAATCGGATGCGACCATGCCCGCCGGCGGTGCCCTCCGCGCGAGGACGGCGGATGCCGGAGACGGATCGGCTTCCTCCACCAGCCTCAGCGGCGTGCGAGGAGCGTAATGCGATTCCAGCGTTCCCGAGGCGCGAGGCGCGGCGGCATCGAGGCCGTGCGGCATCTCCCCGATCACTTCCGCGATCTGCTCGCGCGTGATCGCACCCGGGCGCAAGAGCGCCGGCATGCCGCGCGAAAGGTCGAGGATGGTCGACTCGATCCCCACCGGGCAGGGCCCACCGTCGAGCACCATGAGTTCGGCGCCGAATTCGGTGCGCACATGCTCGGCAGTGGTCGGGCTCACGTGGCCGAATTTGTTGGCCGAGGGCGCGGCGATGATTCCGCTGCCCGCCTTCGCGAATTGCTCCAGCAACTCGAGCGCCAGCGGATGCGCCGGGCAGCGTAGCCCCACCGAATCCTGCCCGCCGGTGACGATCGCCGGGATGCGCGCGGATTTCTTCAGGATCAGCGTCAGCGGCCCGGGCCAGAACTTCGCTGCAAGCTTGCGCGCCGCATCGGGGATGTCGACCGCCCAGTCGTCCAGCCGCGCGTCCTTCGCGATGTGCACGATCAGGGGATGGTCGGCGGGACGGCCCTTCAGCGCGAAGATCTTCGCCACCGCTTCCGGGTTGGCCGCGTCCGCCCCTAGGCCGTAGACAGTCTCAGTGGGAATAGCGACCAATTCACCGGCAACGAGCAAGCGGACAGCGGCATGCATTTCGCTCTCGTTGGCAAGGCGCGAGTAGAGCCCGTCATATTCCCGGAGGCTCGCATCGAGTGCTCGTTCAACTTCCTTGCGCATGGGACATTCCGGAGAAGGTACGCTCAATTGGATGATATCGCATGTAGTATAATCTTGCCGTGAATACGAGGCGAAAGCTGCTCGCGTCGATCGTTGCCAATCCGGGTTCGGTACGGTTCGACGAGGCCTGCAAGGTTGCCGAGTGGCTGGGGTTCAATCACAAGGGCGGCAAGGGCTCGCACCGCGCTTTTGCCCGCCAGGGTGAAGCTGACCTCCTTGTGTTCCAGGATCGGAGCGGTTTCGTGCCGCCATACCAAGGTCGCCAACTGGCGAAGATGATCGAGAAGTATGGAGAAGACGATGCGTAAGTATCCAATAGAGCTGTTCTGGAGCGATGAAGACAAGGGGTATATCGCCGTCGTTCCCGACTTGCCGGGCTGCAGTGCCTGGGGAAAGACCGAAGCCGAGGCGATTGAAGAAGCGCGCGACGCGATAGAGGCATGGAAGAAGGCCGCCAGGAGCGCAAAGCGAGCGGTTCCGGAGCCGTCGCAACGCATCGACGATGCAACCTACAGCGGCAAATTCCTGATGCGCGTCCCCAAGCGCCTTCATGCTGAAATGACTCGCGCCGCGAAGCTGCAAGGCGTCAGTCTCAACCAGTATGTCTTGTACCTATTGACGGAGCGCCACATCCAGAACAAGCGCGCAGCCTGACACTTTCAGTGCGCCTCGTCCCAGTTGGCGCCCACGCCGGCTTCGACGAGCAAAGGCACATCGAGCTTCGCGACGTTGCACATGAGCCCCGGCAACGCGTCGTGCACCTTGGTCACTTCGGTCTCCGGCACTTCGAGCACGAGCTCGTCGTGCACCTGCATGATCAGCAGCGTGGCGAGCTTCTCCTTCGCGAGCCACCCCGACACCGCGATCATCGCCAGCTTGATAAGGTCGGCCGCCGTGCCCTGCATTGGCGCGTTGATCGCCTGCCGCTCCGCGCCCTGGCGGCGCTGCTGGTTGGCCGAGCCGATGTCGGGCAGCCACAGGCGCCGGCCGAACACCGTCTCCACATAGCCGCGGTCGTGCGCCTCCTGCCGCGTGCGCTGCATGTACGCTGCCACGCCCGGATAGCGCGCGAAATACTTGTCGATGTAGCTCGCCGCGGCGGCGCGCTCGATGCCGAGGTTGGCGGCCAGCCCGAACGCGCTCATGCCGTAGATCAGCCCGAAGTTGATCACCTTGGCGTAGCGGCGCTGCTCGCTGTCCACCGTCTCTTGCGGTACGCCGAAGATCTCCGCCGCCGTGGCGCGGTGGATGTCGTCGCCGCGCGCGAAAGCATCCAGCAGCGACTTGTCGCCGGAGAGGTGCGCCATGATGCGAAGCTCGATCTGCGAATAGTCCGCCGAGATGATGCGGCTCCCGGGCGGCGCGATGAAGGCCTCGCGGATGCGCCGGCCCTCGGCGGTGCGCACCGGGATGTTCTGCAGGTTGGGGTCGGTGGACGAGAGCCGCCCCGTGACGGCGACTGCCTGCGCATAATTGGTGTGCACGCGCCCTGTCGAGGGATTCACCATGCGCGGCAGCTTGTCGGTGTAGGTGCTTTTCAACTTCGCCACGCCGCGCTGCTCGAGGAGGATCTTCGGCAGCGGATAGTCGAGCGCGAGTTTTTCCAGCACTTCCTCGTCGGTCGAAGGCGCCCCCGAGGGCGTCTTCTTGACCACCGGGAGCTGCATCTTCCCGAACAGGATCTCGCCGATCTGCTTGGGGCTGCCGAGGTTGAAGGGCTGCCCCGCTTCCTCGAAGGCGCGCTGCTCGAGCGCCATCATCTTCTCGCCGAGCTCGCGGCTCTGCGTGGCGAGGAGCTGCGCGTCGATCAGCACGCCGTTCCTTTCCATCTCCAGCAGCACGGACGACACGGGAATCTCGATGTCCGCATAGATGTGGCGCAGCTTCGCGTCGCCTTTCACCTGCGGCCATAGCGCGCCGTGCAGTTGCAGCGTGACGTCGGCATCCTCCGCGGAATACGCCGTCGCGCGCTCGATGTCGACCTGGTCGAAGCCGATCATGGACGCACCCTTGCCGGCGACATCCTCGAACGCGATGGTCTTGGCACCCAGGTGGCGCATCGCGAGCGAATCCATGTCGTGGCGATGGTGGCTTTCCAGCACATAGGATTCGAGCAGCGTGTCGTGCACGACGCCTGCGACCGCGATGCCGTGGTTCAGGAGCACGTGGCGGTCGTACTTGGCGTTCTGGCCGAGCTTGGCGTGGCGCGCGCTTTCGAACCAGGGCTTGAGCCGCGCGAGCGTCGCGTCGAGATCCAGCTGCTCCGGCGCGCCGGGATAGCGGTGGGCGAGCGGGATGTAGCACGCCTCGCCCGCTTCGACACTGAACGAGAGCCCGACGATCTTCGCCAGCATCGGGTCGAGCCCCGTGGTCTCGGTGTCGAAGCAGGTGAGTTCGGCCGCCTCGATCCTTGCGATCCACTTCTCGAGCGCCGCGGCGTCGAGGACCGTCTCGTAACGGCGCGTGTCGATGAAAGTTGCGCGCAGCGCAGGCAAGGCGGGCGGGGCCTCCGCGCCCCTCTCGCCGGGGTGATGGGCGGGGGCGCGGGTGCCGCGCCGGGCGCGCCCGCCTCTTTCGAAAGCGCCTCGCGCAACGTGCGAAAGCCGAAGCGCTCGTACAGCGCGGCAAGCGCCTGCCTTGTCCGGCTCCTGCGGCGCGAGGTCCCCGACCTTGATCGGCAGCTCCGCGTCGGTTTTCACCGTCACCAGCACGCGCGCGGTGGGCAGCCAGTCGAGCGCTTTCCTCAGGTTCTCGCCGACCACGCCCTTGACCTCGCCCGAAGCGGCCATCACGCCTTCGAGCGTCCCGTACTGCTCGAGCAGTTTCGCCGCCGTCTTGGGCCCCACCTTGTCCACGCCCGGCACGTTGTCGACGCTGTCGCCCATGAGGGCGAGGTAATCGACGATGCGCTCGGGCGGCACGCCGAACTTCTGCTTCACGCCGGCCGCGCCCAGCCTTTCGTTGGACATGGTGTTCACCCACAGCACGTGGTCGTTCACCAGCTGCGTGAGGTCCTTGTCGCCGGTTGAGATCACCGTCTCGATGCCCTTGCCCGCCGCTTCGACGGCGAGCGTGCCGATGACGTCGTCGGCCTCGACGCCGTCGACGACGATCAAGGGCCAGCCGAGCGCCTTGATGGTCTCGAAGAGCGGCCCGATCTGCAGCGCCATGTCCTCGGGCATCGTCGAGCGCGTCGCCTTGTACTCGGGGTAGATCGCGTCCCTGAAGGTCTTGCCCTTGGGATCGAAAACGCAGGCGATATAATCGGACGGATACTCGGCCTTGAGTTTTCGCAGCATGCCGACGACACCGCTGATGGCGCCCGTCGGCTCTCCGGCGGGGCTGCGCAGGTCGGGCATCGCATGGAAGGCGCGGTACAGGTAACTGGACGCGTCGACGAGCAGCAGGCGTTTTTTCGAGTCGGTCATCGCTGGAAACAAGGAGATCGCATGTACGACAAAGTCCCCAAGCCCTCCGACCCGCAGCTCATCAAGCGCTCGCAAGTCTCGGCGCGCGAGGCGTGGCGGATGTTCGAGATTATGGCAGAGTTCGTCACCGCGACCGAGCGCCTCCAGGCCATCCACCCCGGCGTGACCGTATTCGGCAGCGCGCGCATCGCGCCCGGCCACCCCTATTACAAGCTTGCCGAGAAGCTGTCGCGGCTGCTCTCGGACGCGGGCTTTTCCGTGATCTCGGGCGGCGGCCCGGGGATCATGGAGGCAGCCAACGTCGGCGCCTTCGCCGGAAACAGCCCGAGCGTCGGGCTCAACATCATGCTGCCGCACGAGCAATCGGCGAACCGCTATCAGGACGTCTCGCACACCTTCCAGCATTTCTTCGCGCGCAAGGTGATGTTCGTGAAGCTTTCCTGCGCGTTCGTCATGCTGCCCGGCGGCTTCGGCACGCTCGACGAGCTCTTCGAGGTGCTGACCCTCACGCAGACGGGAAAGATCCGGCGCCTGCCCATCATCCTCATGGGCTCGAGCTTCTGGAAAGGCGCGGTCGACTGGTTCTCCGGCACGCTGGTGCGCGAGGGCACGATCGGCGCCGAGGACCTGGGCCTGATCCAGACCATCGACGATCCCCAGGCCGTGGTCGATGCCATCTTCGCCCACTACCATTCGCGCGGATTCGAGCCTTCGCCGGCGGAGCGCGAGGCCGAGTTGGCCTTGTAGAAGTGCTAGACTGGAAGCTCATTTCCCCGACCGTTTTCCCCATGCGCGCCCTCCTCGCCTTCATCGCCCTGACGCTCGCCGCCACCGCCTTCGCGCAATCGGGCGCTCGGCCGCGCCCGCCGGGCCTGACGCCGCTCGAAGACCCGCCGCCGCCGCCGCCGATGATCGAGGTCGATCCCGCGCTCCAGCCGAAGGTGACGACGCGCAAGGAAGGCGACAACACCATCCAGGAGTACCGCATCGGCGGCAAGCTCTACATGATGAAAGTCACCACGCCGCTGGGCACGTACCACCTGGTCGACGACATCGGCGCGGGAGAGTTCATCCGCAGGGATGGCCTCGATGCCGGCGTGCGCGTCCCGCAATGGGTCCTCTGGAGCTGGTAGCCTTTCCTTAACGCATCGGCATGTCGGTATTCACTCCCGTCTCGGTCGAAGAGGCCGAGGCGCTCCTCGGCCACCACACGCTGGGCGTCCTCGAGAAGCTCGAGGGCATCGCCCAGGGCGTGGAAAACACCAATTACTTCCTGACCACCACCACCGGCGAGTACGTGCTGACGGTGTTCGAGAAGATCCCGCGCGCGGACCTGCCGTTCTACTTGAATTTGATGGACCACCTGGCGCAGCGCGAATTCGCCTGCCCGCAGCCGATCGTGCGCGACGACGGCGGGTTCCTCTCCGAGGTGAAGGGCAAGCCCGCGTGCATCGTCACGCGGCTTCCCGGCGAGCCGCGCATGCACCCCGGCCTGGAAGACTGCGCGAAGGTCGGCGCCATCCTTGCGCAGCTGCACGTGACCGCGCTCGACTACGACGCCGGGCTCGCCAACTGGCGCGGCCAGGCCTGGCGGGAGAGTTTCGCCGAGACGCTCGCCACCCGCGTTTCGCCCGCGGAAGCCGGGCTCATCGAGGCCGAGAACCGCTACCAGGCGATCCACGACGACACCGTGCTGCCCAAGGGCGTGATCCACGGCGACCTCTTCCGCGACAACATCCTGTGGAGCGACGCGGGCGCGGGCGGCGTGATCGACTTCTACTTCGCCTGCGACGACGCGCTGGTCTATGACATCGCGATCACCGTGAACGACTGGTGCACCACGCCGGAGGCGACCCTCGACCACGCGCGGGCGCATGCCCTGCTTGCCGGCTACGACAAGGCGCGCCCGCTGACCGACCTCGAGCGCGAGCTGTGGCCGGTGATGCTGCGGCGCGCGGCATTGCGCACCTGGCTGGGAAGGCTCGGCTACAACCATTTCCCGCAGGCCTCCGAGATCACCATCCCGAAGGACCACCTCTTCTCGCAGCGCCTGCTCGAGCACCACATCCGCCACGCGCACGAGATCGAGGACACGCTGGCATGACGATCGCCGTCAGCGAAGTTCCCGCGAAGCGCGGCGCCGCGTGGCTGAAGGAGGGCTTCGCGCTGTTCCGCGCCCGGCCCGCGGCGTGGCTGGGCATGTCGATCGGCTGGCTAGCCATCACGCTCGGGCTCGCGATGGTCCCGATCGTGGGCGGCGTGCTCGCCAACTTCCTGCAGCCGGTGTTCTTCGCCGGCTTCATGATCGCCGCGCGCAAGCAGTTGGGCGGCGACGGCGTCGACGTCCCCGACCTCTTCTCGGGCTTCCGCCGCAACCTCCGGCAGTTGATCCAGATCGGCGCGATCCTGCTGCTGGGCGAACTCGCGGTGTTCGCCCTGATGGGGCTCCTCGGCCTGCCGCTCTTCGGCGAGGGCAGCGCCGACATGACCGTGCAGGAGTTCGTCGCCGCGTTGCAGGAAAAAAGCTGGATTTTGCTGGTGGGCCTCGTCCTCACCGCTGCGCTGAAGGGCGCGTTCTGGTTCGCGCCGGGGCTGCTCGCGTTCAACGACCTCTCCACGAGCGCGGCGATCCGCTGGAGCGCCTACGCGGCGCTGTCGAACTTCGGGACGATGCTGGTCTACGGGCTGGCGCTCACCGCCATGGTGTTCGTGGCGCTGCTGCCGTGGGGGCTGGGGCTTTTCATCGCCGTGCCGGTGATGCTCGCCAGCAATTACGTCGGCTACCGCGAGATCTTCGGCGACACGGGGACGATCGCGCCGCCGCGCTGAACGCCAATGGACAGCAGCCAGGAACTCGAACGCAGCCTGCCGCTCCGGTCCTACCCGTTGCGCATCGCAGGGCTGGGCCTCGGGTTCGTTGCCGTCGGCACGGCGTTCCAGGTCTCCGGCACCCATGCGATGGCCCTGGTGGCGCTCGGCATCCACGCTTTCGCCTGGCCGCATGTCGCGTTCCTGTGGGCGCGCGGCAGCCGGGATCCCTATCGCGCGGAACGGCGCAACCTGATGATCGACGCCGCGCTGGGAGGCGCGTGGATCGCGCTCATGGGCTTCAACCTCGTACCCAGCCTGTTGCTGGTGTCGACGCTCGCCATGGACAAGATCAGCATCGGCGGCCCGCGCTTCCTCGCGCAGTGCCTCATGGCAATGGCGGTCGCGTGCGGGGTGATCGCGCTTGCATCCGGCATCGAGCCGCACCTCGCCTCCCCGCTGACCGTGATCCTCGCAAGCGCGCCGCTGGGCCTGCTCTATCCGATGTTCGTCGGCATTGCGGCGGAACGGCTGGCAGCGGACATGCGCGACCAGAACCGCACGCTCTCGATGCGAGTGCGCATCGATGCGCTGTCGCAGTTGCTCACGCGCGGCGCTTGGGAAGAAGAGGTCGCGCGCGAGTTCGCGCGCCACCGCCGCAACAGCAGCAGGGCAGGCCTGCTCCTTCTCGACCTCGACGACTTCAAGACGATCAACGACCGCTACGGCCACTCGTCCGGGGACGACGCGATCCGCCGGCTGGGCTCCGTGCTGCGCGAGCACCTGCGCGCCCAGGACGTCGCCGGGCGCTATGGCGGCGACGAGTTCGGCGTGCTGCTGCCCGAAACGGACGCCTCCGGCTCGCAGGTGATCGCCGAGCGCCTGCGCCTCGCATTCGAGGCCGCCGGTGCGGCAGGCAAGCAGTCGCGGCGCTGCACCGCCAGCATCGGCATCGCGGTGGCCGACGCCGGCGGGCAATCCGACCACGCGCAGTGGATCCAGCACGCCGACCGCGCGCTCTACGAGGCCAAGGCCAACGGGCGAAATCGCGTCGAACTCTACCGCAAGGGCTAGCGCGCCGGATCAGCCGGGCTGGAGCTTGGCGTACTGCAGCGCCAGCCACTTGGTGCCTTCCGAGCGGAAGCGCACCTGGACGCGGGCATCCAGCCCGCGCCCCTCGAAGTTGATGACCACGCCTTCGCCGAATTTCGCGTGCTGCACGTTCTGCCCGATGGCGAACGGATGCTCGTCGGGCCGCTTGCCGGCGATCGGCCGCGTGAGGTCGGCGAATTCGGAGGCCGGCGCCGCAGCCGACCGCCTTGCGCCCGAGACGGGGTTCCCGCCCCAGTTCCTCTGCGGCGGCGTCCACGCCGGCGCCGCCTTCTCCGGCAGCACGATCCAGCGCGTAAGCTCGCGCGGGATCTCCTCGACGAAGCGCGACACGATGCCGTAGCGCGGCTGGCCGTGCAGCATGCGCGTGCCGGCGTAGGAAGCGTAGAGGCGCCGGCGCGCGCGCGTCATCGCGACATACATCAGCCGCCGTTCCTCTTCCGGGCCGCCGTCTTCCTTGAGGCTGTTCTCGTGCGGGAAGAGGCCTTCTTCGAGCCCGCTGATGAAGACCGCGTGGAACTCCAGCCCCTTGGCCGAGTGCACCGTCATCAATTGCAGCGCGTCCTGCCCGGCCGCGGCCTCGTGCTCGCCGGCTTCCAGGCTCGCGTGCGAGAGGAAGGCGGTGAGCATCGCTTCTTGCGGCGTGGGTTCGGCCGCGCCTTCGGCCACGGGCGCGGGGTCGATCTCGCCCTTGTCGAATTCCTCGGCGAAGAGCGTCGCCGCGGTCACCAGTTCGTTCAGGTTCTCGAGGCGGTCCTGGCCGTCGCGCTCGGCCGTGTAATGCGCGCGCAGCGTGCTGCGCGCGAGCACTTCGTCGATCAGCTCCGGCAAGGTGAGCTTCGCGGCCGCTTGGCGCAGCGATTCGACCAGCGCGACGAAACCCGCGATCGCCGTGCCGCCGCGACCGGCGACGCCGCCGCCGGATTTCGCCGCCTGCATCAGGCTCACGCCCATGGCTTCAGCGGACTGCTGCAGCTGCTCGACCGACCGCGCACCGATGCCGCGCGGCGGAAAATTGACGACGCGCGTGAACGCCGTGTCGTCGCCGGCATTGGCCGCCAGCCTCACGTAGGCGAGCGCGTGCTTGATCTCCTGGCGCTCGAAGAAGCGCTGGCCGCCATAGACGCGGTAGCCGATGGCGGCGCGAAAGAGCGCGTGCTCGAGGATGCGCGACTGCGCGTTCGAACGGTACAGGAGGGCCATGTCGGCGAGCGCCATGCCCTCGCGGTGCAGCGCCTTCACTTCATCGACGATGAACTGCGCCTCTTCCTCGTCGGTGGCGGCGGCGAAGATGCGGATGGGCTCGCCCCTGCCCGCTTCCGTCCAGAGGTTCTTGCCGAGCCGCGCCTTGTTTTGCGCGATCACCGCGTTGGCGGCGTCGAGGATGTTGCCCTCGGAGCGGTAGTTCTGCTCGAGCTTGATGACCTCGCCGATGTCGAAGTCGCGCTTGAAGTCCTGCATGTTGCCTACTCGGGCGTTACGGAAGGCGTAGATCGACTGGTCGTCGTCGCCCACCCCGAAAACCGCGCCGTTCGAACCGGCCAGCAGCTTGATCCACTTGTATTGCAGCTCGCTCGTGTCCTGGAACTCGTCGACGAGGATGAAGCGGAAGCGTTCCTGGTAGTGCGTCAGCAGCGGCAGGTTCCTCGCCAGCAGCTCGTGGCTGCGCAGCAGGAGTTCGGCGAAATCGACCACGCCCTCCTTGTTGCACTGCGCGTCGTAGTCGGCGTAGAAGGCCACCATGCGCGTGGTGAACTCGTCGCCGGCCTCGACGTCCTTCGCCCTCAGGCCGTGCTCCTTGCAGTTGTTGATGAAGTACTGGAGCTGCCGCGGCGGGAACTTCTCGTCGTCGAGGTTCTGCGCCTTGGCAAGGCGCTTGACCACGGAGAGCTGGTCGGCGGAGTCGAGGATCTGGAAGAGCTGCGGCAGGCCCGCGTCGCGGTGGTGCGCGCGCAGCATGCGGTTGCACAGGCCGTGGAAAGTGCCGATCCACATGCCGCGCGTGTTGATCGGCAGCATCGCGGAGAGCCGCGCCGCCATCTCCTTCGACGCCTTGTTGGTGAAGGTCACCGCGAGGATTCCCGACGGGCTCGCCTGCCCCGACTGGATGAGGTAGGCGATTCTCGTGGTCAGCACGCGCGTCTTCCCGGAGCCGGCGCCGGCGAGGATCAGCGCGGACTGCCGCGGCAGCGTGACCGCCTTGTGCTGTTCGGGATTGAGGCCGGAGAGGAAATCGGGCATGCGGGAGGACGTGCGGAAACAGCCAAAATTATACCCGCCGCCGCGGCCCCGAAACGGGGTCAGTGTACATTTCCGGAGAAACGGGGTCAGGTTACATTTTGCGCGAAATGTACTCTGACCCCGATATCGACGAAATGTACTCTGACCCCGTTTTCTTTCGATCCGATCATTTCAGGGGTTCGGTTTCCCGCGCCCATTCGTCGAGTTGCCTGCGATCGACCTTGCCAACGGCAAGCGCCGGGGCGCCGCGCGGTTTCTGAAAGAAGTCGAGCGGCTGGCTCATCGTGACGGCGGGCGCACTGTCGGCCGTGACCGTGATTCTCCCTTCGATCAAACAGACGAGGTCGCGTTCCGCGTTGGAGCGGCCCCACAGGTCGGTGCCGCGGATGCCCGCGGTGATGCTGCGCACCCTGATGTCGACTTCACGCCGGAGATTGCCTGCCGCGACGCCGGTGGTGAAGCGAAACGCCCCTTGCGCGACGTTCAGCGCAACGCGGTATATCCCGCCGCCGCTCCCGGCCCGCTCGATCGTCAGGACGGCGTTCTCGCCCAGCTTCACCGTGCTGCCTTCGGCAAGCTGCAGCTGCACGCGGGCATTCGTGCCGGTACGCACGCGGTCGGCGGCCCGGATTTCCATGCCGGCGACGAGCGGCTCCGCGACGCCGGCGCGATCGAGCCATGCGGCGTTCTGCACGCCCTCGACGCGCACTGGCGCGGCGGCGTGCGATGCCAGAGCGACCGAGGCAAGCGCCAGGAAGAAAATGCCGCGAAGGAATCCGGATTTCATATGTCGCTTCCCGATCGTCGTGGGTGACCCGCGTTTCTACGCGGCGGCAAGCGCCTCGGATGCAGCCCGCGAAACCCCCGGCCCGCAAGGGCTTCGAGGGGTAGCTCCAGTATAATTGCCCGGTGAATGGCCCCGGTGTCGTTCAAGTCGCCGAGCCCGGTATCCCGCCCAAGGCATCATGAACCGCATGGAAGCCCATTACCACCCGAACGCGATCGAGCCGGCGCTGCAGAAGCGCTGGGACGAGGCGCGCGCCTACGTCGCTCCCGACGACTCCCCGAAGCCGAAGTATTTCTGCGTCTCGATGCTGCCCTACCCCTCGGGCAAGCTGCACATGGGGCACGTGCGCAATTACACGATCAACGACGTGATGTACCGGCACCTGCGCATGAAGGGCTACAACGTCCTCATGCCCATGGGCTGGGACGCCTTCGGCCTGCCCGCCGAGAACGCGGCGATGAAGAACAAGGTCGCGCCGGCGAAGTGGACGTACGAGAACATCGACTACATGAAGGTGCAGTGCCGGTCGATGGGCTGGGCAATCGACTGGACGCGCGAGCTCGCGACCTGCGCGCCCGCCTACTACAAGTGGAGCCAGTGGCTGTTCCTGAAGATGCTGGAAAAGGGCATCGCCTACAAGAAGACGGGGGTCGTGAACTGGGACCCCGTCGACCAGACGGTGCTCGCGAACGAGCAGGTGATCGACGGGCGCGGCTGGCGCTCGGGGGCGCCGGTGGAAAAGCGCGAGATCCCGATGTATTACCTGCGCATCACCGACTACGCCGAGGAACTGCTCGACAAGCTGGACGACATGACCGGCTGGCCCGAGCAGGTGCGCACCATGCAGCGCAACTGGATCGGCAGGAGCGTCGGCGTGCGGCTGGCCTTCCCGTACACGCTCGGCGGCCGCGAGGAAAAGCTCTGGGTGTTCACCACGCGCGCCGACACGCTGATGGGCGCGACCTTCTGTGCCATCGCCGCCGAGCATCCGCTCGCCGCGCGCCTGGCCGAGGGCAAGCCCGCCGTCGCCGCCTTCATCGCCGAGTGCAAGCAGGGCACGGTGATCGAGGCCGACCTCGCGATGCAGGACAAGAAGGGCATCGGCACCGGCTTCTTCGTGGCGCATCCGCTCACGGGCGACCCGGTCGAGGTCTGGATCGGCAACTACGTGCTGATGGGCTACGGCGAGGGCGCGGTGATGGGCGTGCCGGGCCACGACGAGCGCGACTTCGCGTTCGCCGCCAAGTACGGCCTCGCCATCGAGCAGGTCATCGATGTGGACGCTCAGCGCTATTCGACCGACGCGTGGCAGCCCTGGTACGAAGCACGCGGCGTGTGCGTGAATTCCGGCAAGTACGACGGCCTCGATTACCAGGAGGCGGTGGACGCGATCGCCGCCGACCTCGGCGCCAGGGGCCTGGGCGAGAAGCGCACGACCTATCGCCTGCGCGACTGGGGCGTCTCGCGCCAGCGCTACTGGGGCACGCCGGTGCCGATCATCCATTGTGCCGGCTGCGGCGAAGTGCCGGTGCCCTACGCCGACCTTCCGGTGGTGCTGCCGGAGGACCTGGTCCCCGACGGCAGCGGCAGCCCGCTCGCGAAGAGCGAAACGTTCATTGCTTGCAAGTGCCCGAAGTGCGGCAAGCCCGCGCGCCGCGACACCGACACCCTGGACACCTTCGTCGAATCCTCGTGGTACTACATGCGCTACACCTGCCCGGACGCGGACACGATGGTCGATGCGCGCAACGACCGCTGGATGCCGATGGACCAGTACATCGGCGGCATCAGCCACGCCATCCTGCACCTGCTCTACGCGCGCTTCTGGACCAAGGTGATGCGCGACATGGGGATGGTGAAGTTCGACGAGCCTTTCGTGAACCTGCTCACGCAAGGCATGGTGCTCAACCACATCTACTCGCGCAAGAATGAAAAAGGCGGCATCGAGTACTTCGCCCCCGACTCGGTGGAGGTGATGCACGACGCGGCGGGCCGCGTCACCGGCGCGCGCGCGAAGGCGGACGGCAAGCCCGTGGAGTACGGCGGCGTGGGCACGATGTCGAAGTCGAAGCTGAACGGCGTCGACCCCCAGGACATCATCGACCGCTACGGCGCGGATGCCGCGCGATTGTTCGTGATGTTCGCGAGCCCGCCCGACCAGACCATCGAATGGTCGGACGCGGGAGTCGACGGCGCATTCCGTTTCCTGCGCCGACTCTGGGCATTCGGCCAGAAGCTCGCCGCGCTGCCCGCGAGCGACGCTGCCGCGAACGACGCCACCAAGGCGCTGCGCCGCGAGGTCCACCTCACGCTCAAGCAGGCCAACTACGACTACCAGCGCTTCCAGTACAACACCGTGGTGTCGGCGTGCATGAAGATGCTCAATGCGCTGGAGGGCGCCGCCGCGGCTGCGGCCCCCGCCGCGCAGGCCGAGTGCTTCGGCATCCTGCTGCGCGTCCTGTATCCGGTGACGCCGCACGTGACCGTGGCGCTTTGGGACGGGCTCGGTTACGCAAGGACGCACGGCGAGCTGCTCGACGCAAGCTGGCCCGAGGTCGACGAGGCCGCGCTCGTGCAGGACGAGGTCGAACTGGTGCTGCAAATCAACGGCAAGCTGCGCGGCCACCTGCGCGTGAGCGCCGCCGCCGGCAAGGAAGCCATCGAGGCCACCGCGATCGCGCATGAAGCTGTGGTGAAGTCTCTCAACGGCCAGCCGCCGAAGAAGATCATCGTCGTGCCCGGGCGATTGGTGAACGTCGTTGCGTAAGGCGACGACACGACTGGATTCCGGCTTTCGCCGGAATGACGAAAGGGTCGTCGTCCCCGCGAAAGCGGGGACCCAGCTTGTCATCGCGTGCATCGCAGTCGCCGCGATCCTGGCCGGTTGCGGTTTCCAGCTGCGCGGCGACACGCCCATGGCCTTCAAGAGCATCTACGTCGCGAGCGCCGGGCCGTCCGCCGTCGCCAACGAGGTCCGCCGCTCGCTCGCCACCGGGCCGACGACGCTCGCCACCACGGCCAAGGAGGGCGAGGTGGCGCTGCGCATCCTCTCCGAGGCGCGCGAGAAATCCATCCTCTCGCTTTCCACCTCGGGCACGGTGCTGGAGTTCCAGCTGCGCCTGCGCATTTCCTACCAGCTTACCGACGGCGGGGAAGAGCCCCTCATCGCCCCGACAGAACTGGTGCTCAATCGCACGGTTTCCTACAGCGATACCGCGGTGATCGCAAAGAGCATCGAGGAGGGACTCCAGTACCAGGACATGGAAAGGGCGGCCGCGCGGTTGATCGTGAACCGGCTGGCGTTCATCCGGCGCCCGGCCCCCCAGCTCGAAGGGGGCCCCGCCCCCAAGGCGAGCTAGCGATGGCCCAGACACCCGCCCAACTGCTTGCCGCGTTGAAGCGCGGCCCATCCGCGCTCACCACGATCTTCGGCGCCGAGCCCCTGCTCATCCTCGAGACGGCCGACGCGTTTCGCGCCGCGGCGCGGGCCGCGGGCTGCACCGAGCGCGAAGTCTTCACCGCGGAGCCGGGCGCGGACTGGAAGTCGCTAGGCGCGTCCGCCGCCAACCTGTCGCTCTTCGCCGATCGCAAGCTGATCGAGATCCGCGTTCCCACGGGCAAGCCGGGGAAGGAAGGCGGCGCGGCGCTGGAGCGCTATGCGGCGAAGCCTCCGGGAGATGCCGTGACGCTCGTGCTGCTGCCCGATCTCGACTGGAAGCAGCAGAAGTCGGCATGGTTCGGCGCGCTCGCCGCGGCCGGCACGATGGTCGAGGCGAAGCCCGTGCCGCGCGAAAGCCTTCCCGCCTGGCTGGCCGAGCGCCTCGCCCGCCAGAACCAGAAAGCCGGCGCCGCGACGCTCGAGTGGCTCGCCGATCGCGTCGAAGGCAACCTGCTCGCGGCACGCCAGGAAGTCGAGAAGCTGGCGCTGCTCCTGCCAGAGGGCGAAGTCTCGCTCGAAGGCATCCGCGACTGCGTGACGGACGTGTCGCGCTTCGACCTCGACGACCTTGCCGACGCGGTGCACGCGGGCGAGGCCGCGCGCATTGCCCGGGTGATGGATTCGCTGGAGGCGGCCGGCGAGGCGCAGCCGCTGGTCCTTTGGGTGCTCACCGAAGACCTGCGCACCATGATGCAGCTGGCCACGGGCGAGAAGCCGCGGCGCTACCTGCCCCAGGCGCGCATGGACCGGCTGGCGAAGAGCGCGCGCCGCCAGCCCTCCGGGGCGCTTGCGCGGGCGCTCTTGCAGGCGGCGCACGCCGACCGCATGATCAAGGGCGTGGCGACGGGAAGCGCGTGGGTGTCCCTGACCACGCTGGCCCTGCAGATCGCCGGCTGCAAGACGCTCCGCGAACCCTACGCAACCCACTGAACATGGCCAACGACCTCACCACCCAGACCGATGTGCGCGCGCTGATGCAGTCGATCGGCGAACGCGCGCGCGCGTCCGCCACCGCGCTTGCGGCGGCCGGCACGCGCGAGAAGAACCTTGCGCTGGAGGCCGCGGCGGACAGCCTGCTCGATCGCGAGCGCACCATCCTCGAGGCCAACGGGCAGGACGTGCGCGAGGCGCGCGCTGCCAAGCTCGATGCCGCCTTCATCGACCGCCTGGCCCTCACCGGCAAGGGCATCGCGCAGATGGCCGCAGGCCTGCGCCAGGTCGCCGCCCTTCCCGACATCGTCGGCGAGATCACGGAGCTGCGCACCCGCCCTTCCGGCATCCGCGTGGGCAGGATGCGCGTGCCGCTGGGCGTGGTCGGGATGATCTACGAGTCCCGGCCGAACGTGACCGCGGACGCCGCGGGGCTGTGCCTGAAGAGCGGCAACGCCTGCATCCTGCGCGGCGGCAGCGAGTCGCTGCAGTCGAACCTCGCCATCGCGGCCTGCCTCGCCGAGGGGCTGCGCAAGGCGGGGCTGCCCGAGGACGCGGTGCAACTGGTCTCGGTGACCGACCGCGCCGCCGTGGGCGAGCTGATCACGATGCAGCGCTTCGTCGACGTCATCATTCCGCGCGGCGGCAAGGGGCTCACGTCGCGCATCGCCGCCGAGGCCACGGTGCCCGTGATCAAGCACCTCGACGGCGTGTGCCACGTCTACATCGACGACCTCGCCGACCCGGAAAAAGCGGTCGCGATCGCCGACAACGCCAAGACCCAGCGCTACAGCCCGTGCAACACCATGGAGACCCTGCTGGTCGCCGAGGCCATCGCGCCCGCCGTGCTGCCGGCGATCGGCAAGATCTTCGCCGCGAAGAAGGTCGAGATGCGCTGCGACCCCGCGACCAAGGCGGTGCTCGCCAAGGCCGGCATCAAGGGGCTCAAGGAGGCGAAAGAGGAAGACTGGTCGACCGAGTACCTCGCGCCGATCGTCTCCATCGGCACCGTGGCGGGCCTGGACGCGGCGATCGCGCACATCGCGAAGTACGGCTCGCAGCACACCGATGCCATCGTCACCGAGGACCTCGGCCGCGCGATGCGCTTCCTGCGCGAGGTCGATTCCAGCTCGGTGATCGTGAATGCCTCGACGCGCTTCGCCGACGGCTTCGAGTACGGGCTGGGGGCCGAGATCGGCATATCGACCAACAAGCTGCACGCGCGCGGCCCGGTCGGCCTCGAGGGGCTCACCTCGCAGAAGTGGATCGTGATCGGCTCCGGCCAGGTCCGCGAGTAGCCGCATCTCCTTGGCGATCGGGCTCTTCGGCGGCGCTTTCGACCCGGTGCACTTCGGGCACCTGCGCCTCGCGGTCGAGCTTGGCGAGGCCTTCGGGCTGGAGCGCGTCGTGTTCCTGCCCACCGGCGAGCCGTGGCACCGCGGCCGCGGCGCAATTGCCGGCGCGCAGGAGAGGATGGCGATGCTCGAGCTCGCCACGGCCGGCGAGCCGCGCTTTTCCATCGACGCGCGCGAGACCCGCCGCGACGGCCCCACCTACACCATCGACACGCTCGCCGAAATCCGCCGCGAGGTGGGCCCCGACAAGCCGCTCGTCTGGCTTTGCGGCAGCGATGCCTTCCAGAAGATCGACACCTGGCATCGCTGGGACGAGCTTTTCGGCCTCGCGCACTTCGCCGTCGCGGTGCGGGCCGGGGACGCGCAATGGGCAGGCAAGGGGCCGGGCGCCTTTCCGCGCGCGACCTGGCCGCGCTTCACGCTGAACCCGCAGGAGTTGCGGGCCGCTCCCGCCGGAAAGATCGCCACCTTCGCCATGACGGCGCTGCCGATTTCCTCCAGCGCCCTGCGCGGCATGCTCGCCGAGGGCGCCAACGCACGCTATCTCCTCCCCGATGGCGTTCTCGACTATATTCTCGCCAACCACACCTATACCGGAGCAGCATGAAAACCAAGTCGCCCAGTTCGCTCGCGCAAAAGAAGATCGCCATCGAGGCGTTGGAGGAGATCAAGGCGCGCGACATCGTCGCGATCGACGTGAAGAAGACTCACCTCGCTCTTCGATACCGTGATCGTCGCAACCGCGGAATCCGCCCGCCAGAGCAAGTCCTGCGCGCGCAATGTCCGCGACCGGCTGAAGGCATCCGGCGCGCACATCATCGGCACCGAAGGCGAGGACTCGGGCGACTGGGTGCTGGTGGATGCCACCGACATCGTCGTGCACATCATGCAGCCGGCGATCCGGGCCTACTACTCGCTCGAGGAGTTGTGGGACAACGGCAAGCGCAACAAGGTGATCAACCCTTCGCTGCCCCCGGAGATCGGCCCGCGCCGCGAGGCCGCCGCCCACGGCCCCTCGGGCACCGACACTCCCGCGGGAAGACGCAAGGCGACGCGCGACCAGTCGACGCGCACCCGCGGCACCATTGCCGGGGCGGGATCGCGCGCCGCGACCACCCCCGCCCGCCGCCGCAAGACGTCCTAGGCCGTGCGCATCACGATCCTCTGCGTCGGCCACAAGATGCCGGCGTGGATACGGGACGGATACCGTGAGTACGAAAGCGCCTGCCGCCGGAGATCCAGCTCGAGGTCGCCGACCTGAAGCCCGAGGAGCGCTGCGAGCGGCAAGACCGCGGCGCGCGCGGTCGAACTCGAAGGCGAAAGGATGCTCGCCGCGCTGCCGCAGGGCGCGACGCTGATCGCGCTCGACGAGCGCGGCAAGGCGGTCACCACGCAGGGCCTCGCCGTGATGCTCTCCGGCTGGATGCGCGACGGCACGCACCCGGTGCTCGCGATCGGCGGCGCCGACGGCCTCTCGGAGGCGGTCAAGGCGCGCGCCGACAAGCTGATCTCCCTCTCCGCCCTCACCCTGCCGCATGCGCTGGTTCGCGTGCTGCTTGCCGAGCAGCTCTACCGCGCCTGGTCCATCCTCGCCAACCACCCCTACCACCGTGACTGACGGCGCCTCCATCTACCTCGCGTCGAAGAGCCCCCGCCGGCGGGAGCTCCTCAACCAGCTCGGCGTCAGCGTTCGAGCCCCTGATGTTCCGCGAAGGCCTGCGCGCCGACCCCGAGACCGACGAAAGCGTCGCTTGAGAACGAGTCCCCCGACGAGTACGTGCGGCGCGTCGCGCGGATCAAGGCGATTGCCGGCTGGCGGCGGCTCGTCTCCCGCAACCTGAGGAAACGCCCGGTGCTGTCCGCCGACACGACCGTCTGCCTGGGGATGGAGATCTTCGGCAAGCCCGCGGACGCGGAGGACGCGGCGCGCATCCTGCGCGAGCTTCCGGGCAGGTGCACCGCGTGCTGACCGCGGTCGCGGTCGCGTTCGAGCACCGCCTCGAGATCGAGGTGAGCGAATCGCGCGTCACGTTCTGCGTGCTCGACGAGCGCGTGATCCGCGCCTATGTCGACTCCGGCGAGCCGATGGACAAGGCTGGCGCCTACGCCATCCAGGGCCGCGCCGGCGCCTTCGTCGAGCGCCTCGAGGGCAGCTATACCGGCGTCATGGGCCTGCCGCTCTTCGAAACCGCCCGCCTTCTTCGTGCCTTCGGCATCGCTGTACCATGACGCGTCGCCCTGTGAATACAAAAGCAGATTAACCGCCGATGAACGCCGATGAACGCCGATAAAAGCAAAGGCAATTCAGGCTTTGGTTCCGGGACACTCGGAAGATCGCCGAAGCCACCCACCATCAAGGTTTTATCGGCGTTCATCGGCGTTCATCGGCGGTTCCATCCTTCTTGAACGGCGAAGCCGCGAATGAACGAGCAGATACTGATCAACGTAACCCCGCAGGAAACGCGGGTCGCGGTCACCGAGCAGGGCGCGGTGCAGGAACTGCACATCGAGCGCGACTCGAGCCGCGGGCTGGTGGGCAACATCTACCTGGGCCGCGTGTGCCGCGTGCTGCCGGGCATGCAGTCCGCGTTCGTCGAGATCGGGCTCGCGCGCGCGGCCTTCCTGCACGTGGCCGACATCTGGTCCGCGCGCAACCCCGACGGCACGATGAAGGCAATCGAGCGCATCCTCTTCGAGGGCCAGTCGCTCCTTGTGCAGGTGGTCAAGGACCCGATAGGCAGCAAGGGCGCGCGGCTCTCCACCCAGGTGTCGATCGCCGGCCGCCTGCTGGTGTACCTGCCGCAGGACCCGCACATCGGCATATCGCAGCGGATCGAGGGCGAGGCGGACCGCGAGCACCTGCGCGAGAAGATCCACGAGTTGCTGCCCGAGGGCGAGGCGGGCGGCTTCATCGTGCGCACGGTCGCGGAAACGGCGACCGACGCAGAGCTGGCCGCCGACATCGAGTACCTCGCCACGCTATGGAAACAGATCTCGGTGGCGGCGACGACCGCTGCGCCGCAATCGCTCCTGCACCAGGACCTCACGCTCGCCACGCGCGTGCTGCGCGACCTCGTGGGCGAGGCCACCGAGCGCATCATCGTCGATTCGCGCGAGACCTTCGTGAAGCTCCAGGAGTTCGCGACGCGCTACACCAGCCGCTCGCTGCCGATCCTGGAGCACTACAACGGCGAGCGCCCGCTCTTCGACCTGTTCGCGGTCGAAGAGGAGATCGAGCGGGCGCTCGCGCGCCGCGTCGACCTGAAGAGCGGCGGCTACGTGATCTTCGACCAGACCGAGGCGCTCACCACGGTCGACGTGAACACCGGCGGCTTCGTCTCCGGGCGCTCGTTCGACGACACCATCTTCAAGACCAACCTCGAGGCGACGCTCGCGATAGCGCGCCAGCTGCGCCTGCGCAACCTCGGCGGCATCATCATCGTCGACTTCATCGACATGGACACCCAGGAGCAC